>NZ_JAQIRG010000009.1:0-242903 GCF_050600725.1 Klebsiella sp. 141251
GATCGCGTCCGGGCCATATTTTTCTTTAATGGCGCCAAGGCGGGTGGCGACGTAATCGAGCGCCTCGTCCCAGGAGACGGCTTCCAGTTTGCCGCCACGCTGGCGACGGATCATGGGGGTTTTGAGACGCGGGGTCAGGATCTGGGTATCGTTAATGAAGTCCCAGCCATAATAGCCTTTCAGACACAGGGTTCCCTGATTGGTTTTCCCCTGCGCCGCCTCAGCCCGGACGATTTTGCCGTTATCGACCACCAGGTTGATTTTGCAACCTGATGCGCAATACGGGCAAACCGTGACGACTTTTTTCATCGGTTTTGCTCCAGTTAATCAATTAGCGCTGACGCGCAATCGACCGTCACTATGCATCTTCTATGCCATGTTTTCATTGTGGGTATTAACGGATAGTACGCGGCTTTTTTGGGCGAAATGCTGACGAAAAACAGGTCATCGTCAGTTTTGACGTGACGAAAAGCCCGGAGATGTGACGCCGATTATAAAAACGGCAGCGAAAAATGGATTTGTCGTCGCCCGCTTGCACAATCGACCAGACTGACACTATTCCCGCCAGGCAGAGGTAAACCATGAAACCGGTCATTTTAGTGATTGATGATGACACCGCGATCTGCGAGCTGCTGGGCGACGTGCTCGGCGCCCACGCGTTCGAGGTGGTGGCCTGCCAGAACGGCGGCGAAGCGCTGGCGACGGTCGCCCGGCGCGCAGATATCGCGCTGGTGCTGCTGGATATGATCCTGCCGGATACCAATGGTTTGCTGGTGTTACAACAGCTGCAGCGCACGCGGCCTGAGCTACCGGTGATAATGCTTTCCGGCCTGGGAAGCGAATCGGATGTGGTGGTCGGGCTGGAAATGGGCGCCGACGATTACATCGCCAAACCGTTTAATGCCCGGGTAGTGGTGGCGCGCGTAAAGGCGGTGCTGCGGCGCAGCGGGGCGATCGGCGCGGAAAGCCTCGTGCCGGGCGGGGAGCATGGGCTGTTGTTTAACGGCTGGCGACTGGATACCCGCCGCTGTGAGCTGTTTAATCCCCAGCAGCAGAGCGTGGCGTTAACCCAGGGGGAATATGGATTGTTGCTGGCGCTGGCGCAAAACGCCCGCCGGGTTCTGAACCGTGAACAGCTGCTGGCGCTGACCCATAATGAGAGCATGGAAGTATTCGACCGCACGATCGATGTGCTGATCATGCGCCTGCGGCGTAAAGTTGAGGTCAATCCGCATCAGCCCACGTTGATTAAAACCCTGCGCGGGCTGGGCTACGTTTTCGCCGCTGACGTTATCCATAACGACAAAGCGGCGTAGGGCGAAAAGAGGCCCGTCAGCCGCTTTGCTGCGTTATTTCACCGTCCAGCCCTTGTAGCTGCTGACGTTATTTTTATCGATCATCTTCACCGGGATCAGCACCGGCGCGGCTGGCGCGGGCTTGCCCTGCAGAATGTCATAACCGATTTCCACCGCCTTCGCCGCCATGACCTGCGGGTCCTGCGCCGGCGTGGCGACGAACAGCGAATTCTTACGCTTCAGCGCCTCTTCGCCGTCCGGGCTGCCGTCGACGCCCACGATAAAGAACTCATTACGTTGCGCCTGTTTCGCCGCCAGATCGGCGCCAATCGCCGTTGGATCGTTAATCGCGAACACGCCGTCAATCTTCGGATTCGCCGCCAGCAGCGACGTCATCACTTCCAGCCCGCCTTCGCGGCTGCCTTTAGCGTTCTGGTTGGCGGAGAGGATTTTGATATCCGGATGTTTTTTGAATTCGGTTTCGCAGCCTTCGACGCGGTTCTGCACCGCGGAAACCGGCGGTCCGTTAATAATCACCACGTTGCCTTTGTTGTTCAGGCGATCGCTAATATATTTACAGGCCATCGCGCCCGCCTGGGTGTTATCGGAGGTGATGGTGGCATCGGCGCCTTCGGCGGCGACGTCAACCGCCACCACCACGATCCCGGCCTCTTTCGCCCGCTTCACCGCCGGGCCGATACCTTTTGAATCAGCGGCGTTGAGGATGATCATATCGACTTTGGCGGCGATAAAATTATCGATCTGCGCTACCTGCTGTCCCAGGTCGTAGCCGCTGGACACCAGCGTGACCTTCACTTTGTCCCCCGCCAGCTTGCGCGCTTCCAGCTCGGCCCCCTTGGTGATTTGCACGAAAAACGGGTTGGCGAGGTCGCCCACCGTCACGCCTATCGCTTGTAGATCTTTGGCCGACGCAAAAGGGGAGGCGGCCAGCAGCGCGCCGGCACACAGCGCGGTCACTATCGGTTTTAAACGCATTCGCTTTTCCTCGCAGGTAAGATGTTGTTATGCACTTTGATGGTGTCGGGTACGGTATTTGTCGATTAGCACCGCTATGATGATCACCGCCCCTTTGATCACCAATTGCCAGAAGTAGGAGACGCCCATCAGCGTCATACCATTGTTAAGAGTGGCGATAATCAGCGCTCCTACCAGCGTACCGGTGATGGTGCCGATACCGCCGACGAAACTGGTGCCGCCGAGGATCACCGCGGCAATGGCGTCCAGCTCATAGCCGACGCCGAGGTTGCCGTTGGCGCTGTACAACCGCGAGGCGCTCATCACCCCGCCGAGCCCGGAAAGCAGCCCGCTCATGCCATAGACGAACAGCAGCACCAGCCAGACTTTAATTCCCGTCAGCCGCGCCGCCTGCATATTGCCGCCGACGGCGTAGATATGAATACCGAGGGTGGTGCGGCGCAGGATAAACCAGCATACCGCCACGACCGCCAGCGCAATCACCACCAGCCACGGCACCGGGCCGAGATAGTTATTGCCGATCCACTCAAAGCTAATATCGGAGTTAATCACCGTGGTGCCGTCGGCCAGCAGATAGGCGGCGCCGCGCAGCGCGGTGTAAGTGCCAAGGGTGACAATAAACGGCGGTAGCCCGGCGAAGGCCACCAGCGCGCCGTTGAACAGCCCAAGCAGCAGACCAAGCATCAGGGCCGCCGGAATCGACAGCATCGCGAATTGCGGGATGAGCGATACCACCATCGCCGCAACCGCGGTGGTGCCGAGAATTGACCCCACCGACAGATCGATACCGCCGGTAAGAATAATAAAGGTCATCCCCGCCGCCAGCACGATGTTGATAGAGGACTGGCGGGTAATATTCAGCAGGTTGCTTTCGGTAAAGAAGTTCGGCGCGACGAAGCCGAACACCGCGACGATTAGGATTAAAATCGGCAGGATGCCGACGGTTTGCATCAGGTCGCCCATCAGCATTTTTTTTGCCGAGGCGGATTTCGCCGCCGGCGCGGAGGTCTCTTTCGGTATGCTCATGCTTGTCCTGCCTTAAGGTGAGAATCGTTCACGCCGGTCGCCAGCGTCATAATGCTTTCCTGACTAATCTCGCCAACCTGCAACTCGCCGGCGATAGCGCCTTCACGCATCACGTATACCCGGTCGCTCATGCCTACGATTTCCGGCAATTCGCTGGAGATCATTAAAATGGCGACGCCCTGGCGGGCCATCTGATTCATGATGCGGTAAATCTCGCTTTTGGCGCCGACGTCAACGCCGCGGGTCGGTTCATCCAGGATGAGAATGCGCGGGCCGATCGCCACCCAGCGTGAAATCAGCAGCTTTTGCTGATTGCCGCCGGAAAGCCCGCCGGCGCGCACCTGAGCATGCGGGACGCGGATGTTCAGCAACTGGATGGCGTCATCGGAGATAGTTTGCGCTTTCTTACGGTCTAGCATTCCCCAATTGGCGTCGCGCTCAAGCGTCGCCATGGTGATGTTCTCCTGCGCCGCCAGTTCGAGAAACAGCCCCTGTTCCTTACGGTTTTCGGTCAGAAAGCCGATCCCGAGGTCGATAGCTTCGCGCGGCGAGTGAATAACCACCGGTTCGCCGTCGATTTCAATCACCCCGGCGGTGGCTTTGCGGACGCCGAAAATCAGCTGCGCCAGTTCGGAACGTCCGGCGCCGACCAGCCCGGCGAGGCCAACGATTTCCCCGGCGTGCACCACCAGGCTGCTGGGATGCACTTTGCCGCCGTCGCTGAGATCCTGCACCCGCAGGCGCGGCTGGCCGCGAGGGATATCGCGCTCTTTATTGAACAGATCGCTAAGCGGACGGCCAACCATCATGCGCACTAATTCGGGGGCGCTAAGGTGGTCGCGGGTGAGGCTGCCGACATACTGGCCATCGCGCAGCACGCTGACCCGGTCGGAGAGTTCATACACTTCGGCCATGCGGTGGCTGATATAGATGATTGCCATCCCTTCATCGCGCAGGCGCAAAATCAGCTCAAACAGGCGCTGCGTTTCTCGCGAGGAGAGGGCGGCGGTAGGTTCATCCATCACCAGAATGCGGCTATTGCGATGCAGCGCGCGGGCGATTTCCACCTGCTGCTGTTCAGCGATAGTCAGCTTCATCACCCGGTCGCTGGCTTTGAACTGCGCGCCGAGCCGGTCGATAACCGCCTGCGCCTGGGACTCCATCTCTTTGCGTTGTACCAGACCGCCGCGGGAAAGCTCGCTGCCGAGGAAAATGTTTTCCGCGACGGTGAGGTTCGGCGCCAGCTGCATCTCCTGATAGATCAAGGTGATCCCCGCCGCCAGCGCATCTTTCGGGCCTCTGATCGTCTGCGGTTGTCCGTCGATCAGGATCTCGCCGCTGGAGGCGGTATAGGCGCCGGCGAGGATCTTCATCAACGTACTTTTTCCCGCACCGTTTTCGCCCATCAGCGCGTGGATCTCGCCGGGCCAGACCGTCAGATCCACCCCTTTCAGCGCATAAAACTTGCCGAAAACTTTGGCGATGTTGCGCATGGATAGCACCGGTGTTCCCTGCATGCCTGCTCTCCTGGCTGCGTTGTCGATATCGGCACTTCATCACCGCAACGTAAATGGGTGATGTCATCGGCCATTCATAATTGTCATATTTTTGAATAGTTAATGCAGATCACAATTACGCAGTGAAATTTTCTTCACCTTCGGCGACAGTCCGGGAATGATGGGAGAAAACGCCAGACCGGAGCCGCTATGTCTTCCCATCACCCGCATTTTTTCGTTAGCGCCCGCGGTCGCCTGCTGTCATTTAACTTGTTGATGGTGGCGGTGACGTTAATGGTCGCCGGGGTGGCGATATTTGGTTTTCGCCATGCCAGCCAGTTGCAGGAGCAGGTACAGCAGCAAACGCTTAGCGACATGAGCGGCAGTATGAATCTGGCGCGCGATACCGCGAACGTCGCTACCGCGGCGGTGCGACTGTCGCAGGTAGTAGGCGCGCTGGAGTATAAAAGCGAAGCGGAACGTCTGCTGGAAACCCAACAGGCGCTGAAGCATTCGCTGAGCCAACTGGCTTCGGCGCCGCTGGCGCGGCAGGAACAGACGCTGGTGGCGAGCATTATCCGCCGCAGCAACGAGCTGCAGCAGAGCGTCGCCGGCATGCTGGAGCGCGGGCAGCGCCGCCACCTGCAGCGCAATGAACTGCTGAGCGCGCTGTATCAAAACCAGAGCTATTTGCGCCATTTGCAGGATCTCAACGATCGCGAGGGTAAACCGGCGATCGATCCTCAGCGCTTAAACGAAATGGACCGGCTGATCGTTGCCGCGATACACACCGCCACGCCGCGCTCGATCGTTCTGCAGCTCGATGAAATCAGACGCTTTTTACCGCGTAATGATAGCGATTCTGAGCGGGCGTTTATCCTGCCGGATTTCAACGCCGAGCTGGCGCGGCTGGCGCCGCTATCGGCGCAGCTTGAAGAGAGCGATCTGGCGATCGGCTGGTATATGTTTCATATCAAAGCGCTGGTTGCGCTGCTTAATGACGATATTAATCAGTATGTTGCCAGAGTCGCCCAGGCATCTGAGGCGCGAGCGGCGCAAAGCCATCGGCAGTTGCGTTCCATTAGCACGTTTATCCTGCTGGCGGCGCTGCTGGCGCTGGCGATTACCGGCTGCGCCGGCTGGTATATCTATCGTAATCTCGGCCTTAATCTGAACGCGATATCCGGCGCGATGTCGCGGCTGGCGCACGGCGAGCAGAATGTGACGGTGCCGGCTCTGCAGCGGCGCGATGAGCTTGGCGAACTGGCGCGCGCCTTTAACGTTTTCGCCCGCAATACCGCTTCCCTTGAGCACACCACCCGTCTGCTGCGGGAGAAAACCACCCAGATGGAGATTGACCGCCTTGAGCGACAGGGGCTGGAGGAGGCGCTGCTGCATAGCCAAAAAATGAAAGCCGTCGGCCAGCTTACCGGTGGCCTGGCGCACGATTTTAACAACCTGCTGGCGGTTATTATCGGCAGCCTCGAACTGGTACAGCCGGATGAGCGCGATGCGCCGCGGATATCGCGGGCGCTGAAGGCTGCCGAACGCGGCGCCTTACTTACCCAGCGTCTGCTGGCCTTTTCGCGTAAACAGGCGCTGAACCCGCAGGCGGTGGCGATGCAACCGTTACTGGAGAACGTCTGCGAGCTGATGCGCCATTCGCTGCCTGCCTCTTTGCGTCTCGAAATTGAAGCGCAGTCTCCCGCCTGGCCGGCATGGATCGATGTCGGACAACTGGAAAACGCGATCATCAACCTGGTGATGAACGCCCGCGACGCCATGGAGGGGCGGTCAGGCATTATCGCGCTACGCACCTGGAACCAGCGGGTCACCCGTAGCGATGGACGACGTCAGGATATGGTGGCGCTGGAGGTGATTGACCACGGCAGCGGCATGTCGCAGGAAATTAAAGCGCAGGTCTTCGAGCCCTTTTTTACTACCAAACAGACCGGTAGCGGCAGCGGGCTAGGGCTGTCGATGGTGTACGGTTTTGTGCGCCAGTCGGGCGGGCGCGTAGCGATTGAAAGCGCGCCGGGGCAGGGCACCACCGTACGTTTACAGCTACCGCGAGCCACGTCAGCGGTGGAGGAGGAGCGACCGCCGTTGGATAGCGAACCGATGGCGACCGGCGAGCGGCTAGCGCTGGTGCTGGAGGATGAAGCCGATGTGCGCCAGACGTTATGCGAGCAGCTGCATCAATTGGGCTGGCTGACGCTGGAGGCGCAAAGCGGCGAGCAGGCGCTGGAGATGCTGGCGGCCTCCGGGGATATCGCGTTGTTGATTAGCGATTTAATGCTCCCCGGCGGGCTGAGCGGCGCCGAGGTCATTCACGAAGCGCAACGCCGTTTCCCGGCGGTGGCGCTGCTATTGATTAGCGGCCAGGATTTGCGCCCGGCGCATAACCCGGCGTTGCCGGAGGTGGAACGGCTGCGCAAGCCTTTTACCCGTACGCAGCTGGCGCAGGCGTTGCGTGCGGCGATGGCGCGGATTTGAGATTCATCCGCTACACGCGGCAAATAGGGTTGATTAAGGTATCGCCAGTACTCTGATGAGACCGGCCCCGATGAAACGTTACGCAACCGCTCTGTTTTTTTGCACGCTGGCGCTGAGCAGCCAATTGGCCCACGCCGATATTATTGATGACGCTATTGGCAATATTCAGCAAGCCATCAACGATGCCTACAATCCGGGCAGCAGCCGTTCCGACGACGATGACGGGCGCTATGACGACGGACGCTACGATGACGGCAGCTATCAGGGCAGCCGCCAGCAGCGTAGGGATAATCAGCAGCAATATAACGATCGCCAGCGGCAGCTTGACGACCGCCGTCGCCAGCTGGATGAGCGCCAGCGCCAGCTCGATAGCGATCGCCGCCAGCTGGAAAGCGATCAGCGCCGCCTCGACAACGATTATTGATTTTCCCGGTCACGCTGCCGGCTAATCGAGCACGATCTCCATGCCGTCGTATCCCGCCTCGAAACCTTTCGGCAGCGGGTTATCCATCATCCACTGGTCGAACTGATGGCTGATATGAGTGAGGATCACCCGCGGGCAGCCAAGTACCTGGTTCAGCGCGCGCACGGTATTCAGGTCGCTGTGGTTGCGCGGCGCCTGTGCTCTGGGCTCGTAGCTGCAATCGATGACAATCACCTGCGGCTGATTATTAAGTAAAAACTTCAGCGTCTTCTCCGGCAGCCCGGCGGTATCCGCAAGCCAGGCCACCCGGCTGTGCGCCGACTCCAGCAGATAGCCGTAGGTCAGCTTTGAGTGGATTAACGGCAGCGGCGTGACCTGTAGCCCCTGTAGTTCAAATACCGTGAAGGGGGTAACGGTGTGGCTAAAATCGAGGATGCCGGGATGCTTAAACAGATCGTCGCAGCCCACATCATCAGGCGGTCCGTACACCACAATCGGATCGCCCACGCCCCAGCGCAGGGGGAACAGCCCCTGTACGTGGTCCATATGGTAATGCGTCAATAAAATCTGCTGGAAGCTACCCGCGGGCTGGCGTTCCGCCAAATCTGCCAGCCCGGCGTCGAGCAGCGTGACCGCATGGTTAAAGCGCACCACCGCGCTGCAGGGGCGGCGGCGATAGCGCGCATCGGCGCGGGCGCGCTGGCAGGCGGCGCAGTCGCAGCCGAAGACCGGCACCTGCTGGGCGCCGCCGGTGCCGGTCAGGCGGATCCTCAGGCTCATCGTATTACCTTATCCTCAGGCATGCTGATTCTCTTCACGCCCGGCGTGCTGGCGCAACAGCTGGAAGAAACGCTCTACCGATTGCCCAAGGCTGCCGTCGTTATTCAACGTCAGGCAATCGGCCGGTTTATAACGCGCGGCGCGTTGCAGTCGCTGGTCGATTTCCACGGCATTTTCCCGGCCGCGCTGTTCAAGCCGCTGGCGCAACACCTGTGGTGAGACTTCGAGACAAATCGGTACCAGTACGTCATCGTAACGTTCTCGCGCCTGCGCCAGATGCGCGCGCGAGCCGTTGGCGACGACATCAAAACCGGCATGCAGCCAGAGGTCGATCTCCACGCCGACGCCATAGTAATTATTGTTGGCATGCCAGCTGAGGGCGAAAAGATTACGCTCGGCGCGGGTGAAAAACTCATGCTCGCTCAGCGCAATATGGTTCTCGCAGCCCGCCTGGTGCGGGCGGGTGATGTAGCGATGCGCGACCAGCAGTTGCGGATGCTCACGCTGGCGCAGCGCGGCCAGCAGACTATCTTTTCCCGACCCGGAAGGGCCGACCAGCCAAATCAGTTTTCCAGGCATTAAAAGACCCTCTTTCCCTGACGCCAGACGTGATCGATATGGACGTGCTCGCCGCGGCGGTGCGCCAGTACCAGATCGGCGCGTTTGCCTTCGGCGATGACGCCGCGGTCATGCAGACCCAGCGCCTGCGCCGGATGTTTGCTGACCAGACGGATAGCCTGCGCCAGCGTGAAAGCGTTGTCGTCGCTATCGGCGATACGGAAAGCGGCATCAAGCAGGCTGGCGGGGTAGTAGTCGGAAGAGAGAATATCTAACAGGCCGCTGGCGGCTAGTTGATGCGCGGCGACATTGCCGGAATGCGAGCCGCCGCGCACGATATTCGGCGCCCCCATCAACACATTCATTCCATGCTGGCGCGAAGCCTGCGCGGCGGCCAACGTGGTAGGAAATTCGGCGATCACGCTGCCAAGCTGGTGGGATTCGGCGACATGTTCATGAGTGGCGTCGTCGTGGCTGGCGAGAGCGATTTGGCGTTCCCGGCACATCGCGGCGATAGCCTGGCGATTAGGCTGCGACCAGGCCGCCGCCAGCGCCATTTGCTCCTCTTCGAAGCGTTCCATCTGCACGCCGCTGAGCTGATATTTGCCCTGATAATATTCGCGATATTTTTCGCGGTTGGCGAACTGGCGTTGACCCGGCGAATGGTCCATCAGCGACACCAGAGTGACCGGCTCGCGGTCGACCAGCTTTTCAAACAGCGGCAGAGTGGTGTGGTGCGGCAGTTCACAGCGCAGATGCAGGCGGTGCTCGGCGCGGTTAAGCCCGCGTTTTTGCGTCTCTTCCACCGCGTTGATCATCTTTTCCAGATTCTCAAGGCGGTCGCCGCCGTCGCGCACGTCGCCAATCGCCACGGCGTCGAGTACGGTGGTGATGCCGCTGGCGACCATTAAAGCATCGTGGCTGCTCATCGCCGAGTGTGCAGGCCAGTCAACCTTTGGCCGCGGGGTGAAGAATTTATCCAGGTTATCAGTATGGAGTTCGATAAGCCCCGGCAGCAGCCAGCCGCCTTCGCCATCGAGGGCGCCGGGCAGCCGGCTCTGGCTTTCGGCAAAGGCGTAAATCCGCCCCTCCTGCACTTCCAGCGAACCGTCGATGGTTTCGTCTTCCAGTACCAGCTTTACGTTATTGATTATCATACTGTGATACCCATTGGGTGCAGGCGGTCGGCGACCTGGCCGCGTACCGTTTCATCATGGAAAATACCGACGATGGCCGCGCCGCGGGCTTTAGCCTGCTGGATCAGCTCCACCACCGCGGCGCTGTTGTTGGCATCCAGCGAGGCGGTGGGTTCATCAAGGAGTAAAATCGGATAGTCGACCGCAAAACCGCGGGCGATGTTGACCCGCTGCTGTTCGCCGCCGGAAAAGGTGGATGGCGCCAGATGCCACAAACGCTCCGGCACGTTGAGATGGCTCAGCAGACGGGCGGCTTTAGCGGCGCTCTCTTCGCGCGGCGTCCCGAGCTCAAGCAGCGGCTGCATGACGACTTCCAGCGCGGATATCCGCGGGATCACCCGCAGAAACTGGCTGACCCAACCGATGGTGGTTTTACGCACTTCCAGCACCTTGCGCGGCGTGGCGGTCACCAGATCCACCCATTCGTCGCCGTGGCGGATATGAATATGACCGCTGTCCGGCAGATAGTTAGCGTACAGCGAGCGCAGCAGCGTCGATTTGCCGCTGCCGGAATGGCCGTGCAGCACCACGCACTCCCCGGCGTTAACGGAGAGCGAAGCGTCGGCGAGCACCGGCAGACGTACGCCGTGCTGTTGGTGCAGAACAAAGGTTTTATGGATGTTTTCAACGCGGATCATTTTAGCCCTCTCGGGGTTGGAGTGCCGGGTGGCGCTTCGCTTACCCGGCCTACGAATAACGCACCTGTAGGCCGGATAAGGCGCAGCCGCCATCCGGCAAAACAGCATCAATTCTGCAACACCGACGACACCAGCAGCTGGGTGTAAGGATGGTGCGGATCGTCGAGCACCCGGTCGGTTAAGCCACTTTCCACCACCTGTCCTTGTTTCATCACCAGCAGACGGTTCGCCAGCAGGCGAGCGACGCCGAGATCGTGGGTGACGATCACCACCGCCAGACCCAGCTCCACCACCAGCCCGCGCAGGAGATCGAGCAGGCGCGCCTGTACCGAGACGTCCAGCCCGCCGGTGGGTTCATCCATAAACACCAGTTTCGGCTGCGTCACGAGATTGCGGGCGATTTGCAAGCGCTGCTGCATACCGCCGGAAAAGGTGGTCGGCAGGTCGTCGATGCGGGAAGGCGGGATCTCCACCTCCTGCAGCCAGCGTTCGGCGGTGGCGCGAATGTCGCCGTAGTGGCGGGCGCCGGTCGCCATCAGCCGTTCGCCGATGTTGCCGCCCGCCGAGACCTGGCGACGCAGGCCGTCCATCGGGTGCTGATGCACAACGCCCCATTCGGTGCGTAGCAGGCGGCGGCGTTCGGCTTCGCTCATGGCGTACAGCGAGCGCTGTTGATACCGCACTTCACCCTGTTGCGGCGCCAGACGAGCGGAAATCGCTTTCAGCAGCGTGGTTTTACCGGAGCCGGATTCGCCGACGATACCGAGCACTTCGCCCGGCCACAGCTCGAAAGAGACATCGCTAAAACCTTTGCCCGGCGCATAGAGATGGGTCAGGTGATTGACTGCAAGTAACGGCTGGCTCATTTTTTCTGCGCCTCGCTCTGTTGGCGGCAATAATCGGTATCGGAGCAGACAAACATCCGCTGGCCGCTGTCATCCAGCACCACTTCGTCAAGATAGCTGTGACGCGAACCGCAAATGGCGCAGGGTTCATCCCACTCCTGCACGCTAAACGGATGATCGTCGAAATCGAGGCTTTCGACTGCGGTATAGGGCGGCACCGCGTAGATACGCTTTTCGCGCCCGGCGCCGAACAGCTGCAGCGCCGGCATCATGTGCATTTTGGGGTTATCGAATTTCGGGATCGGCGAAGGGTCCATCACGTAGCGGCCGTTCACCTTCACCGGATAGGCGTAGGTGGTGGCGATGTGGCCGAAGCGGGCGATATCCTCATACAGCTTCACCTGCATTACGCCGTACTCTTCCAGCGCGTGCATGGTGCGGGTTTCGGTTTCACGCGGTTCGATAAAGCGCAGCGGCTCCGGGATCGGCACCTGATAGATCAGGATCTGATCTTCCACCAGCGGCGTTTCCGGGATCCGGTGGCGGGTCTGGATCAGGGTGGCGTCTTCGGTGCGTTCGGTGGTGGCGACGCCGGTTACGCGTTTAAAGAACTGGCGGATCGACACCGCGTTGGTGGTGTCATCGGCGCCCTGATCGATGACCTTCAGTACGTCGTTCTCGCCGATAACGCTGGCGGTCAGTTGGATCCCGCCGGTACCCCAACCATAGGGCATCGGCATTTCGCGGCCGCCGAAGGGCACCTGATAGCCGGGAATGGCCACCGCTTTCAGTATCGCCCGGCGGATCATGCGCTTGGTTTGCTCATCAAGATAAGCAAAGTTATAGCCAGTCAGTGGGTTAGCCATGTTCGTTCTCCCGTTGCAGGCGTTTCAACAGCGCCAGTTCGGCCTGGAAATCGACATAGTGCGGCAGTTTCAGATGCGAGACGAAACCGGCGGCTTCAACGTTATCGGCGTGCGCCAGCACGAACTCTTCGTCCTGGGCCGGTCCGCTTATCTCTTCGCCGTATTCCGGCGCCTGAAGGGCGCGGTCGACCAGCGCCATGGCCATCGCTTTACGCTCGCTCATGCCAAACGTCAGGCCGTAGCCGCGGGTGAAGTGCGGCGGCTCATTCTCTGGATCGACAAAGCCGTTGACCATTTCGCATTCGGTCAGCAGCAGCTCGCCAATATTGACGCTAAAACCCAGCTCTTCCGGCACGATTTCCACCTGCACGTAGCCGCTGCGGATCTCGCCGGCAAACGGGTGATTGCGGCCATAGCCGCGCTGGGTCGAGTAGGCCAGCGCCAGCAGATAGCCTTCATCGCCGCGTACCAGCTGCTGCAGCCGCGAGGAGCGCGAGCAGGGATAGACCGGCGGGGTGCGGGTGATATCGTCAGGCGGCGCGCCGCAGTCCGCTTCCGCTTTGGCCAGCCCCTGTTGCGCCAGCAGGTTGAAGACGTGCGGCGTCGGCGGCGTTTCGCTACCGGCTTTCTGCACCGATGGCGGTTCGCCGTTGGCCAGCAGGGTAAAATCGAGCAGGCGGTGGGTATAGTCGTAAGTGGGGCCCAGCAGCTGGCCGCCTGGGATATCTTTGTACACCGCGGAGATGCGGCGCTCGAGGCGCATACCGGCGGTATCAACCGGTTCGCTGACCGCCAGCCGCGGCAGGGTGGTGCGGTAGGCGCGCAGCAGGAAAATGGCTTCGACGTTATCGCCGCTGGCCTGCTTCAGCGCCAGCGCCGCCAGTTCGCGGTCGGCGATTCCGCCTTCGGTCATCACCCGGTCCACCGCCAGGCTGAGCTGTTCGCTTATCTGGTCAACGCTCAGTTCGGGAAGCCGTCCATCGCCCCGTCGTTTCTGCTCTTGCAAGGCGTGAGCGGCGCTAATCGCCTTCTCGCCGCCTTTGACGGCAACATACATTTAGCACACCTCCACGTGGGTGGTACGCGGGATAGCCAGCAGGCGCTCGCCGCAGGTCAGGATCAGGTCAATGCCCAGCGGGAACGGGTGCGGGCGTTCGGTTAATTCGTCGATGATGCAGTCCGGCAGCTGTGGGGCGATCATTCGCTCCTCGGCAATGCCCGCGCCGGTCAGGCGCAGCATGCGTCCGCCGCTCAGGCTGGCTAGTTGAACAATCAGCGTGACGCCGGTTTCCGGCGCCGCCACGGTACCGGCGGAAAGGACATTAAGCTGTTCGGCGCTGATGGTGTCGCAGGCGACGGCAAATACCGCCTGCTGCGGCTGTTCCACCAGCGTCGCGCCGGTATGGAAGCGCAGATTTTGGCTGACCAGATCGTTATGCAGCGCGGCGGCCATCCATACCGGGGTGTCGTGATCGGCCAGGGTCAGCAGCAAGCTGGTGGAGGCGATATTCAATGGCTGCCAGCCGTGCTGAAGCTGCTGCAGAGAGACAATCACTCCCGGCTCGCTCATTGCTTTCAGCAGGCGGCGGAAACTGTGTTGGGCATCCTGCACCGGTAGGGTAAAGGCGGTTTGTAATGTCATGCGTTATCTCCGCGAACCAGAGTAAAGAAGTCGACCCGGCTGGCGTTGACTTCGGCGCGACGAGCATCGAGGCGCGCGCTGCGTTGTGCTTCCAGCGGGGTAATGAGGGTTTCCATTAAGGTGTGAAAATAGTGAGGCGATTGCAGCAGGCCGTCGATCGCCGCGCAGCGCTCGGCGTGTGGGCGATTGCGGCCTAAAATCCAGCTGTAGCCGAGGGTGCCATCGGCCAGGCGTACGGCGGCGCGGGTCAGGGTGGCGTCACCGGCAAAGAAACGATCGCCGATGCCGCCCATACGCGCCTGGAGCTGTACCAGCCCGGTTTCCGGGGCGCGAATTAATTCATACTCTGGCGCCAGCCGCAGCGATTGCATGCGCGCCAGAAGGTCCTGCGGTTCACTGTGGGCCAGCACGGACATCCAACGCTGGCGGGTGGCGGTATCGAAGTGCATTCAGTGCTCCATGGTGAATTCAATCATGTCGGCGCGGGTCAGGCTAACGGAGTACTCCGTCGTGACTGTCTCGCCCTCGCGGCTATTGAGCGTGCGTACGCACAGCAGTGGCGCCATATTGGGGATTTCCAGCAGCTTGCTCTCTTTCGCCTGCGCGCGGCGGGCGCTGATTTTGGTGCGTACGCGGGTCAGTTCGATAGCGAGCTGGTCGCGCAGCAGGTCGTGTAGCGAACCGTGGGTGAAGGTTTGCAGCACCGGCCAGAAGCGCAGGTCGGCGAAGTAGTGGTCAATCAAACACAACGCCACGCCGTTGACCCGGCGCAGGGTGCGCAGATGAATGACGGTTTCGCCTTCGGCAATGCCAAAGGCTTCGGCTACATGGCTGCTGGCCGGGCGCAGCACCGACAGCAGTTTCTCGCTGGTCGGGTGGCTGCCTTGTTCCAGCAGGTTTTGGCTGAAGCGTGCCTGGGCGTTGAGCGGGTAGTCGATGGGGCGCATCAGTACCAGCACGCCGACGCCCTGGCGGCGCTGGACCCAGCCGCGTTCCACCAGTTGATCGATGGCGCGACGTAGGGTGTGGCGGTTGACTTCAAAGCGCGCCGCCAACTGCTGTTCCGCAGGCAAATAATCGCCGCAGCGATAGTGATGGCGCAGCTCCTGTTCAAGCCTGGCGGCAATTTCCTGATACCGGGTGGGGTAACTGGTCGGATGTCTGGATAAGTACATGGTTATCGAGCCTCACTAAGCACCTTGGGGATCCCCGTTGAGCGTGGGCCGATACTGACGCGTTTTTGTTACATTCCTGTTAAGTCACGATGACCGCAGGATGAAGAGTTAATGCCGGTGAGATGACAGGGCGGAGAAGCCGCCCTGGAGAGAAGATTAGGGTTGTTTGACGACGTTAACCATCCACGGCACGCCGAAGCGATCGACGACTTTGCCGAAACCGTGGGCCCAGAAGGTCTCCTGCCACGCCATTTCGATGCGCCCGCCATCGGCCAGCGCCTCAAACCAGTGTTTGCCTTCAGCAATATCTTTCGGCTCCAGCACGAGGACGAATCCCGCGTAATGTTCCATGTCGCTACTGGGGCTATCGCTCAGCATCAGAATACTGTCGGCGACCTGCAGACTGGCGTGGGCGATGCAGTCGGCGGCAAGATGCTGCCCGGAGGCGCAGCCATCGTCGGCATCCTGGGCGCTCTGCGGCATTTCGCCGTAGGTGATTTGGTGGATAAGCTGCGCCCCCAGCGCCTGCTGATAGAAGGCGATGGCGGCAGCGCAGTTGCCGCTAAAAGCAATGTAAGGACTCAGGGACATAACCATGACCTCAGATAACCAATGACCCATAAAGCGTAGTTGGTGACGGGCAAAAGAAGCCAGGCGGCAAAGCGGGGTGAATTTTTCTGAAAATGCGTCGCCGCGTGGCGGGAAGGCAGAGACGAAATGAGAATTGATCGCGCGGTTTGGCTGGAAGGTTCCGGGAATAATTTTGGCGAAATGAGCGATATAATTTGGCGACGTTCCGCCGCTGATATTCGGACGCGCCGACAAGGTTGCCGCCAGCGCCGGAAAAATAATAGCGCTGGCGTGAAAAAATTTAATTAGTTCTTTTTGACGAATTCAGATTTCAGCTTCATCGGGCCAAAACCGTCAATTTTGCAGTCAATGTTGTGATCGCCTTCGACCAGACGGATATTCTTCACTTTGGTGCCGATTTTCAGCATGGAAGAGCTGCCTTTTACCTTCAGATCTTTCACCACGGTCACGCTGTCGCCATCGGCAAGTAAGTTGCCGTTAGCGTCTTTTACGATCAGCGCGTCGGCGTCATCGGCCGGCTCGGCATTGTTCCACTCGTGGGCGCATTCCGGGCAGATGTACATGCCGTTATCTTCATATGTGTATTCAGAATGGCATTTTGGGCAGTGTGGAAGTTGCATGGCGTTCCTCGTGATTACTGGGAAAAACAGGACGTTGGTCCGTTAAACAGCGGCTGTGAGCCGAAAGTGCGGCTGATTATAGCGCAATCCCGCACTTTTGTCGGGTATTTTTTCCAGGAAATAACGCAGGGTAATTATTTTGGCTTTACGGAGAATATGCTGAAAAACAGACGTTAATAAAGTCCATAAATAAACATCGGCGGCGAAACAGAGATTGAACTTATTCATTTTATTTGGCTCTGTAATTAAGCTGGGCGAATTTTTCGTGAAGTTGATCCCAAATTTAAACGCTGGTAGGGTAAAAAGGGATGTAAGTAAATTCGTCACTGCTTATTTGGTAAGTGAATTATTAATTTAAGGCCAGAGCAGGCGTCAACAGGTTCGGTTGTACACTCTGTCAGAAAGACAGTGCAGGCAAACCTGCTACGCTTGAAATGTGGAGCACAGCACTTCGCCGCTCCCAACGTACGTCGCGAATGACCTCGTCATTTGGCGAGGAGTCGTGCGCTCAAGGCGATAGCACAGAGGAAAAGTATGCTTAAAAGGAAAAAAATAAAGCCGATTACGCTTAGGGATGTCACCATCATCGATGATGGTAAGTTGCGAAAAGCCATCACCGCGGCCTCGCTCGGTAATGCGATGGAGTGGTTCGATTTCGGTGTGTATGGTTTTGTGGCTTATGCCCTTGGTAAAGTCTTCTTCCCCGATGCCGATCCCAGCGTGCAGATGATTGCCGCGCTCGGTACTTTCTCGGTTCCCTTCTTGATTCGTCCGCTCGGCGGCCTGTTCTTCGGGATGCTCGGCGATAAATACGGTCGACAAAAAATCTTAGCGATCACCATCGTTATTATGTCGATAAGTACATTCTGTATCGGTCTTATTCCGTCGTATGCCACCATTGGTATCTGGGCGCCGATTCTGCTGCTGCTGTGTAAAATGGCGCAGGGCTTCTCGGTGGGCGGCGAATATACCGGGGCGTCGATCTTCGTAGCCGAATACTCGCCTGACCGTAAACGCGGGTTTATGGGCAGCTGGCTGGACTTCGGTTCGATTGCCGGCTTCGTAATGGGCGCAGGCGTGGTGGTACTGATTTCCAGCGTCGTGGGTGAAGATAACTTCCTCGACTGGGGCTGGCGTATCCCGTTCTTCCTGGCGCTGCCGCTAGGGATTATCGGCTTGTACCTGCGTCACGCGCTGGAAGAGACGCCGGCGTTCCAGCAGCACGTGGATACCCTTGAACAGGGCGACCGCGAAGGTCTGCAGGAAGGTCCGAAGGTCTCCTTTAAAGAGATTGCCACCAAACACTGGCGCAGCCTGCTGACCTGTATTGGTCTGGTGATTTCCACCAACGTGACCTATTACATGCTGTTGACCTACATGCCGAGCTACCTGTCGCATAACCTGCACTACTCGGAAGATCACGGCGTACTGATTATTATCGCCATCATGGTCGGCATGCTGTTTGTCCAGCCGGTTATCGGCATGCTGAGCGACCGTTTTGGCCGCCGTCCGTTTATCCTGGTGGGTAGCGTCGCGCTGTTCACGCTGTCTATCCCGGCCTTTATCATGATTAACAGTAACGTGATCGGCCTGATCTTCGCCGGTCTGCTGCTGCTGGCGGTGGTGCTGAACTGCTTTATCGGCGTGATGGCCTCATCGCTGCCGGCGATGTTCCCGACCCACATCCGCTTCAGCGCTCTGGCCAGCGCCTTTAACATCTCGGTGCTGATCGCCGGTCTGACGCCGACGCTGGCGGCATGGCTGGTGGAAACCACCCAGAACCTGATGATGCCGGCTTACTATCTGATGGTGATTGCGGTGATTGGCCTGATTACCGGCCTGTCGATGAAAGAGACCGCTAACCGTCCGCTGAAAGGGGCGACGCCGGCGGCGTCCGATATCCAGGAAGCGAAAGAAATTCTGGGCGAGCACTACGATAACATCGAGCATAAAATCGAAGATATCGATCAGGAAATCGCCGACCTGCAGGAAAAACGCGCCCGTCTGGTACAGCAGCATCCGCGTATCAACGACTAACCGTTTTTCACTGTTCACGATGCCGCCTGGGGAGACCCCGGCGGCATTTTTTATGGCTGCGGCGACGCGAGGCTGTGGCGGCGCTGTTGGCTCAATTTACGGTACTGCTGCGGCGGCATGCCGACGTAGCGGGTAAAGGTGCTGTAGAAGCGGCTGCTGGAACGGAACCCGGCGGTGAGGGCGATATCAAGGATGGTCTTATCGGTATCGCTTAGCAGCGCGCGCACGTGATTGATGCGCATGGCGGTAATGTACTGCTTCATGGTCTGCTGCATCACCCGCTGAAAAACGCCCATCGCGTAGTTTGGGTTAAGTTTAACGTGCTCGGCGACGGCATCGACGGTCAGCGCCTGGTCATAATGGGCGGCGATAAATTCCAGCATCTGGCTAACGTAAAATTGCGCGTGGCGCGAGACGCTGTTCTTGTGCGTGCGCGAGGTTTTGTTGACCAGAATCGGCTGCCAGCCGGCGAGGCTCAGCCGCTTGAGCATCAGGGCGATTTCATCGATCGCCAACTGGCGAATCTGTTCATTCTCGTGATTCAACTCCTGCTGCCAACGCCGTACTTCAAAAGCGCTTAACTGCTGGGCGGCGAGAGATTTAATCACCATCCCGTGGGTGACGTGATTTATCAGTTCGCGATCCAGCGGCCACGACAGAAACAGATGCATCGGCAGGTTGAATATCGCCATCTGCTGGCAGTCGCCCGGGCGGGTCAGTTGATGCGGCGTACAGGCCCAAAACAGGGTGATATAGCCTTTCTCAATGCGCACCACTTCATTGTTAATCAAATACTCCACGTCGCCGTCGAACGGCACGTTGACCTCTACCTGGCCGTGCCAGTGGCTGGTGGCCATGGCGTGCGGCGGGCGCAGTTCGATATCCATGCGCTGATACTCGGAATAGAGCGCCAGCGGGCTGCGGCTCTGCTTTTCATCGCTGCTGCACATGTGCGGGTCGGGGGGCAGGGAAGTGAAGCGGTGTTCCATCATGGGCGGATTCCTGGATCGTCAGAGTGGCTGCGTTTTTAGCCTGAACTGATTACAGCTTAGCGGAATCATCGGCCCGTTTTCTCTCCTTTTAAGCCGATCTATTCCCAAAAACTCAGATTTTGTGGCGTTCAATGGCCGATCTGAGTTTCCGGGAATGCTCCGGCGGGAACGGGGCAGCGCAGCGGAGAGCGGCATGCCACTCTGAAAGTGTTCAATGACCTGATGGAGAGAGCGCGATGTCTGCCCCCAAAATTACCTTTATCGGCGCCGGTTCGACGGTGTTTGTTAAAAATATACTCGGTGATGTGTTCCAGCGCCCGGCGCTGAAATCGGCGCATATCGCGCTGATGGATATCGATGAAACCCGGCTGGAAGAGTCGCATACCGTGGTGCGAAAGCTGATGGATTCCGTCGGCGCGAATGGCGAAATTAGCTGCCATCGCGATCGTAAAACCGCCTTGCGGGACGCCGATTTTGTCGTCGTCGCCTTCCAGATTGGCGGCTATGAGCCCTGTACCGTCACCGATTTTGCAGTGTGTAAACGCCACGGGCTTGAGCAGACCATTGCCGATACGCTGGGGCCGGGAGGCATTATGCGCGCGCTGCGCACCATCCCGCACCTGTGGGCTATCTGCGACGATATGAGCGAGGTCTGCCCGGACGCCACCATGCTTAACTACGTTAATCCGATGGCGATGAACACCTGGGCGATGTACGCCCGCTACCCGCATATCAAGCAGGTGGGTCTGTGCCATTCGGTGCAAGGCACAGCGGAAGAGCTGGCGCGCGACCTTAACCTCGACCCGGCGGATTTACGTTACCGCTGCGCGGGCATTAACCATATGGCGTTCTATCTGTCGCTGGAGAAAAAGCTCGCGGACGGCAGCTACGTCAGTATCTACCCCGACCTGCTGCAGGCCTACGCCGAAGGGCGGGCGCCGAAGCCGAACCTGCATGGCAATCCGCGCTGCGAAAACATTGTCCGCTATGAGATGTTCAAAAAGCTGGGCTACTTTGTCACCGAATCGTCGGAGCATTTCGCCGAATACACGCCATGGTTTATCAAGCCGGGGCGCGACGATCTTATCGCCCGTTATAAAGTGCCGCTGGATGAGTACCCTAAACGCTGCGTCGAGCAGCTGGCCAACTGGCATAAAGAGCTGGAGAGCTATAAGAGCGGCGAGTGTATCGAGGTTAAACCTTCACGCGAGTATGCCAGCACCATCATGAACGCTATCTGGACCGGCGAGCCGAGCGTCGTGTATGGCAACGTACGCAACGATGATCTCATCGACAATCTGCCGCAGGGCTGTTGCGTCGAAGTCCCTTGTCTGGTGGACGCTAACGGTATCCAGCCGACGAAAATCGGCGTGCTACCGGCGCATCTGGCGGCGCTGATGCAGACCAACATCAACGTGCAGACGCTGCTAACGGAGGCCATCCTGACGGAAAATCGCGATTACGTTTATTACGCCACGATGATGGATCCGCACACCGCCGCGGTGCTGGGGATCGAAGAGATCTACGCGCTGGTGGACGATCTGATCGCCAGCCACGGCGACTGGCTGCCGGCCTGGCTGCACCGTTAATTTTCTCATGCCGCCGGGGGATCTGGCCCGGCGGCGCCTGCCATGCTCTATCAAACGCTAAAGGAGGCGCTGGCGACAGCGACCTGTACCCTATGAGTATTTCAATGACAACAAAGCTCAGCTACGGATTTGGTGCCTTTGGTAAAGATTTCGCTATCGGTATCGTTTACATGTATCTGATGTATTACTACACCGATATTGTTGGCTTATCGGTTGGGGTGGTTGGCACCTTGTTCCTGGTGGCGAGGATCCTCGATGCGATAGCCGATCCGATCATGGGATGGATCGTCAACTGCACGCGATCGCGATGGGGGAAGTTCAAGCCGTGGATCCTGATCGGGACTATCACCAACTCGGTGGTGCTGTATATGCTGTTCAGCGCCCATCACTTCAGCGGCGGATCGCTACTGGCGTGGGTGTGGCTGACCTACCTGCTGTGGGGCTTCACCTATACCATCATGGATGTGCCGTTCTGGTCGCTGGTGCCGACCATTACCCTTGATAAACGCGAACGTGAACAACTGGTGCCTTACCCGCGCTTTTTCGCCAGCCTTGCCGGGTTTGTGACCGCCGGCGTCACGCTGCCGTTTGTCAGCGCCGTCGGCGGCGCCGATCGCGGCTTCGGTTTCCAGATGTTTACCCTGGTGCTGATTGTCTTCTTCGTGGTCTCCACCCTCGTTACCTTACGCAACGTCCATGAGGTTTACTCGTCGGATAGCGGCGTGAGCGAGGATTCCAGCCATCTTTCACTGCGCCAGATGGTGGCGCTCATCTATAAAAACGATCAGCTGGCCTGCCTGTTGGGCATGGCGCTGGCCTATAACACGGCGGCGAATATTATCGCCGGCTTCGCGATTTATTACTTTACCTACGTTATCGGCAGCGCGGAGATGTTCCCGTATTACATGTCCTACGCGGGGGCGGCGAATTTGCTGACGCTGATCCTGTTCCCACGGCTGGTGAAAGGGCTGTCGCGGCGCATTCTGTGGGCGGGAGCATCTATCATGCCGGTGCTGGGCTGCGGCGTGCTGTTGCTGATGGCGCTGAGCGGCGTTTACAACATCGTGCTGATTTCGCTTGCCGGGGTGCTGTTGAATATCGGCACCGCGCTGTTCTGGGTGCTACAGGTCATTATGGTGGCCGATACCGTTGATTACGGCGAATATACGATGAATATCCGCTGCGAAAGCATCGCCTACTCGGTGCAGACGCTGGTGGTCAAAGCCGGTTCGGCGTTTGCGGCCTGGTTTATCGCCATCGTGCTCGGTATCATTGGCTACGTGCCGAATACGGCGCAATCGCCTCACACGCTGCTGGGGATGCAGGCGATTATGATTGCGCTGCCGACGCTCTTTTTTGCCCTGACGCTGTTTCTTTATTTCCGTTATTACAAGCTGAATGGCGATATGTTGCGACGTATTCAGATTCACCTGCTGGATAAATATCGTCGGGTACCGGAAAATGTCGTCGAGCCGGAACGGCCGATTGTGGTACCCAATCAGGTGTAAAAAGCGTGCGAAAACCGCTGGCGAAAGAGGGGAGGGATGCTCTCTTTTTGCGCAAAAATAGCGTTTAAAACAGACAGAAATGAAAATCTTAAGTTCTCTGATTTGTCTCTCATAGTTCTCTCTTTGAGCTCAATGGGTTAATTGAAATCTCCATTGTTTCTCAAATAAAACTCAGAATTGTCTCTTTTTCGTGCTCTTGCGCTGCTTTTTAACTCTTGCTACTCTTTTTGGGTCTTAAATTTTCTCTTATTTGTCTCAGTGATGGAGCAATGCGATGCGCATTTTTATCGATGATGGTTCAACCAATATCAAAATGCTGTGGGAGCAAGATGGCGAAACTTTCACCCATATCAGCCCCAATAGTTTCAAGCGCGGCTGGTCTGCCACTTTCGGCGCCGGGAAGCCATTTAACTACACCGTGGATGATGAAAAGTACTCTTTCGACCTGATCACCCCCGATGCGTTACCCACCAACAATATTGATTGGCAATACAGCCCATTGAACTCCATCGCTGTCCATCATGCGCTGCTGACCAGTGGTCTGGAACCGCAGGATGTCGAGATTGTGGTCACCCTGCCGCTGACCGAATTTTATGATGAAGATGCGCAATATCGTCTTGATAACATTGAGCGTAAGAAAAAGAGCCTGCTGCGCGAGGTTAAACTGAATAAAGGCGTGGTGTTCAATATCACCAAAGTCACCGTGCGTCCGGAATCCATTCCGGCGGGTATTAGCCTGTGCGATGAGCTTAAACCATCTCATTCGGTGCTGATTGTCGACCTCGGCGGCACCACGCTGGATATTTCGATGGTGGCGGGGCAGATGACCTCGGTTTCGCGCATTTACGGCGACCCGAAGCTGGGCGTGTCGCTGGTGACCGACGCCGTTAAGCTGGCGCTGGCCCGGGCGAATACCGATACCTCGAGCTATAACGTTGACCAGATAATCATCAACCGCCACGACGAAGAGTATTTGACCGATAACATCAACGATCCGGATGCGGTATCGGAGGTGAAAAAGGTTATCTCTAATAGCATCGAACGCCTGACGACTCGCGTTCTGACGGCGATTGATAGTTTTAAAGGCTATTCGCACGCCATCGTGATTGGCGGCGGCGCGCCGCTGGTTGCCGATGCGATTCGCGAACGCATGGGTCTGCGCGAAGATCGCTTTGTGGTGGCCGACGAGCCGCAGTTCGCCCTCGTGCGTGGTCTGAAAATTATTGGTTAAGGAGCGTCTATGACTCTGGACCGCAGAAAGGTTCTGATTTACCTGCGCCCGGATATCAGCGCCAGCGAGCGCTTTGCGGACGCGAAAATTGAGGCCCATCATCGCGGCGATCGCGGGGATATGTCGCGTACGGCGCTGTTGGCGGGGTTAGCGTTGGGTGAAGTTGATAGCCGGCTGCCGTCAATGCTGGCGGCGCTGCTGGCGGAAGATACGCCGCCGGAGACGTTGCGTAGAATGCTGGCCTCGTTTCTTGAGATTCAGCCAGCGTCTTCCGCTGCGGCATCCGCGCCAGCGGCTGCGCCGGTTAAGGCGCCCGAGCCGCCAGCCCCGGTGAGCGAGAGCGTCTCCGCGCGTAATCTCGCCGGTTCGCTGCCGGATTAAGCGCTTTGCCGGTTTGTGCTTCTAGTGCAATGGGTGGGCCCAATGCCATTTGTAGATACTGTTATCGGTTTGCAACCTTTAGCTTGAGAAAAGCGTTTATCTCGTTTCGCTCCGGAGGATATTGCGCTCCCGGTTAATTTTTCTGCAATATGTTTTCCGTGGCGCAGGGAGCGCACAGAGGGCGGCCAGTCGCCGCCGCCCTCTGTACTCCCGGGCTCTGGCCGCCAAAATCGCCACTTCGTGGTACCTTCGACTTATCGCGGCAGGCTTCGGGTCGGGCCGAGGCTGCGTCCCTGCAAGTCACGGCCCTCAGCCCGCATCCATGCGGGCTGCCCCGGCCAGCCGGGAACGTCTCAGCGATTTTGAGGCCACCAGCACCGGCAGTTGCAGCCAGCATGGTGAATAAATTAAAGGCAGGCCGCACAGACCGTAGGCCGGATAAGGCGTAGCCGCCATCCGGCGCAAAGCGGTTCCTTATCCGCGGATATTGCCCGGCGGCGCTGCGCTTGCGCGGGCCTACAGATCCAGTGCAATGGTGGGCCCAGTGCCATAGGTAGCCCGGGTAAGGCGGAACGCCGCGACCCGGGAACTCCGCTTAGCTGTGGGTCAAAAAGCGGGCCAGTCGCTGCTGCAGCAGGCGATTCTCGCGGGTTAGGCGCGCATTTTCATCCAGCAGCGTCAGCGCCACCGCAATCCCCGGCCAGTCCAGCTCCAGCTCGTTACGCAGGCGCACCGCGCGATGCACAATCGTTACCGCGCTGTCGTCAAACAGCCAGGTTTCAGCCTGCGGCTGGTGTGGCTCAATCATCCCTAAGCCGACGATCTCCGTCAGTTCCTCTTCCGACACCCCGGTGCGCAGGCACAACTCGGTGATGGTAAACGTCACTGTTACTTTAGCCATCAGGCTTTCCCCCATGTCTTACGCGGATCGAAGCTGGCTTCGCTTTCGGCGAGCTGCTGCCAGAGCTCACGCGCTTTTTCATCTGGTTTTGGCGGCATGACAATTTTGATGACGGCGAACAAATCGCCGGTGTGGGTTTTGCTCACCAACCCTTTGCCCTTGATGCGTAGCCGTTGCCCTGCCTGGCTGCCCGCCGGTATTGTCAGCAGAATGCTCTCTTTTAGCGTCGGTACGGTGACTTTCGTCCCCAGCGCGGCTTCCCACGGCGCCAGCGGCAGTACGATCTCCAGGTTATGACCGTTGATGTCGAACAGCGGATGCGGCGCGATGTGAATCACCAGCCACAGATCGCCATTTGGGCCGCCGTTTTCGCCCGGTGTCCCCTGGCCTTTCAGGCGAATACGCTGGCCATCGCTGACCCCGGCCGGAATTTTCACATTCAGCGTTTTCGGCGTTTCACTCTCAACCATGCCGAAGACGTTATAGACCGGCAGCTTGTAGCTGATGGTACGGGTCTGTTCGGTGAGGGTTTCTTCGAGGAACACCGCCACTTCGATTTCGACATCGTGGCCGCGCTCGGCGCGCTGGCGGCGGGCGTGATGCGCCTGCTGGCCGAACATCGAGGAGAAGATATCGTCGAAGTCCTGCTGGCTGTAGCTTTGTTCGTGGGCGTGCTGCTGGCGGTTGAACTGCGGATCGTTGCGGTGCTGCCAAAGTTGGTCATATTCGGCGCGACGCTGATCGTCTTTGAGGACTTCCCATGCTTCGGCGAGATCTTTGAATTTTGCTTCGGCATCGGGTTCTTTGCTGACGTCGGGGTGATA
The DNA here is from genome assembly GCF_050600725.1 of Klebsiella sp. 141251. Classification (NCBI taxonomy): domain Bacteria; kingdom Pseudomonadati; phylum Pseudomonadota; class Gammaproteobacteria; order Enterobacterales; family Enterobacteriaceae; genus Klebsiella; species Klebsiella sp. 141251. The sequence continues at coordinate 26,108 of NZ_JAQIRG010000009.1, forward strand.
TTTACGCGCCAAACGGCGATAGGCGGTCTTGATGGTTTTCAGATCGTCCGTTGGCTTAACCCCTAGAATGGTATAATAATCCTTTAATTCCATGGTGTTATCTCATTTATGCTCAAAAATCTGGTCACAGAATCCCTGGATCAGGCGGCTCTATTAAGAGTAGGGCAAATGAGAAAGGGTGGCGGAGAAAAGTGGCGAAAACTTGACGCCGTCGGGGGTGACGGCGTCCAGTGATTATTCCGGGGTGCCGGAGCGGTAGTTGCGGCGCCATCCTTCCAGCAGCACCAACGCCGCGCCAATGGCCCCGGCAACAAAATGTAGATAATTCGGGGAATTGGGGAACAGCTGAACCAGGGTCGGATCGGTTATCATCATTGAACCGGCAATCCAGCCAATCAGCGCGCCGCCCAGTAATACGACCGAGGGAAAGCGAGTCAGGATTGCCAACACCAGCTTACTACCGGCGACAATAATCGGAATGCTGATTAATACCCCCAGCGCCACCAGTAACAGATGGCCTTTACCGGCGGCGGCCACGGCCAGTACGTTATCCAGCGACATGATGACATCGGCGACGGTGATGGTGACGGCGGTGCGCCACAGGCTGCTTGAGCTGCTGATATCGCTCTCTTCTTCTTCGTTGGCGACCAGCTTAACGCCAATCCACAGTAGCAGTAACGCGCCGACGATTTTTAGCCACGGCAACGACAACAAATAAATCGCCACCGCCAGCAGCACGACCCGTGCGATAATCGCGCCGAGAGTCCCGATAACAATGGCTTTGGTGCGCAGATGCGCCGGCAGCTTGCGGCAGGCCATGGCGATGACCACCGCGTTATCGCCGCCTAATAACAAATCGATGGCGATGATTTGTAGCAAAATAACGGCGAAGTCCCACTGACTCAATATTTCGTTCATGCCTGGCTCGTATTGCAAATAATGTCGATCAAAAAAAGATGGGCGCAGGGTACTCTCGTTCTTCGCCCCTGACCACCCTTCAAGCCGTAGGGAGAATAGTGGCGTCTGACAAATAAAGTTACGAATCAATGCATAGACTGACAATGATTCGCCGCCAAAGGATGATATTTTGTCCGATTAGGCTCACCTGCCGTCTACTTTTTCGTAAGGACTTTTCAATATGTCTGGCATCAAGAATTTACTTATTCTCGCCCTGGCGGGCGCTTCCCTGCTGCCGGCGCTGGCCAGCGCCGCTGACGCGCCGGCCGCGACTTTCACCGCGGAGCAGGAAGCGCGCATCGGCAAAATCGCCGCTGACTACCTGGTCGCCCACCCGGAAGTGCTATTGCAGGCCAGCCAAAAGCTGCAGCAAATTCAGGCGGAGCAGCAGGCCAGCGCCGCTACTCAGGCGGTAATCAAGAATGCCGACAAGCTGACGCAGGATAAGGCCACGCCAACCTACGGCCCGGCTAACGGTAAAGTCACCGTTATCGAGTTCTTCGATTATCAATGCATCTACTGTAGCCGCCTTGCACCGGTTATGGAGCAGGTGATTAAAGATCATCCGCAAACCCGTTTTGCCTTTAAAGAGTGGCCGATTTTCGGCAGCCGCTGGGCAACCTCGCTGGACGCGGCGAAAACCGGCCTGCAGATTTATCAGCAGAAAGGGGCTGAGGCCTATCTGACTTACCACAACGGCGTTTACGCTACCGGGCATAACGAAGGCAAACTGACGGCGGCGGACATCCAGCAGCAGGCGAAAAAGGTGAACTTTGACGCCAAAAAAGCGGCGGATGTTGAACCGGCGCTGGAAAACATTAACCAGCTGGCGCAGGAGATTGGCTTAAGCGGTACGCCTGGCGTGATTGTCATGCCGACTACCGGCGCGACCGAAGCGACCATTACCGTCTTCCCGGGACTGGCCGACAAAGCCTCGCTGGATGCGGCGATTAAGAAAGCCGGCGGTCAGTAATCTCACCGGGCTGAAAGAGGAAAGGCCGCGCGTGATGCGGCCTTTTTGGGGGGCCGTTACCGTTCGACCTCCTCGTTCTGATTGATTTTCAAATCAATAATTCTGCCAATCTGATCATGGTATACCGTCAGCAGGTTATATTGGCTCATCTCGGAAATGATCTGCGGCGCGATATTAAAGCTCTCCGCCAGCTCTTCATGGCGCAGCGAGGCCATGCTGCCGTGCCGCCGGGCGTTATAACGGCGCAGATTGTACTGATACCACAAAATCAGCAGCCAGCCGTTAATTGCCGCCACCAATAAATAGACCAGCACGGTATTAAACGACGCCATAATTGCGTCCCAGCTGTCGTTACCGCGCTCGGTAAACTGCATCAGCAGGTTGGCATACATAAAAAAGGCGAAGCCGGCCCACGCGATGGCAGTTAACACGCCGTCAAAGATCCGCGGCAACATGCGATGCTCGGTTAATATCAGAGTTTGTTCGTTCATGACATTCTTCCTTTACCTCTATCAGGGCTGACCCAGCGAGCCCTGGCGCGTTTACGTTTCAACATGACTTTGGGGAAGGCGACGATGGTGGTTAACAGGCCGATCATCCAGTACACCATCGGAAACCAGATCACCCAGAACAGCGAGCCGGCGACGCCGCGTTCATAGCGCCTTTCGATGTACAGGCTGGCGATAAACTGCAGCAGACACATCACCCCCAGCAGTAGCCCGGTAAATTCCGGCGGAAAAAGGCTGCGGACGGTCAGGTTCTCCGGCAGCGGGGCAAAATGGCTGGCGATGAACAGAAAAATGGTGACCGCATAGGCGAAGGCCCACAGCGTGGAGAGCGCATATTCGAGGAACAGCGGCCACATTCGGTGGTGTTCCCAGCGAAACACGCGGCGCAGATTGACCAGGAAAACCTCGGCGCCGCCCTGCGCCCAGCGTAAACGCTGTTTCCACAGTCCCTTCAGCGTTTCCGGCATCAGGATCCAGCACAGCGCCCGCGGCTCGAAGAAAATCGCCCAATGACGTAGCTGCAGCTTCCAGCTGATATCGATATCTTCGGTGATCATATCCGGGCTCCAGTAGCCGACGTCCGCCAGCGCCTGGCGACGAAAAGCGGCAATCACCCCGGAGACGGTAAACACCCGGCCATAAATACGCTGGGTGCGCTTGATCAGCCCGATTATCGAAGAGAACTCGCCGACCTGAATGCGGCCAATCAGCGTCGAGCGGGTACGAATACGCGGATTACCGGTCACCGCGCCGACGTGGGGGTATTGGATCAGCGGCGCCACGAGGTAGGCGGCGGTATCGCGGTCGAGCAGGGCATCGCCGTCGATACACACCAGTAAGTCCCCGCGCGCGGCGGCAGCGCCGGCTTTCAGCGCTACCGCTTTCCCCTGATTTTCAGCCAGGTGAATCACCCGCAGCAGAGCGTACTCTTCCGCCAGTTGATTAAGCACCCTGGCGGTATCGTCGGAGGAACCGTCGTTGATGGCGATCACCTCAATGTTGCGATAGCGCTGCGCCAGCGCAGCTTCGATGGTCTCGCGGGCATTTTTCTCCTCGTTAAAACAGGGAATCAAAATGGAGATCAACGGATCGCCCGCAAGCTCCGGCGGCGGCGTCTCTTTACCCCATGGCCAGTGGCGCTCCAGTTGAAACCAGAAGTAGAGCCCGCCGGTTATCCACAGCACCGACATAAACAGCGGCCAGAAGAAGACGAAATCCAGTATCAACTCGCCGGTGAAAACGGCGGCCACGCCCAGCGGTAGCCCGAAAACCAGGCATAAAATCGAAAATGCGATAATGCGATCAGTCATTGTTGGGATACCAGTACGATGAAAACAGGGGCCTGATTTTTGAGATATCAGGCTGATTATTAAGAAAATCGTCGGGGTAGTAGCCGTAATTGTTGACGCCGTTGAGCTGTAACGTCCGCATCCAGTCAACCAGCTGTTGGTCAGGGATGGCGTTCTGCTGCGGGAGAGTCCAGTCTTTAGCCTGCAGCTCAAAAATGGTTTTCTTCAATGCGCCCGGTCTGGCGCTGACGGCGCGCACCAGACGCGCCAGCCACGCATCGCTTTCCGCAACCGGAACCGATTCCATCAGCGGCATCGCCATCGGCACCGTCCAGTCGTAGGCCGTCAGAAAATCATCGAGATTCTGCGCGAACCAGGCCTCGCTTTCCGGCTGCAGGATCGGCAGGGCAAAGATATTGCGCGCGGTTCTCACCTGCGGGCCGCGGATCTCTTTTACGCTCTGGCTGAGCGTGCGGGTGAAGTCGATAAGCGCCTGGCTTTTAAACCGCGTCCAGGCATGCAGCGTGGCGGGATTTTGGCGGATCTGCGCGATATCCTCCCAATGGCCCGCCGCCCGCCAGGCGGCCATCGCCCCGGCGCCGGCATCTTCATAATCCGTCAGCACCGCGTCGTCGTGGAACAGCACGCCATCAAAGGTCGCGTAGCGGGCAAGGTCTTGATAAATATCGCGGATCTGATCGCGCACCTGGCTATTCCATGGCGATAGCCGTACATAGGGGCGAGTGGCCTGGCGCAGCGTGTTGCTCTGCGCATCCCAGCGCTGTACGCGCGGTAGCGAACCGTTCAGATCGAACGCCAGCACCGGCATCCACGCATACACTTTGGCGCCGCCGCGCGTTTGTAATTGCCAGGCGACGAAGTTGAAGAGATCGGCGCGCATCGGCAGGCGGCGGTTGGGGAAGTAGAGCGCTTTCACCGTGCCGTCGCCGAGCGGATCGGAAAAGGCCTGCAGGAAAACGTGAGTGATTTTCATGTCGTAGACACGCTGGATCAGCTTATCGATATTTTTGCGCTGCTGAACCGGGTCTTTATCGTAGACATAATCGAGATCGACGTGCATCACCCGAACCGGCTCACGCTCCTGGATTTGCGTCACCTGGCTGGCGAAGGCCTTGATCGACGGATTGCCGGAGATAAGCAGACGGGGAATGTTATCCAAATCCCGCACATCGCCCAGACCATCGCCGAGGGTAAACGCCAGTTGATAGCCGCGGCTTTTCGCGATAGCCAGCGATGTGCCGTTGGCGGCGCCGTAGGGCCATACCCAGGCGCGCGGCGCTTTGCCGGTGACGTCGGCGATTTTGTCGCTCACTTTGCGCACGTCGGTATCGATGCGCTGGTGAAACTGCTGGTCGCTTTCGTAGCGTCCGCTGGCCTTATCATAAAAACGGTTGGCAACCGCCGGTTCGCGGCTACCTTGCGGATTGGCCTGAATACCGTAGTGCGAAGCCCAGGTATGCGCGCCGATTTCAACCAGCGGCGATTGCGCGAGCTCGCGCACCATCTCCCAGGTGGCGAAACGCTCGCGCGGAGTCATCAGACCGCCGAAATCGACTTTTTTCTGCTCCGGCGTATCGACCCAACTGCCTACCGGCGCCCATAGTGCCGGGACGTTCCAGGCTTTTAACAGCGGCCAGACCCGGGTGTAAAAACTGCTGTAGCCATCATCGAAACTCAGCAGAAATGCCTTTGGCGGCAGCGTGATTAACCCCGCGTTGGCGTCGAGAATATTTTGCACGCTGACGGCCTTATAACCATTGTGCAGCAGCCAGCCGATTTGATCGTTGAGCGCGCTGGTACGCACCGCCAGATAACGCTGATCGGCGGCATCGTCTTCTACATCGTGATAGGCCAATACCAGAAACTTATTCTGTGGCCAGGGCTTATTCGCCTCAGGCTGCGGCCGCGCGTCCGGCGGCAGAAAAGGAATCGTTTCTGCGCGAAGCGCGCAGGTCATCAGGAGCCAGCCGATAACCATCAGGCTGATGCGGATACTTTTGTTGACCATGTTTATCCTTAAAACCGTAAATTCGCATCAAGGGCAATGGAGAGATTGCTTTCGCGTTTGCCGTCGTAGGGACGCTTGTCCCAGTTCAGCATCACGCCGGTGTCGATCACGTTGTTCCAGCGAATACGCTGGCCGTAGCCGAGCATGGCGATAGCGCCGGTCGAATACGCTTTTTGCCAGTAGGCGCCGCCGCCTGCCGCAAGCTGCTGGCTCCAGACGGTATCGTAGTGCTGATACATGACGTGATCGGCGACCAGCGCCGAGGTGGCGGCGAAGTCGCGTTTCGGGTTGTAGTACAGGGTATCCGCCCGGCTGTTGACGCTGGCGGAGAGCCCAGGTTCCAGATCGAGCGTGATGGTTGGCGATTGCCAGAGCCGCTCTTTGCCGGAGATTGTATATTCCTGACGACGGTTGTGGTCGGAGAAGCGGGTGGCGGCGGCGCTGAAGCGATATTCGCGTCGTTCGTTTTGATACCAGCGAACCCAGCCCTCGCCGCGGTTGGCGCTGATACCGTTACGCAGCGCGCGCAGCGGCGTCTGCCGCGACAGACGTTCGACCTCGCCGCCAATTTGCCAGTTGTCGTTGAAGCTTTGCCAGGCGGAAAGTCGGGCGCCGGGTTTGTTGTCGCCGGCGAAATTGTTGTTGGAGATTTCCAGTTCAGCCCAGGCATCGCGCGGGCGCCATTCGATGCCGCCAAATAGCTGGCGGCTGGAGCCTTTTCCTTCATCAAAATTCCCTTTGGCGAAGCGATTACCGGCGAAAAGTCGCCAGTTATCCGCGATTGGCGGGCCGTAAATCGCCGCATCCCAGCTAAAGTCGTGGCTACCGCTGACCGGGTTATCCGAGTGGATCCCTTGCGTGCTGTTAAGGCGCAGTTCCGACATATGGTGCACCTCGCGAGCGCGAGCTAATTTTTGCGTGCTCAGGTCTTCGGGGCTGCGCGCCAGCAGGTCATCGGTTAATAGCTCCATCTGCCGCCACTCCTGAAGATCCATCGCCACGTAGGCCTGCTGACGTTCGAGGGGGATGTTCGAAGGCTCCAACGCTTCCGCCGCTTTCAGTTCCCGTTCGGCGGCGCGGGGTAAACCACGCGCCTGTAGTATCGCCGCGTAGTCAATGCGCAGCCCCTGATTACCGGGCGCGGTGGTGGCCAGTCGGTCGGAGAGCCGTTCGGCTTCCGGCAGCGCGTTAGTACTCAGTAGATACTGTACCTTCAGCGATTGAGCGTTCAGCCACGGGTCGTTTGGCTGCGGCGTCGGCGAGCCGTAAAGGCGGCGGGTGTAGGGAACGCCATTCGTCACTTTAGCGAGATACTCGCGGGCGGCCTGATACTGGCCGCTATCCAGCAGCGCATAAAATAATTCATGCTGATCATCTTGCGGGTCCGGCCGGTAAAGTGGATGTTGGCGGGCGATCGCCAGCGCGGCCTCGACGTTTTGTTGTGCAAGATAAGAGGAGATAACCCAGCCGATGGCCCAGTCAGGGACGGGCTGTTGAGCGGCGGTCAGCGACTGATATTCCTTAATGACTTGGGCGTAATAGCCGCGGGTGTATAGCGCGCCGAGGCGGTCAATACGCGCGCGGGCAAGATCCTCTGCGGCCTGCGGCTCCTGACGCCAACGGGCGAACAGCGCGTCGTAGCGGTTGAGCGCCGTTTGCGCGAGGCGAAAGCGCTCCTGTTCACCGCGGGCCGGGGTGTGCGCCAGCCGTACCCACTCCGCCGCCGCGTCCATTTCTAGCTTTCGCTGCTGCGCGGGCGTTAAGGTGGTTTTCGCTGACCATTGCAGCGCAGGCGAATTGATGCGATTGCTGCTCAGGCTATCAATCAGGCTATTGAGCGTTTCTCTGTTTTGCGGCGCGAGTTCCTGCGCGCGCATATCGGTGAGCAGCTGGTCCCAGCTTTTTCCCTGACGTAAATAGACGTAGGAGAGCGTCTGCAGGTGAGCGGCGCTGGGGGTGGTGGCGACCAAGCGGCGGGCTTCACTTAGCGCCTGCCCGTCATGGCGCGCATCGGCCAGCGTTTTAATCCGACCAATAAGATAATCGTCGTTCATCGGCTGCTGGCCAATTGCCTGATCCCAGAGCGCCAGCGCTGAAGACCACCGTTTTTGATTACGGAAAGCCTGTGCCGCTGCCGCCGTACCGCGTGCCGGTAGCGCCATATAAACCTGATAACGCTGCCAGACCTGGATTACTTCCTCATCACGTCCAGCCCAGGAGGCAATTTGAAGCCAGTCGGCGACTTGCTCAGGCGTCAAAGCATGTTGTTGTTGATATTGCTGAAGATAATCGAGAAAAGGGGAGTAATTACCTTCACGCGCCTGTAGCACATGCCGATCATATATCGACTCAGCCCCCTGAGCCAGAATAGGCGTTAACAACAATAAACTAATTGAAAGCGAGAATGTCGTGCGGCGATAAAAGAATAACTTATTGAAACGAGTTGATCTTCCCATAACTATTTACCATATGTCCATCAAGAATCCATTGCACAACACGTCGGCCTTTTAGCTGAATGCAAAAGGATGGGGTAATGAGTTTTTACCTGACGGTACGCGACTGCGATTACTTATTTAAGGTAATAAAATATCTCCTCGCGATAACGGGGTGGCGATTAATGTACACCTGATATGTTTGCCTGAAAATATGCCAAATAATAGGCCTGTAGTTTTAAGATAAATCTGGAAATTGACCTTTAATGAATTAATTAATTGTCTTATGTTACGCATAACTTACTGAATTGAAAAAAGTTAAATGGTGTCCGAAATTCTGTTTTAATGTTTTTGGTTGGCTTTTTCATGCATAATGTCAGGCGGTTGCTGTAGATATTTAAGACGATTTTTGACAAAAATTCTCAATAGTAGAAAAGCTTCTTTTTTGTGCGAGTTTTTTATTTATAATTAGCCTGAGCACAGATAATTAAGAAATGACGTAAGGATAGTGGAGTGGAGCGTTCACTATAGATGGAGAGATTGGGGGATTACTAAAAGACAATCACATGCTTTATTTGGCTCGCCATAGTCAGCACGCTACCAGGCGCTGTGCATATTCTCCCTGGAGGGGTTTTGTTGCTTTATTGTTAAAGGGATGATTTGTGGCAACGACAATGTTTTTAGTAACTCAGGATCACTATCTCTTTGAAGGGGTGAGGATTTTCTTTCCAGATATCATCCAGTTACATTCGATAGAGCGTAAGCTTTTTGAGAGTGATGCCGAGGAGTTTTCGGTGCTGGTGGATAGTCGGGCGCCGCTTTGTTTTTACGATTATCTTATTCCTGGCGCAGCGGAAGCGGGTAAACGTATCTGCTGTATTATGCTTGATATGCGCCATCGGGAAGAGCATTTGCTGAGCTTAAAGTGGTTTCTCAACATGTCTTTGACGCCGACGGATATGGCTAATTTATTTAGCCTGTTTCTTGACGTGAAGAGTAAGCGATTGACCCGAGAATGGCTCAAGAATTTCAGCCTGAAACCGCAGGAACATATGACGTTGACTTTACTCAGAGCGGGGATGACCATGGAGCAAATAGCTGGGGTACTTAATACTTCGGTGAAAAGCCTGTATCGCAAGCGCATTGAGCTTTATGAACGTCTGGGGCTGGCTAACTTTAATGAAGCCTGTCTGTTTATTTTTAAAAATAGACTGCTCGAGTGTCCCGCGCCGAAGCGATAAAAAGGGAAATGAATGCAGAGTAAGCTATCTACATACAAGCCACTAAACAACGGTATTATTTTAATTTAATCAATCATTGATAGGTATAACCGTAGTTCAGGAATGACTCAGATGATAACCCGCGGTATATGATAAAAATGCTCTTTGGAAGTACTTACTGCTTCGGCAGTTTTAATGCACACAGCAATTAATATTATAAATGCTCTCAATATTGAGTTGGCATAGATTTATCGTGGATCAAATTACCGGGGTTTTCTTTCATTATTTCTTCGAATGGCGTGGTTATATTTATATACGCAAATTAGCTAGCATATGTGAGAGAAATTATCGAATGATCAAGGACAGTATCGCCGAATCTCTGGAAGCTCGCGGATTGTATCGCCGGGCTGCTTCGCGCTGGGTGGATGTGATGCAGACGTGCGTCGATGACAACGATCGCGAATGGATAAGGATGCACCGCAATAAATGCCTGAAAAAAGCGAAGCTGCCGCCGGCGCGTAAAGAGGAGTTTGCTGATATCCATAAGGCTGCCAGAGAGACGCAGTACCGTATGGGGATTGCCAAGCCGAATGGCGAAGTGTTCCGCCTTCCTGCTAAAAAGAAAGCGACGCGGCGCTAGCGTTTTCGGCGACATCTCGCTGAATCAGATCAAACCGATAGTGTGGTAAGGAAGCCGCGGGTTACTGACGGCCTGTCGGCTCCGCCTCATTCAGGGAATGACTAATTCTATCTCTTACCCGTTTCAGGAAGCTAAGGGCATCTGTTCCCCACAGGTGAGGATCAAAGTCTGAACCATAGCGCATCCTGAATTCCTCTTCCGGGTTATCTGCTTCCTTCAGCAGAAGGTCAATGTCTGCGATAAGGCCATACTTTATGGCGAGATGACTATCGGCGATAAATGCGTCAATTTTGGGGTCGATCTCATCACTATCATCGATAAGGTCATAATCCTGCCCGAAGTAAACCGTGATAAAGCCGTTAAGTTCATTCAGGTTCATTTTTGTCATGTACAAACTGTGTTCAGGGTAGAGGAAAGGCTGTCAATACAAAATAGGGTTTTCCATGCCAGTGCGCAAACTCGATGACCACCCGGACTTTGTAGCAAGTAGTTACTTCTTTCGCACCTTTGAATAATAATATTCCCGTCTGGTTCGCAAATATGCGATCCAACTGCATTTTTGCATTCATCCCAGGTGGTAGATGTCTTACCCACATCTCTATCTGAGTTTTATTGTCCTGAATAACGGCTGATACTAAGCGCTCAGCTTCACTGGTACTTTTGAAACTACTGACAGACTTTAATCGGGGAGTAGTATCTAGTCTCATTCTCAGCCCTTCTGGCGTTTTGCCAACATGATTTTGGAGAGTATGGCCACCTGATGAGCGACTCCTCAAAAATTCATGTTCAGCCAGTTTTATCCGTCCTCCACGTATAGAAGCAACGCGGATAGCACCCATCGTCAGCGCAAATCCCATAGGAATCGCAAGAGCCAGAGTCATTCCAACGTTCACGGCAGTTTGGTGATCGGAACCCAGACTTTCGGCCAGAGATACTACAGAATTGTATGTATCGGTACTGACCTGCCTACCGGTCCATACCTGACGAAAGGAAGCCTGTATCGTATCCAGGCTGTGGGTTCCCACGATGACACACCCGATTTTAGTGATCATGGTTGGTTCGGGGGCTATGCACATGACTCCGGCACCAAACATTTCAACCAGACCGTTGGCCAATCCTAGACCTCCCCAGAGGCGATTACTAAGTGTTTCCCCCTCACTGACGGATTTATCGGCCAGAACGGCGGCTAGTTGTACGGGAGAAAGAGCCATTCTTATTCCGTTATTCTCTTGCATATCACAGACTTCCTGTTGTGATTAAATATTCGACACAATCATAACAGTCATTAGCATGAATTTTCATTACCGGATAAGCTACTATTGCTCTTATTTTCTCAAATACGTTCTGATTAGAGTGGGTTGAAGATAAATTGGCACTATTATTTTGCGTAAGTGGCTTATAAAGAGGGGCGGCTGAAACGAAGATTCATCTTAACGTTTTTATGTGACTCAATGCAGTATGTCACATCCGAACTGAAGGCCTGCGTTAGTGATGAATAACCGATGGCTGAAGTTAAAGGTAAAAACGATGGGCATTGAATGCCTAATGGCGCTGTGCTTATCAGGCATACGGTTCGCGGTAGGCCGTAGAAAAGCAAAAACCCAGCCATAGGCTGGGTTCTCTGAATAAGTGGTGCCCGGACTCGGAATCGAACCAAGGACACGGGGATTTTCAATCCCCTGCTCTACCGACTGAGCTATCCGGGCAACGGGGCGCATTAAACCGTAATCCGCCCACTGCGTCAATGAAATTTCTCTATTTATTGTTTGATTGCTTATCTTTGCGGCAATTCTGCGCCAAAAGGCGCGTTTTGCTTAAAATCACATCACTCCATTATCGCCTTCGCGAACTTTCCAGCCGCTGGTGATGGCGATGGCATGGCGTTTTCCGGAGATGTCGTAATCGCCAACGATCTCTTCATCATCTCGTGGCGAACTGATGGTTAGGATGGCATCCACTCCGTGGCGATAGGCGCCATGATGGCTGAAGATCGTGCCGATAAAGCATTTATCGTTGAGCCACACCGGGATCCACGCCACCGTTTCAACGGTGTAGTGCCCCGCAACGCCGCCATAGTAGTTGTCCGCATCATCTTTAGCGGTACCGGGGGGAACAGGACAAATCGGCTCATCGTTATCGTCAGCAGGTTTATCCTTTAGCAGGCTACCTTGCATGACGTTCAATGACTTCAATAAGCCCGCTTTATCTTTATCGTTTAAGGCTGGGGTGGGTGACTGCCCGTTTTCCGCAGCGCTAATGATATTGAGGTTATAACGGTAGCGGATGGTGATGGCCGGCGTCAGGTCGCTCTGGTTAAACGGACGCAGCAGATAGAGGTTATCTTCCCCAAACACGCCGTTAAACCACAGGGCGTAAACCTGGCTGTTGATTCTGACCCAGCGGCCCCACTGGTTCGCTCCGCGATCGTTAATAGAGTAAAGGGCGCCGGGCACGCCGGCATCGAAGTTATCGTCGTCATTGCTGTCGGCATCGTTCACCGATTCAAAGGCGCTATCGCCGCGTTTCAGCACGCCGGTATAGCTGAACAGGCCGGTACCGCCAACATAGCTATCGATGATGAGGTCGCGTTTGCCGTCGCCGTCGAGGTCGATAAGCGTGAAGCTGACTTTGCCGTTTTCCGAATCGGCGCTGATATCGGAATGTAAAAACGCCTGCCACTCATCGTCGCTGATATCCGCCGCTGGCTTGGTGGTTGAGACCGGCGCGTCGTCGGCATAGGTGAGGGTAAAGTGGCTGATGTGTCCGCTGAGCGGAAACTGTTCCGCAATGTTCTCTAATGCGAGTTCCGGATTGCGTTTTTGCTCTTTTAGGAGCGCGTCGTGCAACGTCTTCAGCGCGAGTATATCGGCCTCTCGTTGCTTGCGGGGAATAACCTTGCTGACGAAGGTGGGAAGCTGCCAGGTTCCGCCAAGGGTGATTTCCCGACACATGCCGGTGCTGTACTTGAGGCTTTGCACAAAGGTTTTGCCATCCCACACACGTTCTTCCCCGTTAACGCAGTCGGCGACGCTGCGCCCTTTGTTGAAGAGGGTCATTACGCCATCGTTATAGCTGGAGGCATCAGTGGTTATCAGCTGTGGCCTGGCGGCCAGTGTGTTATCGACAACCCACATCGCGTAGCCGTCGTTATAGGCGACGCGCCAGCACAGAGTCTGCAGCAGCGAGTGATTTTTATCCAGCGGGGTGACGGTGATCTGCCGTTCGCTGGCCGGAATATCGGCGTTTTGCCAGTCATCACAACGGCTGTTGAGCGCGCTTTCCAATTGCGGCAGCCATTTCTGCTGTTGTTTAGCTGTTAACGCAACGGGCTGGGCGTTGTGAATAAACGGCGCGCTCAGGATCTCCGGCGCGGGAATGGCGTGCAGGACGGCACTCTCATCGCTGTCGCCTTTACGTAAAAGGGCATCGGCGGTGCCAATCCGCTGCTGGAATTCATCGACCTTAAGGAATACCGCGCTGCTGCCCGCGTTAGATAGGCGTTTGCGCTGGCCATTGAGCGCCAGTTCGATTTTCGCGTTTTGCTCCAGGGCGGTAATAAGCGCGCTGGTTTGCGTACTGTCAAAGTGAAAATGGTTATCGTCGATAGCCTCAAGCGTCCCACGATCGCTATCGTTGATAAACAGATTTACGCTGGCATCTGGCGGAATATCGTGCTCGGTCTGCGCAAACGTGACCTGCGCGGTTACCTGCCGCCCGGGGCCGGCGCTACGGGTCAGCAGAACGCTGACCTCGCCCATTGTCGCGCCATAGCCCGCAGCCCGGCAGGTGCCGGTATTATCGCAGGCGACTTCCCAGTCTTTGTAGGCGAAAGAGAAACCGCAAGGAGGGGCGGCCATCAGCGAGGTCGAACAGAGCCCCAGTACGGCGGCCCAGAGAAGTGGACGCATAGAAATCCCTGCCACAGAAAGTGTCAGGGAATTATATGCGCCTTGCAGGGGTTCGGAAATCCGAATTACGTGAGCGCGCCGCCCATCCGGCAGCGGGCAAAGCGCAGAATATCTTCCGCCAGACGCTGGGCGGTATCGACGTCGGCCTGGCTGCGCTTGATCAGCATGCGGCTCAGGCAGCCTTCGACGATTAATTCCATCTGCTTGGCGACCATTTCCGGATCATCCACCTCAAGCAGGGTCAGCAGCTCGTGCGTGTAGGCCAGTGACGCCTGCTTCTGCTGTTCCGCTAACTGGTGAATCGGGTGCTGAGCATCCGGATAGAAAGTACAGGCGGCGATAAACAGGCAGCCCGGATAGCGGTGGTTGCTGACGCATTTGGTCAGCGCGCTATAGCGCGCCAGCAGCTTTTGTTCTGCGCTCAGCGTCTCATCCAGCAACAGTTGGCGACGCCAGGCGTCTACCTGCTGGCTTAAATAACGCAGGGCGTCATAGAGCAACGCTTCGCGATCGGGCCAAAAGCGCTTGAGGTCATCAAGCGGATATGCGACGCGGTCGGCGACCATTTCCAGCGTGGTGTTGGCGATACCCTCGATTTCGAGAATTTGTATGGCTTCACCCAGGACATCTTCACGTTGCACGGTAGTCTCCTCCATTTATCCTCCTCAAGTGTCGTTCACGGTTGCCAATCGCGCAAATGGGCGCTGAATGCCGCAGCATCCATAAACCCGGTGACGCGCTGTGCGGGCTGCTCTTCTCCCTGCGCGTTGAAGAACAGAATCGTCGGCAAGCCGAGCACCTGTAAATGTTTCAGCAGGGCCGCGTCTTGCGCGCTGTTCTTAGTGACATCCACTTGCAACAGAACGGTCTCTTTTAGGGCCTGTCGCACTTCAGGAGCGCTAAAGGTATATTTTTCGAACTCTTTACAGGCCACGCACCAGTCAGCATACAGATCGAGCATGACCGGTTTCCCTTTGGCCTGCGCTAACGCCTGGTTGAGTTCATCCACGGTGCTGACGCGGGTAAACTCCAGATGCGCCTGCTGCTGGACGGCCGGTGCGCCAAAGGCCCAATCCTGCAGCGGACGCGCGCTAACCAGCGCGGCGCCCAGCATGACGATTTGCACCAGCCGTAGCCACGGTTTGCTCGCGCCAAGCGAGGTGATAAACGCCCAGCTGAAGAAGGCGACGCCAAGCAGAGACCACAGGCGTAAACCCCAGGCTTCGCCGATCACGCGCTCCAGTAAAAAGACCGGCAGCGCGAGGATCACGAAGCCAAACGCGGTCTTGACGTGAGCCATCCACGGCCCGCTCTTCGGTAGCAGACGGTTACCGAACACGGTCACCAGGATCAGCGGCAGCCCCATTCCCAGCGCGTATAAATACAGCGTGCCGCCGCCAAGCCACAGATTACCGCTTTGAGCGATATACAATAGAATGGCGCTAAGCGGGGCCGTAGTGCAAGGGGAACAGATAAGCCCGGCGATGGCGCCCATTGCAAACACGCCGCCAGGCGAGCCCCCCTGGCGCTTGTTGCTCATTAGCGTCAGTCGGGTTTGCAGCGATGAAGGCAGCTGCAGCGTAAACAGGCCGAACATCGACAGCGCCAGCGCGATAAATACCACTGACAGCCCAATTAATACGTAAGGGTGCTGCAGCGCGGCCTGAAATTGCAGACCGGCGGCGGCCACGACCAACCCCAGCGCGGTATAGGTAACCGCCATCCCCTGGACATAAATAAAGGCCAGTAGCAGGGCGCGTGCCGTCGATAAGCGCTGCTTACCGCCGAGGACAATCCCGGAAATCAGTGGATACATTGGCAAGACACAAGGCGTAAAGGCAATACCGATACCAATCAGCAGCGCCCATAGCGCCGAAAATGGCAGCGACGCGGGCTCCGCGCCGGTTTGGCTGCCGCTGGCCGGGAGCGCGGCGGGCGCTGATGGTTTGGCCGCTTGCGCCTTGTCGGAGTCAGCGAGCACCGCGCTGAGTGGCACGACTTTGGTCTCCGGCGGATAGCAGAATCCGGCGTCGGCACAGCCCTGATAGGTGACGGTCAGCGTGGCTGCTTTGCTGGCTTCCGTAAGGGTAATCGGCAAGGTCAGGCGCTGACGATAAATTTCGCTTTTGCCGTAAAACTCGTCTTCATGCCATTCGCCAGGCGGTAGCGAAGGTTCGACGATCGCCGCATCTTTTGCCGTCAGCGTGATCTGCTTACGGTAGAGGTAGTAACCATCCTTGATGCGCCAGCTCAGGTTGAGGTCGTGTTGATTCTGCTGAAAGTCAAAGGCGAAAGCCCGATCGGCAGGCACGAAGTTTGAGCGCCCGGGGGCGTCAAACAACCCGGCGCTGGCCGATGCGCTGCACAGTAGCAGGATCAGCGTAATGATGCGTTGAGCCATGAGAGGTAATCGTTGTCTCCGTGAGTAACCGGCAGGACCAGTAGTTCGGGGGTTTGATACGGGTGATGGGACTTCAGGCAGTCCAGTAACGCCTGCTGATGGGTCTGATTGGTTTTGAGCAGCATCTGGACTTCATACTCCTGCTCAAGCTTCCCTTCCCAGTAGTAGAGCGACGTCGCTCCCGGCAGGATGGTGGCGCAGGCGGCGAGTTTTTCTCCGATCGCTTTGGCCGCCAGATCCTGGGCGGTTGCTTCATCCGGCGCGGTACAGAGTACAACAACAGCATCAGGCGTAGTCATCGTGAACCTCGTATCAGCGAAAAGAGGCACTATAGCATGCATGATGCGGAGAGATTAACCAAAGGGGCCAGTTACTTCACTGGCCCCTTTTTAACGATCTTACAGCATAAGGCCGCCGAAGATGAATCCGAGGATCACGCAAAGCGTAATGGCGATGACGCCCGGGATCAGGAAGGCGTGGTTAAAGACATATTTGCCGATACGCGTGGAACCGGTGTCGTCCATTTCGACCGCGGCCAGCAGGGTCGGATAGGTTGGCAGCACGAACAGCGCTGAGACCGCGGCGAATGAGGCAATTGCCGTCAGCGGGGTGACGCCGAGCAGCAGTGCGGCGGGCATTAACGCCTTGGTCGTGGCGGCCTGTGAATAGAGCAGCGTAGCCGCGAAGAACAGCACCACCGCCAGCAGCCACGGATAGTTGTGCAGCAGATCGCCCGCCACCGTCTGGATATCGGCAATATGTGCTTTGACGAAGGTATCCCCAAGCCAGGCGACGCCGAGCACGCAGACGCAGGCGCTCATCCCGGACTTGAAGGTGCTGGCGTTCAGCACTTCGCCGGTATCGATCTTACAGGTGATGCTAATCAGCGTGGCGATGGTCAGCATGAAGACCACGATCGCTTCGTTACGCGGCAGCACCGGGTTCTGGATCAGGCCGACGGTGTCGCTGATGGCGGTAGCGTAGAACATGACCGCGACAATGCCCACCAGGAACAGCAGAACGGAGCGTTTAGCATGCGGCTTCAGCTCGAAGACCTGACTGCCGCGCAGGCTCACTTCCCCTTTTGCCAGTCGCTCCTGGTATACCGGGTCGTCTTTCAGCTCGCAGCCGAGGAAGTTACAGACGACGGCGGTCAGCATGACGGCAATCAGGGTAACCGGCAGGCAGATCGCCAGCAGCGTCAGGTAGCTGACGCCAAGCGGTTCGAGAATACCGGCAAAGAAGACCACTGCCGCGGAGATCGGCGAGGCGGTAATCGCAATCTGCGAAGCGACAACGGCGATGGAGAGCGGGCGGGAAGGGCGAATACCCTGCTCTTTCGCCACTTCGGTAATCACTGGCAGGGTAGAGAACGCGGTATGACCGGTGCCTGCCAGCACGGTCATAAACCAGGTGACCAGCGGCGCAAGGAAGGTAATGTACTTGGGATGGCGGCGTAGCATACGTTCGGCGAGGCTGACCAGATAGTCCATCCCTCCGGCGACCTGCATCGCGGCGATAGCGGCGATAACCGCCATGATAATTTCAATGACGTCAAAGGGGATTGCCCCGGGTGGAATTTGAAAAATTAAGGTTAAGACGAGGACGCCGAGGCCACCGGCAAAGCCGATACCAATGCCCCCCAGTCGGGCCCCCAAATAGATTGCCAGCAAGACAACCACGAGCTCTGCACCAAACATATATGCCTTCCTTGTTTTTTAACAAGTTGATATTGAATTGTTGTCGTTTCGTAAACCCAAAAAAGCAAAAAGGCATGTCATTACTGACATGCCTTTGGTTAGTTTACCCTGAAAGCTTACTGTTCGCTTTCATCGGTATACCGTTTTGCTTTATAAGCCGGATGCATCAGGTTTTGCGGAGAGAAAATGTCGTCCAGCTCGGCTTCGGTCAGCAGCCCGCGCTCCAGTACCACTTCACGTACGCTCTTACCGGTTTCGGCGCAGATCTTGCCGACGATATCGCCATTGTGGTGGCCGATGAACGGGTTGAGGTAGGTCACGATACCGATGGAGTTGTAGACGTAGCTTTCGCATACCGCTTTGTTGGCGGTAATGCCGTTCACGCATTTTTCCAGCAGGTTGTAGCAGGCGTTGGTCAGGATGTGGATAGATTCAAACATCGCCTGGCCAATCACCGGCTCCATAACGTTCAACTGCAGCTGACCGGCTTCGGAGGCCATGGTTACGGTGGTATCGTTGCCGATAACTTTGAAGCACACCTGGTTAACCACTTCTGGCACCACCGGGTTAACTTTTGCCGGCATGATGGAGGAACCGGCCTGCAGTTCTGGCAGGTTGATTTCATTCAGCCCAGCGCGCGGGCCGGAAGAGAGCAGGCGCAGGTCGTTACAAATCTTGGACAGTTTGACCGCCAGGCGTTTCAGCGAACTGTGAACCATCACATACGCGCCGCAGTCAGAAGTCGCTTCAATCAGGTCTTCCGCCGGAACGACCGGCAGGTTGCTGACTTCCGCCAGTTTCTGTACCGCCAGCTGCTGGTAGCCGTCAGGGGTGTTCAGGCGAGTCCCGATAGCGGTCGCGCCGAGGTTCACTTCCAGCAGCAGTTCTGCGGTACGCAGAATACTTTTGGTTTCTTCGTTCAGCAGAACGTTAAAAGCGTGGAATTCCTGGCCGAGGGTCATCGGCACCGCATCCTGCAACTGCGTGCGGCCCATTTTCAGGACATCCTGGAACTCGACGGCTTTTGCCTGGAAACCTTCGCCCAGCTGTTTGATGGCGTCGATCAGTTTGAGAATCGAAGCATAGACCGCGATGCGGAAACCGGTTGGGTAGGCGTCGTTAGTGGACTGGCATTTGTTGACGTGGTCATTAGGGTTGAGGAACTGGTATTCACCTTTTTGGTGGCCCATCAGTTCCAGACCGATATTCGCCAGCACTTCGTTGGTGTTCATGTTGACGGAGGTGCCCGCGCCGCCCTGGAACACATCAACCGGGAACTGGTCCATGCATTTACCGTTGTTCAGCACCTCATCGCATGCGGCGACAATAGTGTTCGCTACGCTTTTAGGAATGGTTTGCAGTTCCTTGTTAGCCAGCGCGGCGGCCTTCTTCACCATCACCATGCCCCGAACAAACTCAGGGATGTCGCTAATCTTGTTGTTGCTGATGTAGAAGTTTTCAATCGCTCTCAGAGTATGAACGCCATAGTATGCGTCAGCTGGAACTTCCCTGGTGCCCAACAGATCTTCTTCGATACGAATGTTGTTTAACATGTGAACCTTCTTTTTCAAGCTGCCAATGAATTCACCAAATACACAGAATTTATAGGATTTAGCGTATTTTCAGACCGAAGATTATTTCCTTAACCGGCCCGGTGCCCACGATCATATGCTGATGATAGCGAAGTTCAGTAACCTTGATCACTTATTATATAGCGCGGCGGATAAGAATTATTAATCTGTGAAATGAGTCACCGCTTTACTATTTTTGAAAAAAATGCCGTTGCCGTTGATTGAAAAATGGCGCGCCAACCCCACATTCCTATGACGCGAATAGCAAATTTATCACTACGGGCGTCTGCGACGACGGCCGATTGAAGGAGACGCCGGTGCGTTGGATCCCATTTATTGCCTTTTTCTTATACGTTTACGTCGAGATCTCGATCTTTATCCAGGTCGCGCATGTGCTCGGCGTGCTGTTGACGCTGATCCTGGTTATCTTTAGCTCGGTGGTGGGGATGTCGCTGGTGCGCAACCAGGGCTTCAAAAACCTGATGCTGATGCAGCAGAAAATGGCGGCTGGCGAAAGCCCTGCCGCAGAAATGATTAAAAGCGTGTCGCTGATTATCGCCGGGCTTCTGCTGCTGATCCCAGGCTTCTTTACCGACTTCCTCGGCCTGCTGCTGCTGTTGCCGCCGGTGCAAAAGCTGATGACCTTAAAACTGATGCCGTATCTGCGCTTTAGCCGGATGCCGGGCGGCGGTTTTAGCGCCGGCGCCGGCAACGGAGACACCTTCGAAGGGGAGTTCCAGCGCAAAGACGACGAACGCGACCGTCTGGATCACAAAGACGACCGCTAAAACGACAAAACCGGCCTGCGCCGGTTTTTTGTTATCTGTTTGCTGAAGGTGAGCGTGCTGGCAAGGCGAACCACAGCACCGCCAACATGATGATGGCGTACAAACTCTTCCAGCCGACCATGGCCAACAGCAGCAGGCATAGCACGCTTCCCACCGTGGCCAGCACACGGTATTTACCGTGCAGGAGTCGGCATCCCGCCAGCATGCACAGCAGATAAATCATGATGAAAATGCCGTTGGCATAGACGATAAGCGCATCGAGATTAATGTTCAGCCAGTAAATGCACAGCGTACTGAGTACGCAGCAGCCTAAGACCGCATTCAGCGCGTTGCGCGGTACCTGGCGCGGCGACAGGCGGGCCAGATAGCTCTCCGGTTTGAACAGCGCCTGCGACCAGACCAGGCGGGCAAAACTTTGGATATAGATATTAAGGCTGGCGAAGCAGGCGAGGTAGCCGATTACGCAGGCAACCCACAGCGCCTGCACGCCGAACAGTCGCACTACGATGTTTGGCAGCGAAGCCGCCGCCGCCATTTCCTCGCCGAAGGCGCGAAAATGCAGAACGACTACCGTACAGCCCCAATAAACGGTGCCAGCCAGCACCAGGCCAATCATCAGCGCTCGGGGGAAGTCGCGCTCCGGACGTTTAAACTCTGATGCCAGATGAGCAAAGGCTTCCAGGCCGACGAAGCACCAGAACATCACCGATAGGGCCGCAAACAGCTGCGACGTGTCGACATCTTTAGGCTGCGGGAAAGGGATCTGCGCCGGGTTTATGCCGCCGCGCCACCAGATGGCGACGATCAGCGCGACAATCATTACCGCAACCAGCGTCTGTAGATTGGCGCTGGAACTGGCGCCGCGTGAACCCACCCACCAGACGATCGCCAGCGTGCCGAGCTCGGCAAGCAGCAGTTGAGTATCGTGCCAGCCGAACAGCGCCTGGCCAAAACCGGTGGCGATATGCAGGGCGGCGGGTAAGCCCACCGGGATCACCGATAAAAACAGCCAACCGGTTACCCGCGCCAGACGCGGGCCGAACGCCATATCCACAAAATGAGCCACGCCGCCAGCGCTGGGAAAGTGGCGCCCAAGCACGGCAAACACGATAGCGATGGGAAAAACCAGCAGAATCAGCGCCGGCCACGCCCACAGGCTATTATCGCCTGCGACCAGCGCCGCCAGCGCCGGTACGGCGAATACGCCGGTTCCCAGTAGTGATGTTGAAAGTAACCCGACTCCCTGACCTAACCCCAGCTCCTGTTTTAAACCACTCATGACTCAATCCTGCGCGCGGCAAAAAAACGATGTTATCACAACCCCTTGCGCCAGAAAGCGCGGCCGCCGCGGGAATATTTTTGCGCGTCAGCGCACAGGCGGAAATTTTTTTTTAATTTTCCCCTTGAAGCGGTAAATGGCCATCCCCATCTCTCTCTGCACTAGTCGGAAACCGTTTACGGCCCGGCGCCATCCATAACTGATAATGACTTTCTCGAAGGAGAGCTATCAATGAGTATTCGTCCGTTACATGATCGTGTGATCGTCAAACGTAAAGAAGTTGAAACCAAATCTGCAGGCGGCATCGTTCTGACCGGTTCTGCGGCAGCTAAATCAACTCGTGGCGAAATCATCGCTGTCGGTAAAGGCCGCATCCTGGAAAACGGAACTGTGCAGCCGCTGGACGTTAAAGTTGGTGACATCGTGATTTTCAACGATGGTTACGGCGTGAAGTCTGAGAAGATCGACAACGAAGAAGTGCTGATCATGTCCGAAAGCGACATTCTGGCAATTGTTGAAGCGTAATTCGCACGACCCTGAACGAATTTGAGGAATAAAAGAAATGGCAGCAAAAGACGTAAAATTCGGTAACGACGCTCGTGTAAAAATGCTGCGCGGCGTAAACGTACTGGCAGATGCAGTTAAAGTGACCCTGGGCCCGAAAGGCCGTAACGTTGTTCTGGACAAATCCTTCGGCGCGCCGACCATCACTAAAGATGGCGTATCCGTTGCTCGTGAAATCGAACTGGAAGACAAATTCGAAAACATGGGCGCGCAGATGGTGAAAGAAGTTGCCTCTAAAGCGAACGACGCTGCAGGCGACGGTACCACCACCGCAACCGTACTGGCTCAGGCTATCGTTAACGAAGGCCTGAAAGCCGTTGCTGCGGGCATGAACCCGATGGATCTGAAACGTGGTATCGACAAAGCTGTCGTTGCCGCTGTTGAAGAACTGAAAGCGCTGTCCGTACCGTGCTCCGACTCTAAAGCGATTGCTCAGGTTGGTACTATCTCCGCTAACTCCGACGAAACCGTAGGTAAACTGATCGCTGAAGCGATGGATAAAGTCGGTAAAGAAGGCGTTATCACCGTTGAAGACGGTACCGGTCTGGAAGACGAACTGGACGTGGTTGAAGGTATGCAGTTCGACCGCGGCTACCTGTCCCCATACTTCATCAACAAGCCGGACACCGGCGCCGTTGAACTGGAAAGCCCGTTCATCCTGCTGGCTGACAAAAAAATCTCCAACATCCGCGAAATGCTGCCGGTTCTGGAAGCCGTAGCGAAAGCCGGCAAACCGCTGGTTATCATCGCTGAAGACGTTGAAGGCGAAGCGCTGGCGACCCTGGTGGTTAACACCATGCGCGGCATCGTGAAAGTTGCTGCGGTTAAAGCTCCGGGCTTCGGTGACCGTCGTAAAGCTATGCTGCAGGACATCGCAACTCTGACTGGCGGTACCGTTATCTCTGAAGAGATCGGTATGGAGCTGGAAAAAGCGACTCTGGAAGACCTGGGTCAGGCGAAACGCGTTGTTATCAACAAAGACACCACCACCATCATCGATGGCGTTGGCGAAGAAGCTGCGATTCAGGGCCGCGTTGCTCAGATCCGTAAGCAGATCGAAGAAGCGACCTCTGATTACGACCGTGAAAAACTGCAGGAGCGCGTGGCTAAACTGGCCGGCGGCGTTGCGGTAATCAAAGTCGGTGCTGCTACCGAAGTTGAAATGAAAGAGAAAAAAGCGCGCGTTGACGATGCCCTGCATGCGACCCGTGCTGCGGTTGAAGAAGGCGTGGTAGCTGGCGGCGGCGTAGCGCTGGTTCGCGTTGCGGCGAAAATCGCTGGCCTGACCGGTCAGAACGAAGATCAGAACGTCGGTATCAAAGTTGCGCTGCGCGCAATGGAAGCGCCGCTGCGTCAGATCGTTTCCAACGCCGGCGAAGAGCCGTCTGTTGTTGCTAACAACGTGAAAGCTGGCGACGGTAACTACGGTTACAACGCGGCAACCGAAGAGTACGGCAACATGATCGACTTCGGTATCCTGGACCCAACTAAAGTCACCCGTTCTGCGCTGCAGTACGCGGCATCCGTTGCTGGTCTGATGATCACCACCGAGTGCATGGTGACCGACCTGCCGAAAGGCGATGCGCCTGACTTAGGTGCTGCTGGCGGTATGGGCGGCATGGGCGGTATGGGCGGCATGATGTAATCGTGCGCTATACGGCATAAAAACGCAGAAACCCCCGGTCAGAAATGGCTGGGGGTTTTTCTTTTTGCTGGCTTTTTAGTATAAGGTTTACATCCGGGCCAGTGCGTCCAGCTCATTGGGGAATAACATGCAGGTAAAATATTTAGCAGGGATTGTCGGCGCAGCATTATTGTTAGCGGGTTGCAGTTCCAGCAACGAATTAACCGCAGGCGGCCAGAGCGTGCGTTTTGTTGAAGATAAACCAGGAACGGAATGTCAGCTGTTAGGGACGGCTACCGGCACGCAAAGCAACTGGCTGTCAGGCCAGAATGGCGATGAAGGCGGCTCTATGCGCGGCGCGGCGAATGCTCTACGTAACCAGGCGGCGGCTATGGGCGGTAACGTCATTTATGGCGTGAGCAGCCCGACGCAGAACCTGCTGTCGAGCTTTGTCCCGACCGATAGCCAGATGAACGGCCAGGTTTATAAGTGCCCGAACTGATGCGTTAAGCACTCTCTGCCTGCGCAGAGAGTGCTTAACAATTTATGCCTCAAGCGATGCTCTGGTCGCCACGTAGAATTCACGCAGCGAAAGCATACATTCATCTCTGGTTAGCATTTGTCCCGGGGCGGATGGAATCACCTTACTGAAGATTTGATACGGCGTATGCTGGCTGTGGACCTGTTTTAGCTTCTGACTCTTTTCAAGCAGACGCAGCACGATACTTTTTTCAAAATCTGACTGATGCGCGGCGCTGGTTTTAATCACCGCGCCAGAGAGTACTTTTTTACCTTCTTCCTGCTCGTAGCTGTATAACACGGCCAGATGGTGGCTAAACAAATTCAGCTTCCATTCTTCCTGAGGATATTGCTGGTATTCGATATTGGGTTGGCTGGTTAAATCGACGGTATACAACAGCACGAAATCCAACGCTAGCGCCAGATACTCGTTTAATTTCGTATCCGCAACCATTTTGAGCGATTGATTGATGCCCATAATCAGCGCTTCCACCTGGCGGTCATCAATTCGTAACGTTGTGATTTGCTCGTTTTGCAGCATCAGGATTAGCGTTGACTCGTTTACCCCCGGCTTCAACGTAATCGACGTGATTCGCTGCTCCGGATTCGGGTTTTGTACCTCTGCCATATCGACTGCTGGGGTATTGGCGATGAGCTCATTATTGTAGGCAATAAGTTCCTCTTTCAGCGTGTCGTCGCTTTGCTGCAAGCGTTGTAAGAAAACAGACATTCGAGTTGTCAGGACCATAAGCAGGTCAGCCAGCGCCGGCGCCTGTAAATAGAACGTCCGACACAGGCCATTCTGGTTTTGTACTTTCAGCAGCAGCGCCATGAAATGGTCTTCATAGGTAATTCCGGCGGTGTTAAAACCAATAAACGTTCCTTGCATGTTCTTCTCCTTACGCTGGCATTGGTATTTTTGATTGCGACAAATCAATAACCCGATCGGCAGAGGCGATGGTTGACGGGCGGTGGGCAACGATGACGCGGGTAATACTGAGCCCTGAAATCGATTGGTTGATAACAGACTCATTTCTTAAATCGAGATGGCTGGTGGCCTCATCCATAAATAGAATGCTCGGCTTACGATAAAGCGCGCGGGCAATCAAAATACGTTGCTTTTGGCCCCCGGAAATCCCTAAACCTAGCTCACCGACGATGGTTTCATAGCCCATCGGCATTTTCATGATTTCGTCATGGATGTTGCAGCGTTTGGCGCATTCGACGACAAAATCCAGATCGGCGTTGTCTTCAAAGCCGCTGATATTATCAATAAGCGAACCGGAAAAGAGCCTGTCCTCCTGCAATACGCAGGCGGTTCCCTGGCGATAGTTATTTAAACCTATTTTCTGGATATCGAGATTATCGGCAAACACATCGCCGCTGGTGGGGGAGAGCAGCCCGCACATCACTTTCAATAGCGTGGTCTTACCGACGCCGGACGGGCCGACCAGCGCGACGGATTCACCGGGCTCAACGGTGATGTTCAGGTTTGAGAAAATCGGCTGTGAAAATGGATCGTACTGATAGCTAAGATTTTTGACTTCAAGCCTGGCGCCGGCATCTTTCGAAAAGACGTCCCGTGATGGCAACTCTTGCTCGGGTTCGCTGAAGACGATTTCAGAAAGACGTTCGTTATGCAGCGAGAGCATGCGCAGCTGCATGGTCAGGTCAACCAGGCTGGATGCGCGCTGGGAGAACTGGCCTCGGTAGGCGTTAAAGGCCATAAACATACCGAGGGTCATTTCATTATCAATGACCATAATGGCGCCCAGCCACAGTACCGCTACCTGATCGATAGCGGTAATGAAGGTATTGATACCGCTAAACATCATGTCGAAACGGGTCTGTTTGATCCCCGCATTACAGGCGTCGATGTTGATATTCAGCCAGTGCTGAGAGCGGCGTTCTTTCAGGTTCAGCGCTTTGATGGTCGAAATACCGTACAGCGACTCCATAAAATGTGAACTGGAGCGCGCGCCTTTGATTACCTGTTCTTCAGCAACGCGGCGATAGAAGCGATAAGTTCCCAGACGCATAAGGGCGTAACATAAGGTAAAGCCAACGACGACCCATGTTAGCCAACCGCCGTACAGGGTGAGCATAATCAGAAGGCCGATCGTCATGATCGAGTCGATAATGCCGCTGACGATGCTATTAGTGAACGTGGAGCGAATGGTATCCAGCGATGAGAAACGGGACTGAATATCCCCCAGATGACGCTTTTCGAAAAATGCCAGCGGCAGGCTGGCCAAATGATCGAAGAGAGTGGTTTTCCACTGAATGTTGGTCAACGTGTTGAGCGTCAGTGAGGTCCATGCGCGCAGCATGCTGATAAAGGTGCGAAAGAGGGTAAAGAAAACCAGGCCAATACAGATCACCGAGAGCAGGCTCTGATCGTGGGCCATGATCACGTGGTCAGTGACTAACTGTGTGCCTATCGGCAGCAGCAACCCAATGGCTTCAACGACGACGGAAAAAGCGAAAATCTTCAGCAGCGCAGATTTTAAGCCAACGATATTGCGCATCAGGTCTAACAAACGCAGGCGAGATTTGGCTTTTTCCTGCTGGAAGTTCTGATCGGGCCATAGCTCTAACGCGATGCCGGTAAAATTATTCGACATTTCCTGGATGCCGATAATACGTTTACCCAGGGCTGGATCGTGGACGATAAAGCTGGATTTACGCACTTTGGTCAAAACGACATAGTGGTTCATTCCCCAGTGGATAACACAGGGCAGCTTTAATTGTCTGATCTCATCCAGATCGAGCGATAGCGCCCGGCTCTTTAAACCTGCATGCTCTGCCGTTTTGCTTAATGACATCAGCGTGACCCCCTGAGAGGGGCTGCCAAAGCGCTGGCGGAAATTGAAGAGATCGATATCGAGACCATAATGGCCGCAAATCATCGCCAGGCAGGCAATGCCGCACTCGGCGGCTTCAGATTGCAATATTACCGGCGTCTTTTTCAAGATTGAAAAATTAACTTTCGCCGTAATTTTTTCAAACAGTTCATTAGTCATGAATCGGGCCGCTCACGCTTTGAGTAATCTTATAAACCGGAGTAAACATCCACATGTAGAGAGGGCGTTCTTCAAGGAAGACGACTGCCTGTGCTTTAAGCCCGTTGGACAGACTTAGCGTTTTTCCGTCATATTCGAACTGTTTATCTTTAATTTTGACAATCGCTTTATACAATGCCAGTTCTTGCTGCTGAGGTGTTCCATTATTGACGTTGGTATACTCAGACATTTCCTGTCGTGATGCCGGCATAGAAGATATTGATATTATTTTTCCTGGGAACTGACCAAACTTATCCGATGGGAACGCATCATAGCGAATATTAATAGTATCCCCGGGTTTTAAATACGGGATGGTATTATTTGGCAGCCATAGCACAAGATAATACTCAACATTACCAGTCGGCTTGATCTGAGCCAGGCTGCTACCGTTATCAACCGTCTGACCCAGTGTCGCTGAGAGCGATTCAATTCTGCCATCACTGGTCGATTTGATAATAATATTGCCGTTGGCATTGGATTCAACGAGTTGATTTTTAAAATCATTGGACTGGTTGTATTGACTGGATATTTGGTTGTCAAAGTCGGCTGCTTTAGTGATTTTATCACTGTTCAGCTGCGTGATTTGCGATTCCAGTTGCATCTTTTGACTCACCAGCGACTGATAGGCGCTCTGTTGCTGGAAATATAGAGAGTGCTGATAGTTATATTGGTCTTTAGTTATCAGGCCATTGTTAAGGTATTTATCATAGCTGGAAAGATTGTCGTGCATTTTTTTCAGACCTACCTGGGTATTGACCAGCATACGGTTGGTCTCCTTCAGAGAGGCTGTGGTGGTTTTTAACTGCGCATTTAACGCATTTAATGTCTGATTTTTGTTATCTTCTAGTTTTTTAATGATGTCATCAGAGTTAGCAATCTTTTCATTGATGACTTCAATTTGCGCTGCACTGACATTGCCGCTGGTGGTGCTGCGTGAAATATCAATTTCGTAAAGAGGTTGGTTTTTTTTAACAATATCGCCTATTTTAACATGTTGTTTAACGATAAAGCCTTGCTGAGGCGCAAAAACATTTATAGAGTGAGGAAGGGTAATGACTTCGCCCTGAACATCGACACGTTGAGTAAATTTGCAAAATATCAATGCGCAAATAAGTGCGAT
Source organism: Klebsiella sp. 141251 (assembly GCF_050600725.1). Taxonomy (NCBI): domain Bacteria; kingdom Pseudomonadati; phylum Pseudomonadota; class Gammaproteobacteria; order Enterobacterales; family Enterobacteriaceae; genus Klebsiella; species Klebsiella sp. 141251. The sequence goes on from NZ_JAQIRG010000009.1 coordinate 54,693, forward strand.
AAGAAATAATGCCGATAACAAAGTGATTAACCAGGCAGGTAAACCGGCGAGCAACAAGGCTTTCCCTTTCCAGTGATTTCTTTTGTATTCGATCGCTTCCTTGCGATATAGACTATTAGCCATGATTTTTCATATTAGTGATAAGTGAAATAAAAAGGCTCAGTAATTTTGAGCCTTTAGGTCTTACCTCGTCTAAGGTTAAATAGACTATTAGGACTGGCCCCACGGAATAAAAGTACCCTTAACTACCGCCTCGAATGCTGCATTTGAGTATTCTACAGATTTTTCCCATCCCAGAGCGGCGTAAGTTACTGCGCCACCTACGGCGCCGACAATTAATCCCCAGACCATCCCTACAGCGTTGCCGATCAGACCGAGGCCAAGGATGCCCCCATTATTCCCGGATTGGGTGCCGCCTAATAAAGTCCCAAACGCTCCCCAGGTAACAGCGCCAAGAACTGCTGAGGCGACAGCCTCAGCGCCATTGCTTACCAGGCTAGTGATGCTTGACTGTATAGAAGAAAAGTCCCAGCTATAGCCCCCGGATACCGCTTCCATTTCGAAAACTGTAAGTTCTTTCACAAATCATTTCCTTTGATTAAAAATATTATTGCAGGCTGTTAAATGCATCTTGCATATCAATAATTAGCTTTTCCAGGGCATGAAGGTGCCAGCCAGCAGGCCTTGAATACCCTCTTCAACCAGAGCGACAGAGGCATCCCATCCCATAACAGCACCATTAACTGCCCCGGTGACTCCACCCACGATTAATCCCCATACCATCCCGACGGCATTGCCTAGCAAACCAAAACCGAGAATGCCGCCATTTGCTCCAGATTGGGTACCGCCAATAAGCGTTCCCATTGCCGCCATGCCAGTCCCCAGTAAAACGGCTGAAGCGACAGCCTCAACGCCATTACAAACTATACTGGTAATACTGGATTGAAATGAGGAAAAATCCCATGAGTAACCACCGGAAATACTCTCCATTTCAAAGATAGTTAGTTGTTTCATTTATATATCCTTTTTGTTGTATTATGAGTCCATTGATACTCGAACGGTTCTGATTAGCAGCAAGAATATAAAAATAACTGTTCGACTATTTCAATGTGATGCATTGTGATTATTTTATGAATTATTATTTCATATTCGTTGTTTTTATATGTAAGCGGCACGCATAGTAAAGTTTTATTTTCCTGTGCGTGTCGCGCTGTGTTTATTGTTCCTGGATTACTACTTCTAACATCGCTTTAACTTTACCGTTTGTGATACTATCGACGCTATTGCTCTGACGATAATAATCAGCGGTCAGGTTGATTATTTGTGATGCGGCAGCGCTATTGAAACTATAGCTATCCATATCATAAAATACCAGCGGAGTTCCTGTCTGTTTGAATATGATGCCGACATTTTTAGCGCCAGAGCTATCGGTTATCATATTATCAATGATACCATCGCCAGATGTGCTGGCCGTTCCTACCGGGTTAAACCAGTACATTAATGTATTACCGATGGAACCCGCTGGGCAGCTAATCGTTAATAAAATGTTTTTCTGCTCGGGGGTGACTCCACCGCGGGAGACAGACATTAAGGTGCTTTTCTTTATCCTGTTCAATGTTATTTGTGAACTAGATGGCGATATGTCACAAGAGGTCACCTGGTATTTGGTGCTTTTGAGTTTTATATTCGTCGTATATAAGAGTTTTTCGGTAGTTCCGGGGTTAGTTGTGGGGTTGCCGACAGAAAAACTGATTGACGGATTTGAATCCGAACCTGAAGTGTCGATGACCTGTTTGGTTTTGATAAACCACACGGTGATGAATTTATAGTAATTATCTGAAGTATTCTCAAACGGTACCAGAACTGAGCCTGCCACGGCAGGAACTAATGCGCCATTTCTACTTTCCAGCAGATCGGAAACCTGAAAGCCTATACCATCGATACCTGTCTCATAAACCGGTTTTCCCTGTATTCCCGTGACTCCAGAAACGACAGGTGTACTAATTTCGGTGATGTATTGATCGTTAGTATTCTGATTGCATGAAAAATTTTTATAAGTTTGAGTACCATACTTTGTTGAATATAACACGCTCCCTACGGGAATTGAGTCATCGGTAGGGATCTTCGCGTTGATGGTAAAAGCTTGTCGACGAATACTCCCTGTATAGGTACATTTTGCAGCCGCCTCGCTGCAAATTAATAGAAGCGCGAAGAGAAAAAATATTCTTTTCATCAATATCTGTCCTTAAATGATGATTAGCGGCAAACCGCTTCAACCTGACTTAAACCAGCGGTTTTGCCTTCCCGCGGTGGCAGCGTGAATGGAGCGTTACATTGTTGGTTAGAACTTTTTCCCCACTGCACGTTGAGCGTTCAGGTTGGTTGCAGCCCGGACATATAGACCATCCCGGCATCGCTGACGATACTGGCCTGGCTTTTCGTATCACCAGCCAGTAAGACCATAGCGCCATAAGGAACATCATTGCCGCTGACAGTTTTCAGGTGAATAAAGGCGCGCTGCCCAATCTTGCCGTCGTAGTTGGCCCGCACGATAGCGCCGCGAGTCGGCACCACGGTTTGCGTTGTTTCCGGTAGTTCCATATCATCGCCAAGCGTGGCGGTGTCGAGTGTGATATCGGTGCGACGATAAGGGGTAACATAAGGCACAATGGCATAGCCGCGATAGTCGGTTGAAATGGTGTTATCGGTGCTCAGTTTGACGTCATCCAGCCCTGGAGCCTTAACCAGTACGGCTGCATCGGTAATGTCCTGACCTAAAGTGATGCCGTCGGCGTGCGCGACAATACTGCCGTTGGCACCATAATCAATACGTTGGCTATCGCGATCGTAGCTATAACCGGCGTTAACACTTCCTTGAGAACTGTTATAAGTGGCGCGCATGTCGCCGCTGTAATATTCGCGGTTGCTGTATCCTTGCTGAATACTCCAGTCCAGACTATCGTTTTCCAGTCCGACGCCGCCGATTGCAACCGATTGATCCGTTGAGCCTGGATTGCTATTTGTGAGCTGGTAGCTGGTATAGGTGCCAGGAAGCCAGTTGCTGATCGGTAGGGTAACGGTCAGGGTTATACGCTGATCGTCCTGGGCATCTTTATTAGAGCTATTGCCGCCCCAGGTGTAGCGGCTATAGCTATAACCCAGGTAGAAGTTCACGTTTTTAAACCCACCGTTATAGCCAACGCTGATAGATTTATTGGTGCGTTTATCATCCCAATAATCCTCTACCAGACCACTAATAGAGAGGCTTCCGAGCCCTTTACCCAGGCTTTGGTTGAGTGTCAGGTTGGTTCGATTGCGTAATGAACGGGTGGTATACTACCGTCATTAGCATAGCTATCCAGCACCTCGGATAAAGTGTTAAATCCCTCAGTAGAGTACCGGTAGCCAGCGATGGTAATGTTGGTTCCGGTATCAAGGATGTTTTTACCGTAGCGGATTCGCCAGGACTGTCCCGAAGTCTTTTCCCGATCCTGCATTTTTGACCAGGCCTGGGTGACATCCGCTGACGCGGCGCCGAAATCGCCGAGGTTATAGCCGAGACCGGATGACAATGCCTGATAATGTGAGGCCATTTGCATCCCGCCGTAGGCCGTCAGGCTACTGGATACACCGTAGCTTATCGTTGCTTGGGTGAATGGCGTTTCATGGACACCGTCATCATATGGACGATATTTACCTGAAGTGATTTCATATTGCAGCTGGCCTTCGCGTACCATCACCGGCAGCGTGGCGAACGGCACGATGAATTCTTGCTTTGAGCCATCCGATTCTTCTACCGTAACGTACAGATCGCCGCTACCGCCGCTTGGGTACATATCGGTGATTTCAAAGGCGCCGGGCGCGACGTAGGTCTGATATACCTGGTAGCCATTCTGCTTAACGATCACCCTGGCGTTGGTTTTTGCAATCCCACGGATAATTGGCGCATAGCCGCGAAGGCTCTCCGGCAGCATGGAAGTATCCGTTGCCATTTGAATCCCGGTAAACGGCACGCTATCAAAGATACTGGAAAGCGAGGAGCTTTCACCCATTACCAGATTACTATTAAGAGGGCGAATGCTGCGCTGCATGTACAGGTAAGCTGATTCCCAGTTGCTGGATTCACCTTTCGTTTTATTCCATGTGCTCAAATTTCGGATACGCCATGGACCAAGATTTAAACCGGACTGGAGGTTAAGGCTATAGTATTCATCTTCTGATTCGAAATCATTCGAGCCGCTGAACTGGTAATTCATTAACAGCGCGTTAATACCTTCATCAAATTGATCTTCCGGAATAAAGCCTTGCACGACGGTGGATAATGCTGCCTGTGGTATAGAGATATTTAACCGTTGTGCAGTAAAATCGAAATCCGCTTTTGTATCCGGTATTGCTGTTAGATTAACGCAGTTATTGGCATCTTCTTTCAGCGCTGGGAAGGATTTCACTCTGACACCATATTCCGCCAGGTCTTTAAGAGTGAAACAGGGGGCTAATTTGATATCATCACTCTTGTCGGTAGTATGACTATCAATAACAAACTTGATGGTACGGGTATCCAGATATTGGCCATTGAAGACAATATCCACCCGATAATCCCCGGGTGCCTGAGCGTTCCTGGCTTCAAAAATAGATAAATCTGGGGCGTTTGAAGGATCGCTACCATTCAATGAATTGATGAATGAGGGATCGAAGAAATCACGTGCTTGCGCTTTGTTATCCAAACCACAAAAAAACGCTGGCAACAAAGTGATGCAGAGCGTTGATAGTTTGAATAGCTCTTTATTTTTATTTTGCATAAACACATCCCTATAACGTTAATAAAAGTTCCCAATTACAACGGTGATGAATAGAGCGATCCAGCCCCACCATAATCATTAACTATTTTCCATGTCACGCTTGATGCGTTTATATTTCCCTTTAACGTTACTTCTTTTGTTTCCATCGGTGGGACCGTGTTTACTTCATTTTTTATTTCGGCACTGCCAATTTTTATTGTGTTGAAGTAATAGAAGAAAGGTGTCGGGTTTTTAATGAACAATTTATTGCCTGATTTACTCCATTGGAGTTTTGCCGCTTCCTCATTCGGTTTCATATCAAACAGCGATTTTGGCCGATACACCAGACGCATACGGTGGCGAACAGCCAGCTGAATCGTATTGTTTTTGGCGTTGGTCTCATCAGCGGGCGGGATAGCCATAACGTTGAAATAAAATACAGATTCACGATCGGTTGGCGCTGTGACATTATTGGTTGAAAACAAACGCACGGTATTTTGCTGTTTTGCTTCAAGTCGGAATAGCGGCGGAGTAGCCGTGAAAGATGGTGTTTGCCCTTTTGGGGTCTCAATCCAGGACTTAATTAAGTAAGGAATACCGTCTTTGTTCTCTATCTGGGCGGTGATTTCGCGGGCACCCTCTTTGTAGAGATAGCGAGTTGACTCGATGACGATGCCAGCATGTGCAAAACCGCTAATCAATAAAAAAAAGGGAATGAAAAGTTTAAATACGGTGCTTAACATAGCATTTCTCTAAACGGAAAAAAGGGCTCGCCAGACGGCGAGCCCTTTAAAATAGAATTAGATGGTGTAATCGATAGTAAAGGTTGCAACGCCTTTAACTGGACCTTCGGTTACAGCAGTTGTGGCATTTACTTTCACATAACCAGCATAGTAGTTCAGGGAAGTGACGGAACCATCAGTGTAGGTTTCAGACATGGTGTTGGAACCATCGAACTTAACACGAGAACCGTCGCTTACTTTCGCGATACCGATACCGATACCAGCTGCGCCGTCGTCAGCGGTGTTGTCCAGAATGGCCGCATCGCTGCTGGTTGTACCAGTAACAGCAACAGTCAGGCCAGTTGCCGGATCGCTGCTGCCTTTGGCGCAATCAGAAACATCAAAACCAAACTTCTGGCTTTTGAAAAGGGTGTTTGCAGCCTGCGCGTTCGCTTCGCTGGTGGTAACAGAAGTCAGACGAACGATGCCGTTGTTCAGAGTACCTGTCGGGGTGACTACGCAAGAAGAGGAGGAGTCATTGACTTCACCCAGAACGGTCACTTCAGCAGTGTTAGCTGCCATTGCCTGAGCGCTCAGAACTGCAGATGCAGCAACCATAACAGCTACGATTGTTTTTTTCATTTATTTGTCCATGTATAAATACGTAATCCTTGAAATAGATATCGCTCTAATTGCTAATTATTGGTTTGTCTAATTATCCGATAATTGCCCAAGAACTACACTATCCCATCTCTGTACTCCTTGTTGTCCCTTAGGCTAATAAGCAGATGGTGGCCTGCATTTAGCTTAAGACGGGAGCACTGAGGAATCTAATTCGCCGTTAGGGAAAATGCATGTGAATTTTAATTGAATAAATTTTTTAATGTTCAAAGGAACGATTCACATTTTTATTTGAACTATAAGTGATAGCGTTGATTCGATGAATGTTGTGCGGTGTCTCTGGCTTCCATTCAGTTTAAATATCATGTTAGTCTTATCCTGGATGCAAAATCGAGACTCAATGATTGATATGTGAAGCCATCTAATAGCAGGCCTGTTCAAGGCTATTCGCTCAACATTAAAGATGGAATTTCATTAATTTCATGTTTATTTCACATAGCTAATGAAAAAGGGAAGACATTATGGCATTTAGTGAATTCATCATTAACGATGAAGTTATTTTTGATGTGAATATGAGTGAGTTGCGAACTGTTAATGAAAATGGCACTACCGTTAACTTAAATGGGCCGACCGCTCGTTGTTTATTGTTGCTAATAGAAAGTAATGGAAGGATCATTTCACGTGAGGAATTTCTGGAAACAGTCTGGAAAACAAGGGGGGTAATAGTTGCGCAAAACACCTTTTACCAAAATATATCATTGCTCAGAAAATCACTGGTAAAGGCTGGATTATCTCAGGATATCATTATTACCGTCAGACAACGCGGATTTATCCTTGCTACGGATGCTGTGATCACACCAGTGACCAAAGCGGAAGAGGTGAAAGCGAGTCTATCAGCGAATGTAGAGGATCCTGTAAGTGATAGAGAGTGCGAGGAGAGTGAAAGGTACGAAGTTATAGATACTGTAAGTGATAATCGAATCGAAAGTCGCAGAGGGACAGCATTTAAATTACCCAGATGGATTGTGGTGATGTTTATTGTTATGGTTGCAACCAATATACTTTCACTGCTTTTTTAGATGTCTTATTAGCGCATCATTTAATAGATACGCGTATATATAATTATAAATGTTAAGCAAACACTGCCTTCTGGATAACGCTGGTGAAAAATTTTATATCTATTATTTGCCAGGCAAACGCATTTGTCATTTAGGTATCTGCCGGACAGGGCCGGCAGAAAAACTTAGTTTTGTTGCTTTAAACCTAAATCCAGCGGCGTTTTACTCGGTTCGCCGCCTATTTCACGTGCCAATCTTGGCACCATATATCCGGATACCAGCGTTAATAGCTCACGCATGATGGCACGAGCTTCCTCGTCTTCTACCATGAAATGAGCCGCGCCCTGGACTTTATCGAGCACGTGCAGGTAGTAGGGCATTACCCCGGCATCGAACAGCGCATTACTGAGATTCGCCAGGGTTTGTGCATTGTCGTTAACACCGCGCAGCAGGACGCTTTGGTTGAGCAGCGTCACGCGCGCTTGCCGTAGCAGCGCCATTGCCGCCCGGAATTCCGGGCCGATCTCGTTGGCATGATTGATATGGTTAACTAACAATATCTGCAGCGAGGAGGCGCTAAAGCGAGCCGTCAGCCCTTCGGTGATCCGCGCCGGAATGACAATCGGCAAGCGGCTATGGATGCGTAACCGTTTAATATGCGGGATAGCTTCCAGTTGCGTCAGCAGCCACTCCAGTTCGTGGTCTTTCGCCATCAACGGATCGCCGCCGGAGAAAATAATCTCATCTAATTGCGGATTGGCGGCAATGTACTCCAGCGCCGCCTGCCAGTTGCGTTTATTACCCTGGTTCTCGGCATAGGGGAAGTGACGGCGGAAGCAGTAGCGGCAGTTGACCGCGCAGCCGCCTTTCACCAGCAATAGCGCCCGGTTGCTATATTTATGCAGTAGGCCGGGCACCACGCTGTGTTGCTCTTCCAGCGGATCGGTGGAAAAACCAGGAGCGGCAATAAACTCTTCTTGCGCGGTAAGTACCTGACGAAGAAGAGGATCGTGGGGATTTCCTTTCTCCATTCGTGCAATAAACGCGCGCGGCACGCGCAGCGCGAAGAGACGCTTCGCATCACGTCCCGCCAATAGGTTTGCATCTGTTTCCAGATCTAAAAGATGCAATAGTTCATCGGGACTGGTCACAACATCGGCAAGTTGCGTGATCCAATCTTCTCTGGATGGGGTATTTAGGGTTACAATATGCGCCATTTTGTGGCTTAGCTACCAAGTTAAACAATTTCAGAGGGCCTTATGGCGACTTACTATAGCAACGATTTTCGTGCTGGTCTTAAAATCATGATGGATGGCGAACCGTATGCGGTTGAAGCCAGCGAATTCGTTAAACCAGGTAAAGGTCAGGCATTCGCACGCGTTAAGCTGCGTCGCCTGCTGACCGGCACCCGTGTAGAAAAAACTTTCAAGTCCACCGACTCTGCAGAAGGCGCGGACGTTGTCGATATGAACCTGACTTACCTGTACAACGACGGTGAGTTCTGGCACTTCATGAACAACGAAACCTTCGAACAGCTGTCTGCTGATGCTAAAGCTATCGGCGACAATGCTAAATGGCTGCTGGATCAGGCTGAGTGCATCGTAACCCTGTGGAACGGTCAGCCTATCGCTGTGACCCCGCCTAACTTCGTTGAACTGGAAATCGTTGAAACCGATCCGGGTCTGAAAGGCGACACCGCAGGTACTGGCGGCAAGCCGGCGACTCTGTCCACTGGCGCTGTGGTTAAAGTTCCGCTGTTCGTTCAGATTGGCGAAGTCATCAAAGTAGATACCCGCTCCGGCGAATACGTATCTCGCGTGAAGTAATTCATGCTTTGAGACGGTGGGCGCAGCCTTGCTGCTGCGCCTTCAGTTTCGCGCCAGAACTAACATGAACCAGATGCTCAAACTTCTTGCCTTGCTGCTGCTCAGCGGCGCGCTGCTTACTGGATGCAATACCGCCCGCGGTATTGGCGAGGATATCCAGGGGCTGGGGCACGCGATTTCTCACGCCGTTAGCTAGTCTCATTTCATCTGCCTTCCCTGCAATTCATTTTGCTCAGTTCACCCTGAACCTCTTTTTCTCTTAAAAAACGCGACTATCCCTTCATTCTGAATCAGTTTGGCTATGCTTATAGGGCAAGAAAACAAAAACTGTTTATAAGGATGATATTATGGTGAAAAAAACGATTGCGGCGTTCTTTACTGTTTTGGTCCTTTCCTCTGTGCTCACCGCATGTAACACCACGCGTGGTATCGGTGAAGACATCTCTGACGGCGGCAGCGCTATCTCTGGCGCGGCGACCAAAGCTCAGAATTAAACATTACCGGTACGGCCTTGCGCCGTACCGGTCTTCACATTCACGGCGCCGTTGTTTATAATCCCGGCGTTTTCAACCACCTTGCGGGACGACCCGTGAGCGTATCTCATTCGGGGACGGCCCCATTACTGGAGCCTTATGTCCTGGATCATTCTCTTTATCGCCGGTTTGCTGGAAGTCGTGTGGGCCGTCGGCCTCAAATATACCCATGGATTTAGCCGTCTGCTGCCAAGCGTGATTACTATTGCTGCTATGGTCGTCAGTATGGCGCTGCTATCGTGGGCGATGAAATCACTGCCGGTGGGTACCGCTTATGCGGTGTGGACCGGGATCGGCGCCGTTGGCGCAGCGATAACCGGCATTGTGCTGCTGGGCGAATCCGCAAGCCCGATGCGTATCGCGAGCCTGGCCTGTATTGTGATCGGCATTATCGGGCTGAAAATGAGCGCGCATTAATAGCGCTGATTAACCCAAATCAGTTTGCTTACGTCGAAGCCCTGTCGGGTGGCGATATCCAGCATCTGCTGTTTCACCTGCGGCGAAATCTTCGGCGTGCGCGCCAGTAGCCACAGGTAATCACGATCCGGCCCGCAAACCAGCGCATGGCGGTACTCTTTATCCAGCGCAATGACGTTGTAGCCGCCATAGAAGGGGCCGAAGAAAGAGACCTTCAGCGCCGCGCGGTTGGGATCGCCGGTGAACCAGGCAACGCCGTCTGTTTTCTGCCAGATGCCGCGGTCAGGGTTATAACCTTTATTGACCACATCAATGCCGCCATCGCCGCGCAGGCTGTAAGTCGCCGTAACCTTTTCCAGCCCGCTTTCGAAATGATGATCGAAGCGGGCGATTTCATACCAGGTGCCGAGGAAGCGTTGGCTTTCAAATGGGCTGACGACGGTCACGCCAGCGGGAGGAACGGGATTGCTGCACGCAACGCTCAGCAATGACGCGATAACCACGGTTAACACTGGCAGCAGACGCATAGGTATTTTCCTTACCGCTTTTTCTCTAAGTGTAGATAGCGGCAGGAAAAAAGTAGGGTGATTTTGTCGATAAGCGAGCCCGGTAACAGATTGCTACCGGGCGAGATGTTGCATCAGATAAATAACACGCCGACCAGGGTGACGACGGTTAAAATCGCCGCCAGGCCATAGAAGACCCATTTGCCGTTCGGCACGTGGATTTTCAGGTCATGCATCGCATGGTGGATACGGTGCAGGCCGCACCACAGCGGCAGAACAATCATCAGGAAGATAAAGAGGCGACCGATGAAGCTATGGGCGAAGGCGTAAACGCGTTCGTAGCTGAAAGCATCGCCAGGCGCGAGCCCCAGCGGCAGTAGAATGCCGACCAGCAGCACCATCACCGGCGCGATAATCGCCCCCCACATACCGCCTGCGCCAAATAGCCCCCAGAACACCGGTTCATCGGAACGTTTTGGATTGGGATTAATCATATCAGCCTCCTTACCAGAACAACGCGACAAACAGGATCACGATGCTGACCAGCGCCGTAACCGCCCACAGCCCTTTAATCAGCGGCTCAGGCCCCATTTTCTCGCCTTTAACAATGATGTTGGCGGCTTTCGGCGCCAGCTCAAACCAGGTTTTGGTGTGCAGCAGCGCGGCTGCGAGGGTGATCAGGTTGAGGATCACCACAATCGGGTTTTGCAGGAAGGCCACATAGCCATCCCAGCTTTCGGCGCCGTGCTTGAGGGCGAACAAGCCGTAAATTAGCACGATGCTGAACCAGACCGTCGGCACCGCCGTCCCTTCACGCAGCATATAGAAGCGATAAAACGGCAGCTTCTTCCACCAGGTGGAGGTCATGGGCCGCACGTAGGGTTTGCGTTTAGTCGTCATAGTGCACTCCTTAGCGTGGTTTCAGGGTGGCGATCAGGAAGTCTTTCGAACTTTCTACCTTACCCTGCTGAATGGCGGCCGCCGGGTCGACATGCTTCGGACAAACTTCGGAGCAGAAGCCAACGAAAGTACAGCTCCACACGCCGTTCTGGCCGTTGAGCTGCGCCATACGTTCCTTTTTGCCGTGGTCGCGGCTGTCTTCGTTGTAACGATGGGCGAGGGTGATCGCCGCCGGGCCAATGAACTCCGGATTCAGACCAAACTGCGGACAGGCGGCATAGCACAGACCACAGTTGATGCAGCCGGAGAACTGATGGTATTTCGCCATCTGCGCCGGAGTTTGTTTATTTGGCCCCTGATCCGGCGTGCGGTTATTTCCGATGATATACGGCTTAATCGCTTCCAGGCTTTCGATAAAGTGGGTCATATCGACCACCAGATCGCGCTCAATCGGGAAGTTGGCCAGCGCTTCGACCTTCAACCCTTTGGTATAATCGCGCAGGAAGGTTTTACAGGCCAGTTTGGGCACCTTGTTGACCATCATGCCGCAGGAGCCGCAGATCGCCATGCGGCACGACCAGCGGTAGCTTAAATCCGGCGCGAGGTTATCTTTGATATAGCCCAGCGCGTCGAGCAGCGAGGTTTGTTCGTCGTAGGGGACTTCATAGAAAGCGCTGTGCGGCGCGGTGTCGACTTCCGGGTTGTAGCGCACCACTTCAACTTTCAGTTTGTTCATCTCAGCCATGGGTCGTCTCCTTCTTCTCAGCGGCTTCCGCTTCGGCGCCATAGACGCGTTTAGCAGGCGGCAGAGTGGTAATCTTCACATCGCCATACTCCAGGCGCGTGCTGCCGTCGGCCTCACGGAAGGCGAGCGTATGCTTGAGGAAATTGACGTCGTCGCGTTCAGTGCAGCCTTCATCGAGGCGCTGGTGGGCGCCGCGTGACTCTTTACGCGCGATAGCGGAGTGCGCCATACATTCGGCGACGTTGAGACCATGGCCCAGCTCAATGGTGTAGAGCAGGTCGGTATTAAACACGCTGGAGGTGTCGGTGATACGCACGCGCTTAAAGCGCTCCTGCAGCTCGGCCAGCTTATCGATGGTTTTCTGCATCAGCTCCGGCGTGCGATAGATACCGCAGCCTTCTTCCATCGACATACCCATTTCATCGCGGATTTTGGCCCAGTTTTCATTGCCCTGCTGGTTAACGAGATCTTTAAGACGGTTTTCAACGTCGTTGACCTGCGCATCCAGCGCCGCGTTGTTGGCTTCGCCCGCGGCCATTGCGCGCTGCATGGCTTGCTCACCGGCAAGGCGGCCAAAGACCACCAGCTCGGCGAGCGAGTTGGATCCCAGACGGTTGGCGCCATGGAGACCGACGGAGGAACATTCTCCGACGGCGAACAGGCCCTTGATGCGGGTTTCGCACTGTTGGTCAGTTTCGATGCCTCCCATCGTGTAGTGGGCGGTCGGGCGCACCGGAATGGGCTCTTTCACCGGATCGACGCCAACATAGGCTTTCGCCAGTTCGCAGATGAACGGTAGGCGTTCAAGCAGTTTCTTCTCGCCGAGATGACGCAGGTCGAGATAAACCACGTCGCCGCGCGGCGTCGGAATGGTGTTGCCTTTGCGCCACTCGTGCCAGAAGGCTTGAGAAACTTTATCGCGCGGGCCGAGTTCCATGTATTTGTTTTTCGGCTCGCCGAGCGGCGTTTCCGGCCCCATGCCGTAATCCTGCAGGTAGCGATAGCCGTTCTTATTCACCAGAATACCGCCTTCGCCGCGGCAGCCTTCGGTCATCAGGATCCCCGAGCCCGGCAGGCCGGTTGGGTGATACTGGACGAACTCCATGTCGCGCAGCGGGACGCCGTGGCCCAGCGCCATGCCCATGCCATCGCCGGTGACGATGCCGCCGTTGGTGTTATAGCGATAGACGCGGCCAGCGCCGCCGGTAGCCATGACGACCGCATTGGCGCGAATTTGCACCAGCGTGCCTTCCATCATATTCATTGCCACCAGGCCGCGGGCCTGGCCGTCATCGACCAGAATATCCAGCACGAAGTGCTCGTCGAAACGTTGAATTTGCGGGAACTGGAGGGAGGTCTGGAAGAGGGTATGCAGCATATGGAAGCCGGTTTTATCGGCGGCGAACCATGTACGTTCGATTTTCATCCCGCCGAAGCGGCGAACGTTGACGCTGCCGTCCGGGCGGCGGCTCCACGGGCAGCCCCACAGCTCAAGCTGGGTCATTTCCGTGGGGCAGTGGTGTACGAAATAGTCTACGACATCCTGTTCACAGAGCCAGTCGCCGCCGGCGACGGTGTCGTGAAAATGGTATTCAAAGCTATCGTGATCCTGCGCGACCGCCGCAGAACCGCCTTCGGCGGCGACGGTATGGCTACGCATTGGATAGACTTTTGAAATCAGTGCGATTTTGGCTTTTGGATTAGCCTGCGCAGCGGCGATGGCTGCGCGAAGACCTGCTCCGCCTGCGCCAATGACGACAAGATCGGCTTGAAAAGTTTGCACGACATTCCTCCAGTTTTTGTGTATTTCGCCGCCGGGCTGGCGAAAAAGTATCACTGCTCCTTTATAGGTAAATGAGTATAGCCATAGGGATGTTGGGGAAAATTGACGCGTTCGATTTTTTTATCAATCCGTGCGCTGATTTATCAATTTTATTTATGCAATTAAGTTAGCAATAAATTATCAGGATGTAATATCGCCGCCGGATTGCACAAAATTTGTTTCACTCGACGGTTGCGAGTAGACTTCGTGCCCTTGTATGAAATCGGAGAAAAGTACCATGAGCGAGACGGCAACCTGGCAGCCGAGCGCATCCATTCCAAATCTGTTAAAACGTGCGGCTGTAATGGCGGAAATTCGCCGTTTCTTTACCGACCGCGGCGTGCTGGAGGTGGAAACGCCTTGTATGAGTCAGGCAACGGTGACCGATATCCACATGTTCCCGTTTGAAACCCGTTTCGTCGGCCCCGGCCACTCTCAGGGTCTGAATCTGTATCTGATGACCAGCCCGGAATACCACATGAAGCGGCTGCTGGCCGCCGGGTGCGGGCCGGTATTTCAGCTGTGCCGAAGCTTTCGCAATGAAGAGATGGGCCGCCACCACAATCCAGAGTTCACCATGCTGGAGTGGTACCGTCCGTGCTACGACATGTACCGTCTGATTAACGAAGTTGACGATTTACTGCAGCAGGTGCTCGAGTGCCAACCCGCGGAAAGCCTCTCTTATCAACAGGCCTTCCAGCGCTATCTGGAGATCGATCCGCTGTCGGCGGACAAAACCCAGCTGCGTGAAGTGGCGGCAAAACTCGATCTCAGTAATATCGCTGATACGGAAGAAGATCGCGATACGCTGCTGCAGCTGCTGTTCACCATGGGCGTAGAGCCGCACATCGGTAAAGAACGTCCGACTTTCGTCTATCACTTCCCGGCAAGCCAGGCTTCGTTGGCGCAGATCAGCACCGAAGATCACCGCGTCGCCGAGCGCTTTGAGGTCTACTACAAGGGGATGGAGCTGGCGAACGGTTTCCATGAACTAACCGACGCGCGCGAACAACAGCAGCGTTTTGAGCAGGACAACCGCAAACGTGCGGCCCGCGGCCTGCCGGAGCAGCCCATCGACTATAACCTGTTGGCCGCGCTGGAAGCCGGCCTGCCGGATTGTTCCGGCGTCGCGCTGGGCGTAGACCGCCTGGTGATGTTGGCACTGGGGGTAGAGACCATCGGCGAAGTGATCTCGTTCACCGTCGATCGCGCCTGATTAACTGCGCTTCCCTTTCATGAGGAGAGGGAAGCCGTTTCCCGCCGTTAGCGTTATCCCCTTCATTCAAAGATTTTTACAGTTCTCCCGACTGCATTAGCCCTAATAACCACAATTTCAAACTGGAATATTGCTAGGATCCGCGTTCTATTTCTGCTTACCTGGCGACGTCGTTCGGCGACGCTCACGTTTGGATCGATTTATGCCTCAACAAATCAAGAAGATGAGCCTGATTGGGCTGATATTAATGATCTTCACTTCGGTGTTTGGCTTTGCCAATAGCCCTTCGGCGTTTTATCTGATGGGTTATAGCGCGATGCCGTTTTATCTTTTCTCGGCGCTGTTTTTCTTTATTCCTTTCGCCTTAATGATGGCGGAGATGGGCTCGGCATATCGTAAGGAAGAGGGCGGGATCTATTCGTGGATGAACCGTAGCGTCGGGCCGCGCTTTGCATTTATTGGCACCTTTATGTGGTTTTCATCCTATGTGGTGTGGATGGTCAGCACCGCGGCGAAAATTTGGGTCCCGTTTTCGACTTTTCTGTTCGGCGCGGATAAAACTCAGAGCTGGGCTTTTGCCGGCTTAACCTCGACGCAAACCGTCGGCGTACTGGCCGCCTGTTGGATGGTGCTGGTGACGCTGGTGGCGGCGAAAGGGATAAATAAGATTGCCAAAATTACCGCCGTCGGCGGTATCGCGGTGATGTGCCTGAATCTGGTACTGCTGCTGGTGAGCGGGGCGATTGTGCTACTGAACGGCGGTCATTTCGCCCAGCCGCTGGATTTCACCGCGTCGCCGAATCCAGGATATCAATCGGGTCTGGCGATGCTGTCTTTCGTGGTGTTCGCCATTTTCGCCTATGGCGGGATTGAAGCGGTCGGCGGGCTGGTGGATAAAACCGAGAAGCCGGAAAAGAACTTTGCCAAAGGCATTATTATCGCCGCGCTGGTGATTTCGATCGGCTACTCGCTGGCCATCGTGCTGTGGGGCGTCAGCGCCAACTGGCAGCAGGTATTGAGCAACCACAGTACCAACCTCGGCAATATCACCTATGTGTTGATGACCAGCCTTGGAGCAACGCTTGGACAAGCGCTGCATCTGTCGCCGCAGGCGGCGGCGCTGACCGGCGTATGGTTTGCGCGCATTACCGGGTTGTCGATGTTCCTGGCCTATACCGGCGCATTCTTCACCCTGAGCTATTCACCGCTGAAGGCGATTATTCAGGGGACGCCGAAAGCGCTGTGGCCGACGATGATGACCAAAGTCAACGCCAATGGTATGCCGGCTAACGCCATGTGGCTGCAATGCCTGCTGGTGAGTCTGTTTATTCTGCTGGTCTCTTTCGGCGGCGATACCGCCTCGGCGTTTTATAACAAGCTAACGCTGATGGCTAACGTCTCGATGACCTTGCCGTATCTGTTCCTGGCGATCGCGTTCCCGTTCTTTAAGGCCAAAGCCGAGCTCGATCGTCCATTTGTGATGTTCAAAAGCCGCATAAGTACGCTGCTGGCAACGACGATAGTGGTACTGGTGGTAGCGTTCGCCAATATCTTCACCGTTATTCAGCCGGTGATGGATTCCGGTGACTGGAACAGTACGCTATGGATGGTCGGCGGGCCGATTTTCTTCTCGCTGTTGGCATTAGGGATCTACGAGAACTATCGTCAGAGAACGGCGGTACAGGTAGCCCTGGCGGAGGGTTAAGAAAGAGAATGCCCGGTGAATCGCTCACCGGGCTAGTTAGTGCTTACAAACTTCCTGGGGTACGGCTGCTTTTACCCGCTGAGTTCAGCGGCTGACTGCTGCGCAGACCATCCAGGCTTTCCAGACGCATCTGGAACGGTGGGAACGGCATGTCGATGCCGTGCGCGCGGTAACCTGCCAGAATCAGCTGATGCAGCTCATGACGCAGCGGCATACGGTGGCCCATCTCGGCGGCGTAAATACGCAGCTCGAAAATCTGAATCCCCTGCTGCAGGTCAACGAGAAACGCTTCCGGCGCCGGGGTATCAATCACCAGCGAGCAGCGATGAGCGGCGGTCAACAGAATCTGTGTAACCTCTTCCGTATTGGCCTCCGCGGGCGCCGGGATAGTCAACACCACACGGGTGACCGAATCCGACAGCGACCAGTTGATGAACTGTTCGGTGATGAACGCTTTGTTCGGCACGATGATTTCTTTACGGTCCCAGTCGCTGATGGTGGTGGCGCGGGTATTTATTTTCGTCACGCTACCGGTCAGGCTACGGATAGTGACCGTATCGCCGATACGGATTGGTTTCTCAAACAGGATGATCAGGCCGGAGATAAAGTTGGCGAAAATTTCCTGTAGACCAAAACCAAGACCGACGCTGAGCGCCGCCACCAGCCACTGCAGTTTCGACCACTCAATACCAATCATCGAGAAGCCAACCAGTCCGCCGATCAGCATCAACAGATATTTGGTGATGGTGGTGATGGCGTAGCCGGTACCCGGCGTCAAATCCAGATGTTGCAGAATCGCCAGTTCCAGCAGCGCCGGGAGATTGCGCACCAGCTGGGTGGTGATAATCAGCACCAGAATGGCGATCAATACCGCGCCGAGGGTAATGGGCTCAAGACTTTCAACCCCCTGTACCGTGGAGGTCACGTCCCAAAGCGAGATATTTTCGAGGAAGCCGAATGCCGAGTGAATTTCCGACCACAGGATAATCACCGACAGCAGGGCTATCAGCATCAGCAGCGAACGGACCAGGCGCAGGGACTGGGTACTGATGGCGTCGAGGTCGACTTCGCTGACTTCCGCTTCGACCGAGCCTTCGGTGCTGGTGGAGTGGGCGGTATCTTCTTCGCCGCGGGCGCGCTGGGCGAGGATTTCCGCCCGGCGGTGTTTGGCGCGATCGAAGGCCAGACGCCGACGCTGAATCAGCATCCAACGGCGGATGATATGGTAGACCACCAATAGCAGGAACCAGATGGCGACCGAGGTTTCCAGTCGCGCCAGTAGCGCCTGCGAGGTGGCAAGATAGCCCACTGCCGCCGCCAGCATCGCGATCAGCGGCGCGCCGAGCAGCAGGTTCCACAGCAGACGGTTCACCATGTTCTCGCCGTCGCCCGCTTTATCAAGATACAGCGGGATCCCGGCGTGCTTCAGGCTCAAGGTAACCAGCGCCAGCGCGCCGCATATCAGCATGAAGCACAGGCGGCCCAGAGAGGCCGAGAATTCACGGTCGTTGAGATTATCGAACATGATCAGCGCCATAATCAGCGGTACGATCAACCCGATGCTCATCAGGTAGTAACGCATGGCTTTGGCGACGCGGTTGCGCGGCCAGCCGAAGTGGGCGATGAACAATCCATTCGGCCGGGCGAAGGTGGCGCAAATCATCACCACCCATAGTAGCGGCACGGTGGCGGTCACGCCGTCGCCAATGGCGACCGCCAGCGGGAAGGGCCAGGCCGCCTGCAATCCATAGCCGAGCGTCATCCACAATACCGGCAGCGGAGATGCCACCAGAATTGACCAGAACACGGTGCGCAGCGTCAGCCAGAAGTGATCCTGAGTCACCTTACCGATCCGCGCGCTGGAGCGCTCAAGGAAGCGGGTAAAGTGGCGGCGCGAATAGATACTGAAGCCCACCAGTACCAGCGCGCCAAACAGCGGGAACAGCGTCTCTTTGCTGGTCAGCATCATGACGCTGGCCTTGCCGAGCTGGTTGATGGTATCAAGCGAGATCAGACGACGCAGATCCTGCACCACTTCCAGCGGCCAGGAGAAGCCAATCGGGCTGACGTCCGAGGTCCAGAACAGATAGCGGTGGGTTGCTTCGTTAATCTCTTTCAGCGCGTCTTCTAACTGGCCGTTGGCGACTTTCAGTTTCGTCAGTTCGAGCAGCAGGGTATCGCCGCCGCGCAGCAGCGAGTTAAGCAGCTCGCTCTGGGTACGCAGCTGCGCCTGCAGGATGCGGTTTTGTTCCGCGGTGAGCGGTTCGCCGTCGGCCTGGCGAATCAGACGTAATTGCGCCTGCTTGCTGAGCAGGTCTTCGTAATGCAAGCGCTGCACGCGCAACTGGGCCGTTTCAGTATCCAGTTGCTGGGGGCGCGGGCGCTCCGGCAGACGGGCGACCTGGGCGCGAAGCGCTTCGCCGAGTAGATTCGATGATCCCAGCCACTGCGACTGTTCGCGTAGGGTGTTCAGCGCCTGGCGCACCTGGAGCGTTTGATTGGTTGCCTGCCGCTGCTGCGAGGCAACCAGATCAAGGCGCTGGACCTGCTGGTTGAGCGCCTGCGATAGCTCGCGGTTAATTTTGAACTGGTCGATGATCCCCGGCGGCAGGTTTTCGCTGTTTTCCGCCAACAGCTCGGTACTCTCCAGCGCCTTTTCCGCTTCGCGTTGGCGCTGGCTGTTCTGCTGATTGCGCAGCGCCTGCAGGTAGGCATCGAGTTGTTCGCTCTGTTTCTGCGCCAGCTCAGAGCGGATGCGCGACAGCTCCTGGCGGTTGTTAGCGGAGAGTTGGGCCAGATCCAGCTCGTCGACCAGCGCTTTCAGACGCGCGGATTCCGCCTGCAGGCCGAGATTTTGCGCCTGCGCCAGCGGCGTATTGCCGGGCTGCGCGCCGATGCGGCGTTCAATTTCGTTAAGCTTGCGGCGGGCGTCGGTTTGCTGTTGAGGCAATTGGTTGAGAGAGTCGGCAATTTCCCGCGCCCGATCCTGCTCCTGCTGCGCCTGGCGGCTGGCTTCCAGAAGCTGGCTGCTGACCTGCAGGATCTCCTGATTCAGCGCGTCGGCGGTGAGGGCGGTAGGTACCTGGTGAGGCGTTTCGCTGACATTCGCTAACTGGGTGCGGAGAGTTTGAAACAGTTTGGGGAAATTATCGATAACATCCTGGTACTGGCGAGCACGCTCAACGGAGGCATTGCGCTCTTCCAGCGCATTCAACGCGGCTTGCAGGACCTCAACGGTTTCAGGCTGGGCGGGTTTCGCCGCCTTCGCCTGTTCCAGTTCCTGGGTGATTTGTTTGACGTCCGGGGCCGTCGCTGCGTACGCCCCGAAGCTGAGGCTCAAGGCCAACAGAAAAGTGTATATCAGGCGCACGGCGTAACCCTTTGTCGTCAGGAATTAACCTTCGTCTTGTTTGTCGTCAACCAGCGGGCTGGCGCGATGTTCGGCGCGGATCTCTTCTTCCGGCAACGGCGCAGGTTCCGCGGATATGTCCGCTTCTACGGCCGCCGCCAGCGGTTCGCCGATTTTGGTGACTGACAGGCTTTGCAGCTGTTCAACCAGCTTCACCTGGCCTGGCGCAAACAGGTTAATTACCGTTGAGCCCAGCTTAAAGCGCCCCATCTCCTGACCCTTCAACAGCGCAACGGAGCCTTCGCTTTCGCCCGCAGGCCAGGTCCAGCGCTTGATAATGCCTTCGCGCGGCGGCGTCACGGTGCCGGACCAGACGGTCTCGATGCTGCCAACAATCGTTGCGCCCACCAGAATCTGCGCCATTGGACCGAATTCAGTATCGAACAGGCAGATGACGCGCTCGTTGCGGGCAAACAGGTTCGGTACGTTTTGCGCCGTCAGGTGGTTGACCGAGAACAGATCGCCCGGAACGTAGATCATCTCGCGCAGGATGCCGTTGCACGGCATATGCACGCGGTGATAATCGCGCGGTGACAGGTAGGTGGTGGCGAAGCTACCGTTACGGAACAGGTCGGCCATCTGGTAGTTACCTGCCAGCAGGGCCTCCAGGGTGTAATTGTGGCCTTTGGCCTGCAGAATTTTGTCATCTTCGATAGCGCCAAGCTGGCTGATAACGCCGTCAGCCGGCATCACCAGTACGTTGGGATCGGTGTTGAGCGGGCGAACGTCATCACGCAGCGGGCGGACGAAGAAGTCGTTGAAGGTGCGGTAAGCGGCGGTATCCGGCTTCTGCGCCTCTTTCATATCGACCTTGTAGTATTTGACGAACAGATCGATAACCAGTTTAGTCAGCCAGCCTGCTCGTTTACTTGCCCCCCAGCCTGCGAGGCGGGTGAGCCACAGTTTAGGCAGAATGTATTGCAGTGAGAGTTTAAACGAGTTTAACAAGGTAGCCTCCAGGCCGTTAATTGTCGTTCCTGACCCCGCTTTGGCGCGGGGTACTGAAAAGGGGGACGATTCTATACGTAAACTTCAGCGAATTGTATCCGCGCCGTCTTGCTGGCAAAGCGAGTACGTATAGCGACGACAGCTTAAATGTCAGTCGTCGGTTGATGAAAAGCTTTTACGCGTTTTTACCTGCACCTGTTCCATACTTTCCAGGATGCGGTGATAGTTGGCGAAACGGCTTTCGGCGATAGCGCCTTTTTCTACCGCTTCGCGAATGGCGCAACCTGGGTCGGTGTCGTGCTTGCAGTCGCGATACTTGCAATGGCCTAAATAATCATGGAATTCGACAAAGCCGTTGGTGATTTGTTCCGCATCAAGATGCCACAGCCCGAACTCGCGCACGCCCGGGGAGTCGATCACATCGCCGCCGTGCGGGAAGTGATAAAGACGCGCGGCGGTGGTGGTGTGCTGGCCGAGCCCTGACACATCGGAGACTTCGTTCGTCAGGATTTGCTCATCCCGCAGTCCCAGCAGCGTGTTCAGCAGGCTGGATTTACCCACCCCGGACTGGCCGGCAAAGATGCTGATGCGCCCGGTCAGCGCCTCTTCAAGCGGCTTCAGGCCGTCCTGAGTATGGCTGGACACCATCAATACCGGATAACCGATCTGGCGATAGATATCCATCTGCTCGTTAACGAAGGCCATGCCGTCATCGTCCAGCAGGTCTATCTTATTCAGTACCAGCAGCGGTTCGATATTCTGCGCTTCGCAGGCCACCAGATAGCGATCGATAATATTGAGCGATAGTTCGGGTAAAATGGCCGAAACCACGACGATTTGGTCGATATTTGCCGCGATAGGCTTCACGCCGTCGTAAAAGTCCGGGCGCGTTAGCACCGAGGCGCGTTCATGTACCGCTTCGACGATACCTTTGACGTTGACCCCGTCGGCGGCGTCTTTACCTGGCCGCCAGACCACGCGGTCGCCGGTTACCAGAGAACGAATGGTCCGGCGAATGTTGCAGCGGTGGGTCGTGCCATCCGCGGATTCGACATCGGCATGCATACCAAAACGGCTGATGACGATACCTTCAGAAGGCTCGCCAAACAGGTTGTCATCGTAGTCGGCCTTCTCCGAAGTCGTTTTCAGGCGGCGCTGGTGGTTGGCCTTGACGCGGCGCTGCTGGCCTTTGGAGAGCTTATTTTTACTCAATCGAACTGGCTCCTGGTCGCCCTGATGGGGCAAAACCTCTATGATACACGCTATTTTAGATGAATATAGTCACGCAAGAAGGGTGGAAAATAGCATGAGTGCAGATGAAAACAACCTGATTTGGATCGATCTTGAGATGACGGGGCTGGATCCCGAGCGCGATCGCATTATCGAAATCGCCACCCTGGTCACCGACGCGAATCTTAATATTCTGGCAGAAGGCCCGACCATTGCCGTGCACCAGTCTGATGCTCAGCTGGCGCTAATGGACGAATGGAACGTGCGCACTCATACCGGCAGCGGCCTGGTCGATCGCGTGAAGGCCAGTACCGTGGGCGACCGCGAAGCGGAACTGGCCACTATTGAGTTTCTCAAGCAGTGGGTGCCGGCGGGAAAATCGCCAATTTGCGGCAACAGCATCGGTCAGGACCGCCGCTTCCTGTTCAAATATATGCCGGAACTGGAAGCTTACTTCCATTATCGCTATCTCGACGTCAGCACCCTGAAAGAGCTGGCGCGCCGCTGGAAGCCGGAAATCCTCGATGGCTTTAAAAAGCAGGGCACTCACCAGGCGATGGACGATATCCGCGAATCCGTCGCCGAACTGGCTTACTATCGCGAGCATTTTATTAAGCTCTGAAGCGTAAACGGGGCCGACATGGCCCCGTTCTTTTTGCTGCCTTACTTAAACCATTTCTGTTCCATCTGCTGGAACTCCGGCGACGCCTTCACTGCCTCCAGCGCGTCGTTAATCTGCTTAAGCAATTCCGGGTCGTCTTTGCGTACCGCGATCGCATATTGTTTGCCGTAGTAGGCCGGGTCGGTGGCGCGCTCTTTCATCTCGGCGTAATCAGGATTATCCGCCAGCCACTGGTCCATCGTCGCTAAATCGCCGATCGCGCCGTCGACTTCGCCGCTTTTCAACGCCGCCAGCGCGTCGCTATCGCTGCCAAAGGCGACGGCTTGAATGCCTTTTTGTTTATCGCGTAGATAACGCTGGTGGACGCTACCTTTGACGACGGCGAGCTTTTTACCCTGCAGGTCGGCAAACCCGTGGGCGGCGTCTTTTGCCGTGACTACCACTCCGGAGAGCTCTTGGCGATAAGGTTGGCTGAAGGCAACCTGCTTTTCACGCATCGGCAATACTTCAACGCCGGCAATAATAGCGTCGAACTTTTTAAAGCGTAGCGCCGGGATGAGGGTATCAAAGCGCTGCGGCGTGAATTTGCATTCCGCCTGCATCTGTTTACACAGCGCATTGGCCAAATCAATGTCAAAACCCGTAGGTTGACCTTTGCCTTTGACGGTCTCAAACGGCGGATTGGCGGTTGTGGTGCCAAAATGGAGCGTCTCAGCGGAAGCCGTTCCGATAATCGATGTGGTCAGCAGCAGGACGGAAAGCGCTTTTTTCATTCTGAATCCCTGATAGTCGTCATGGTGGACCTTTTCGCGGATAGCCACCGCGGTGTCGTGCGGGCGATTTTGCGCCATTCGCGCGGGGGGAAAAAGATATTTTGCTAATTATGGCGGTTATTTATACAATTCAGTGGGCTGTGTGGCGAGAAAATGTCCATTCAAACAAAAAACGAAAAAAAGTGCTCGCCAGGGGGTTGCAGGTGAATCGAATTCTCGTATAATGCGCCTCCCGTAACGACGCAGAAATGCAAATTACGACGCCATCGAAATATGGCAAAAAAGCAGTAACGCGGGAATAGCTCAGTTGGTAGAGCACGACCTTGCCAAGGTCGGGGTCGCGAGTTCGAGTCTCGTTTCCCGCTCCAAAATTTGAAAGCAGCACCATACCAAAACATAGTTTTCAGGCTACCGGCAGGTAGATTGAAAGCCGATGTAAGCGGGAATAGCTCAGTTGGTAGAGCACGACCTTGCCAAGGTCGGGGTCGCGAGTTCGAGTCTCGTTTCCCGCTCCAAAATTTGAAAGACACACCATACCAAAGCATAGTTTTCAGGTTACCAGCAGGTAAATTGGAAACCGATGTAAGCGGGAATAGCTCAGTTGGTAGAGCACGACCTTGCCAAGGTCGGGGTCGCGAGTTCGAGTCTCGTTTCCCGCTCCAAATTTCTTCCTTTATCCAATTTATCCACAGTGCTAAATCGCGCCGGGGATGATTTTCATTGCCTATCCCAAAATACTGTAAACAGAGTTATCCACAGGCTGTCGTTTGGCTGACTGCGCGACAAATGCTTCACTTTGTAAATAGTATTTTCGTATCTGATTGAAATTTAACATTTAAATTTCATTTCAAACTGTTAATTCGATCACTTGACGTACGTCTGCCCGTTGAAACGCAATGTGTTTTTGTTTTTATTCACAGCCTGTGAATGAATCAGGCGTCGCGCGGCAATCCTTTCTCGACCACCCGGACCAGGCGTAGTTTCTGCGGCAACTGCACTTCGACAACGTTGGCATTTCGCTTTTCGATCTGCTGCGCAACCGCCCATTCAATGTGTTCATCGAGAAGTGGGTGCTCACCTCGGCGACTTTCCAGCGCCGCCAGATTGGCTTCATTCCACGGGGCATTACCGATCGCGACGGCGATATTGCGTAGCCAGCGTAAGTGGCCGATACGACGTATCGCCGACCCCTCGGTGACTTTCAGGAACCAGGCTTCGCTCCAGGCGAACAGCTCAATCAGCTGCGGCGCATGTAGCGCTTTACGCGGGCTGAAGTCCTCTTCATCGGTAAGCTGCGAAAAACGGTTCCACGGACAAATCAACTGGCAATCATCGCAGCCGTAAATACGGTTGCCGATCAGCGGACGAAATTCTTCCGGGATGGCGCCTTCCAGCTCGATGGTCAGATAAGAGATGCAGCGCCGCGCGTCGACGGTATAGGGCTCGACGATGGCGCCGGTCGGGCAGATAGTCATACAGGCGACACAGCGCCCGCACTCTTCGGCAACCGGCTGGTCTACCGGCAGCGGAAGATCGATGAGCAATTCGCCGAGGAAGAAAAACGATCCGGCGTCGCGGCTTAAGATAAGTGAGTGCTTACCTGTCCAGCCAAGACCCGCTTTTTCAGCGATGGGCCGCTCCAGGATAGGCGCGGAATCGACAAACGGTCTAAAATTGAGCGAAGCACACTGTTCCTGAATCATCTCGCCAAGTTTTTTCAGGCGGTTACGTAGCAGCTTATGATAATCACGCCCCAGGGCATAACGGCTAACGTAACCCAGCGCGGGATCTTTCAGGGTGCTGGCGAAAGCAGCATTGGCGGGCAGATAGTTCATACGCACGCTAATCACGCGTAGCGTACCGGGTAGCAGTTCATGCGGCCGGGCGCGCATCATGCCGTGGCGAGCCATCCATTCCATTTCGCCATGGTATTGTTTATCCAGCCATGCCTGTAACTTAGGTTCGCTGGCGCTGAGATCGGTATCGGTAATACCAACCTGCTGGAAGCCAAGCTCGGTGCCCCATTGTTTGATTTGTTGCGCTAACTGATTGAGATCGAGGGGCTGTGACATGATGGACCATACAATGACGAAAAACCCTGACAGTATACCACACATCGTATGGTCAGCGGAGACGCTGCGCCAGGCGGAAAGAGAGGCGGCGGATAGTCTCGGGCTGACGCTTTTTGAACTGATGCGCCGCGCCGGCGAGGCGGCGTTCCAGCTGGCCCGCAGCCTTTATCCCGCCAGCCAGCGCTGGTTAATCCTCTGCGGCCACGGCAATAACGGCGGCGACGGCTACGTGGTCGCGCGGCTGGCGCAGGCGCAGGGCATCGTGGTAACGCTACTGGCGTTGGAAAGCGATAAGCCGCTGCCGGAAGAGGCGCAGGCCGCACGGGAAGAGTGGCTCAATGCCGGCGGCGTCATCCACGCCGCCGATAGCGCCTGGCCTGATGATATCTCATTGATTATTGACGGGCTGCTCGGCACCGGCCTGCATAGCGCGCCGCGCGCTAATGTCGCCGGGCTGATTGAACTGGCGAACGCCTACCCCGCGCCGGTTATTGCGCTTGATATTCCCTCCGGGCTGAACGCGCAAACCGGCGCGACGCCTGGCGCGGCGATCCACGCCGCCCATACCCTGACGTTTATCGCGCTAAAACCCGGTCTGCTGACCGGTAATGCCCGCGACGTTGTCGGGCGCTTACATCATCATGCGCTCGGCCTAGAGCGCTGGCTTGCCGGGCAAAACACCGCTATTCGCCGTTTTTCCGCGGCGCAGCTGGCAGGCTGGCTGCCGCCGCGTCGTCCGACGTCGCATAAAGGTTCGCATGGTCGGCTGGTGATTATTGGCGGCGATCGCGGCACTGCTGGCGCCATTCGTATGGCGGGCGAGGCCGCTCTACGTGCCGGCGCGGGTTTAGTACGCGTGCTGACCAGGGCGGAAAATATCGCGGGCATTGTGACTGCCAGGCCGGAATTGATGGTCCATGAGCTGAACGGTGACTCTCTTAGCGAAAGCCTGGAGTGGGCGGATGTCGTAGCGATTGGTCCCGGTCTTGGGCTAAGCGAGTGGGGTAAAGCGGCGCTGCGACAGGTAGAGAATTTTCGCAAACCGATGGTCTGGGATGCCGACGCGTTGAACCTGCTGGCAATCAATCCCGATAAACGTCACAATCGCGTGTTAACCCCGCATCCTGGCGAAGCCGCCCGTTTATTGAATATCAGCGTGGCAGAAGTTGAAAGCGATCGCTTACATTCTGTACAGCGTCTGGTAAAACGGTATGGCGGCGTGGTGGTGCTAAAAGGCGCAGGAACCGTAGTGGCGAATGACGCGGGCGAAATCGGTATCATTGATGCCGGTAATCCCGGAATGGCCAGCGGCGGGATGGGCGATGTGCTCACCGGCATTATCGCCGCGCTGTTGGGACAGGGGCTGACCCAGTATGATGCCGCTTGCGCAGGCTGCGTGGCGCACGGCGAAGCCGCAGACCGGCTGGCCGCCAGAGATGGTGCCCGCGGGATGCTGGCGACCGATCTTTTTTGCACGCTAAGGCGTGTTGTTAACCCGGATGTGATTGACCTAGACCATGATTAACCGTGTGATTCCTTTACCCGACGAGCAGGCGACATTAGACCTTGGCAACCGCGTAGCGCAGGCCTGTAGCGGCGCGACGGTTATCTATCTGTATGGCGATTTAGGCGCGGGTAAAACCACCTTCAGCCGCGGTTTTCTACAGGCCCTTGGCCACCGCGGCAATGTCAAAAGCCCAACGTATACGCTGGTAGAGCCTTACACCCTCGAAAATCTGATGGTGTATCACTTCGACCTGTACCGCCTGGCGGATCCTGAGGAGCTCGAATTTATGGGGATCCGCGATTACTTCGCTAACGATGCCATCTGCCTGGTGGAATGGCCACAACAAGGCGCGGGTGTACTGCCTGACCCGGATGTCGAAATTCACCTGGATTACCAGGCGCAAGGGCGTGAGGCGCGCGTAACGGCGGTCTCTTCATTGGGTGAGTCTTTATTGGCGCGTTTAGCCATTTAGCCTATAGGATGACGGGATGAAGTATCGTATAACCAGTTGGCTGGCCGCCGCTCTGATGCTGTTCGGCACTCAGGCATCCGCGGCAAGTTTATCCGATATCCAGGTCTCAAACGGCGATCGGCAGGCCCGCATAACGCTAAGTTTTGTCGGCGATCCCGAATATTCCTTCACCCCGCAAGGTAAGCGCGTGGTGGCGTTGGATATCAAACAAACCGGGGTGCTTCAGGGGCTGCCGCTGCAGTTTAGCGGTAATAATCTGGTCAAAAGCATTCGCTCCGGCTCGCCTCAGGATACGCAATCTCTGCGTCTGTTGGTCGATCTGACGGAAGATGGTAAAACGCGGGCGGTGAAGCAGCAAAACGGCGCCAACTATACCGTCGTCTTTACCATTAATGCCGATGTGCCGCCGCCACCTCCGCCGCCGCCAGTGGTAGCGAAGCGGGTCGAAGCGCCAGTAGTGTCGCCGCGTCCGAGCGAGCCGCCGCGCAATCCGTTTAAAAGCTCAGGCAGCGACAGAACCACGGTGGTGACCAACAGTCAGCCGGCGATGACCAACAACCAGACTATTACCCGTCCGGCGGCGCGTACCGTCTCTTCTGACGATAAGATTATTATCGCTATTGATGCCGGGCACGGCGGCCAGGATCCTGGCGCTATCGGGCCTGGCGGCACCAAAGAGAAAAACGTCACGATTGCTATCGCCCATAAACTGCGAGCGTTGCTTAACGACGATCCGCAGTTTAAACCGGTGTTGACCCGTAATGGCGACTACTTCATCTCGGTCATGGGGCGTTCGGACGTGGCGCGGAAACAAAACGCTAATTTCCTGGTCTCTATCCATGCCGATGCGGCTCCGAATCGCGACGCGACCGGCGCATCGGTATGGGTGCTCTCTAACCGCCGCGCTAACAGCGAAATGGCCGGTTGGCTTGAACAGCATGAGAAACAATCGGAACTCCTGGGCGGCGCGGGCGACGTGCTGGCGAATAGCCAGTCGGATCCTTATCTGAGCCAGGCGGTACTGGATTTACAGTTCGGCCATTCCCAGCGCGTCGGTTATGATGTGGCAACCGATGTACTGAGCCAGCTGCAGCGGATCGGCAATCTGCATAAACGCCGTCCGGAGCACGCCAGCCTTGGCGTTCTGCGCTCGCCGGATATTCCGTCGATCCTTGTCGAAACCGGCTTTATCAGTAATAACGGCGAAGAGCGCCTGCTGGGTAGCGATGATTACCAACAGCAGATTGCAGAGGCGATTTATAAAGGGCTGCGTAACTATTATATGCAGCACCCGCTGCAATCAGCGCCGCGCGGCACGGCTGCGCAAACCGCCAGCGCCAGTTCGCCTGGCGGGTCGTTGATTAACTAAGGAGAAGGTCATGCCGATTCAGGTCCTGCCGCCGCAACTCGCCAACCAGATTGCCGCTGGCGAGGTGGTGGAACGTCCGGCGTCGGTAGTGAAAGAGCTGGTCGAAAACAGCCTTGATGCTGGCGCGACCCGTATCGACATTGATATTGAACGCGGCGGCGCGAAGCTTATCCGTATTCGCGATAACGGCTGCGGGATTAAAAAAGACGAACTGGCGCTGGCGCTGGCTCGTCACGCCACCAGTAAAATCGCCTCGCTGGATGACCTTGAGGCGATCATCAGTCTTGGTTTTCGCGGCGAAGCGCTGGCCAGTATCAGTTCCGTCGCTCGCCTGACGCTGACATCGCGTACCGCGGAGCAGCAGGAAGCCTGGCAGGCCTATGCTGAAGGTCGAGACCAGGCGGTAACGGTGAAACCGGCGGCGCATCCGATTGGCACCACGCTGGAAGTGCTGGATCTGTTTTACAACACCCCCGCGCGGCGTAAGTTCATGCGCACCGAAAAAACCGAGTTTAATCATATTGATGAAATCGTCCGCCGCATCGCGCTGGCGCGTTTTGATGTGACGATTAATCTCAGCCATAACGGCAAAATGATGCGCCAGTATCGTGCCGTGGCGGAAGGCGGCCCGCGCGAGCGCCGCCTCGGCTCGATTTGCGGCGCGGCGTTTCTGGAGCACGCGTTGGCAATTGAGTGGCAGCATGGCGATCTGACGCTGCGCGGCTGGGTTGCCGACCCGTTGCATACTAATCCGGCGTTAGCGGAAATCCAGTACTGTTACGTTAACGGGCGTATGATGCGCGACCGGCTGATCAACCATGCTATTCGCCAGGCCTGTGAAGATAAACTGGGCGCTGACCAGCAGCCGGCGTTTGTGCTGTATCTGGAGATTGACCCGCATCAGGTTGATGTCAATGTGCATCCGGCGAAGCACGAAGTGCGTTTCCATCAATCACGGCTGGTTCATGACTTTATCTATCAGGGCGTACTGAGCGTGCTTCAGCAGCAGCTTGATGCGCCGCTGGCGGAAGAAGACGAAGCGCCCGCGCCGCGGCAGGTGCCGGAGAACCGCGTAGCGGCGGGCGCGAACCATTTCGCTCGCCCATCGCCTGCCCGGGAACCGGCGGCGCCTGGTTATGATACTCGCGCGCCGCGGGAACCTGCCGCCGCCGGCGGCGGCTATAGCTCAGGCGGCGCCAGCTGGCCGCACGCCCAGCCTGGCTATCAGAAACAGCAGGGAGCGCTTTATCGTCAACTGCTGCAAACCCCGGCGGCGGAAAAAAAACAACCTGCGCCGACGCCTGCGGAAAGTCTGGCAGCCCACAGCCAAAGCTTTGGCCGGGTGCTAACTATTATCGGCGGCGATTGCGCGCTGCTTGAGCGCGGCGGCGCATTGGCGTTGCTGGCGCTGCCGGTGGCGGAACGCTGGCTACGTCAGGCGCAACTTACGCCGGGCGCGGAAGCGGTTTGCGCGCAGCCGCTGCTTATCCCGCTGCGTCTTAAAGTGAGTGAAGCAGAACGCAAAGCGTTGGAAAAGGCGCAGCCGGCGCTGGCGGAATTGGGTATCGATTTACAAGCAGATTCCCAGCACGTGACGGTCCGCGCGGTGCCTTTACCCTTAAGACAACAAAATTTACAAATCTTGATTCCTGAACTGATAGGCTACCTGGCGCAGCTAACGGCATTCGACGTCGGCGACATCGCCCAATGGATAGCGCGTAATCTGGCGAGCGAGCACGCGCAGTGGAGCATGGCGCAGGCGATTTCGGTTCTGGCGGACGTTGAGCGTTTATGTCCGCAGCTGATTAAAGCGCCGCCGGGTGGTCTGTTACAACCTGTTGATTTACATTCGGCAATGACAGCCCTGAAAGATGAGTGATGTAACTGAGGCGAGCCTGCCTAAGGCAATTTTTTTAATGGGGCCGACGGCCTCCGGTAAAACCGCATTAGCTATCGCCTTGCGTAAAGTTTTGCCCGTAGAGTTGATTAGCGTCGATTCCGCCCTCATCTATCGAGGAATGGATATCGGCACGGCCAAACCCGATGCCGCGGAGCTTAGCGCTGCGCCGCATCGGTTGCTGGATATTCTTGATCCGGCAGAGTCGTATTCGGCGGCGGATTTTCGTCGCGATGCGTTAGCGGAAATGGCGGATATCGTCGCCGCGGGGCGCATCCCGCTGTTGGTCGGCGGGACGATGTTGTACTTCAAAGCGTTGTTGGAAGGGTTATCGCCGCTGCCTTCGGCGGATCCCGCAGTCAGGGCCAGAATTGAGCAACAAGCGGCAGAGCAGGGGTGGCACGCATTGCACCGGCAGTTACAGGAGATCGATCCCGTGGCCGCCGCGCGTATTCATCCAAATGATCCGCAAAGACTTTCCCGAGCACTGGAAGTTTTTTTCATTTCGGGTAAAACTTTAACTGAACTGACGCAAACGTCAGGAGAGGCTCTGCCGTATCAGGTGCATCAGTTCGCCATCGCCCCGGCGAGCCGTGAACTGCTACATCAACGCATTGAGCAGCGTTTTCATCAGATGTTGGCTTCAGGTTTTGAAGCAGAAGTGCGGGCGCTATTTGCCCGTGGAGATTTGCATACGGATATGCCTTCCATTCGTTGTGTCGGATACCGCCAGATGTGGTCATACCTTGAAGGCGAGGTCCCGTATGATGAAATGGTTTATCGAGGTGTTTGCGCGACGAGACAGTTAGCTAAACGTCAGGTCACCTGGCTGCGCGGTTGGGAAGATGTTCACTGGTTAGACAGTGAGCAACCTGAACAAGCGCTCAACAAAGTATTACAGGTTGTTGGTGCTAGCCAGAACTGAACGTGTACAATTGAACGGTATCGTGCGTAATTTTTTTTAAGAATCGTAAGGTTCTGAGTACAAAACAAGCATACATATAAGGAAAAGAGAGAATGGCTAAGGGGCAATCTTTACAAGATCCGTTCCTGAACGCTTTGCGTCGGGAACGTGTTCCGGTTTCTATTTATTTGGTGAATGGTATTAAGCTGCAAGGGCAAATTGAGTCTTTCGATCAGTTCGTGATCCTGTTGAAGAACACGGTCAGTCAGATGGTCTATAAGCACGCAATTTCTACTGTTGTCCCGTCCCGTCCGGTGTCTCACCACAGCAATAATGCTGGCGGCGGTGCAAGCAACTATCACCACGGTGGTAGCGCGCAAGGTTCTTCTGCGCCGCAGCAAGACAGCGACGACGCCGAATAAGGCTAATGCTGTTTTTCCACGTCGGGGAGCCAGGTTTTCTGCGTTCCCCGCTGGTATTTTATAAGGGGTTTACGCTTGTTTGACCGTTATGATGCCGGTGAGCAGGCGGTACTGGTACACATCTATTTTTCGCAAGACAAAGATATGGAGGATCTCCAGGAGTTTGAATCCCTGGTCTCTTCCGCCGGTGTCGAAGCAATGCAGGTGATTACCGGTAGCCGTAAAGCACCGCACCCGAAGTATTTTGTAGGTGAAGGTAAGGCTGTTGAAATTGCGGAAGCCGTAAAAGCGACCGGCGCCTCGGTCGTGCTGTTCGATCATGCCTTGAGTCCGGCCCAGGAACGTAACCTGGAGCAGCTATGCGAATGCCGGGTTATCGATCGCACCGGTCTGATTTTAGATATTTTTGCCCAGCGAGCGCGTACCCACGAAGGGAAACTGCAGGTTGAGCTGGCGCAGCTGCGCCATCTGGCCACGCGTCTGGTACGCGGCTGGACCCACCTTGAAAGGCAGAAGGGCGGGATTGGTTTGCGCGGACCGGGTGAAACCCAGCTCGAAACCGACCGTCGATTGCTGCGTAACCGTATTATGCAGATCCTGTCGCGACTGGAAAAAGTAGAAAAACAGCGCGAGCAAGGTCGGCGGTCACGCGCCAAGGCCGATATCCCTACCGTCTCGCTGGTGGGATATACCAACGCCGGAAAATCAACGCTGTTCAACCAGATAACCGAAGCGGAAGTCTATGCCGCGGACCAACTGTTCGCCACCCTGGACCCGACGCTGCGCCGTATTAACGTCACCGACGTCGGCGAAACGGTACTGGCAGACACCGTAGGCTTTATTCGTCATCTGCCGCACGACCTGGTGGCGGCGTTTAAAGCGACGCTGCAGGAGACGCGTCAGGCGACGCTGCTGCTGCACGTCATTGATGCCGCGGATGTCCGCGTGCAGGAAAATATTGATGCAGTAAATACGGTCCTTGCTGAAATCGAGGCCGATGAAATTCCGTCATTGCTGGTGATGAACAAAATCGATGTGCTTGACGATTTTGAACCGCGCATCGATCGGGATGAAGAGAATAAACCGATTCGGGTCTGGCTCTCCGCCCAGACCGGGATTGGCGTACCACTGCTTTTTCAGGCGTTAACAGAGCGTCTTTCCGGCGAAGTGGCGCAGCATACGCTGCGCTTACCGCCGCAGGAAGGTCGCCTGAGAAGCCGTTTCTATCAGCTTCAGGCGATAGAAAAAGAGTGGATGGAGGATGACGGCAGCGTAAGCCTGCAAGTGCGCATGCCCATCGTGGACTGGCGTCGCCTCTGCAAACAAGAGCCTGCGTTGGTCGACTACGTGGTTTGACCTGGCCTGAAGATATTAACCCCTGTGGGGATATCAAAAACAAATATGGAGCATATACATGGCGTGGAATCAGCCCGGTAATAACGGACAGGACCGCGACCCGTGGGGAAGCAGCAAAAATGGCGGCAACTCTGAGGGAAATGGCAACAAAGGCGGTCGCGATCAGGGGCCGCCCGATCTGGATGATATCTTCCGCAAGTTAAGCAAAAAACTTGGCGGTCTCGGCGGCGGTAAAGGCGGCCAGGGTGGCGGTAATGTGACTCAGGGCCCGCGCGGTCCAATGGGTGGGCGCATTGTCGGCATCGTTGCTGCAGCGGCGGTGATTATCTGGGCAGCCAGCGGTTTCTATACCATCAAGGAAGCGGAACGTGGTGTGGTGACACGCTTTGGCAAGTTCAGTCATCTGGTTGAGCCAGGTCTGAACTGGAAGCCAACCTTTGTCGATAATGTGCAAGCGGTGAACGTCGAGTCGGTTCGTGAACTGGCCGCATCCGGTGTGATGCTGACTTCCGATGAG
Organism: Klebsiella sp. 141251; assembly: GCF_050600725.1. Classification (NCBI taxonomy): domain Bacteria; kingdom Pseudomonadati; phylum Pseudomonadota; class Gammaproteobacteria; order Enterobacterales; family Enterobacteriaceae; genus Klebsiella; species Klebsiella sp. 141251. The sequence goes on from NZ_JAQIRG010000009.1 coordinate 89,040, forward strand.
AACGTCGTGCGCGTTGAGATGAACGTACAGTACCGGGTGACCGATCCGGAGCGCTACCTGTTTAGCGTGACCAGCGCCGACGATAGTTTGCGTCAGGCCACCGACAGCGCCCTGCGCGGCGTCATTGGTAAGTACACCATGGACCGTATCCTGACCGAAGGTCGTACCGTTATCCGTAGCGATACCCAGCGCGAGTTGGAAGAGACCATTCGTCCGTACAACATGGGTATCACCCTGCTGGACGTCAACTTCCAGACGGCGCGTCCGCCGGAAGAGGTGAAGGCCGCGTTTGATGATGCCATTGCCGCGCGTGAGAACGAGCAGCAGTACATCCGCGAAGCGGAAGCCTATACCAACGAAGTTCAGCCGCGTGCTAACGGTCAGGCGCAGCGTATCCTCGAAGAGGCGCGTGCGTATAAAACCCAGACCGTACTGGAAGCGCAGGGTGAAGTCGCTCGCTTTGCGAAGATCCTGCCGGAATATAAAGCCGCGCCGGAAATTACCCGCGAGCGTCTGTATATCGAAACCATGGAAAAAGTGCTGAGCCATACCCGCAAAGTGCTGGTTAATGACAGCAAGGGCGGCAACCTGATGGTTCTGCCATTGGATCAGATGCTGAAAGGCGCCACCGGCGCGCCGGCAAAGAGCGATAGCAGTGGCGCAAGCGATCTGCTGCGCCTGCCGCCTGCGTCCAGCTCAAGCAGCGCCAGCACCTCATCAACCTCGAGTTCAACCGGGGGTACCATTATGGACCAACGCCGCGCCAACGCGCAGCGTAACGACTACCAGCGTCAGGGGGAATAACGATGCGTAAATCTGTTATCGCGATCATTGTCGTCGTGCTGGTAGTGCTCTACATGTCTGTCTTCGTGGTGAAAGAAGGCGAGCGCGGCATTACGCTGCGCTTCGGCAAAGTTCTGCGCGACGATGAGAACAAGCCGCTGGTGTATGCGCCGGGTCTGCACTTCAAGATCCCGTTTATTGAATCCGTGAAAATGCTGGATGCGCGTATCCAGACCATGGACAACCAGGCTGACCGCTTTGTTACCAAAGAGAAGAAAGATCTGATCGTCGACTCCTATATCAAGTGGCGCATCAGTGACTTCAGTCGTTACTATCTGGCGACCGGCGGCGGCGACGTCTCCCAGGCCGAAGTTCTGCTGAAGCGTAAGTTCTCTGACCGTCTGCGCTCTGAGATTGGTCGTCTGGACGTGAAAGACATCGTGACTGATTCCCGCGGTCGTTTGACCCTGGAGGTGCGTGATGCGCTGAACTCCGGTTCTGCTGGTACAGAAGATGAAGTCTCGACGCCGGCAGCCGATGACGCTATCGCTAAAGCGGCAGAGCGTGTAGAAGCTGAAACTAACGGTAAGGTTCAGGTGATCAACCCGAACAGTATGGCGGCGCTGGGTATTGAAGTCGTTGACGTACGTATCAAGCAGATCAACCTGCCGGCTGAAGTGTCTGAAGCGATCTACAACCGTATGCGCGCCGAGCGTGAAGCGGTTGCTCGTCGCCATCGTTCACAAGGTCAGGAAGAAGCGGAAAAACTGCGCGCTACCGCGGACTATGAAGTGACCAAGACCCTTGCGGAAGCCGAGCGTCAAGGGCGTATTCTGCGCGGTGAAGGCGATGCCGAGTCGGCAAAACTGTTTGCCGATGCATTCAGTCAGGATCCGGGCTTCTATGCCTTTATCCGTAGCCTGCGCGCTTATGAGAAGAGCTTCCAGAGCAACCAGGACGTGATGGTCCTCAGCCCGGATAGCGATTTCTTCCGTTACATGAAGTCACCGGATTCCGTGCGTAAATAAGCCGGGTCAGTGTGAAATCAGAAGGCGCCTTGCAAGAGGCGCCTTTTTTCATGCCATAGATTGTGATTTTTCTCTCAGCTAGTGGTTTCATATTGCCTGTGAAATGCCGGAGAATGTGAAGAAAGAAAAAGGGTTTGCGGTAATACTCACCGGCGCCAACTGGCGGCGGTTTTGTTTTTCTATAAGGGTCATCAATAATGAATGCAACAATTTGGCTGGCACTGGCGCTGGTTTTAGTTCTCGAAGGTCTTGGCCCACTGCTTTATCCCCGCGCCTGGCGCAAGATGGTAGCGACAATGAGCCAACTGCCGGATAATTTATTGCGTCGCTTTGGCGGCGGTCTTGTGGTGGCTGGCATTGTCATCTACTACATGTTGAGGAAATCGATTGGCTGATCAAAAAATAATCGGATTACCCTCATTTTGAGTGCAAAAAGTGCTGTAACTCTGAAAAAGCGATGGTAGAATCCATTTTTAAGCAAACGGTGATTTTGAAAAAATGGGTAACAACGTCGTCGTACTGGGCACCCAATGGGGTGACGAAGGTAAAGGGAAGATCGTCGATCTCCTGACAGAACGGGCTAAATATGTTGTGCGCTACCAGGGTGGCCATAACGCAGGCCATACTCTCGTAATCAACGGTGAAAAAACCGTCCTCCATCTTATTCCATCAGGTATTCTCCGTGAGAATGTAACCAGCATCATCGGAAACGGTGTTGTGCTGTCTCCGGCTGCGCTGATGAAAGAGATGAAAGGTCTGGAAGACCGTGGTATCCCTGTTCGTGAGCGTCTGCTGCTCTCTGAAGCCTGCCCGCTTATTCTCGATTATCACGTCGCGCTGGACGTAGCGCGTGAAAAAGCGCGTGGCGCGAAAGCTATCGGTACGACCGGTCGCGGTATCGGCCCGGCTTACGAAGATAAAGTCGCCCGTCGCGGCCTGCGCGTTGGCGACCTGTTTGATAAAGCCACCTTCGCTGACAAACTGAAAGAAGTGATGGAATATCACAACTTCCAGTTGGTGAACTTCTATAAAGCAGAAGCGGTTGACTACCAGAAAGTGCTGGACGATGTGATGGCGATTGCCGACATCCTCACCAGCATGGTCGTTGACGTTTCCGATCTGCTCGATCAGGCGCGTCAGCGCGGCGACTTCGTGATGTTCGAAGGCGCGCAGGGCACGCTGCTGGATATCGACCACGGTACCTATCCGTACGTAACTTCCTCCAACACCACCGCGGGTGGCGTGGCGACCGGTTCCGGCCTGGGCCCGCGTTATGTGGATTACGTTCTGGGTATCATCAAAGCTTACTCGACTCGCGTAGGCGCGGGCCCGTTCCCGACCGAGCTGTTTGATGAAACCGGCGAGTTCCTGTGCAAGCAGGGTAACGAATTCGGCGCCACTACCGGCCGTCGTCGTCGTACCGGCTGGCTGGACGCTGTCGCGGTACGCCGTGCGGTGCAGATTAACTCCCTGTCCGGCTTCTGCCTGACCAAACTGGACGTCCTTGACGGCCTGAAAGAAGTGAAAATCTGCGTCGGTTACCGTATGCCGGACGGCCGTGAAGTGACCACCACTCCGCTGGCTGCCGACAACTGGGAAGGTATCGAGCCTATCTACGAAACCATGCCGGGCTGGTCCGAAACCACCTTCGGCGTGAAAGAGCGTAGCGGCCTGCCGCAGGCAGCGCTGAACTACATCGCGCGTATTGAAGAGCTGACCGGCGTGCCGGTTGATATCATCTCTACCGGTCCTGACCGTACTGAGACTATGATTCTGCGCGATCCGTTCGACGCGTAATCATCATCCAGGGGCGCCGTTCGGGCGCCCTTGTTTTTGCAGTTCGCCCGCCCCATTTCAAATAAATTAGCGGCCTGAGCGCTGGCTGGTTTATCATCAATAGAGTTAATACCCGCGGATTCACCGCTTTCCCCTTACCCTGAGGTTGATGTGCAGTTAACGAGTTTCACCGATTACGGATTACGCGCGCTGATTTACATGGCGTCGTTGCCGGATGACCGAATGACCAGTATTTCCGAGGTGACGGATGTCTATGGCGTTTCCCGTAATCATATGGTCAAAATAATCAATCAGTTAAGCCGTGTTGGCTATGTGACGGCCGTGCGGGGAAAGAATGGGGGGATTCGCCTTGGCAAGCCGGCTAAAATGATTCGCGTGGGTGATGTTGTGCGCGATCTGGAGCCGCTATCGCTGGTGAATTGCAGCAGCGAATTTTGCCACATTACTCCCGCTTGTCGCCTGAAACAGGCACTTGCCGAAGCCGCGCAAAGTTTCCTGAAGGAACTGGATAACTACACGCTGGCCGATTTGGTTGAAAAGAATCAACCGCTATATAAATTATTACTGGTGGAAGAAAAGCGCTGAATGATTTGCGCCGCAGCGTAAAGAGAACCCACAAAGCGGCGGCGTAAAACGCAGTCAGACTTTCATCGGAGATGACAACGGAGGAACCGATATGTCACAAGACCCATTCCAGGAACGCGAAGCTGAGAAGTACGCGAATCCCATCCCGAGCCGGGAATTTATCCTCGAACATTTAACCAAACGTGAAAAACCGGCCAGCCGTGACGAGCTGGCGATTGAGTTAAATATTGAGGGCGAAGAACAAACTGAAGCGCTGCGTCGCCGCCTGCGGGCAATGGAACGCGATGGCCAGCTGGTCTTCACTCGCCGTCAGTGCTATGCCCTGCCGGAACGTCTCGATTTAGTCAAAGGCGTCGTTATTGGCCACCGCGACGGCTACGGCTTTTTACGCGTCGAAGGGCGCAAAGACGACCTGTATCTTTCATCTGAGCAGATGAAAATGTGTATTCATGGCGACCAGGTGTTGGCCCAGCCGCTGGGCGCGGACCGTAAGGGCCGTCGCGAAGCGCGCATCGTTCGCGTGCTGGTGCCGAAAACCAGCCAGATCGTCGGCCGTTACTTCACCGATGCCGGCGTGGGCTTCGTGGTGCCGGACGACAGCCGTCTAAGCTTCGATATCCTGATCCCGCCTGAAGAGATCATGGGCGCCCGCATGGGTTACGTGGTGGTGGTCGAACTGACCCAGCGTCCAACCCGTCGTACCAAGGCGGTCGGCAAAATAGTTGAAGTGCTGGGCGACAACATGGGCACCGGCATGGCCGTTGATATGGCGCTGCGTACCCATGAGATCCCTTACGTCTGGCCGCCGGCGGTGGAAAAACAGGTCTCCGGCCTCAAAGAGCAGGTGCCGGAAGAGGCGAAAGCCGGGCGCGTTGATTTGCGCTCTCTACCGCTGGTTACTATTGACGGCGAAGATGCCCGCGACTTTGATGACGCGGTGTACTGCGAGAAAAAACGCGGCGGCGGCTGGCGTCTGTGGGTGGCTATCGCCGACGTGAGTTACTACGTGCGCCCCGGTACGCCGCTGGACGGCGAAGCGCGCAGCCGCGGGACGTCAGTCTACTTCCCTTCGCAGGTCGTACCGATGCTGCCGGAAGTGCTGTCCAACGGCCTGTGCTCGCTGAATCCACAGGTCGATCGCCTGTGTATGGTCTGCGAAATGACGATCTCGTCAAAAGGTCGCCTGACCGGCTTTAAATTCTATGAAGCGGTGATGAGCTCTCACGCCCGTCTGACCTACACCAAGGTTTGGCATATGCTGCAGGGCGATCAAGAGCTGCGCGAACACTACGCGCCGCTGGTGAAGCATATTGAAGAGCTGCATAACCTCTATAAGGTGCTGGATGGCGCCCGTGAAGAGCGCGGCGGTATCTCATTTGAAAGTGAAGAAGCTAAATTCATCTTCAACGCCGAGCGTCGTATCGAGCGTATCGAACAGACTCAGCGTAACGATGCGCACAAGCTGATCGAAGAGTGCATGATTCTGGCGAACATCTCCGCGGCGCGTTTCGTTGAGAAAGCGCAGGAGCCAGCGCTGTTCCGTATTCACGATAAGCCAAGCACCGAAGCGATTACCGCCTTCCGCACCGTGCTGGCGGAGCTGGGGCTGGAGCTGCCGGGCGGCAACAAACCGGAGCCGCGCGATTACGCCGAGCTGCTGACTTCCATCGCCGATCGCCCGGATGCGGAAATGCTGCAGACGATGCTGCTGCGTTCCATGAAGCAGGCGGTCTACGATCCGGAAAACCGCGGCCACTTCGGCCTTGCGCTGCAGTCATACGCGCACTTCACCTCGCCGATCCGTCGTTATCCTGACCTGTCGCTGCATCGCGCTATTAAGTATTTACTGGCGAAAGAGCAGGGACATAAAGGCAATAGCACTGAGACCGGCGGCTGGCACTACAGCATGGAAGAGATGCTGCAGTTGGGCGTGCACTGCTCGATGACCGAGCGCCGCGCCGATGAAGCAACGCGTGAAGTGTCAGACTGGCTGAAGTGCGACTTCATGCAGGATCAGGTGGGCAACACCTTCTCCGGCGTGATCGCCAGCGTCACCGGCTTTGGCTTCTTCGTCCGCCTGAACGATCTGTTTATCGATGGTCTGGTACATGTCTCCTCGTTGGATAATGACTACTATCGCTTCGACCAGGTCGGGCAGCGGCTGATCGGCGAGTCCGGCGGCCAGACATACCGCCTGGGCGACCGCGTGGAAGTGCGCGTCGAAGCGGTCAATATGGATGAGCGTAAGATTGATTTCAGCCTGATTTCCAGCGAACGCGGTCCGCGTAATGTTGGCAAAACCGCACGCGAAAAAGCGAAGAAGGGCGCGCCGGGTAAAAACGGCGGCGGCCGTCGTCGTCAGGTTGGCAAGCAGGTAAACTTCGAGCCGGATAGCGCCTTCCGTAAGGAAAAAGAGAAAGCTAAAGCCAAACCGAAAGGCGAAAAGAAAGCGAAAAAACCGTCGGCGAAAACGCAGAAAATCGCCGCGGCAACCAAAGCCAAGCGCGCGGCGAAAAAGAAGATCGCCGAGTGATTGACGTCCCTTCGCCCTGAAGTCTGCTGGCGCAGAACGGGGTGAAGGGAACGGATAACAGAACCTAAAACGAGTACATCAATGAGTGAAATGATTTACGGCATCCATGCGGTGCAGGCACTGCTGGAACGCGCCCCTGAGCGTTTTCAGGAAGTTTTTATTCTGAAAGGCCGTGAGGATAAGCGTCTGCTGCCGCTGATCCATGCCCTTGAAGCGCAGGGCGTGGTGATTCAGGTTGCCAGCCGCCAGTTCCTCGATGAGAAAAGCGAAGGCGCGGTGCATCAGGGCATCATTGCCCGCGTGAAGCCGGGACGTCAGTATCAGGAAAACGATCTGCCGGATCTGCTGGCGCAGTTCGATCAACCGTTCCTGCTGATCCTCGACGGCGTCACCGATCCGCACAACCTCGGCGCCTGCCTGCGTAGCGCCGACGCCGCAGGCGTGCATGCGGTGATCGTGCCGCGCGATCGTTCCGCTCAGCTCAACGCTACGGCGAAAAAAGTCGCCTGCGGCGCGGCGGAAAGCGTGCCGCTGATCCGCGTCACCAATCTGGCGCGTACTATGCGTCTGCTGCAGGAAGAAAACGTGTGGATCGTTGGTACCGCCGGCGAAGCCGACCATACGCTGTTCCAGAGCAAAATGACCGGCCCGATGGCGCTGGTGATGGGCGCGGAAGGCGAAGGTATGCGTCGCCTGACCCGCGAACATTGTGATGAACTGATCAGTATCCCGATGGCGGGTAGCGTCTCTTCGCTGAACGTCTCCGTCGCCACCGGTATCTGCCTGTTTGAAGCGGTGCGCCAGCGCAGCTAAGCCGCCGCGGGCGCGGTAGGTTAGTCGTCCAGCGCGCGCAGATGATCGTTCTTATTGAGCGTCATCAGCGCGGCAATACTGACGACGGCCGTCGCCATCACGTAGTACGCCGGAATATCCAGATTACCGGTCTGTTTAATCAGGCCGGTAATAATCAATCCGGCGCAGCCGGAAAACACGGCATTTGATAGCGAATAGGCTAACCCCAGCCCGGTATAACGCACCCTGGTAGGGAACATCTCCGCCAGCATCGCCGGCCCAGGCCCGGCCAGAATCCCCACCAGTCCACCCGCAATCAGCACCACGATACCTTTCACCAGCAGCGTGCTGCTTTCCGCCTGCAATATTTTCAGCAGCGGCAGCGCCAGTACCAGCAGCAATACCGCAGCCGCGACCATCACCCGCCGACGTCCCAACTTATCGCTGAGCATCCCGGCAGGCAAGATGGTGATGGCGAAGCCAATGTTGGAGATCACCGCAATCAGCAGCGCCTGATTAAAACCGGTGTGCAGCGCGGACTGAAGGTACGAGGGCATGATCACCAGGTAGGTATAACCCGCCGCCGACCATACCATCAGCCGGCCAATGCCGGTGAAAATCGCTTTGAGCGTCTGGCGCCAACTGGCGCGGGTTTCCGCAGGCGGCGTAGTCTGCTGCTGGCGTAAAAAGCCCGGCGTCTCTTCCATTTTAACGCGTAGCCATAGCGCAACGATGCCCATCGGTATGGCGAGGAAAAAGGGAATTCGCCAGCCCCAGTCATGCAGCGCTTCGGGGCTCAGTACGGCGGAAATCAGCGCGACCACGCCTGCGCCTGCCAGCAACCCTAATGCCACGGTAAAAGATTGCCATGCGCCATACAGACCGCGTTTACCTTTAGGGGCGAACTCGGTCATCAGCGATACCGCTCCTCCATACTCGCCGCCGGCAAACAACCCCTGCAGAATACGTAATCCGGTCAGCAGGAGTGGCGCCGCAATACCGATGCTGGCGTAAACCGGTACCAGCCCGATTGCCGTGGTGGCGAGCGTCATCAGTACCAACACGATAATCAGCGTCGGCTTGCGACCAATACGATCGCCGAGACGGCCAAAAACGATGGCGCCCAGCGGGCGAAAGAAGAACGCAATCGCGAAAGAGGCGTAAGTCAGAATCAGCCCGGTCAGCGGCGCTTCCCCGTTCAACTGGAAGAAGTTTTTTGCAATTACGGTCGCCAGAAAGCCATAGACCGCAAACTCGTACCATTCAATAAAGTTACCGATAGAACCGGCGATCAGCGCGCGTTTTTGCGCCGCTGATGTTGTGCTGGCGGTGTGCATAGGAAGCCCCGACTGATACAAAACAGTAACGAATGAATAAATTATTCCATACATTTTTCCTGAGGAAATTTTAAATTCTTATGCCTGTGATGGGCTTCACGAAGGCGTAGCGGTTTTTTTGTGACCGTCTATGCGGGCGACCATACTTACTGTCAGAGCCATTGACGGAGGGAGACATCATGCACTGGCAAACGCATACCGTATTCAATCAACCGACGCCGCTGTGTAACAGCAATCTGTTTTTGTCCGATACCGCGCTTTGTGAGGCGGTAGTGCGTGAAGGCGCCGGTTGGGATGGCGATCTGCTCGCCAGCATCGGCCAACAGTTGGGCACGGCGGAATCGCTGGAGCTGGGGCGACTGGCGAATAGCAACCCGCCAGAACTATTACGCTATGACGCCACCGGCGCCCGGCTGGATGACGTGCGGTTTCATCCCGCCTGGCATTTGCTGATGCAGGGACTGTGCGCCAACCGGGTGCATAATCTCGCCTGGCAGGAAGACGCCCGCGCGGGTTCATTTGTTGCCCGTACCGCCCGCTTTATGCTGCATGCCCAGGTGGAGGCGGGAACGTTATGCCCGATAACCATGACCTTCGCCGCAACGCCGCTGCTGCAGCGCGCGTTACCTGCTGTGTTCAGCGATTGGTTACCGCCATTACTCAGCGATCGCTATGACCCGCATCTCGCACCGGGCGATCAGAAGCGTGGGTTGCTGATTGGCATGGGAATGACCGAAAAACAGGGCGGTTCGGATGTGCTCAGCAATACCACCCGAGCGGAAAAAACGGCGGAAGGATTCTATCGGCTGGTGGGCCATAAATGGTTCTTCTCGGTGCCGCAGAGCGATGCGCATCTGGTATTAGGCCAGACGCCGGGCGGGCTCTCCTGCTTCTTTGTGCCGCGCTTTTTACCCGATGGCCAACGCAATGGCGTGCGCCTGGAGAGGCTGAAAGATAAATTAGGCAACCGCTCTAACGCCAGTAGCGAAGCCGAATTCTTTGACGCCTGCGGGTGGCTGATAGGCGAAGAGGGCGACGGCGTGCGGCAAATTCTCAAGATGGGCGCGCTGACCCGCTTCGACTGCGCGGCCGGCAGCCATGCCCTGATGCGCCGCGCATACTCGGTGGCGCTGTACCATGCGCTGCAGCGTCAGGCGTTCGGCAAGAATCTGGCCGATCAGCCGATGATGCGTCAGGTGCTGGGCCAGATGGCGCTGCGTCTTGAAGGACAAACCGCTTTTCTGTTCCGTCTGGCTCGCGCCTGGGATCGGCGCGACGATGCGCATGAAGTGCTATGGGCTCGTTTATTTACCCCGGCCGCCAAGTTTGCTATCTGTCGCGCCGGTATACCGTTTGTCGCCGAGGCGATGGAAGTGCTGGGCGGTATCGGTTATTGCGAAGAGAGCGAACTCCCGCGCTTATACCGTGAGATGCCGGTGAATAGTATCTGGGAAGGTTCCGGCAATATTATGTGCCTCGACGTAATGCGGGTGCTTGGCAAGCAGCCGGCGGCGTTAGAAATGCTGGCGGCGGAGTGTGCTGAGGTCAAGGGGCAGAACCGGCATTATGACCGCGCGTGGCGACAGCTTCAGCAACTCTTGCGGCGGCCGGTTGAGGCGCAGGGACGAGAAATAGCGCGTCTGGTGTATTGCCTGGGGGCGGGGGCGCAGATGCTGCGCTTTGCATCGCCGCCGCTGGCCCAGGCGTGGTGCCGGATGATGCTGGATCCGCGAGGAGGTATCCGCCTGGACGCTCAACTGCTGGACGATGCGCTGCTACGGGCGATGGGGCGCGGACGACAGCCGTCTCAGGCGTAGAGAATGGCCTGCACTCGCCAGCTATCCGGCTGCGGCTCTTCATACATCTGAACGATACGATACCAGGAAGCGCCCTGCTCATCGGCTTTTACGGCAATGGCATGCTCGACATCCTGCTGACTGCCGGAGATATTATTGACGGAAATCAGACCAATTTCGTTCAGGCCAGTGACGCAATCCGCACTGGCGAATTCGGCTGACTGAGCGGAAGTATTGGCCGTCGCGGTAGTCAGCAACAGGCTGGGTAAGGTCAGTGATCGTTTCATCGTCAGCTCCATTTCACGTAATCCCGAGGGCAGTCCGTTTGCTAACGTTCTGCCAAAAAGGCTGGCCGAACGTTATTATGCGCAGGAGAACGTGAATGGACGCAAAGCAGTGTAAAGCTGGTTAAAAACGCATCACACCGCTATTTTTGATACAGAATCGCTTGCGAATACCACTGGCCGGGAACCATGGTGTCATCGATCATAACGATGACGTAGTAATCCGCTTTTGCGGCTTCTGCTTTGGCTTTCAACGCGGTCTCGACATCCATCGGCGAACCGTACATCAGCACGCTGACGGTACCTATCTTTTGCAGGCCCTCAGTCTGATTGCGACGAATTTCCTGCGGATGATCGCTTGCCGGCGGCGGCGCCTCCGGCGTACCCTGCAGGACGCTACATCCGCTTAAGGCGAGAGCCAGTAACCACGGTGTAAACCTACGCATGACCATATCTCGTTTCCTGATAGTGATAGTGTAGTGGTAGCCTGAACATCATTTCTGGGGAATGTTCCCGAATTGTTATCTATCGCGCGATTTTCGAATGAAAATGTTATGAAAGCGTAACCGAGCTCTCAACATTATAAATCGTGCTCAACGCAAAGCTTTGACGAATGTTTTGGTGCGAGACGCCGTGCCACTATAAAGAAGGAGACGATAGTTGATTACACTCGAAATGCGCAATCTGGCAGGCGGTGAAGCGATCCATGCCTGTCCGGCTGGGATGGCGGATAAGCCTCTGCCGGTTATCGTCTTCTATCACGGTTTTACCTCTTCCAGGCTGGTCTACAGCTACTTCGCCGTCGCGCTGGCCGAAGCCGGGTTCCGGGTGATTATGCCGGATGCCGCCGAACATGGCGCGCGTTTTCGCGGCGACGAGGAGGGGCGAATGCAGCGTTTTTGGCCGATCCTGCGACAGAATTTTCTTGAATTTCCCGCCCTGCGAGACGCGATTATCGCAGAGGGATGGCTTGAAGATGAACGGCTGGCGGTGGCCGGCGCATCAATGGGCGGCATGACTGCGCTCGGTATCATGACCCATCATCCGGAGCTAAAATGCGTGGCCTGCCTGATGGGCTCAGGCTATTTCAGCAGCCTCGCGCAGACGCTGTTTCCGTCGCCCGGATTCGATACGGCAAGCCTGGCGGAGTGGGACGTGACTCATCAGTTAGCGGCGCTAGCCGACAAGCCGCTGCTGCTGTGGCACGGCGACGCAGACGACGTGGTTCCGCCCGGCGACACATTTCGCCTGCAGCAGGCGTTAACGCAGAGCGGCCTGGCAACTAACCTGACCTGCCAGTGGCAAAAGGGCGTACGCCACCGCATTACCCCGGAAGCGCTGGACGCGACCACCGCCTTTTTCCGGCAGCATCTTTAAACGCGGATAACCTGCACGCCCTGATCCTCAAGCTGCTTGAGGATCGTTTCATCGGCCTGCTTGCCGGTGATAACCAGGTCGATTTGGCTGGCCTGGCTGAACAGCATCCCGGCGCGTTCGCCGACTTTGCTGCTATCGACCAGTACCGCCAGTTTGCCAACGACGTTAAGCATTTTCTGCTCGGCCATCGCGGTCAACATATCGGTTTTATACAATCCCTCGGCGGTTAACCCTTTGCCGCTGGTGAACATCCAGTGCCCGGCATACAGGCTGTTTTCGCTACCCTGCGGGCTGAGGGTGATGAAGTGGCTGTGGTTATATTGCCCCCCCATAATGATCACGCTGTCATGCTCCTGGTCAATCAGATAGTTGGCCAGCGGCAGGTAGTTGGTAATGATCTGCACCGGTTTGCCGCATAATTCACGGCCAAGCAGGAAGGCGGTGGAGCCGCAGTTGATAACGATGCTTTCGCCCGGAGAAACCAGTTGCGAGGCGGCGCGGGCAATCCGCACTTTCTCATCGTGGTTTTGCGCCTGATGAATGTTCATTGGCGACCAACGTGGGCGCTGTTCGCTGATGGCTTCCGCGCCATTACGGACCTTTTTCAGCTTGCCGTTTTCATCCAGCTTATTGATATCGCGTCTTGCCGTCGCCGGAGAGATGCCGAGGCGGGAGATTACCTGTTCAACGGTGACAAATCCCGTTTGCGCCAGCAAATCCAGTAAAATTTGATGTCTTTGCGCTTCAGTCATGAGCGAATCCGATTAAAAGTGACAAGCAAAGATGATATTTGAAATTAACGCTAAATACTAATGTGGAAAGGGAATTCCGGCGGGCGCGCCCGCCGGAATAGGATTACAAAAAGGATTTGAACGGCAGGTCTGGCTCAATGGTAAAGCAGTCATCGAATCCGCGTGGGTAGTGGTATTCGAAATTGTCTTTATCCAGCGGCCAGGTAAATTTACCGCCGACCTGCCAGATAAACGGCTTGAAGCCGTATTTCAGACGATCCTTTTTCATCTCCCACAGTACGCGGATCTCCTGTGGGTCGGCCTGGAAGTTGGACCAGATATCATGGTGGAACGGAATGACCACTTTGGCATTTAGCGATTCCGCCATGCGCAGGATATCGGCGCTGGTCATTTTGTCGGTGATACCGCGCGGGTTTTCCCCATAGGAACCGAGGGCGACGTCAATCTGATGCTCGTTACCGTGCTTTGCATAGTAGTTGGAATAGTGTGAGTCGCCGCTGTGGTACAGGTTGCCGCCCGGCGTTTTGAACAGATAGTTGACCGCGCGCTGGTCCATGCCGTCCGGCAGCACGCCGGCGGCTTTTTGATCGGCTGGCAGGGTAATGAGCGCAGTACGATCGAATGCGTCGAGCGCGTGGATCTCAATGTCTTTGATCTTCACCACATCGCCCGGCTTCATGACGATGCAGCGTTCTGCCGGCACGCCCCAGCCAATCCACAGATCAACGCAGGTTTTTGGTCCGATAAACGGCACATCGGCGGCGCAGTTTTGCATCACCGCGGCGGCGACGTTAACGTCGATATGATCGTTGTGATCGTGCGTCGCCAGCACGGCGTCAATTTGGCGGATGGCGAAAGGATCGAGCACGAATGGCGTAGTGCGCAGGTTCGGCTGTAGTTTTTTCACCCCGGCCATGCGCTGCATCTGGTGGCCGGTTTTCATCAGCGGATTACCGTGGCTCTGCTTACCGGTACCGCACCAAAAATCGACGCAAATATTAGCGCCGCCTTCCGATTTTAGCCAAATGCCGGTGCATCCCAGCCACCACATGGCAAAGGTGCCCGGCGCAACCTGCTCTTGTTCGATCTCTTCATTCAGCCAGCTACCCCATTCCGGGAAAGTGCTCAAAATCCAGGATTCACGGGTGATGGTTTGCACTTTACTCATCGATCTCTTCCTCTTTTATTTCAAAAGTAATCAATTGGTGATTTGTTTTGATTGATACTGGCACTGTTTTTTCAGGAATGCAATCGACTATTTTCAAGAAAAAGCGGTGAGAGCGTTGCGCTAACGCGCTGATAAACCCTGAATTTAATATCAAGCATGTATGTATATTGTTGATATTAGTGGTTTGTTTGGTTATGTCGTGACGTAGTGGAAAATACACGCACAAAAAATATGATTATTTGCGTGATGCGTCACATTTAATCAAATTCAATCTTGTTGTGATTGTTTTTGATTATTAGAGTGAGGGAGACGACAACTGCTGAGCGTCATGCGCGTTCAAAGCCTTCCTCTTCTGGAGTGTGTTATGGAGATCCTCTACAACATCTTTACCGTCTTCTTTAATCAGGTAATGACTAATGCCCCGCTGCTGCTGGGTATCGTGACCTGCCTTGGCTATATCTTGTTGCGTAAAAGCGTCAGCGTGATTATCAAAGGCACGATCAAAACCATCATTGGTTTCATGCTGTTACAAGCCGGCTCCGGCATTCTTACCAGCACCTTTAAGCCGGTGGTGGCGAAAATGTCAGAGGTCTATGGCATCAATGGCGCGATTTCCGATACCTACGCCTCAATGATGGCGACCATCGACCGGATGGGCGAGGCCTATAGCTGGGTGGGGTATGCGGTGCTGTTGGCCCTGGCGCTAAATATCTGTTACGTCCTGCTGCGCCGCATTACCGGCATCCGCACTATCATGCTGACTGGCCATATCATGTTTCAGCAGGCGGGGCTGATTGCGGTCTCTTTCTTCATCTTCGGCTACTCCATGTGGACGACCATTATCTGCACCGCGGTGCTGGTCTCCCTGTACTGGGGTATCACCTCCAACATGATGTTTAAGCCGACTCAACTGGTTACCGACGGCTGCGGCTTCTCTATCGGTCACCAACAGCAGTTTGCCTCGTGGATTGCCTATAAAGTGGCGCCGTATCTGGGGAAAAAAGAGGAGAGCGTCGAAGACCTCAAGCTGCCGGGCTGGCTCAATATTTTCCACGACAACATCGTCTCTACCGCGATTGTGATGACCATTTTCTTTGGCGCCATTCTGCTCTCCTTTGGCATCGATGTTGTACAGGCGATGGCGGGCAAAACCCACTGGACGGTCTATATCCTGCAGACCGGTTTCTCCTTCGCCGTGGCCATTTTCATCATTACCCAGGGCGTGCGTATGTTCGTCGCCGAGCTGTCCGAAGCCTTCAACGGTATCTCACAGCGCCTGATCCCCGGCGCCGTGCTGGCGATCGACTGCGCCGCTATCTATAGCTTCGCGCCGAATGCCGTGGTCTGGGGCTTTATGTGGGGCACCATCGGCCAACTGATTGCCGTTGGTATTCTCGTGGGCGTTGGCTCCTCCATTCTGATCATCCCGGGCTTTATCCCAATGTTCTTCTCTAACGCGACGATTGGCGTCTTTGCTAATCACTTCGGCGGCTGGCGCGCGGCGCTCAAGATCTGTCTGGTGATGGGCATGATTGAAATCTTCGGCTGCGTGTGGGCGGTGAAGTTGACCGGAATGAGCGCCTGGATGGGCATGGCGGATTGGTCAATCCTGGCGCCGCCGATGATGCAGGGTTTCGCCTCGATAGGGCTGGCGTTTATGGCCGTCATTATTCTGATTTCACTGGCTTATATGTTCTTCGCCGGCCGCGCGCTGCGCGCCGAGGAAGACGCGGAAAAACAACTGGCAGAAGCCTCTGCTCAATAAGGAGTTCTGATTATGACCGTACGTATTCTGGCTGTGTGTGGCAACGGGCAAGGTAGTTCCATGATCATGAAAATGAAGGTGGACCAGTTCCTGACGCAATCAAACATCGACCACACGGTGAACAGCTGCGCGGTAGGTGAGTATAAAAGCGAGCTAAACGGCGCGGATATCATTATTGCCTCGACCCACATCGCCGGCGAAATCACCGTCACTGGCAATAAATACGTGGTTGGCGTGCGCAATATGCTGTCCCCTGCGGATTTCGGCCCAAAACTGCTTGAAGTGATCAAAGCCCACTTCCCGCAGGATGTGAAATAAGGAGCCGCCATGAAACTTCATGATTCTCTGGCGCAGAACCACTCCATACGCTTGCAGGCGGAGGCGGAAAGCTGGCAGGAGGCGGTGAAAATCGGCGTCGATCTGCTGGTGGCCGCCGACGTAGTGGAACCGCGTTACTACCAGGCGATCCTCGATGGCGTCGCGCAGCATGGTCCCTATTTTGTTATCGCGCCGGGGCTGGCGATGCCGCACGGCCGTCCGGAAGAGGGGGTTAAGAAAACCGGCTTTGCGCTGGTAACCCTCAAAAAACCGCTGATTTTCAATCACGAAGATAACGACCCGGTCGACATTCTGATCACCATGGCGGCAGTTGACGCCACCACCCACCAGGAGGTGGGCATCATGCAGATCGTTAACCTGTTTGATGATGAAGCCAATTTCGACCGTTTACGCGCCTGCCGCACCGAGCAGGAAGTGCTGGATTTAATTGAAAACGCCACTGCGGCGGCTGTTTAAGAGGGAGTTGATACGATGTCTCAGTTACCAATGTTGCAGGTTGCGCTGGATAACCAAACCCTGTCTCACGCCTATGAGACCACCCGCCTGATCGCCGAAGAGGTGGATATCATTGAAGTGGGCACGATTCTCTGCGTCGGCGAAGGGGTGCGCGCGGTGCGCGATCTGAAAGCGCTGTACCCGCATAAAATCGTACTGGCGGATGCTAAAATCGCCGATGCCGGAAAAATCCTGTCGCGGATGTGCTTTGAAGCCAACGCCGACTGGGTGACCGTGATCTGCTGCGCCGATATCAACACCGCCAAGGGGGCGCTGGATGTCGCCAAAGAGTTCAACGGCGACGTGCAAATTGAACTGACCGGCTTCTGGACCTGGGAGCAGGCGCAGGCGTGGCGCGATGCGGGTATTCAGCAGGTGGTCTATCACCGCAGCCGCGACGCGCAGGCCGCGGGCGTGGCGTGGAGCGAGGCGGATATCAGTGCGATTAAGCGTCTTTCCGATATGGGCTTCAAAGTCACCGTGACCGGCGGATTGGCGCTGGAAGACCTGCCGCTGTTCGCCGGTATTCCTATTCACGTCTTTATTGCCGGTCGCAGCATCCGCGATGCCGCCTCGCCGGTGGAAGCGGCTCGCCAGTTTAAACGCTCTATCGCCCAGCTGTGGGGTTAAGGAGCGGCTATGTTGTCGAAACACATTCCGCTCGGTATCTATGAAAAAGCGCTCCCCGCCGGGGAGTGCTGGCTGGAGCGGTTACAGCTGGCGAAAACGCTGGGTTTTGATTTTGTTGAAATGTCGCTTGATGAAACCGATACCCGCCTTGCGCGGCTGGACTGGAGCCAGGAGCAGCGCCTGGCGCTGGTCAAGGCGGTAGCCGAAACCGGCGTCCGGGTGCCATCGATGTGCCTCAGCGCCCATCGTCGTTTTCCGCTCGGCAGCGAAGATGACGCGGTGCGTAATCAGGGGCTGGAAATTATGCGTAAAGCCATCCAGCTGGCGCAGGATGTGGGGATTCGGGTGATCCAGCTGGCGGGCTACGACGTTTATTATCAGCAGGCGAACGATGAAACGCGCCGCCGTTTTCGCGAGGGCCTGAAAGAGAGCGTCGAGATGGCCAGCCGGGCCCAGGTGACGCTGGCGATGGAGATCATGGACTATCCGCTGATGAACTCGATCAGCAAGGCGCTGGGTTATGCCCACTACCTGAATAATCCATGGTTTCAGCTTTATCCGGACATTGGCAATTTGTCGGCGTGGGATAACGACGTACAGATGGAGCTGCAGGCCGGTATGGGGCATATCGTGGCGGTGCACGTCAAAGATACGAAGCCCGGCGTCTTTAAAAACGTACCGTTCGGTGAAGGCGTCGTCGATTTTGAACGTTGCTTCGAAACGCTCAAGCAGACGGGCTACTGCGGCCCGTATCTGATTGAGATGTGGAGTGAAACCACCGATGACCCGGCGGCGGAAGTCGCAAAGGCTCGCGACTGGGTGAAAGCACGGATGGCGCGCGCGGGCCTGACGGAGGCGGCATAATGCAGCAACTTAAACAGCAGGTATTTGCAGCTAATATGGATCTGCCGCGTTACGGGCTGGTGACCTTTACCTGGGGCAACGTCAGCGCAATCGACCGGCAGCGTGGGCTGGTGGTGATCAAGCCCAGCGGCGTAGCCTACGAGTCAATGACCGTCGATGATATGGTGGTGGTCGATTTGCAGGGCAACGTGGTGGAAGGGCGCTGGCGTCCCTCTTCCGATACCGCGACCCATCTTGCGCTCTATCGTCGCTATTCCGGCCTCGGCGGGGTGGTGCATACCCACTCGACGCACGCTACCGCCTGGGCGCAGGCGGGGCTGGCAATCCCGGCGCTAGGCACCACCCACGCGGACTACTTCTTCGGCGATATCCCCTGTACCCGGGCGCTCAGCGCACAGGAGGTGGAAGAGGCCTATGAGCTGAACACCGGAAAGGTGATTATCGAAACGCTGGGCGAGGCCAACCCGTTACATACGCCAGGGATTGTGGTCTATCAGCATGGGCCGTTCTCCTGGGGGAAAGATGCCCATGAGGCGGTGCACAATGCGGTGGTGATGGAAGAAGTGGCGCGAATGGCGTGGATCGCCCGCGGCATTAATCCGCAGCTACAGCCCATCGACAGTTGGCTAATGGAGAAACATTTTCTGCGTAAACACGGGCCTGACGCCTACTACGGGCAGAAGTAAGCTACGCGCTCCGGGGCTTTCACCTCAGGGTGAAGCAACTGGTCTGGCCCCGGAGCCGTTTTTAACCCTGACGATAGGCCGATGGCATACAGCGCATGCCGATGAGCGTGACCACGCAAATCATCGCGCCGGCGTAAAACGTCGATGCGGCGCCGAAGGTTTCCCACAGTACTCCTGCGCCGGTACTGGCCAGCAGCAGCGCCAGGCCGCTCATCAGGTTAAACATGCCGAATGCCGTACCGCGTAGTTCCGGCGGCGCGGTATGCGCAACCATCGCCGCCAGTAGCCCCTGCGTCATCCCCATATGAATCCCCCACAGCGCGACGCCGATCAGCAGCGTGCTCCAGTGGCCGCTGACCGCCAGCACGATATCGGCGAGGATCAGCACCAGCAGCCCCCATTGCAGCAGTTTGCTGTGGCTCATGCTGTCAGAGAGCTTACCGAACGGGTAAGCCGTGAGGCTGTAGACCAGGTTCATCGCGACCATGACCAGCGGAATAGTAAACAGCGGGATCTCCATCTGCTGGGCGCGCAGTACCAAAAAGGCTTCGCTGAAGCGGGCGAGGGTGAAAATGCTGCCAATCGCGACCACCCACCAGTAGGCGGCGGAGAGCTTTTTCAGATTTTCGCGCTTCAGCGGATTGCTACGTTTGTGTGCGATGGCGGATTTCGGCTCCTGCAGGCCAAAGCCCAGTAGAGCAATGGATAGTACGGCGGGAATGACCGCCACCCAGAAGATAGCGTGAAAATCGTTATGCCATATAAACATCAGCAGCACCGCCAGCAGCGGGCCGAGGAAGGCGCCGACGGTATCCAGTGCCTGGCGTAGCCCGTAGGCCGCGCCACGGATCTCCGGCGGCGTTACGTCGGCGACCAGCGCATCGCGCGGCGCTCCGCGGATGCCTTTTCCGACGCGGTCGATCATGCGGGCGCTAAATACCACCCCGGCGCTCGGCGCGAGGGCAAACAGCGGTTTACTCAGCGCCCCCAGCCCGTAGCCAAGCAGCGCCAGCCCTTTGCGTTTGCCCACGTAGTCGCTAATGACGCCGGAGAAGACTTTGAGAATTAAGGCGGTGGCTTCGGCCAGCCCTTCGATAAGACCGATAATAATGACGCTGGCGCCGAGCGTGGTGGCCATAAACAACGGGAGCAGGCTGTGGATCATCTCTGACGAGACATCCATTAGCAGGCTGACGCCGCCGAGCACCCAAACTCCTTTCGGGATACGACCTAAGGTCGCGAAACGCGGGACCATCAATCACTCCTGATTATCAAACGGTGAATTGATGATTAAATCAGGTTGCGATGACGCTGGTAAGTCAGTTGGGAAAATAATTCTCAATTGCGTTTACATCGGTTATTCGCTTCGCCCCTCGTGAGGAGAGGCGAAGCATCGACCTGGGCTAGCGGTAAATAGCGGCGCTGGCATGAATAAGGCCATTGCTCTGCGGTTCGTGAATCAGGATTGGCTGGAAGTACTTCGCTCCCAGGGCATCGCTTTCCTGGTTCAGGGCCTGTTCGGCCTCTTGTTCGCTAGCCATATTATGATTGATATAAATTACGCCCAGACTCTGCACATCGTCCATGTTGCGAGCCTGACGCCCATCGATTTTGATGGCTGCCAGCGCGTTGGCGCTAAGGAGTAGCGCAGCCATTACGGCGATGATAATGCTTTTCATAGAACGCTCCTTACTGACAGTACGGGTAAAACGCTGGACTCCTCTTGCTGGTGTCTGGCTATTGATTAAATTGTAATCGCTGGCGTGCCGCCTGATAGCGACCTTTTCTGATGCAGTTGTTCAAAAAAATGCCGCGTTCCTTATTGGTTAATTTTAAATCACCCACTTAGCCCAGCTTGGCGCTTAGTGCGAATTATTTGTACAAATGCGCTTGTGTTTCTGGGGGGGCGCAATTAGAATGACGCGTCAATTTTTCAGCCGCCCTTTAACACGTTCCTTGCCTCCATGGGCCGCGGCTGACCCAGACAGGAGGCTGAATAATCCGTAAGGAGCAATTCGATGCGTCATTACGAAATCGTTTTTATGGTCCATCCTGACCAGAGCGAACAGGTTCCGGGCATGATCGAACGTTACACTGGTGCAATCACTGCAGCAGAAGGTACGATCCACCGTCTGGAAGACTGGGGCCGCCGTCAGCTGGCTTATCCGATCAACAAACTGCACAAAGCTCACTACGTTCTGCTGAACGTTGAAGCGCCGCAGGAAGCGATCGATGAGCTGGAAACTAACTTCCGCTTCAACGACGCCGTTATCCGCAGCATGGTAATGCGTACTAAGCACGCTGTTACCGAAGCATCTCCGATGGTTAAAGCGAAAGACGAGCGCCGTGAGCGTCGTGAAGATTTCGCTAACGAAACCGCAGATGATTCTGAAGCTGGGGATTCTGAAGAGTAATCCTGATGACCAACCGTCTGGTGTTGTCCGGCACCGTGTGCAGGATGCCCCTTCGAAAGGTCAGCCCGTCAGGAATTCCTCATTGCCAGTTCGTGCTTGAGCATCGTTCTGTGCAGGAGGAAGCCGGTTTTCACCGGCAGGCGTGGTGCCAAATGCCCGTTATTATTAGCGGACACGAGAACCAGGCCATTACTCACAGTATAACGGTCGGTAGCGCAGTCACCGTTCAAGGGTTCATTAGTTGCCATAAGGCAAAGAACGGCTTGAGTAAAATGGTTCTGCATGCCGAGCAGATTGAATTGATAGATTCTGGAGACTAGCCATATGGCACGTTATTTCCGTCGTCGCAAGTTCTGCCGTTTCACCGCGGAAGGCGTTCAAGAGATCGACTATAAAGATATCGCTACGCTGAAAAACTACATCACCGAAAGCGGTAAGATTGTCCCAAGCCGTATCACCGGTACCCGTGCAAAATATCAGCGTCAGCTGGCTCGCGCTATCAAACGCGCACGCTACCTGTCCCTGCTGCCGTACACTGATCGTCATCAGTAATCGGTCACGGTCCATTAATACGACTTTGAGAGGATAAGGTAATGCAAGTTATTCTGCTTGATAAAGTAGCAAACCTGGGTAGCCTGGGTGATCAGGTAAACGTTAAAGCGGGCTATGCTCGTAACTTCCTGGTACCACAGGGTAAAGCTGTTCCAGCTACCAAGAAAAACGTTGAGTTCTTCGAAGCGCGCCGCGCTGAACTGGAAGCCAAACTGGCTGACGTTCTGGCCGCTGCTAACGCACGTGCTGAAGCAATCAACGCACTGGGCACCGTTACCATCGCGTCCAAATCTGGCGACGAAGGTAAACTGTTCGGTTCCATCGGTACTCGCGACATCGCTGACGCTGTTTCTGCAGCTGGCGTTGCCGTTGCGAAGAGCGAAGTTCGCCTGCCGAACGGCGTTCTGCGCACCACCGGTGAGCACGAAGTAGACTTCCAGGTTCACAGCGAAGTCTTCGCTAAACTGGTTGTTAACGTTGTAGCTGAGTAATTTTTTACTCAACTCACGTCGATGCGCCGGCCTTGTGCCGGCGTTTTGCTTTTTAGCGCCTGCCTGATTTTTATCTGGTATGGTAGCTATTCTCGCCGCTTTCTGGATAATAAAATAAAACACGATTTTATTTCCGGTAAAGTTAATGGACGCTTCCTCTCCAACCCCTTCGATTTTTGCCAATAAAAAAGTAGCTTATGTCTGCGCGACGCTATGCTGTCTGCTGTGGGGCAGTTCTTATCCCGCGATAAAAAACGGCTATGAGCTTCTGCACATCGCCACCGATGATGTTCCCTCAAAAATTGTTTTTGCCGGATATCGCTTTCTGTTTGCGGGCTTATTGTTGCTGCTGTTTGCGCTGGCGCAGCGCAAACCCATCGCCCGGCTCAATGGCCGCCAGTGCGGGCAGCTGGCGATGCTGGGGCTAACGCAGACCGCTATCCAGTACGCCTTCTTCTACGTCGGCCTGGCGTTCACCACCGGAGTGAAGGGATCGATCATGAATGCCACCGGGACGTTCTTCAGCGTTCTGCTGGCGCATTTTATCTATCAGAATGACCGGCTCAGCTACAACAAAACTATCGGCTGCGTGCTTGGCTTCGTCGGCGTGATGTTGGTGAACTTCAACGCCTCATTGGGCGATTTTAATTTTGTCTGGCAGGGCGATGGCTTTGTCGTGCTGGCGGCGTTCATCCTCTCGGCGGCGACGCTCTACGGCAAGCGCATCTCGCAAACCGTCGACCCGACGGTGATGACCGGCTGGCAGCTGGCCTTCGGCGGTCTGGTGCTGGTGGCGGGCGGGTATCTGACCGGCGGGGAGCTACGGATGCACAGCCTGACCGCAGCGATGATCCTTGGCTATTTAACTTTGCTGTCGTCGATAGCTTTTGCGCTATGGAGCGTGCTGCTCAAGCACAATCGCGTCAGTATGATTGCGCCGTTTAACTTTGTTATCCCGGTGGCCGGGACGGTGCTGTCAGCGATCTTTCTTGGCGAGAATATCTTTGAGTGGAAGTACGCGATCGCGCTGGTCCTGGTGTGTGTAGGGATCCGCTGGGTGAACAAAAGCCAGGCGCGTTAGGCCGGGCGTACAACCCGGCCTAAGCGAAGCGTTTATCGCGCACGCACGAAGCTGCCGTTCGACTGGCGGGTGAACAGCACCTGCTGGCCGTTGCCGGTATCAATAGTGAGGCCGGTGACGACGCCGTTGGCGTTCTGGCGAATTTGCACCGTCTGTCCACTCTGCAAGGTGCTTAATGGTTTGCCGGCGCCTTCGACCTGCGCCATGGCGTAGACGTCAGTGGCTGGCAGACCGTGGTCGCGGAACAGTTGCGCCAGCGTTTTGCCCGATTCAATCCGGTAGGTGCGCCACTGCTGTTCAATACCCGGCGCAGACTGCTGCTGCGCCGGTTGTTGATACGGCTGAGAAGAGGAAGACGTTTGCGGCTGGTCAGGCTGTTCATCCTGAATGGCTTCAGGCGCCACAGGCGCAACCTGATCGGCATCGCTGACCGTCGGCGTATTGGTGATTGGCGGAAGCGGCACGGCCTGATTACCCGAACCTTGCGGCTGAGACTGGGACTGCAAATCGAGACTGGCTTCACGGCTTGCCTGGGTCGGCGTGCTGTTATCGCCGGAGGGGAGCAGGAAACCAATAATCACCAGCAGGAAGCCGGCGATGATGCCGCGGCGATGCATGGGCGGTAGCGGATCCATGAGACGAAGTTGATCCGGGGCGTGCCAGATCTTCGCCAGGGTAGATGTCAGTTCAAAGCGCCCGGGCATGGCTTTCCTCCTGCTCCGCATATTTTTATCCTGCTTATGAGTATAGACGGCTAACGTCCTGAAGGTAGAGGTTAACCTGATATCGCCTATTGTTTCTGTTTCGCTGAGATTTGTCATCATCCGCCGACAAAGTTTTACCCATTCCTCTATGGCTGTTATGCTTTCGAACGCTTTTCTCAAGATGTTTATCACCCAAAAAAGGAACAAAGATGGCAACCCCGACTTTTGACACTATCGAAGCGCAGGCAAGTTACGGTATCGGCTTGCAGGTTGGACAACAACTGAGCGAATCCGGCCTGCAGGGGCTGCTGCCGGAAGCGCTGGTTGCCGGCATTGCCGATGCGCTGGAAGGCAATCAGCCGCAGGTGCCGGTTGAAGCCGTACACCGCGCGCTGCGTGAAATCCATGAACGCGCTGACGCCGTGCGTCGCGAGCGCTTCCAGGCGATGGCCGCCGATGGCCAGAAATACCTCGATGAAAACCGTGAAAAAGAAGGCGTGAACAGCACTGAATCCGGTCTGCAGTTCCGCGTACTGACGCAGGGCGAAGGCCCGATCCCGGCGCGCACCGACCGCGTACGCGTTCACTACACCGGTAAGCTTATCGACGGTACCGTGTTCGATAGCTCCGTAGCCCGCGGCGAACCGGCTGAATTCCCGGTGACCGGCGTGATCGGTGGCTGGATCGAAGCGCTGACCCTGATGCCGGTAGGTTCCAAATGGGAACTGACCATTCCGCACAACCTGGCTTACGGCGAGCGCGGCGCGGGCGCTTCTATCCCGCCATTCAGCACTCTTATCTTTGAAGTTGAGCTGCTGGACATTATTTAAGCACCAGGGGGCTTCCTCTCCCGCAGAGGGGAGGAAGCCAATAAAAATAGTGCAAAATCCTTAAGTTATAAATTTATTGGAATTTTATATTGCATATAAGTTTGTTGAGTGTATTTTTGTGAGCTGTTTCGCGTTACATTGGTGATATAACACTCACTTTAAACATAAAATTAACATTATATCTAAATCATAGTATTCATCCCTCCGATTCTTACCTAATATCGATAAACCCTCTTGCCAGGGTTGCGACAAATGACAGGCCAACAGAGCCTGAACAACACAGACAGGTACAACAGGAAGAAAATCACATGGTAGATCAGGTCAAAGTCGTTGCCGACGAGCAGGAGACGACTGAACAATCGCTACGGCGAAATCTCACTAACCGGCATATTCAGCTTATTGCTATCGGCGGGGCGATCGGCACCGGGCTGTTTATGGGGTCAGGCAAGACCATCAGTCTCGCCGGGCCATCCATTATTTTTGTTTATATGATCATCGGTTTTATGCTGTTCTTCGTCATGCGCGCCATGGGCGAATTACTGCTGTCGAACCTCGAATATAAATCATTCAGTGACTTCGCCTCCGACCTGTTAGGGCCGTGGGCGGGGTATTTTACCGGCTGGACCTACTGGTTCTGCTGGGTGGTCACCGGGATGGCGGACGTTGTCGCCATCACCGCCTACGCGCAGTTCTGGTTCCCCGGACTTTCTGACTGGGTCGCTTCGTTAGCGGTTATCCTGCTGCTGCTGGGCCTGAACCTCGCAACCGTGAAGATGTTTGGCGAAATGGAGTTCTGGTTCGCGATGATCAAAATCGTCGCCATCGTGGCGCTGATTGTGGTCGGCCTGGTGATGGTGATGATGCACTTTAAATCGCCGACCGGCGTCGAAGCCTCATTCGCGCATCTGTGGAATGACGGCGGCTGGTTCCCGAAAGGCCTCAGCGGTTTCTTTGCCGGCTTCCAGATAGCGGTATTCGCCTTCGTGGGTATTGAGCTGGTTGGTACCACCGCGGCGGAAACCAAGGACCCGGAAAAATCGCTGCCGCGGGCGATCAACTCCATCCCGCTGCGTATCATTATGTTCTACGTCTTCGCGCTGATTGTGATTATGTCGGTGACGCCGTGGAGCTCCGTCGTGCCGAGCAAGAGTCCGTTCGTTGAACTGTTTGTTCTGGTTGGTCTGCCGGCTGCCGCCAGCCTGATCAACTTCGTGGTACTGACTTCCGCCGCCTCTTCCGCTAACAGCGGAGTGTTCTCCACTAGCCGTATGCTATTCGGTCTGGCGCAGGAAGGTCAGGCGCCGAAAATGTTCGCCAAGCTGTCGAAGCGCGCGGTGCCGGCGAAGGGCTTAACCTTCTCCTGCATGTGCCTGCTGGGCGGCGTGGTAATGCTGATGGTCAACCCGAGCGTGATTGCCGCGTTCACCATGATCACCACGGTGTCGGCGATTCTGTTCATGTTCGTCTGGACCATTATCCTCTGCTCTTATCTGGTCTATCGTAAAAAGCGTCCGCAGCTGCACGAGAAGTCCATCTATAAGATGCCGCTGGGTAAAGTGATGTGCTGGGTGTGCATGGCCTTCTTCGTCTTCGTACTGGTGCTGTTGACGCTGGAAGATGATACCCGCGAAGCGCTGATGGTCACCCCGCTGTGGTTTGTTCTGCTGGGCGCGGGCTGGCTGTTTGCCGGTAAAAAACGTCTGGCGAAATAAAAAAGGCCACCCGGAGTGGCCAATAAACTGACAATGTCGAGAGGGCGCCTGCGGGCGCCTTTTTTTATGATTTTCCGGCGAGGGCACGCGGGAACAGCACGTTATTTTCCAGACTGATGTGCTCCATCAGGTCGTCAATCATCTCGTTAATGCCGTTGTACATCGCTTTCCAGGTAGTGCAGGCTTCCGGCGGCGGCGTCACGTTATGGGTGATGTGCTTGATCACTTCCAGCAGTTCGCCCGCTTCGTCATGCTCGCTTTCCATTACGCTGATAGGACCACCGGCCTGAGCGCCCATGCCCTGCTTGATCATCGGGAACAGGATCTGCTCCTCTTTCATCATGTGGCTGGAGAGTTCCTGGTGCAGCATGGTCAGATATTTGGTTAGCCCTTTTGGCACGTTCGGTTTATCGGCGTGGACGCGTTCAACCTTGGTTGCCTGCAGGATCAATTCCGGCAGCTGTTCGCGGTGGCGATCATGATAGCGAACGATGATGTGGTCGATGATGTCGGCGAACGGCGCGGCGCGCCAGTCGCGCTCGACCGGTTGCTCGGCCAGTTTCGCCAGCTCGGCTTCAATCGCCGCAACATCCAGCGCTTTGCGCGTCGCCGCGCGCTCCAGGGTTTGTTTGCCGCCGCAGCAGTAATCCATATCGTATTGACGGAACAGTGCGGAGGCGCGCGGGATGCTCAGCGCCAGCTCGCCCAAAGGTTGGTCACGGAAAGCCATAGCAATTACCTCGTCATCAAAAATATAAGATGCATATTAAATGCATCTTATATCGATGGGAATACCCCTTTGGGATACCAGGCTATTTTTTTGGCTCAACGCGCAGTTCCTGCAGGACCGGTTTATCCGGGCGGGCGCGAACCGCCGACACCACGCCGAGCACCAGCAGCAGGATACCGCTGAGCGTCAGCAGCGGCGGCAGGCTCTGGCGGAGAAGGAAGGTGTACAGCAAACCGGCCAGCGTCTCGAAGACGATCAGCGGCCCGAGGATCACCGTCGGCAGACGCTGGCTGGCAATATTCCAGCACAGTGCGCCGACCCATGAACAGAGTACGGCGATCGCCAGCATCAGGACGATGAACACCGCCGGGCGCGGGCCGAAGGGGAGCGGGAAGTCGATATGCTGGCTCTGCAGCCACACGCAGGCGGCGATATAACCGACCAGCGAGACCGGAAGGGTGACCAACGCCTGCGCGGTAGCCCACATCATTGGCGGCTTATCCGGGTTTTCACGCAGCCAACGAGCGTTGCGCAGGGCATACCACGCCCAGCAGACGACGGAGATCAGCGCGAGAAGAATGCCCGAACCATAGCGCCACGGGCTGAAATCAGGAAGCCCGTGCTGCAGCTCCGCTACGTTGACGCATACCAGCCCCAGCGCAATACAGATTAGCGCCGGAAATAGCCGCCGCCACGGCAGCTTGCCATCACGCTGGCTATAAAGCAGGTTGGCGCACACCGGCAGTACCACCGGCAGGGTGCCGATAATCATCGTCGATACCGGCGCGCCGGTGCGCTGAATGGCGCTGGCCAGACAGAAGTAATAAATCAGGTTCCCCATCATGGTCAGCGCCAGCGCGGTCCACCAGTCCTTGCCGTTCAGCTGGCGTAGACGCGCGCGGCCGAGCCACGCCAGCGGCAGGGCGATAAGTCCCAGCGCCAGATAGCGCCCCATCGACTGCAGCACCGCCGGGTATTCCGGCACCAGCAACGGGCCGACGAAAATCAGCCCCCACATTAACCCCGCCAGCAGGGCATACAACACGCCGCTAATCATGATGACATCCATCTTCAGTTTGCTTGCGCCAAGTGTAGAAGGGCGTGGGGGAAAGAATATTGTATGAGATTGCGCTTTAGCGCCCGGCGACCTGCTTTTGATAACGCACCGGCGTAATGCCGTAGCGGCGGGTGAAGGCGCGGGTTAAGTGCGATTGGTCGGTTAACCCGGCGGCGATGGCCACTTCGGCGGCGGGCATGCCGTGGGTCAAAAACGCCTTGGCGCGCCACAGGCGAATCGCCATCAGCATCTGGTGCGGGGTAACGTGAAAGTGGGCTTTAAACTGGCGCTGGAAGTGATAGGGGCTGAGCGCCGCGACCTGCGCCAGTTCATCAAGGCTGACGGCACGCATATAGTTATCGTGCAGGTAGTCGCGTACCCGATCGAAGCGATGCGCCGCTTCCGGCGCCATTGGCGAATGGTGAGCCAGCGGGCGGAAGGTATCAACCAGGTCGAGCAGTATCCCCTGCTGCGCCAGCGGATCGTCTGCGTGCCACAGGCCGTAAATCAGTTGGCCGATTTGCCGGGCGCGCTGCGGCTCCTGGCGCACGACCTCGCTGAACCACCAGTGGCGAACGCCGGTGAAGGCCTCCAGCCGATCCGGCTCCAGATAAATCATCCGGTAGCGCCAGCCTTCGGCGGTTTCCGCCTCGCCGGTATGGAGCTCATCCGGATTCATGGTGACGATGGAATTGGCTGAGGCGACGTGCTGACTACCGCGATAGCGAAAGCGTTCGGCGCCTTGTTCAATCACGCCGATGCCGAAGGCTTCGTGAGTATGCGGTTCAAAGGCATAGCGGGAAATATGGGCGTGATAGAGCTCAACGCCGGGGAGTTGTTCGAGATGGCGAAAGCGCGCGTGGTCTTTTTCATCGCTAAATTGTGGTGGTACGCCCTGCATGCCGTGTCTCCCGACGATTCATCCCTTCAATATTAGAGATGAAGCGCCGGGAAGCAACCGCAAAAACTGACAGGGAGCGATTAGATGATGCCTTTCACGCTATCGGCAAGCGACGTGGTCGGGCGGCCAATCAGTTTGCTCAGGGTGCGGCTGTCGTCAAATAGTCCGCCTTTCGACGCGCCGGTATCGGAATCCGCCAGCATATCGGCAAGCCCGGCCGGTAGGCCGACGTTTTTCAGCGCGGCGGCGAAATCGGCTTCGCTGAGGTTTTGATAAACCACATTTTTCCCGCTTTGCTTGCTCAGCTCGGCAGCCAGTTCGCTCAGGGTCCAGGCGTTATCTCCCGCCAGTTCGTAAACTTTCCCGGCATGGCCCTCACCGGCGATAACGTGAGCGGCGGCGGCGGCATAATCGGCACGGGTGGCGGAGGCGATTTTACCTTCGCCGGCGGCGCCGATAAACACGCCGTGTTCCAGCGCTGGCGGCGCGCTGGCCAAATAGTTTTCGGTATACCAGCCGTTGCGCAGCAGCGCGTAAGGAATACCGGAATCGGCCAGCATTTGTTCGGTTTCGATATGTTCACCGGCCAGGCCCAGCTGTGAGGTATCGGCATGCAGCAGGCTGGTATAGGCGATAAATTTCACCCCAGCGGCTTTAGCGGCGTTAATGACGTTACGGTGCTGAACGGCGCGCTGGCCGACTTCGCTTGAAGAGATTAATAACAGTTTATCAACCCCTTGCAGCGCGGCGGTAAGCGCGGCTTCATCGCCGTACTCGGCCTGGCGCACGACGACGCCCTGCTGGCTGAGCGCTTGCGCCTTTGCCGGGTTGCGGACAATCGCCACAATCTGGCTGGCGGGAACGGTTTTTAACAGATCATGCAGTACGTGCTGGCCAAGCTGGCCGGTAGCGCCGGTAATCGCGATCATAGGTCTTCTCCTTCGTGTTCATTGGCAGTTGTGGTAAGCTAACACCTTAACTAACTTTTAGTAAGTACGTACAAAAAGGTAAGTATAAAATGGCCGAACCGACGCTGAGCGACAAACTGCGCAGCGGGAATCTGTTTGCTGAACAGTGCCCGTCGCGTGATGTGCTAAAACACGTGACCAGCCGCTGGGGCGTGTTGATTCTGGTGGCGCTACGCGAGGGGACCCACCGCTTTAGCGATCTGCGGCGCAAAATGGGCGGCGTCAGTGAAAAGATGCTGGCGCAGTCCTTACAGGCGTTGGAACAGGATGGCTTTATCGACCGTGTTTCATATCCGGTGGTGCCGCCGCATGTTGAATATAGCCTGACGCCGCTCGGCCTGCAGGTGAGCGAGAAGGTGGCCGCGCTGGCGGACTGGATCGAGCTGAATCTCCCCGCGGTGCTGGCTAACCACGGGGAGTGAAAATGTATCCCGGGCTACCAGCCAGCTCCGCTTTGTAGCCCCGGTAAGCGTAGCGTCACCGGGGAACTGTACCCGGATAGCGGCTGGCGCCTTATCCGGGCTACCAGTCAGCTCCGCTTTGTAGCCCCGGTAAGCACAGCGCCACCGGGGTACCCGGTGTTATCGGTTTGCAACTGTTTTGGTCCGGGAAAAACCGTTGTTTTGTATTCATTCAGAGCACATTGCGCTCCCGAACTGTCTCCTGCGTTATGTTTCTCATGGCGCGGGGAGCGCACAGAGGGCGGCCAGTCGCCGCCGCCCTCTGTACTCCCGGGCTCTGGCCGCCAAAATCGCCACTTCGTGGTGCCTTCGACTTATCCCGGCAGGCTCCGGGTCGGGCCGAGGCAGCGTCCGTGCAAAACACGGCCCTCAGCCCGCATCCATGCGGGCTGCCCCGGCCTTCCGGGAACGTCTCAGCGATTTTGAGGCCACCAACACCGGCAGTTTCAGCCAGCATGGTGAATAAATTAACGGCAGGCCGTACGGGTTGTACCGGATAGCGGCTGGCGCCTTATCCGGGCTACCAGCCAGCTTCGCTTTGTAGCCCCGGTAAGCGCAGCGTCACCGGGGAGCTGTACCCGGATAGCGGCTGGCGCCTTATCCGGGCTACCGGCCAGCTTCGCTTTGTAGCCCCGGTAAGCGCAGCGCCACCGGGTAGCTATACCCGGATAGCGGCTTACGCCTTATCCGGGCTACCGGCCAGCTTCGCTTTGTAGCCCCGGTAAGCGCAGCGCCACCGGGGAACAGGTATTACTGACTCAAATCCAGCTGATAAATAGCGAAGCCGATATCATCGGTCGCTACCTGCCGCATCGGATACTGCGCTTTCTCTTTGATAAACGCCGCGGCTTTGTCGCCTGGCGAGGTCTCAAAGCGAATATCCAGCGGCGTTTTGCTGAGGATCGGCGCCAGCCGCCAGTTGTTATCCGCCGCCGGATGGATCGCGCCATCTTTCTTCGACTGCGCGCCAATCCACGCCGCCAGCACCGAACGGTTTTCGTCCGGGGAGGCAAAAGCGATATGGCTGTCGCCGGTACCGGCGAATTTGCCGCCGTAGGCGCGATAGTTATTGGTGGCGACCAGGAAGGTGGCCTGCGGATCGATAGGCTTACCGTTAAAGGTCAGGTCTTTGATGCGCTCTGACTGCGGGTGAATCATCTGGCACTCGCCGTCGTAGCGCGCCGGTTGACTCACGTCGATCTGATAGTTTACGCCGTCAATCACGTCGAAGTTATAGGTGCGGAACCCGTCCCAGTTAATCAGCGACTGTGGTTTGCTGCTGGCGGTGTCAATCTGATTAAACTGCCCGGCGGAGCATTCGAGCCACTCCTTGACCTCTTTACCGCTTACCTTCATCACCACCAGCGTGTTCGGGTAGAGATAGAGGTCGGCGGCGTTACGGAAGGTGAGCTGGCCTTTTTCCACTTCGACAAAGCTTGCCGGATCGTTTTTACGTCCGCCGACTTTAAACGGCGCGGCGGCGGAAAGCACCGGCAGCTTCGCCAGATCCGGATCGCCCTGGATGTAGTGTTCGACATAGGCCTTTTGCGCCATGTTGACCACCTGCACCGTTGGGTCGTCCTGCACCAGCGCCAGGTAGCTGTACATGTTGTCGGCGGACTTGCCGATAGGCTTGCTGACGAATTCGCGAGTGGCGTCGTGATCGGCTTTCAGCACCGCCACCATTTTACTATCTTCCGCCGCCAGCGACTTTTTCGCCACCGGGTCGTAAATAGGCCGCGCTTCGGCTTTGGCCTGCGTTACTTGCCATTTGCCGCTGTCGTTATTCAGCACCAAATCGACCACCCCGAGATGATCGCCCCACATTCCCGGCATCACCGCCGGAATACCGTTTAGCGTACCTTTGGCGATATCCGCGCCTTTAATGGTAGCGAAGTCTTTACCGGGGAACACCGCGTGGGCGTGGCCGAACATAATGGCGTCAACGCCCGGCACCTGGCTTAAGTAGTAGACCGAGTTTTCCGCCATCGCCTGATAGGGGTCGGCGGAGAGGCCGGAATGCGCAACCACGACCACCACATCAGCGCCTTTCGCGCGCATCTCCGGCACGTACTTACGCGCGGTTTCAGTGATGTCGTTGACCTTCACCTTGCCGTTGAGGTTGGCTTTATCCCAGGTCATGATCTGCGGCGGCACAAAACCGATATAGCCGATGCGCAGTGTATGGGATTGACCATCGCTATCCTGAACCTGGGTATCCTGAATCAGGTAGGGCGTAAACATTGGTTTGCCGGTTTTGAGATCGATAATGTTGGCGTTAACGTAGGGGAATTTCGCTCCGGCCAGCGCCTTGTGCAGGAAGTCGAGACCGTAGTTGAATTCATGGTTGCCCAGGTTGCCGACGGCGTAATTCAGAGTGTTCATCGCCTTATAAACCGGGTGCACATCCCCCTCTTTGAGTCCTTTTGCCGCCATATAGTCGCCCAGTGGGCTACCCTGAATAACATCGCCGTTATCCACCAGCACGCTGTTTTTCGCTTCCGCGCGGGCTTTTTCAATCAGGCTGGCGGTTCTGACCAGGCCGAATTTTTCCGTCGCGGCATCTTTGTAGTAATCGAAATCCATCATATTGCTGTGCAGATCGGTGGTTTCCATGATCCGCAGGTCGACCGTCGCCGCGTTGACGCTGGCCGCCACCAGCGTGGCCAGCAGCGTTGCGCTAAACTTAATCATCAGAGGCGTCCTTTTTTATGAGCAATGGCACAAAAGAAAATGTATTTACATTCTGTTGCTTACAGAATTGTGAATTCTGCCAGAAAAGCGTGAATGGAAACCGCTAGTGTTATCACAGATAGCGGAACTGGTGATGATGCGATATAAATAAAACAACGAGTTAACGCCACTGTAACCAGAAGAGGTGGAGAATGTTAGAACAAGTATGTCAGCTTGCACGGACCGCGGGCGATGCCATCATGGATGTCTACGATGGGAACCAGCCGATGGATGTGAGCAGCAAAAAGGATGATTCTCCCGTTACCGCGGCGGATATCGCCGCGCATAAAGTCATTGTCAGCGGCCTGCAGGCGCTGGATGCAGCAATCCCCATCCTGTCGGAAGAAGATCCGCCGGCGTGGGAAGTGCGGCAGCACTGGCAGCGCTACTGGCTGGTGGACCCGCTGGACGGCACCAAAGAATTTATTAAGCGCAACGGTGAATTCACCGTCAATATCGCGCTGATTGAAAACGGCAAACCGACGCTGGGCGTGGTGTACGCGCCGGTGATGAAAGTGATGTACAGCGCGCAAAATGGCAAGGCGTGGAAAGAAGAGTGCGGCGTGCGCAAGCAGATTCAGGTTCGCGATGCTCGCCCGCCGCTGGTGGTGATTAGCCGCTCCCACGGTAATGACCCGGAACTGCAGGAGTATCTGGAGCAACTGGGCGAGCACCAGACCACCTCAATCGGTTCGTCGCTGAAATTCTGCCTGGTGGCGGAAGGTCAGGCGCAGCTCTATCCGCGCTTCGGGCCGACCAGCACCTGGGATACCGCCGCCGGTCATGCGGTCGCGGTAGCCGCCGGGGCGCACGTTCACGACTGGCAGGGTAAAACCCTCGACTACACGCCGCGTGAATCCTTCCTCAACCCCGGCTTCCGCGTCTCTATTTATTAAGCAACTTATGCAGCAGGTCGACGACCTGCTGTACCTCTTGCTGGGTCAGCGCGCCGTCTTTTGCCCACTGAACGCGTCCGTCTTTGTCTAACACCACAATCGCCGAACTGCCTTCATCGAGCTGCCAGGCTTTGCGTGCGAGACCGTTGCTGTCGACGATAAACTGCGACCACGGATAGAGCTGTTTATTGCTCTCAATGCTGCTGCGCACGAACATTCCGGAACCGGGGATCGCGTCATCGGTATTGACGATGGTGGTGGTCTGGTAGCGGTCGTGCGGCAGGCCAGCCGCCTTAATCGCCTCAATCAGATTGGCATTCTTCTCTTTTGCCGAGGTGCGCCCGGCAATATGCTGGATGACGCGCACTTTTCCCGCCAGCTGCGAGCTATTCCAGTTTTTGTAGCTAAACTTATCGTTACTCAGTACCAGTTCTCCGCGGTCGGCGATGCCTACCGGCGCGACGCGTTGACCGTCGACAAAATTATGTGCCGAAGCCATTAACGGCAACAGGAGGGCGGAAACCGCCAGCAACTTACGTAGGGTCATGAGATATCCTTTTTTATATGCAGGTGATCCGACCACTTGGTCTTGTTTAATGATAAGTGCGAATTGTCGCCATTACCCGCAAGCGTGATGCCAGTTTGCGTGCTAACGCACACATTCAATAAAAAACGGAAACTTATACTAACAACTACGTATGCCTGAAACGAAAATTCTGAATTATTGTCATCAAAGGGTAAAAAAACTTCTACAGACTGGGTGACTTCGGAAATCTGGACTATAGTTTTAGGGCATTAAAATTTGCGCTCCCGATACGCGGGCTAACTGTGGCACCGCAGGAGCGTAACCCTGGCAGGAGACAACAATGAAAATTTTCCAACGCTACAATCCGCTACAAGTGGCGAAGTACGTGAAGATCCTGTTTCGTGGACGGTTGTACATCAAGGACGTTGGCGCTTTTGAATTTGATAAGGGCAAAATCCTTATCCCGAAGGTTAAGGACAAGCTGCACTTCTCAGTGATGTCCGAGGTCAATCGTCAGGTTATGCGTCTGCAAACAGAGACCGCATAACGTGGTATGACGGCACGAAAAAAAACGGCTCCCGATGGGAGCCGTTGATGTTTTCAGGGCCGCTTACGCCGCACCTTTCTCTTTTTTCGCCGCGTCTTCGACATCAGGCAGTTTCGGTACCAGCACCGTTGGTTTGTTATCGATACGGGTGACCAGCAGCTGGTCGATACGGTAGTTATCGATATCCACCACTTCAAACTTGTAGCCGGAGAACTTCACCGCATCGGTGCGTTTCGGGATCTTGCGCAGCATAAACATCATAAAGCCGCCGATAGTCTCGTAATTATCGGACTGCGGGAACTCATCGATATCGAGCACGCGCATTACGTCATCGATTGGCGTACCGCCGTCAATCAGCCATGAGTTCTCATCGCGGGCGACAATTTGTTCTTCCAGCCCCTGGCCGACCAGGTCGCCCATCAGGGTGGTCATGACGTCGTTGAGGGTGATGATCCCTACCACCAGCGCGTATTCGTTCATGATCACCGCGAAGTCTTCGCCGGCGGTTTTAAAGCTTTCCAGCGCTTCAGAGAGCGTCAGGGTATCCGGCACGATCAGCGTATTGCGGATCTGCACGCCGCCGGTTAACACCAGGCTCTGGTTTGCCAGCACGCGGTTCAGCAGGTCTTTGGAATCGACGTAGCCGATGATGTGATCGATATCTTCGTTACACACCAGGAACTTGGAGTGCGGATGCTCCGCCACTTTATTCTTCAGGCTCTGCTCGTCTTCGTGCAGATCGAACCAGATCACGTTTTCGCGCGGCGTCATTGAAGAGGGAACGGTACGGGATTCCAGCTCAAAGACGTTTTCAATTAATTCGTGTTCCTGTTTACGCAGCACCCCGGCCAGCGCGCCGGCCTCCACCACCGCGTAGATATCATCGGAGGTGATGTCGTCTTTACGCACCATCGGGATTTTAAACAGACGGAAGATGTTGTTCGCCATGCCGTTAAACAGCCACACCAGCGGGCGGAAGACCAGTAAACAGAAGCGCATCGGGTTGATGATGCGCAAAGCCACGGCTTCTGGCGCAATCATACCGATGCGTTTCGGCGTCAGGTCAGCAAACAGGATGAACAAGCTGGTGACCAGGGTGAAGGAGAAAATAAAGCTCAGCTGCTCGGAAAGCTCCGGCGACATGTAGCGGCTCAGCACGCTGTGGAAAGCAGGGGAAAAGGCGGCGTCGCCGACGATACCACCCAGAATGGCCACGGCGTTGAGGCCGATCTGCACGACGGTGAAGAAGGTGCCGGGGTTTTCCTGCATTTTGAGAACGCGCTGCGCGTTCACATTGCCTTCATCAGCCAGCAATTTGAGTTTGATTTTACGCGATGCGGCCAGTGAGATTTCAGAGATCGAAAAAAACGCACTGACGGCAATAAGGAAAAGTATTACTAAAATACTGTTTAACATATCTTTTCTGACCGTTGAGGCCAGATCCTCGGAAGGGAAGTGGATAACTCTTTTAATGTGGAATACATAAAAAACCGGTCCGAAGGCGCTGGACCGGCTATGACACAGCGTAGTATAGCGTAAATGTCTGTAAAGCCACCAGAGCGATAATTATTCGCGCCAGCGGCCTTATTCTTCAGGATTACGCCTGCGGGGGGAGGCAAACGCCAATCCCGCCGATACCGCAGTAGCCGTACGGGTTTTTGTGCAGGTACTGCTGATGATCGTCCTCGGCGTAGTAGAACGGTTTTGCCGTGGCGATCTCGGTGGTGATCTCGCGGGTATCGTTGGCGTCGCGCATCGCCTTCTGGAAGCGCTCCAGACTAGCCTGCGCCGCTTCAAGCTGCTCCGGCGTCAGCGGGTAGATAGCCGAACGGTACTGCGTGCCGTGGTCGTTACCCTGCTGCATCCCTTGCGCCGGGTCGTGATTCTCCCAGAAAACCTGCAGCAGCTGCTCATAGCTGATGACCTGCGGGTCATATACCACGCGCACCGCTTCCGCGTGCCCGGTCTCGCCGCTGCACACTTCACGATAGGTCGGGTTTGGCGTGTAACCGCCGGTATAGCCCGCCGCGGTGCTGTAGACCCCCGGCAATTGCCAGAACAGACGCTCGACGCCCCAGAAGCAGCCCATCGCGAACAGCGCTACCTCCATTCCTTCAGGAACGTTGGTCATTGAGTGGCCGTTAACGGCGTGGAGCGTTGCTACCGGCATCGGCGTGTTGCGCCCCGGCAGCGCATCCGCCTGGGCGACAAGATGCGTTTTATCAAATAGACTCACGGTTGGCCTCGCAATTTGTGGTTAAGGTTGTAACGTCGCGTATCTTTTTAGACAATAAACACGCTCAATACGTCTAAATTTAAACATAAGAATTATTTGGGTTACCGTCACTTTTTCAACCCTTAGTTGTTAGGGTTTTGTTAAGCCGTGGAGCGGCACTTGCGTTTCCTTCGGGGGGAAACAAGGATATTCAGGAGAACACGTGCAACAAATCCGCCAGATATGCGTTACCAGCCTTTTGCTGGTCAGCGGGGTCGCCAGCGCAGCGAATGTGCGTTTGCAGGTTGAGGGGTTATCCGGGGAACTGGAAAAAAACGTCCGCGCCCAACTATCCACGATCCAGAGCGATGAAGTCACGCCGGACCGTCGTTTTCGCGCGCGCGTCGATGACGCCATCCGCGAGGGGCTGAAAGCGCTGGGTTACTATGAACCCACCATCGATTTCGATCTACGTCCGCCGCCCAAGAAAGGGCGCCAGGTACTGATTGCCAAAGTAACTCCCGGCGAGCCGGTGCGCATTGGCGGTACCGAGGTGATCCTGCGCGGCGGCGCGCGCACCGACCACGATTACCTGGATCTGCTGAAAACGCGTCCGGCAATTGGCACGGTGCTCAATCACAGCGACTATGACGGCTTCAAGAGCTCGCTCACCAAGGTGGCGCTGCGCAAAGGCTATTTCGATAGCGAGTTCAATAAAAGCCAGCTTGGCGTATCGCTCGATCGCCATCAGGCTTTCTGGGACATCGATTACAACAGCGGCGAGCGTTACCGCTTTGGCCCGGTAAGTTTTACCGGTTCGCAGATCCGCGAAGAGTACCTGCAAAACCTGGTGCCCTTTAAACAGGGTGATTATTACACCTCACAGGATTTGGCGGAGCTGAACCGCCGCCTGGCGGCGACCGGCTGGTTTAACTCGGTGGTCGTCGCGCCGCAGTTTGATAAATCACGTAAAACCAAGGTGCTGCCTCTGCAGGGCGTCGTTTCGCCACGCAAAGAGAACACCGTGGAAACCGGGATCGGTTATTCGACAGACGTCGGACCGCGAGTGAAAGCAACGTGGAAAAAGCCGTGGATGAACTCCTACGGCCACAGCCTGACCTCCAGCGTCAGCCTCTCCGCGCCGGAACAACAGCTCGATTTCAGCTACAAAGTCCCGCTGTTAAAAAGCCCGCTTGAGCAGTATTACCTGATGCAGGGCGGTTTTAAGCGTACCGACCTTAACGATACCAAGGCCGACTCCACCACCCTGGCGCTGTCGCGCTATTGGGAGATGTCGAGCGGCTGGCAGCGCGCGATTAACCTGCGCTGGAGTCTGGACCACTTTACCCAGGCCAACGTCACCAATACCACCATGCTGCTTTATCCCGGGGTCTCGGTAAACCGCACCCGTTCCCGCGGCGGCCTGATGCCGACCTGGGGCGATTCCCAGCGCTATTCGGTGGACTACTCCAACACCATGTGGGGCTCGGACATTAACTTTATCGTCATGCAGGCGCAGGACGTGTGGATCCGCACCCTCTATGACCGCCACCGCTTCGTGGTGCGCGGCAACCTCGGCTGGATTGAAGCCGATGACTTCAGCAAAGTCCCGCCGGATCTGCGTTTCTTCGCCGGTGGCGACCGCAGCATTCGTGGTTATAAATACAAGTCGATCTCGCCGAAAGACGACGACGGCAAGCTGATCGGTGCGTCAAAGCTGGCGACAGGCTCGCTGGAGTATCAATACAACGTCACCGGAAAATGGTGGGGCGCGGCGTTTATCGATAGCGGCGAAGCGGTGAGCGATATCCGTAAAAGCGATTTTAAAACCGGCGCGGGCGTCGGCGTGCGCTGGCAGTCGCCGGTTGGGCCGATCAAGCTGGATATCGCCCGACCCATCGGCGACAAAGAAGAACACGGTTTACAGTTTTACATCGGTCTGGGGCCTGAATTATGAGTTTATGGAAGAAGATAAGCCTCGGCGTATTACTCTTTTTAGTGCTGCTGATTGGCGCGGTCGGCTTTTTAGTCGGCACCACTACCGGTTTGCATCTGGTACTGAAAGCGGCGGACCGCTGGGTGCCGGGACTGGAGATTGGCAAGGTCACCGGCGGCTGGCGCGACCTGACCTTACAGAACGTACGCTTCGAACAGCCGGGCGTGGCGGTGACGGCCGGCCAGTTCCATCTCGGCGTCAAGTTGCGCTGTCTGTGGGATAGCAGCCTGTGCGTTAATGATATCTCGCTGCGCGATATCTACGTCGCTATCGATACCAAAAAGATGCCGCCTTCGACGCCGGTAGAGGAAGAAGATTCCGGCCCGCTGAACCTGTCGACGCCATATCCTATTACCCTCAGCCGCGTGGCGCTGCATAACGTCAATGTCAAAATCGACGACACCGCCGTTTCGCTGCGCGATTTCTCCACCGGCCTGAACTGGCAGGAGAAAAACCTGACCCTGACGCCGACTTCGCTCCAGGGCTTGCTCATCGCCCTGCCGAAGGTGGCGAAAGTGGCGCAGGAGCAGGTCGTGGAGCCGAAAATCGACCATCCGAAACCGGAAGAGAAGCCGCTCGGCGAGACGATGAAAGATCTGTTCTCGCAGCCGGTGCTGCCGGAAATGGTCGATGTGCATCTGCCGCTGAATCTTAATATTCAGGAGTTCCGCGGCGAACAGCTGCGCCTGACTGGCGACACCGATATGACCGTCTACAGCCTGCTGCTGAAGGTCAGCAGCATCGACGGGCAGATGAAGCTCGATGCGCTGGACGTCGATTCCGACCAGGGCAAGGTTACCGCTTCCGGCACCGCGCAACTGCAGGATAACTGGCCGGTCG
This sequence comes from Klebsiella sp. 141251, assembly GCF_050600725.1. Lineage (NCBI taxonomy): Bacteria > Pseudomonadati > Pseudomonadota > Gammaproteobacteria > Enterobacterales > Enterobacteriaceae > Klebsiella > Klebsiella sp. 141251. The sequence continues at coordinate 129,705 of NZ_JAQIRG010000009.1, forward strand.
ATATCACCCTCGACAGCACGCTGAACATCGACCCGCTGAAAGGCGAGAAGGTGAAGCTGAAAGTAGGCGGCGAGCTGCGTAAAAAACTGCAGGTCGGCGTGGATTTAGCCGGCTCGGTGGCCATGACCCTGCGCGCCGAAGCGCAGCTGGCGGAAGCTGGTCTGCCGCTGAATATGGAAGTGAAAAGTAAACAGCTGTACTGGCCGTTTACCGGCGAGAAACAGTTCCAGGCGGATGATCTGCAGCTGAAATTCAGCGGCAAAATGACCGACTACACCATGGCGTTCAGTACCGCGGTCAAAGGGCAGTCGCTGCCGCCGGCTAAAATTACCCTTAATGCTAAAGGCAACGAACAGCAGGTAAATATCGATAAGCTGACCGTGGCGGCGCTGGAGGGGAAAACCGAACTGAAAGCGTTGCTCGACTGGCAGCAGGCGATCAGCTGGCGCGGTGAATTGACGCTCGATGGCATTAATACCGCCAAAGAGGTGCCGGACTGGCCGTCGAAGCTGAACGGGATTATCAAAACCCAGGGTAGCCTGTACGGCAGCAGTTGGCAGATGGCGGTTCCCGAGCTGAAAATTACCGGCAACGTGAAGCAGAATAAAGTGGATGTTCACGGTTCGCTGCAGGGTAACAGCTATATGCAGTGGAAAGTGCCGGGACTGCATCTGGCGCTTGGCCCAAACAGCGCCGATGTGAAAGGCGAGCTGGGGGTGAAAGACCTCAACCTTGACGCCACCATCGACGCGCCGCATCTCGACAATGCGCTGCCGGGGCTTGGCGGCACGGCGAAAGGTCTGCTGAAGGTGCGCGGCACCATCGACGCGCCGCAGCTGCTGGCGGATATCACCGCCCGCGCTTTACGCTGGCAGGAACTGACGGTGGCCCAGGTCAACGTCAAAGGCGACGTGAAGTCCAGCGATCAGATTGGCGGTAATCTTGACGTACGCGTCGATCGCATCAGCCAGCCGGGCGTCAACATCAGCTTGGTGCAGCTGAATGCCAAAGGTACCGAGAAGCAGCATGATTTACAGCTGCGCGTACAGGGCGAGCCGGTGTCGGGCCAGTTGACGCTGGCGGGCAGCTTCGATCGTAAAGAGGAGCGCTGGAAGGGCACCCTGAGCAATACCCGTTTCCAGACGCCGGTCGGGCCGGTAGCGCTGACGCGCAACATCGCGCTGGATTATCGTAATCAGGAACAGAAAATCAGCATCGGGCCGCACTGCTGGAGCAACCCGAACGCCGAGCTGTGCGTACCGCAGACCATTGATGCCGGCGCCAGCGGGCGCGCGGTGGTCAATCTCAACCGTTTCGATCTGGCGATGCTGAAGCCGTTTATGCCGGACGCGACCCAGGCAAGCGGCGTGTTTAGCGGTAACGCCGATGTGAGCTGGGATACTACCAAAGAGGGGCTGCCGCAGGGCAAAGTCACCCTCAGCGGGCGCAACGTCAAAGTCACCCAGACGGTCAACGACGCGCCGCTGCCGGTGGCGTTCGATACGCTTAACCTCAGCGCCGACCTGCATAACAACCGGGCGCAGTTGGGCTGGCTGATACGTCTGACCAACAACGGCCAGCTTGATGGCCAGGTGGAAGTGACCGACCCGCAGGGGCGGCGTAACCTTGGCGGCAACGTCAACATCAGCAACTTCTCGCTGGCGATGATTAACCCGATCTTCGCTCGCGGCGAGAAAGCGGAAGGCAAGCTTAATGCCCGTCTGCGTCTGGGCGGTAATCTGCAGAGCCCGCAGCTGTTTGGCCAGATGCAGTTGAGCGGCGTCGATATCGACGGCAACTTTATGCCGTTTGATATGCAGCCGAGCCAGCTGGCGATGAACTTCAACGGGACTCGCTCGACCCTGCAGGGGACGGTGAATACCAAACAGGGACAGATTGCGCTGAGCGGCAACGCCGACTGGACGCAAATCGATAACTGGCGCGCGCAGATTGCGGCGAAGGGCAGCCGGGTGCGCATTACCGTGCCGCCGATGGTCCGCCTGGATGTTTCTCCGGATGTGGTGTTTACCGCGACGCCAAGCCTGTTTAACCTCGATGGCCGCGTCGACGTACCGTGGGCGCGCATCGTCGTGAACGAGGTGCCGGAGAGCGCGGTGGGCGTCTCTTCCGATGAGGTGATGCTGGATAAAGATCTGAAACCGATTAAGCCGCAGAGCGCCGGTATTCCGATCAACAGCAACCTGACGATTCACGTCGGCAACAACGTGCGTCTGGACGCTTTCGGCCTGAAAGCGCGTCTGACCGGCGATCTGAAAGTGGCGCAGGATAAGCAGGGGCTGGGGCTCAACGGCCAGATTAATATTCCGGAAGGCCGTTTCCACGCTTACGGTCAGGACCTGATCGTGCGTAAAGGCGAGCTGCTGTTCTCCGGGCCGCCGGATCAGCCGCTGCTTAATATCGAAGCGATTCGTAACCCGGAAGCCACAGAAGACGACGTGATCGCCGGCGTTCGCGTCACCGGTTCTGCCGATCAGCCGAAGGCCGAGATCTTCTCCGACCCGGCAATGTCCCAGCAGGAAGCGCTTTCATATCTGCTGCGCGGCCAGGGTTTAGGCAGCGAACAGAGCGATAGTGCGGCGATGACCTCAATGCTTATTGGAATGGGGGTTGCACAAAGTGGTCAGGTTGTGGGTAAAATCGGCGAGACGTTTGGCGTAAGCAATTTGGCGCTGGATACCCAGGGGGTAGGCGACTCCTCCCAGGTGGTGGTCAGCGGCTATGTGCTGCCGGGTCTTCAGGTAAAATACGGCGTCGGCATCTTCGACTCTTTGGCGACGCTTACCCTGCGTTATCGCCTGATGCCTAAGCTATATATGGAAGCGGTGTCTGGCGTAGACCAGGCTCTCGATTTGCTCTATCAGTTTGAGTTTTAGCAATGCGAATATTTGTTTACGGCAGTTTACGACGCAAACAAGGCAACAGCCACTGGATGACCAACGCCCAGTTGCTGGGCGCTCATAGTGTCGACGATTATCAGCTGTACAGCCTGGGCCACTATCCAGGCGCGGTGCCGGGCGAGGGCACAGTACATGGTGAAGTGTATCGTATCGACGCATCAACGCTGGCCGAGCTGGATGCGCTGCGCACCAAGGGCGGTGAATACGCGCGCCATCTGATCCAAACGCCTTACGGCAGCGCGTGGATGTATGTCTACCAGCGCTCCGTCGAGGGGTTTGCGCAGATTGAGAGCGGAAACTGGTTGGACAGAGACCAGTAATTGAAAACGGCAACGCCACCTTCGGGTGGCGTTGTTTTTTTACCTTGTGGCCATCAGCTGTCAGCGTATATTCCTCGTTTAATCGCTATACCATTACCACAAATGAAAATGACTCTTGCCAAGCAACAGAAGGGCCGCCAGCGTGGTGAGTGCGAGAAACGACAACCGCCGTGTTAGGGTGCTGAACATTATGCTATCTCCTGTAATGGGGTGTTGGCGGCGACTCGCGTGAGGTAACCTCTTACCGCCGTTCGCAGCGCCAGCCAGTCACGTACGCTTTGTGACAAACAGCGGGCAACTGGGCCGATAAGCTCCAGGATTGCCAGCGTTCCGCTGAAGCAAAGTAGTAAGAGAGACAACATGTCCAGTGAATCGCGAAGCAACCACCAAAAATCCCTGCCTGACTTGTAGGGGTTATTTAACTCCATGCCAAGTACGAGTAAGTACAGCACCAGCGCGATGCCATAGAACAGGTTATAGAGTAGCGACATTTGCCGGTCGCCGGGATAACAGGAATGATTTTTCAGAAAAGCGCCCCCGTCGCTGACGTTGTATAACGCATGGATGTCGTTATTTTCCCGTTGGTAAACGGCGACTATCCGATCGCCGATAGCGAGAAAGGGCGGTTGACGGCGGTAAAAAAGGGGATGCAGGCCGAAATTGGCGAAACCGATCTGCCAGAAGAAAGCCAGCGGCGCAGCATCGCATTGCATCCCAACGCCGTGGTATTCCCGCGTTGGGGTTCCCGTGAACCACTTCTTAAAAATGATATTGCTAATTTTTCCCGTCCTGACGGCATAGCGTTGCGGAAGCGTTTCGGTAAAAGCCAGCGCCGCCTGACGAACGACCGGCGGCGTTGCCTGTATCGCCTGACAAAATGAGAAGTCGCCGCGGCGCGCCAAATTCATCTTCGCCAGCAGATCGCGCATATCGGGGAGGCGTTTTAACGCCGGGCGAAACAGTAGCTCACAGAGGCCAGACAGCAGCGCGATTAACGCCAGTACCGCGATAATGCCGAAGCCCATCTTTCCCCATTCTGAATCGATGTAAATGACAGGGATGAGCGTTGCGATGAGGACCAGTAGGCTAACCAACAGCAGCGGCCGGGCCCATGGCTTTGCTAATTGGTCAGGTTCAAGTAGCGTTGTGCCGTCGCTCAACCAGTGGATCCAGTAGCAACCGTTACGCAAGCGGCGGGCGCCGATGTGCAGGGGGTAGTTAAGCTGCAGGCGGTCAAAAAGCGTGGGATCGCTAAAATGGCGTTTATTGGTATAAAAGACATGCTCGCCAGCAATGAGGCGCAAATAGGTTTGCCCTTCAGAGGCTGCTGTGGTGAAACCGGAATAGTTCAGGGTGAAATAGCGAGTGCTTTTCACGGGGTACCCTCCATGGTGATATTGCGGCAATCCGTGCCGCAGTCAGGCAGGGGATGACCCTGCCTGAGACAGAATTACTTCTGTTTAGCGCGCTCGAAGGAAGCAACGATTTCAGCTTTCGCCGCTTCAGCGTTGTCCCAACCGTCGACTTTAACCCACTTGCCTTTTTCCAGATCTTTGTAGTGCTCGAAGAAGTGAGTGATCTGGGCTTTCAGCAGTTCCGGCAGGTCGTTCACATCTTTGATGTGATCGTATTCTTTGCTCAGCTTGGTGTGCGGTACCGCAACCAGCTTGGCATCTTCACCGGATTCGTCGGTCATTTTCAGTACGCCAACCGGACGGCAGCGGATAACTGAGCCTGGTTGCAGCGGGTACGGAGTCGGGACCAGCACGTCAACCGGGTCGCCGTCCAGGGACAGGGTGTGGTTGATGTAGCCGTAGTTGCACGGATAGAACATCGCAGTGGACATGAAACGGTCAACGAACAGTGCGCCGCTCTCTTTGTCAACTTCGTATTTGATTGGGTCTGCGTTAGCTGGGATTTCGATAACGACGTAGATGTCTTCCGGCAGCTCTTTGCCCGCAGGTACGTTGAGTAAGCTCATGTCTGTTTCCTTTAAAAATGTTTGGCAAACAAGTGCCCGGTATTATAGCCAACTCACATCGAATGTCTTCGCTTCTTTTTGCCTGGCTATGGGGGGAAGCGTCTGAATTTCTCCTCATCAGATAACCCTAAAATCCATAAAGATAGCTACATTCTGAATAAAATTGTGTAAACGCTTTCATTATCGCGAACGGCGGTTATCCAGAAGACAAATTTTCGCCATTGGCGCAGGCCATGCCGTTGGGCGGGAAGCCTTATCGCCGCTCAGCTCAGATAAATCGCAGTAATTAACATTTTATTTACTTTTTCGAAGTGTGATGTAACGCATTCAGTTACATAACGGATTGTCTATAGTTTGTTCGCAGGTGAGCATTTAACCAACAATAACCCTACGAGGATCATCTTATGTGGAAGCGCTTACTTCTTGTCACCGCGGTTTCGGCAGCTATGTCGTCTATGGCGATAGCCGCCAACCTGACCGTAGGATTTTCGCAGGTCGGCTCTGAGTCGGGCTGGCGCGCGGCCGAAACGAATGTTGCTAAGGAAGAAGCGGCGAAGCGTGGCATCACTCTGAAGATTGCCGACGGTCAGCAAAAACAGGAAAACCAGATTAAAGCCGTGCGCTCGTTCATTGCCCAGGGCGTGGACGCGATCTTTATCGCGCCGGTGGTGGCGACCGGTTGGGAGCCGGTACTGAAAGAAGCGAAAGAGGCCAATATCCCGGTGTTCCTCCTCGACCGTTCGATCGACGTTAAAGATAAGTCGCTGTATATGACCACGGTCACCGCCAACAACGTGCTGGAAGGCCAACTGATTGGCGACTGGTTGGTGAAAACCGTCGATGGCAAGCCCTGTAACGTTGTGGAGCTCCAGGGCACCGTGGGCGCCAGCGTCGCTATCGATCGTAAGAAAGGCTTCGCCGAGGCGATTGCCAAAGCCCCCAACATCAAGATTATCCGCTCGCAGTCCGGCGACTTCACCCGCAGTAAGGGGAAAGAGGTGATGGAGAGCTTTATCAAAGCGGAGAATAACGGCAAGAACATCTGCATGGTCTACGCCCATAACGATGACATGGTCATTGGCGCGATCCAGGCCATTAAAGAGGCCGGGCTGAAGCCGGGCAAAGATATCCTCACCGGCTCTATCGACGGCGTGCCGGATATCTATAAAGCCATGATCGCCGGCGAGGCGAATGCCAGCGTCGAGCTGACGCCGAATATGGCCGGTCCGGCGTTTGATGCGCTGGAAAAATACAAAAAAGACGGCACCCTGCCTGAGAAGCTGACCATTACCAAATCAACTCTTTATCTGCCGGATACGGCAAAAGAAGAGTTAGAGAAGAAGAAAAATATGGGTTACTAAGCCTTCATGAAAATGCCGGGGGCACTACGCTTGCCCGGCCTACATTTCGCTCTTTTGTAGGCCGGATAAGCGCAGCGCCATCCGGCGTGATGCAGGGGGAACCATGACCAGCGACCAACACCAGGAGATCCTTCGTACCGAAGGACTCAGCAAATTCTTCCCCGGCGTGAAGGCGCTGGATAATGTCAATTTCAGCCTGCGGCGTGGCGAAATCATGGCCCTGCTGGGCGAAAACGGCGCCGGAAAATCGACGCTGATTAAAGCGCTCACCGGCGTGTACCATGCCGAACGCGGAGCGATTTGGCTGGAAGGCCAGCAAATTTCGCCGAAAAACACCGCCCACGCTCAGCAGTTGGGTATCGGTACCGTTTACCAGGAAGTTAACCTGCTGCCGAATATGTCGGTGGCGGATAATTTGTTTATTGGTCGCGAGCCGAAGCGTTTTGGCCTGCTGCGGCGCAAAGAGATGGAAAAGCGCGCCACCGCGCTGATGGCCTCTTACGGCTTCTCGCTCGACGTGCGCGAACCGCTAAACCGTTTTTCGGTGGCGATGCAGCAAATCGTCGCTATCTGCCGGGCCATCGACCTGTCGGCGAAAGTACTAATCCTCGATGAACCGACCGCCAGCCTCGACACTCAGGAAGTGGAAATGCTGTTCACCCTGATGCGCCAGCTGCGCGATAACGGCGTTAGCCTGATTTTCGTGACCCATTTTCTCGACCAGGTCTATGCCGTCAGCGACCGTATTACCGTGCTGCGCAACGGCAGCTTCGTCGGCTGTCGGGAGACCCGCGAGCTGCCGCAAATCGAACTGGTCAAAATGATGCTGGGGCGCGAGCTGGACCATCAGGCGCTGCAGCGCGCCGGGCGCACGCTGCTCAGCGATAAGCCGGTGGCGGCGTTTGAAGATTTTGGCAAGAAGGGCACGATTGCGCCGTTTACTCTGCAGGTGCGGCCGGGCGAGATCGTCGGCCTGGCCGGGCTGTTGGGATCCGGTCGCACTGAAACGGCGGAGGTTATCTTCGGCATCAAGCCCGCCGACAGCGGTAAAGCGTGGATCAAGGGCAAGCCGCAAACGCTGCGCTCGCCGCATCAGGCCTCCTGCCTCGGCATTGGCTTCTGCCCGGAAGACCGCAAAACCGACGGCATCATCGCCGCTGCTTCGGTGCGGGAAAATATTGTGCTGGCGCTACAGGCGCAGCGCGGCTGGCTGCGGCCGATCCCGCGCCGTGAACAGCATGAGATCGCCGAACGCTTTATTCGCCAGTTAGGTATCAGGACGCCCAGCGCCGAACAGCCAATCGAATTTCTCTCCGGCGGCAACCAGCAGAAGGTATTGCTGTCGCGCTGGCTGCTGACCAAACCCCAGTTCCTGATCCTCGATGAGCCGACGCGCGGTATCGACGTCGGCGCCCACGCCGAGATTATTCGCCTGATAGAAACCCTCTGCGCCGATGGCCTGGCGCTACTGGTTATCTCCTCGGAGCTTGAAGAACTGGTGGGCTACGCCGACCGGGTGATTATCATGCGCGATCGCCAGCAGGTAGCGGAAATCCCGCTCACCGAGCTATCGGTCCCGGCGATCATGAACGCGATTGCGGCATAAGGAGCCCAGCATGATGCCCAGAACTGTTTCACAAAGCGGACAGCCAAAACGGCGCTTTAGCTGGCCGAAAGGAATGCCGCAAATTATCGCGCTATTGCTGGTACTGGCGGTGGATAGCCTGGTGGCGCCGCATTTCTTCCAGATTCTGCTGCAGGATGGGCGGCTGTTCGGCAGCCCGATTGACATTCTCAACCGCGCGGCGCCGGTGGCGCTGCTGGCGATTGGCATGACGCTGGTCATCGCCACCGGCGGCATCGATCTGTCGGTTGGCGCGGTGATGGCCATCGCCGGGGCGACCGCCGCCTCAATGACCGTCGCCGGCCACAGCCTGCCGGTGGTGCTGCTCGCCGCGTTAGGCGCAGGCGCGCTGGCCGGCCTGTGGAACGGCATTCTGGTAGCGGTGCTGAAGATCCAGCCCTTCGTGGCCACGCTTATCCTGATGGTCGCCGGGCGCGGCGTTGCGCAGCTGATTACCTCCGGGCAGATAGTCACCTTTGATTCGCCGGCGCTTTCCTGGCTCGGCAGCGGCTCCCTGTTGCTACTGCCGACGCCGGTGATTATCGCCGTCGCAACGCTGCTGCTGTTCTGGCTGTTTACCCGCCGGACCGCGCTCGGCATGTTTATTGAAGCGGTGGGGATCAATATCCGCGCGGCGAAAAATGCCGGGGTGAACACCCGCATCGTGGTGATGCTGGCCTATGTACTAAGCGGCATCTGCGCGGCGATTGCCGGCATTATCGTGGCGGCGGATATCCGCGGCGCCGACGCCAACAACGCCGGATTATGGCTGGAGCTGGATGCCATTCTGGCGGTAGTGATCGGCGGCGGTTCGCTGATGGGCGGGCGCTTCAATCTGCTGCTGTCGGTGGTGGGGGCGTTGATTATCCAGGGGATGAACACCGGGATTTTACTCTCCGGTTTCCCGCCGGAGCTCAACCAGGTGGTGAAAGCGGTGGTGGTGCTGTGCGTACTGATCGTTCAGTCGCCGCGCTTTATCGGTCTACTGAAAGGGGTACGCGGCCGTGATAAAACGTAATTTACCTTTGATGATTACCCTCGCGGTATTTGTGCTGGGCTATCTCTACTGCCTGACCCAGTTTCCGGGGTTTGCTTCGACGCGGGTGATTTGCAATATCCTGACCGATAACGCTTTCCTTGGCATTATCGCCGTTGGCATGACCTTCGTGATCCTCAGCGGCGGTATCGATCTGTCGGTCGGGTCGGTGATTGCCTTCACCGGCGTGTTTCTCGCCAAAGCGATCGGCTTTTGGGGGATCTCGCCGCTGCTGGCCTTTCCGCTGGTACTGGCCATGGGCTGCGCCTTTGGCGCGTTTATGGGATTGCTGATCGATGCGCTGAAGATCCCGGCATTTATCATCACCCTCGCCGGTATGTTTTTCCTGCGCGGCGTGAGCTATCTGGTCTCGGAAGAGTCGATTCCTATTAACCATCCGCTGTATGACACTCTGTCCGGGCTGGCGTGGACCATTCCCGGCGGCGGCCGCCTGAGCGCGATGGGGCTGCTGATGCTGCTGGTGGTGGTGCTGGGCATTTTCCTCGCCCACCGTACCCGCTTTGGCAACCAGGTTTATGCTATCGGCGGCAACGCCACGTCGGCCAATTTGATGGGCATTTCCACGCGTAGCACCACTATTCGCATCTATATGCTGTCGACCGGCCTGGCGACGCTTGCCGGAATCGTCTTCTCTATCTACACCCAGGCGGGCTACGCGCTGGCGGGCGTCGGCGTGGAGCTGGACGCTATCGCCTCGGTGGTGATAGGCGGCACGCTGCTGAGCGGCGGCGTCGGAACGGTGCTGGGGACGCTGTTCGGCGTGGCGATTCAGGGGCTTATTCAGACCTACATCAACTTTGACGGTACGCTCAGTTCATGGTGGACGAAGATTGCCATCGGTATCCTGCTGTTTATCTTCATTGCGCTGCAGCGCGGGCTGACGGTGCTTTGGGAAAATCGCCAGAATGCGGCGGTGACTCGCGTGGGTGGGGCGGTGAATCGCTGACAGGGAGCTCCCTTCCCGCAAGGCGGGAAGGGAAGGCAGAAATTAAGCGTCCGGGAACTCTTTAATGAAGTTCTCGACGTCTTCTACCATGTGGTCGTTGCCGACAAAGAACGAACGGCGCTGGTGCAGGCTTTCCGGGATGATATCGAGAATACGCTCTTTTCCATCGCTGGCTTTGCCGCCCGCCTGTTCCGCCAGCATCGCCATCGGGTTGCATTCGTACAGTAAACGCAGTTTCCCTTGAGGGTGGCTGGCGGTGCTAGGATACAGGTAGATGCCGCCTTTCAGCAGGTTACGGTGGAAGTCGGCCACCAGAGAACCGATATAGCGCGAGGTGTACGGGCGCTGGGTCTCTTTATCTTCTTCCTGACAGTACTTGATGTACTTCTTCACGCCCATCGGGAACTTGATATAGTTACCTTCGTTGATGGAGTAGGTTTTGCCTTTCTCCGGGAAGCGCATCCGCTCCTGGCTCAGGCAGAAGACGCCGAGTGACGGGTCGTAGGTAAAGGCGTGCACGCCGCAGCCGGTGGTGTAGACCAGCATGGTGGAGGAGCCGTAAACCACATAACCCGCGGCAACCTGTTTGTTACCCGGCTGCAGGAAGTCTTCTTCGGTGACCGGCGTACCGACCGGCGTGACGCGGCGGTAGATAGAGAAGATAGTCCCCACGGAGACGTTAACGTCAATGTTGGAGGAGCCATCCAGCGGATCCATCAGCACAACGTATTTGGCGTGTTCGCACCCTTCGAAGACCACGATTTCATCTTCTTCTTCCGAGGCGATACCGGCGACGATATCACGTGCGCGCAGTGCAGCTTTTAATTTTTCATTCGCGAACAGGTCCAGCTTCTGCTGAACTTCACCCTGAACGTTTTCCGCACCGCTGGCACCCAGGATATCGACCAGACCGGCCTTATTGATATCGCGGTGGATGATCTTGGCGCCCAGTTTTATTGCCGACAACAAAGCAGTCAGCTCACCGGTAGCGTGGGAGAACTCGTGCTGCTTTTCGACAATAAATTCACCTAACGTTTTCATAACTCGTTCCCTGCATTTTTATGTTGAGTAAAACGAACGCAACAATCTTAACAAATAATAAAAAAACTGCGCACAGGTGAATCGCGCCAGCAAATGCAGATTTGCCTGAAATGCATTTCTCAGGGGGCATACATATGGGTAAAATGCGGGTCAGATTAATGAGGGAAGTAACGAATGCGCATTCATATTTTAGGAATCTGTGGCACGTTTATGGGGGGGCTGGCAATGCTGGCACGTTCCCTCGGGCATCAAGTAACCGGCTCGGATGCTAACGTTTATCCGCCAATGAGCACCCTGCTGGAAAATCAGGGTATCGATCTGATTCAGGGCTACGACGCCAGCCAACTGGACCCGCAGCCGGATCTGGTGATTATCGGTAACGCCATGACCCGCGGTAATCCGTGTGTCGAAGCGGTGCTGGAAAACAACATTCCGTACATGTCCGGCCCGCAGTGGCTGCACGACTTCGTCCTGCGCGACCGCTGGGTGCTGGCCGTTGCCGGTACTCACGGTAAAACCACCACCGCCGGCATGGCGACGTGGATCCTCGAAGCCTGTGGCTATAAGCCGGGCTTCGTTATCGGCGGCGTACCGGGGAACTTCGATGTTTCCGCACGCCTGGGCGACAGCCCGTTCTTCGTGATTGAAGCCGACGAATATGACTGCGCCTTCTTCGACAAGCGTTCTAAGTTCGTTCACTACTGCCCGCGCACGCTGATCCTCAATAACCTTGAGTTTGACCATGCGGATATCTTTGACGACCTGAAAGCGATTCAGAAACAGTTCCACCACCTGGTGCGCATCGTGCCGGGCAAAGGCAAGATTATTCTGCCGGAGAGCGACATCAACCTGAAGCAGGTGATGGCGATGGGCTGCTGGAGCGAACAGGAGCAGGTGGGCGAGCAGGGGCACTGGCAGGCGAAGAAACTCAACGCCGATGCCTCGCAGTGGGAAGTCCTGCTCGACGGCGAAAAGGTCGGCGAGGTGAACTGGGCGCTGGTCGGCGAGCATAATATGCACAACGGCCTGATGGCGATTGCCGCGGCGCGTCATGTCGGCGTGGTGCCGGCGGATGCCGCTAACGCGCTGGGCAGCTTTATCAACGCCCGTCGCCGCCTTGAGCTGCGCGGCGAAGCCAACGGCGTGACCGTCTACGACGATTTTGCCCACCATCCGACGGCCATTCTCGCGACGCTGCAGGCGCTGCGCGGCAAAGTCGGCGGCACCGCGCGTATTCTGGCGGTGCTGGAGCCACGTTCCAACACCATGAAAATGGGCGTCTGTAAAGACGATCTGGCGCCGTCTCTCGGCCGCGCCGATGAAGTCTTCCTGCTGCAGCCGCAGCATATCCCGTGGCAGGTGGCAGAAGTGGCGGAAGCCTGCGTACAGCCGGCGCACTGGAGCGCCGACGTTGATACGCTGGTGGATATGATCGTGAAAACCGCGCATCCGGGCGACCATATTCTGGTGATGAGCAACGGCGGTTTCGGCGGTATTCATCAAAAGCTGCTGGATAAACTGGCGCAAAAAGCGGCCGCGGCAGAGTAAGCGCGAACGCCTCCGGTTACTGCCCTCCGCGTGAGGGCAGTTTTGTTTTCGCCACCAGGGATTGTGTGATGCTGACCTGTGAAAAAGTCATTTCTACCGACTCGCCCCATTTCGCCGCGCTTGACGCGCTGTACGCCCGTGCCTTTCCGTGGCACGAACAGCGTGAAAGCGACGCCAAACTTCAGGCGTTGAGCAACCCGCACTATGCGCTGGAAGCGTGGTTTGATAACGGGGTATTTATTGGCCTGAGCGGCTGCTGGCAGTTTGCCGGTTATAGCTATATCGAACATCTGGCGATTGACGACACCCTGCGTTCGCGCGGCTATGGCAAACAGCTGCTGGCGCAGATCCTGACGCGCGCGCCGCTGACTATTCTGGAAATCGATCCGCTCACCAGCGAAATCGCCCATAAACGGCTGCGCTTTTACCAGTCGATGGGATTCCATGCCAATGCCTGGGCGCACCGCCATCCAACCTATCATCAAGGGATCGACGATCATGAACTGCTGGTGTTGAGCTATCCGCAGCCGATCGATGTGGCGCGGTATCAGCAGTTTGCCGAGGATTTAGGGCACGAGGTCATGAGGTAAGGTTTGCGATGCGCTGACCGGAGCTAGCCACCGGATACCGATTCGTAGCCCGGATAAGGCGCAACGCGCCGCCATCCGGGAGATGGCGGTTAGCGTGGGAATTAGCCTTCGTTCTCGGCCAGTTCGCGCAGATACTGGAAGATCAGGCGCGCGGATTTCGGCGGCTTGTTGCCTTCTTTCTCTTTTTTGGCATTGCGGATCAGTGAGCGCAGCTGCTGACGATCAGCGTCTGGCCACAGGTTCAATACCTCTACGACCGCATCATCGCCATTATCAATCAGGCGATCGCGGATTTGTTCCAGCTTATGGAACAGCGCCACCTGCTGGTTGTGACGGTTCTTCAGCTTATCCAGCGCCTGGCGAATCGGATCGACGTCGCGATTACGCAGCATTTTACCAATCAGCTGCAGCTGGCGGCGGCGGCCTTCTTTCTTGATACGCTGGGCGAGTTCAATGGCGTCGCGCAGGTCGGTATCGAGCGGCAGCTTATCCAGCGCGTTCTTACCGAGGTCTACCATTTCCGCGCCAAGACGCTTCAGTTCTTCAGCGTCGCGCTTAATTTCACTCTTGCTGACCCAGATAATTTCATCATCTTCATCTTCAACGTCATCACCGGGCACGTCGTCGAGCCAGTCTTCGGGCTGCTTTGTCATCTCAGGCTCCTTAAAAAAGAGGCTAATGTTACCAGTTAAGGCGCGCACTGAAAAACGGTTCTCTGTTAGACTTCAGTTAACTCCTTCTTACATTATGGCATTAGCAATGAAAGTCATCTCTCAAGTTGCACAGCAGCGTAAGACGCTGGAAGAAGCCGTTAGTACGGCACTGGAACTGGCGGCAGGCAAATCCGACGGTGCGGAAGTCTCCGTTAGCAAGACCACCGGCATCGGCGTCAGCACCCGCTACGGTGAGGTGGAGAATGTTGAATTCAATAGCGACGGCGCGCTTGGCATCACCGTATATCATCAAAACCGTAAAGGCAGCGCCTCTTCGACCGACCTGAGCCCGGACGCTATCGCGCGTACCGTGCAGGCGGCGCTGGATATCGCGCGTTACACTTCGCCGGACCCGTTTGCCGGCGTGGCGGATAAAGAACTGCTGGCCTTTGACGCCCCGGATCTGGACCTGTTCCATCCGGCGGAGGTCTCCCCGGACGAAGCCATCGAGCTGGCCGCCCGCGCCGAGCAGGCCGCCCTGCAGGCCGACAAACGCATTACCAATACCGAAGGCGGCAGCTTCAACAGCCACTATGGAATTAAAGTGTTCGGTAACAGCTATGGCATGCTCCAGAGCTACTGTTCGACTCGCCACTCGCTCTCCAGCTGCGTGATTGCCGAAGAAAACGGCGATATGGAACGCGACTACGCCTACACCATTGGCCGCGCCCTTGGCGATTTACAGACCCCGGAGTGGGTCGGCAACGAATGCGCCCGCCGCACCTTGTCGCGCCTGGCGCCGCGTAAGCTGTCGACGATGAAAGCGCCGGTTATCTTCGCCAACGAAGTCGCGACCGGGCTGTTTGGCCATCTGGTCGGGGCGATTGCCGGCGGCGCGGTCTACCGTAAATCGACCTTCCTGCTCGACTCCCTCGGCAAACAGATCCTGCCGGAGTGGCTGACCATCGAAGAACATCCGCATCTGCTGAAGGGGCTGGCTTCCACGCCGTTCGACAGCGAAGGCGTGCGCACCGAACGTCGCGACATCATCAAAGACGGCGTGCTGACCCAGTGGCTACTGACCAACTATTCCGCGCGCAAGCTGGGTATGAAAAGCACCGGCCACGCCGGCGGCATCCATAACTGGCGCATCAACGGCCGCGGCCTGAGTTTTGCAAAGATGCTTAAAGAGATGGGCACCGGGCTTGTGGTCACCGAATTGATGGGGCAGGGTGTCAGTGGCGTGACCGGCGACTACTCGCGCGGCGCATCCGGTTTCTGGGTAGAAAACGGCGAGATTCAGTATCCGGTCAGTGAGATCACCATCGCCGGAAATCTGAAAGAAATGTGGCGTAATATTGTCACCGTCGGCGACGATATCGAAACGCGCAGCAATATTCAGTGTGGTTCCGTGCTGCTGCCGGAGATGAAAATCGCCGGTCAATGACCTGTGTGCCGGGCGCGTCCTGCCGCGCCCGCTTGATATCTTCATAATAAAAAGGAAGTGAGCAATGCGTAAAAAACTGTTAGCGATGCTGGCCGTCTCTGCTTTTGCGCTCGGTTCGGCATCGGCGTTTGCCGACCTTGGCGAAGACATGGACACCCTTGCGGAAAATCTGCAGGTGGTACAGAAAACCTCAGACATTGGCGAGCTGAAAGCGGCGCTGAATAAGATGCGTACTGCTGCGGTTGACGCGCAGAAAGAGACGCCGCCAAAACTGGAAGGCAAAGCGGCCGATAGCCCGGAGATGAAAGATTTCCGCCACGGTCTGGAAACGCTGGTCGGCCAGATCGACGGCGCGCTGAAGTTAGCTGACGCCGGTAAGCTCAAAGAGGCGCAGGCCGCCGCGGAGGACTTCAAAACTACCCGCAATACCTACCATAAGAAGTATCGCTAATCGCCGTTTTCGGGAGGCGTCAGCCGATGTCTCCCGCCTAAAAGCCTACCCGTATCACATTTTTCCCTTTTCTTTTTCCGGTTTTTCCATCGTCGTTTTCCGCTAAACCTCGCGCATTGTTGTGATGCGCATCACGCCATATCGCCTGTTTTTACATTTATCCGGTGAATATGTGGAGTCGATCACCTAAGCCTTCTCCCTTTCCACTTCGAAGTGGAAAACAACTCGCTACAAACTCCTGACCCCCGGCGCTACTTTGGATTCCAGAGACATCAGCGGGGTAACACAAGTGAATAACGGAGCGGTAATAAACGACGTAGGGGAGCAGGCGGCGCAGACCGAACGCCTGGCTAACAAGATGTTACAGCAGGTATTCGCCCTGTTAAGCCGTCACGACATCGTCCCTAACGACGTTCAGGAGCAAATGCTGACTTCCCACGTGCGGGCCATGGCCCACCGGTCAATCAGCGGCGAACCGCTACCGGAAGTGGATGCCAGTCTGTTCGAAGAAATTTCTGAAGATTCAATGATGCTGGCCCGCGAAGTGGTCGCGCAGTTCGGCAACCTGCCTGATGAAGAGGCCTGGTTGCTGTCCGTCCACTTCGAAGTCGCAAAAGAAAACCTGTAAGGAGCAAAACATGGAACAAATCACCGTAGTTATTGGCGACCGTCTGGGTAAAGGACAAAAAGTCGCGGCAGGCGCAGAAAAAGCCGGCGCACGTGCAGTGGTCGTCCCTGGCGTTGCTGCCGATATGAAACTTGGCGACATGATGAAAGCGGAAAACGCCTCTTTCGGCATCTCCTTCTGCGGCAGCGGCGGCGCAGGCGCTATCACCGCGCAGACCAAGTACGGCTACAAAGCAAAATACGGCATGCGTTCTATTGAAGAGGGCGTCACCGCCATCAACGAAGGTTGCAACGTGCTGGGCTTCGGCTTCATGGATAAAGAAGAGCTGGGCGAGCGCCTGGTTGAAGCCTGGAAAAAGAAATACGGCGCATAAGTATGAAAGAGCAATTCACCACCACGGTGAGGGTTGCAGGCAAAGGCGAAAGCAAATCACGGGCCTTCGCCGATGCCCTTAACCATGTGCAGGCTGCGGTGATGAAATCATCATCGCGCATCCTACTGCGTATTGAGCCACAGGACGTGACGGTTGTTCATGCGCGCGAAGCGGTACGAAAAGAGGCGTTTCTGTTCATCTTTTTGCGCCGTGAACGACGGACCTACAGCGTGGAGCTGGACGTCACCGTCAACGTGACCGCCATCGATCTCGATAAAGTGGATTTCGTCACGCAAACCTGATTGTTACCAAAGGGTCAGACTATGTTCCTGATAATTTTAATAAAATCGCTCATCATCGGCGGCCTGGTCGGCGTCGGCGTGGGCGCCGGAGCGGCACGCATGTTTCACGCGCCCACCACGCAAGGGATGGGGGCGTTTCGTACCTTGGGCGAGCTGAATTCCTGCGAAGGCGATCCGGCTTCTCACTTCTCTTTTGGCCTCGGCTTCTTCTTTAACGCCTGGGCCTCTTCCGTTGCAGCAGGCTCCTTCACCCAGGACGTTGACCACCGCATTATCCCGAACTGGGGCGCGGCGGCGCTGATGGTGAAAAATCGTAACGTTGGCGAAACGCTACACGATCCGAAAAAAATGGCCATTGCCTGCGGCATCATCGGCATGATCGTCGTCGCCTTCCTTAACCTGACCGCCTCTTCCGTGCCGGAAGCGCTGCAGGTCACCGCCGTTAAGGTACTGGTTCCGGCGGCAAACCTGCTGGTGAATACCGTGATGCCGGTGATTTTCTGGCTGGCGGCTATCGATGCCGGTAAGAAATCAGGCTTCTGGGCGACGATTTTCGGCGGCGCGGCGCAGCTGATTATGGGTAACGCCGTACCGGGTCTGGTACTGGGGATCCTGATCGGTAAAGGCGTAGAAGAGAGCGGCTGGAACCGGGTAACCAAAGTGATGATGATCGCCATTGTCGCGCTGTTCGTCCTCAGCGGCTTCTTCCGCGGCTTCGACATGAAGATGCTCGAATCCTTCCATCTGACCGTGCCGAACTGGCTGGACATGATCCACAACTCACTCAGCGGCAAGTAACGGGAGCCTGATAATGGAACAGAATAAAGGTTTTTGGTATGCCGACTGGTCGTTCCCGATCTTTGTTGGCCTGCTCTCCTCCGGCGTCTTCGCCGGGACGCACATGTACTACCTGTACGGCATCGGCGCATTTAACGAAGTGGCCTTCGTGGCGATGTTGAAGGCAGGGATTGATACCGGCGCGTACGGCGCGGTGGCGGCATTCGGCGCGAGCTTCCTGTTCGCCCGCATCATCGAAGGTTCGCTGGTGGGGATTCTGGATATCGGCGGCGCCATCCAGACCGGTATCGGCCTCGGCGTGCCGGCGCTACTGCTCGGCGCGGGCTTTGTCTTCCCGGTGGCGAACTTCGCCGCGTCGCTGGCAACCGGCCTGATCCTCGGCCTGGCGGTCGGCTACATCATCATTCTGGCGCGTAAGTTCACCATCAACCAGAGCGACTCCACCTACGGCGCCGACGTGATGATGGGGGCCGGTAATGCCTCCGGCCGCTTCCTCGGTCCATTGATCATCCTCAGCGCGATGACGGCGTCTATTCCTATCGGGATTGGTTCTTTGGTTGGCGCACTGCTGTTCTACATCTGGCAGAAACCGATCACCGGCGGCGCCATCCTCGGCGCGATGATCCTCGGTTCCATCTTCCCGATTGCGATTAGCTAATCGCCCGATGGCGCTGCGTTTATCGGGCCTACAAGTCAGCGCGATTTGTAGGCCGGATAAGGCGGTACGCCGCCATCCGGCAACAGATTCACTCTTTCATCAGGAGATAGCTATGTTTGATTTACTCCTGCGCCGTGCGCGCCTCGTCGACGATACCCTGACTGATATCGCCATCCAGGACGGGAAAATCGCGGCGCTGGGCGAGATTAGCGCGCCCTCCCGTAAGACCATCGAACTGAACGGCAAGGTTTACGTCAGCGCTGGCTGGATTGACTCTCACGTTCACTGCTACCCGAATTCACCGATTTATCATGATGAGCCGGATAGCGTCGGCATCGCCATCGGCGTCACTACCGTGATCGATGCCGGCAGCACCGGCGCCGACGACGTCGATGACTTCTATCAACTGACCCGTAAAGCGGCGACGGAAGTTTATGCGTTGCTCAACATCTCCCGAGTCGGGCTGATTGCGCAGAATGAGCTGGCGAATATGGCCAATATCGACGCCGCCGCGGTGAAGCAGGCGGCGCAGCGTCATCCTGACTTTATCGTCGGCCTGAAGGCGCGGATGAGCAGCAGCGTCGTCGGCGAAAACGGCATCACGCCGCTGGCGCGCGCCAAGGCCATTCAGCAGGAAAACGGCGATCTGCCGCTGATGGTGCACATCGGCAATAACCCGCCGAACCTCGATGAAATCGCCGATCTGCTGAGCAGCGGCGACATCATTACCCACTGCTATAACGGCAAGCCGAACCGCATTCTTAATCCTGCCGGCGAGCTGCGCAGCTCCATTACTCGTGCTCTGCAGCGCGGCGTGCGCCTCGATGTCGGCCACGGTACCGCCAGTTTCAGCTTTGAAGTGGCGCGGCGGGCGATTGCGATGGGCATTCTGCCGCACACCATTAGCTCCGATATTTACTGCCGTAACCGTATCGACGGCCCAGTACGCTCGCTGGCGCTGGTGATGTCGAAATTCCTCGCCATCGGCATGACCCTGCCGCAGGTGATTGACTGCGTGACCGTCAGCGCCGCCGAGGGGCTGCGCCTGGCGCGTAAAGGGCGCCTGGAAGCGGGCTTCGATGCCGATTTAACGCTATTTAGCCTGCAGCATCAGCCCACGTTATTGGTGGATGCTGAAAAAGAGAGCCTGCAGGCTGACAACATTCTGGTGCCGCTGGCCGCGATTCGCGCGGGCAAGGGCTATCTGACCGAACAAGGGAGCGCGGAACATGCCTTCGATTTTTGAGAAATACCATTTAAAACAAGTTATTAATACTTCAGGCCGGATGACGGCGCTGGGCGTCTCCACGCCGCGCCCGGAAGTGGTTGAAGCCGCGATGGCCGGTATGAACCAGTACTTTGAAATGAAAGACCTGGTGAATAAAACCGGCGAGTACATCGCCAAACTGCTGGATGTGGAAGGGGCGACCGTTGTCTCCTGCGCGTCGGCGGGGATTGCCCAGTCGGTAGCGGCGGTGCTGGTGAAAGACAGCGACTGGCTGCTGGAGAATCTGCACGTTACCCCGATTGAAAATAACGAAATCGTGTTGCCGAAGGGCCACAACGTCAACTTTGGCGCGCCGGTAGGCACCATGGTGGCATTGGGCGGCGGTAAGCTGGTGGAAGCGGGCTACGCCAACGAATGCTCTGCCCAACAGCTGGCGGCGGCGATCACTCCGCGCACCGCGGCGATTCTGTACATCAAATCCCACCACTGCGTGCAGAAAAGCATGCTCAACGTCGCGCAGGCCGCGGAAGTGGCGCGCCAGCATAACTTGCCGCTGATCGTCGATGCGGCGGCGGAAGAAGATCTGCAGTGCTACTACCGCATGGGGGCAGACCTGGTTATCTACAGCGGCGCGAAAGCGATTGAAGGGCCGACCAGCGGGCTGGTCATCGGCAAAACGCAGTACGTCGAGTGGGTTAAGCGCCAGTCGATGGGGATTGGCCGGGCGATGAAAGTGGGTAAAGAGGGCATTCTCGGCCTGACCTGCGCCATTGAACACTACCTGACGGCGACCAAAGAGAGCGGTCAGCAGATGGTGGACAAGATGACGCCGTTTATCGAACAACTCAACACTCTCAACGGCGTGACCGCGCGGGTGGTGTGGGATAGCGCGGGCCGCGATATCGCCCGCGCCGAAATTAAATTTGATGAAGCGACCACTGGCGTGAATACCGGCGATCTGGTTAACGCGCTCAAGCAGGGCGAATACGCCATTTACTTCCGCGGCTATAAAGCGAATGAAGGCATTATTGAAGCCGATGTCCGCAGCGTGAACGCGCAGCAGCTGGAGGTGGTCGCTCGCCGCATCGCAGAAGTTCTGAATAAGGAGAAACAAGCATGAAACTGACCCCAAATTTTTACCGTGACCGCGTGTGCCTGAACGTACTGGCGGGCAGCAAAGACAACGCCCGTGAAATTTACGACGCGGCGGAAGGTCATGTACTGGTCGGCGTGCTCTCCAAAAACTATCCGGACGTCGCCAGCGCGGTGGCCGATATGCGTGAATACGCGAAGCTGATTGATAACGCGCTCTCCGTCGGGCTGGGCGCAGGGGATCCAAACCAGTCGGCGATGGTGAGCGAGATTTCTCGCCAGGTGCAGCCGCAGCACGTCAACCAGGTCTTCACCGGCGTGGCTACCAGCCGCGCGCTGCTCGGGCAGAACGAGACCGTGGTGAATGGTCTGGTCTCGCCGACCGGTACGCCGGGAATGGTGAAGATCTCAACCGGCCCGCTGAGCAGCGGCGCGGCGGATGGCATTGTTCCGCTGGAAACCGCCATCGCGCTGTTGAAAGATATGGGCGGCAGCTCTATCAAATACTTCCCGATGGGCGGCCTGAAGCACCGCGCCGAATTTGAAGCCGTCGCCAAAGCCTGCGCTGAACACGATTTCTGGCTGGAGCCGACCGGCGGTATCGATCTGGAAAACTACAGCGAGATCCTGAAAATCGCGCTGGATGCCGGCGTGAGTAAAATCATCCCGCATATTTACAGCTCGATTATCGATAAAGCCAGCGGCAACACCCGCCCGGCCGATGTTCGCCAGTTGCTGCAGATGACCAAACAGTTAGTGAAGTAGTGCCATTGTCCCTCACCCTAACCCTCTCCCAAAGGGAGAGGGGACCGTCCGGTTTTCTCTCTCTCCCTTTGGGAGAGGGGACCGTCCGGTTTTCTCTCTCTCCCTTTGGGAGAGGGGGCCATCTGGTTTTCTCTCTCTCCCTTTGGGAGGGGGGACCATCTGGTTTTCTCTATCCTTTGGGAGAGGGGACCATCTGGTTTTCTCTCTCTCCTTTGGGAGAGGGGACCATCTGGTTTTCTCTCTCTCCTTTGGGAGAGGGGACCATCTGGTTTTCTCCCTCTCCCTTTGGGAGAAGGCCGGGGTGAGGGGAAACTTATCCCACCGAACCATCAAGGAGTTACCATGCCAACCGCTCGTCACCTGCTTGTTGCTTCACTGTCTCTGCTTGCCGCAGGCGCCGCCGCGCAAACCCACTACGCCTGGATTGGCACCTATAATCCTAATGGCGAAGGTCTGTATCGCTTTACCGTCGATGCCAAAACCGGCGCCCTGCGCGATAAGGCGCTGGTAAGCTCGTTGCCGAACGTCGCGCAGCTGACCGTGTCGCGCGATGGCAAAACGCTGTATGCCGCCAGTGAAGTCGAAAAAGGCGTGGTGCAGGCGTGGCGAATTGACAAGAACGGCGAGCTGACGGAACTCAACCAGGTTGCCTCTGGCGGCGCCGGGCCAGTGTATCTCTCCCTGACGCCGGATGGTAAATATCTGTTGGTGGCCAACTACGTTAGCGGCAGCACCGCCGTGCTACCGGTGAAAGAAGATGGTAGCCTGGGCGAGGCGGTAGATGTGCATCAGGATGAAGGTCCGGCCGGCGCCGAACGTCCGGCGGCGGCCGTCGAGGGCAGCTTTGCCATTAGCGATCACAATGGCCCGCACGCCCATATGATCGCCGCCGATCCCAGCGGGAAGTTTGTTTACTCCACCGATCTGGGGCTGGATCGGATCTATCAGTACCGTCTGGATAGCGCCAGCGGCAAACTGACGCCAAACGATCCGCCGTTTATCGCCGCCTCGTCGCCGGGCGCCGGCCCGCGGCACTTCGTCTTTACGCCAAAGGGCGACGGTCTGTGGCTGATTAACGAAGAAGCGTCGACGCTAACCTTCTATCATCTTGATAAGCAAAGCGGCCTGCTGCGCGAAGGCAAAACCGTCTCCGCGCTGCCAAAAGAGTATAAGGGCACCAGCTTTGCCGCCGGCCTTGTGCTGAGCAACGATGGCAAACAGCTATACGTCGCCAACCGCCTGCATAACAGCATTGCCCACTTTAGCGTGCTGGCTGACGGCAGCCTGAGCCACCAGGAGGATATCTGGACGCGCGGGGATTACCCCCGTACGCTGACCCTGGATAATCAGGGGCAGTGGCTGTACGTCATGAACCAGCGTAGCGATAATATTACCCGTTTTAGCGTGGCGCCGAAGGATGGCAAATTAACCTTTGCCTCAGACTACACGCCGGTCGGTAGCCCATCGCAGATGGTGATATCCGCCCAACCCTGAGCCGTAACAACAAGGAACTGACATGCGATTTCCCAACCAACGCTTAGCGCAACTCTTCACCCTGCTGCGAAATGAAACGCTGCCGCAGGATGAACTGGCGCAGCGGCTGTCGGTTTCTACCCGTACCGTGCGCGCCGATATTACCGCGCTGAATGCGCTGCTGGCGCAGTATGGCGCGCAGTTTACGCTCAACCGCGGTAGCGGTTATCAGCTGAAGATTGACGACCGATCGCGTTTTCAGGCGCTGGAGGAGACGGCGCCGAAGACGCAGCACGTGCCGCGTACCGCCCAGGAGCGCATCCACTTTTTGCTGGTGCGTTTCCTGACCTCGGCATTCTCTATCAAGCTGGAAGATCTGGCCGATGAATGGTTCATCAGCCGCGCCACGCTGCAGAATGATATGGTCGAGGTGCGCGAGCGCTTCCAGCGCTATCAGCTTACCCTCGAAACCCGCCCGCGCCACGGCATGAAGCTGTTCGGCAGCGAGGTATCGATTCGCGCCTGCCTGACCGATCTACTGTGGGAGCTGACGCTGCAGGGCGGCATTAATCCGTTGATTAGCGCCGAGGCGCTGGAAGCGGATGTCCCGGCGCAACTGGAGCCGGTGCTGCAGGAGACGCTCACGCGGCATCATATTCGCCTCACCGATGTCGGCGAGCGTTTTATCTGCCTGTACGGCGCGGTCGTGGTGCGCCGCGTTAGTGAAGGCTATCCGCTGGCCGATTTTAGCGCTGAAGATGTGGCGCAAAACGTCCGCGACGCCGCGCGCGATTTGGCGGGAGAGCTACAGCGGTTGACCGGAAAACCCTTCTCGCCCGCCGAGGAAGAGTGGCTGTGCGTGCATATCGCCGCCCGCCAGGTACAGGATGTCGATCCGGAAACCATCAGCGCCGACGATGACGAAGCGCTGGTCAATTACATTCTGCGTTACATTAACAGCCAGTATAACTATAACCTGCTGGAAGACGCCCAGCTGCACGCCGATCTGCTGACCCACATTAAGACCATGATCACCCGCGTGCGCTATCAGATAATGATCCCCAATCCGCTGCTCGATAACATCAAACAGCACTATCCGATGGCATGGGATATGACCCTCGCCGCGGTATCGAGCTGGGGAAAATACACGCCTTATACCATCAGCGAAAACGAAATCGGCTTTCTGGTGCTGCATATCGGCGTCGGGCTGGAACGCCACTATAACATCGGCTACCAGCGCCAGCCGCACGTGCTGCTGGTGTGCGATACCAGCAATGCGATGGTGCGGATGATCGAAGCGATCCTGCAGCGTAAATATCCGCAACTGGAGATCGCCGCCACCATTTCCCAGCGCGAGTACGAACAGCGAGAAGCGATCGATGAGGATTTTGTTATCTCAACGGTGCGGATCGGCGAAAAAGACAAACCGGTGGTGACCATCGCGCCGTTCCCCACCGATTACCAGTTAGATCAGATTGGCAAGTTGGTGCTGGTGGATCGCACCCGTCCGTGGATGTTGAATAAGTACTTCGATGCCGCCCACTTCCGGGTGATCGATAAGCCGATAGATCAGCAAACGCTGTTCGCCGAGCTGTGTCAGCAGCTGCAGCAGGAGGGTTTTGTCGATGCGGAGTTTCATGATTCGGTGGTCGAGCGTGAAGCGATCGTCAGTACCATGCTGGGCGATGGCATTGCGCTGCCGCACGCCCTCGGTCTGTTAGCGAAAAAGACGGTGGTCTATACCGTTATTGCTCCGCAGGGCATCGCCTGGGGCGACGAAATCGCCCATATCATCTTCCTGCTCGCTATCAGCAAGAGCGAGTATGAAGAGGCGATGGCGATCTACGATATTTTCGTGACGTTCCTGCGCGAGCGGGCCATGAGCCGCCTCGCCGCGACCCGCAGCTTCGATGAGTTTAAAACGGTGGCCATGGAGTGCGTCAGCCGCTTTTGAGAGGCGTTTTCCAGATTCGAATGTAATTCAAATGTAATGCTATACTGCATTACAAAATTCCCCTTTCTGGAGGCATAATGGCCACGCTCAATGTTCGACTGGACGATAAACTCAAAAAAGAGGCTTATGCCGTGCTGGAGAAACTCGATATGACGCCAACGGAGGCGGTACGCTTGCTGTTTCAATACATTGCGGAAAATGGCCGCATGCCGGTGAAAAGTATGACCATCAGCGATGGCGAAGCGGCGTTGTTACGCACCGTTCGTGAGCGGCTGGAAAACCCACGGCCGGGGGTTAAGGTGAGTCTGGATGACCTATGAACTGGAGTTTGATCCACGAGCCTTGCGCGAATGGCAGAAGCTTGGCGAGACGGTCAAAAAACAGTTCAAAAATAAGCTCCAGCAGGTTGTGCAGAATCCGCGAATTGAGTCGGCCAGGCTGAGCGATTTGCCGGATTGCTACAAAACCAAGCTTAAGGCGTCAGGTTATCGGCTGGTGTATCAAGTACGAGATAGTGTGGTGGTGGTTTACGTTATTGCCATTGGCAAAAGAGAGAAAGCGGCCGTTTATCATCAGGCGAATAAACGGCTCTAAACGCTATCGCAAATGATGCACGACCTGGTTGCTGCTGCCGCGCCAGATAAGCGCCGGGTCTTTTAAATCCTGCACAAACTTACCGTCGACCAGCACGTTAATCAGGTTCACGACTTCCATCTGCCCGGCGTTCAGTTCATCAATCTTATAGCCGGTCCAGACCCAGATATCTTTACCGGGGCATTCGGCGCGTACGCGCTGCACCAGTTTGAGGATCTCCGCGACGTTTTGCGGATGCAGCGGATCGCCACCGGAGAGTGAAAGCCCCTGGCGTTTGATGCGGGTATCGTTGAGGTCGGCAATGATGCGGTCGGCCATCCCGGTCGTGAACGGCATGCCGGAATTCACCCGCCAGGTGCTTTTGTTGTAGCAGCCGGGGCACTCGTGGACGCAGCCGGAGACAAACAGGGTGCAGCGGGTGCCGGGGCCGTTGACGATGTCGACGGGGTAATACTGGTGATAATTCATTTTCGCTTCTCAATTAACGTCATAGCGGCGTTGGCTGCGCTCACTCATCCCAGTCACGTACTGAATGTACGCTCCTGGAGATTCCTTCGTTTGCCGCCTTGCTCTGACGTTAATTGCTTTGCGAAAACGCAGGCGTGCGGCCATTTCCCGGCGTCGCTGCGCTCGGCCGGGCTACCAGGGGCTGATACCCTCACCCCGGCCCTCTCCCAAGGGGAGAGGGGGAAAACCAGCGCCGGGCTCAACGCCGTGCTCGAACGGTTCCCTCTCCCAAGGGGAGAGGGGGAAAACCAGCGCCGGGCTCAACGCCGTGCTCGAACGGTTCCCTCTCCCACGGGGAGAGGGGGAAAACCAGCGCCGGGCTCAACGCCGGGCTTGAACGGTTCCCACTCCCACGGGGAGAGGGGGAAAACCAGCGCCGTGCTTGAACGGTTCCCACTCCCAAGGGGAGAGGGGGGAAACCAGCGCCGTGCTTGAACGGTTCCCACTCCCGCGGGGAGAGGGGAAAACCAGCGCCGGGCTTAATGCCGGGTTTGAACGGTTCCCTCTCCCTTGAGGGAGAGGGTTAGGGTGAGGGTGAGAACCCTGTGCAGAACTTAACCGATCTGCCCATTGCCCAGGTGCTTCACGCGGCGCTTCACTTCTTCCTGCTTGCCAGCGTTGAACGGACGCGCGTCCGGGCTGCCGAGATAACCGCATACCCGGCGGGTCACCGATACGCGGGCGGCGTCGTGGTTGCCGCATTTCGGGCAGGTAAAGCCCTTGCTGGTGCACTCGAACTCGCCGGTATACCCGCACTCGTAGCATTCATCGATCGGCGTATTGGTGCCGTAATACGGTACGTGCTGATAGCTGTAATCCCACACGTCTTCCAGCGCCTTGAGGTTATGCTGGATATTCGGATATTCGCCGTAGCAAATGAAGCCGCCGTTGGCCAGCGGCGGATACGGCGCTTCAAAATCGATCTTGTCGTACGGGTTCACCTTCTTCTCGACGTCGAGATGGAAGCTGTTGGTGTAGTAGCCTTTCTCGGTCACGCCCGGTACCACGCCGAATTCGGCGGTATCGAGGCGGCAGAAGCGATCGCACAGGTTTTCGCTCGGCGTGCTGTACAGGCTGAAGCCGTAGCCGGTCTCTTCCTTCCACTGTTCAACGGCGTCGCGCAGACGCTGCACGATGGCGATGCCTTTTTCACGCAGCGCTTCGCTATCGTACATATGCTGATTGTTGTACAGCGCGTTGATGGTCTCGTGAATCCCGATGTAGCCCAGGGAGATGGACGCGCGGCCGTTTTTGAAAATTTCCGCGACGTCGTCGTCGGCTTTCAGACGCACGCCGCAGGCGCCTTCCATATACAGAATTGGCGCGACGCGGGCTTTCACCCCTTCCAGACGAGCTATACGGGTCATCAGCGCTTTGCGCGCCAGCAGCAGGCGCTCGTCCAGCAGCGTCCAGAAGGCGGCTTCGTCGCCTTTCGCTTCCAGCGCGATACGCGGCAGGTTCAGGCTGATAACGCCGAGGTTGTTGCGCCCATCGTGTACCTGTTCGCCGTTCTCGTTTTCCCACACGCCGAGGAAACTGCGGCAGCCCATCGGCGTTTTAAACGACCCGGTAACTTTCACGACCTGATCGTAGTTGAGAATATCCGGGTACATGCGCTTGCTGGCGCACTCTAACGCCAGCTGTTTGATGTCATAGTTCGCATCGCCGAATTTATGGTTCAGGCCGTCGCGAATGGCGAAGACCAGTTTCGGGAATACCGCCGTTTTGCGGTTTTTGCCGAGACCGGCGATGCGGTTGCGCAGAATCGACTGCTGGATCAGGCGCGACTCCCAGCTGGTGCCGAGGCCAAAACCAAAGGTGACGAATGGCGTCTGGCCGTTGGCGGTATGCAGCGTGTTGACCTCATATTCCAGCGACTGGAACGCGTCGTAGCACTCTTTTTCGGTCCGCGTACGGGCATAGCCTTCGGCATCCGGGATCTGCCACTCTTCGGCAATTTTACGATGCTTTTTGAAGCTCTCGGTGACGAACGGCGCCAGCACTTCATCGATACGGTTAATGGTGGTGCCGCCGTAAATATGGCTGGCGACCTGGGCGATAATCTGCGCCGTGACCGCGGTGGCGGTAGAGATAGACTTCGGCGGCTCAATTTCGGCATTGCCCATTTTAAAGCCGTGCGTCAGCATGCCTTTCAGGTCGATCAGCATGCAGTTGAACATCGGGAAGAACGGCGAATAGTCGAGATCGTGGTAGTGGATCTCGCCGCGCTCGTGCGCCTGTACGACATCGCGCGGCAGCAGATGCTGACGGGCATAGTGTTTGGCCACGATACCGGCCAGCAGATCGCGCTGGGTCGGGATCACTTTACTGTCTTTGTTGGCGTTCTCGTTGAGCAGCGATGAGTTGGTTTGCTCGACCAGACCACGAATTTCCTGGTTCAGGCGGCCGCGCTTTTCACGCTCGATATCGCGATCGTGGCGATATTCGATATAGGCGCGTGCCAGCTGTTTCCACGGGCCGGACATCAACTGGTTTTCCACGGCGGTCTGGATATCGTTGATATCGACCTGCGCGCGGCCCTGCATTTGCTGGCTAACGACTTCTGCGACGGTGGCGCAATAGTCTGCGTCATCGACTCCCGCTGCTTTAGCTGCACGCAGAATTGCTTCTTTAATGCGCTCTGACTTGAACGGCACTTTACAGCCATCACGTTTCATCACATGCGGTGTCATGATCACTCCATATATAGAACAGGTTATCCACAGAGGCGGAAGGTCTCCCAAAAGCGCGCCACGCTACGACTAGCGGCGTTTGCCTTCGGATCCGGCCCTTTTTATCCACATCTCATCACCGCCCAACAACGACAAGATATGGTGACATAATAGACGATTAATACAATATGTAGGGCCGGGGCGCATTTTAAGTTCTATATGTAGTGATTTGCATCAAAGATGTTTGCGATTTTATTGACCCAGAACAAGGTAAAAAGGTGAGAGTACGGATGATGGGCGCTGGCGTAAATGTAAATTTAGGCGCTTAAAATATAAGCAAAAATTGGGCCCGAACGCTAAAGGAACGGGCAAAACATTTAGGCTATCAATGTATCGTTAAGCAGATCGACCAGCAGTAGCAGGGCGTAGCGGGCATGTTGCGGGTTGGCGGGCAGCGGAAGCACGGCGCTGGCCATATCGGCCAGCGCATGCTGTTCCGGGGTCAGTGCGATAATCGTCACTCCCTGCGTACGCGCCTGCAGCGTCGCGCTCTGTAATACCGTACTGGCTTCGGCGGTGGCCAGCACCAGCAGTAGATGATCGTCGTTGAGGGTACTGGCGGTCATTCGCATCAGCGCCGCCTCCTGACAGAGATTAATCGCGATGCCGGATGGCAGCAGCTGGTGCTGCAGCAGCGCCGCCAGCGCCACGTCCTGGGCGCCGAGGGCGAAGCAATGCACCGCGCGAGCGCTCAGCAGGCGCGATTTGCACTTTTCCACCGCCGCTTCGGCGGTGTGCCCGAGCTGGCGGGTTAGCGTATCGCCGAGGCTGCTAAGTTTGTCGCGCCAGGCGACGGGCAGGGCGGCGCTATCCGGCGTGAGCCAGCTGGCGCGCCGTTCACTGGCCTGCGCCAGCTGTTTACGTAAATCACGAATATCATCACAGCCCACTGAACGGGCGAAGCGGGTGATGGTGGCCGGGCTGACCCCCGCGCTGGCGGCCAGTTCGTCAATGGAGGCGCTGGCGGTAAAGCTAAGATTTTCCAGAATAAAGGCGGCGACGCGCGACTCCTGAGCGCTAAAGCGGATCAATCCTTCCTGTAGCTGACCTACGATATCCATCCTGATGTTCCCTTTGGCAGTACCCGGAATTGAAAATATTTTTCACGTAGTGAATAGCCGTTTTTATAGCATCTGCGCAGGCGATTTCCTATATCTGGCGTCGATGTTTGGCAATGACATGAGGAAATAATGCGCAAAAATTGAGCCTCGATCACATCGGTGAAAATTATTTTCATATAGCCTTCACTATCACACAATATTAACAATATAGTCGCACAGGTCGTGAAGGCTGAAGCGATAAACACGCAAAGGGGAAGCGCAATGCCACGAATCGTACTCTGTTGTGCCGCAGGCATGTCGACCAGCATGCTGGTAAATAAAATGAAAGCGGAAGCCCAGCAGCGCGCGCTGGCGCTGGAAATCTACGCGGTGGCGGTGGCGGAATTTGAACGTGAACTGCCGAACGCCGATGTCATCCTGCTCGGGCCGCAGGTCAAATACGAAGCCGGACGGCTAACCGCGCTGGCGGCGCCGCAGGGCAAAGCGGTAGCGGTGATCGATATGGCCGACTACGGCATGATGCGCGGCGCCGCGGTGCTGGATAAAGCACTGGCCCTGCTCGAACGCTAATTTTCTAATCCCGTTTTTTATCACCCTCACGTGCGGTCCTGCGATCGCGCGCGGCGATCTGCATGCCGAAAAATGCGAATAGAGGTCACTATGCAAGCACTGAAAATCGCCGTTATCGGCGGCGGCAGCAGCTATACGCCGGAGCTTATTGAAGGGATTATCGTTCGTTATGAGCAGCTTCCGGTCACCGAGCTGGCGCTGGTGGATGTCGAATCCGGCAGGGAAAAGGTTGAGATCATTGCCGCGCTGACCCGGCGGATGTTGAAACATAAAGGGCTGGAGCAGGTGGCGGTCAGCGTCCACTTTACGCTCGATGAGGCGATCCGCGGCGCCAGCTTTGTGCTGACGCAGCTACGCGTCGGGCAACTGGCGGCGCGCGCCGCCGATGAACGGCTGGGTCTCAAATATCATCTATTGGGCCAGGAGACCACCGGCGTCGGCGGGTTCGCCAAGGCGCTGCGGACGATCCCGGTGATCCTCGATGTTGCGCGCAAAGTGGAACAGCTGGCGCCGGAAGCGTTCATTCTTAACTTTACCAACCCGGCGGGGATCGTCACCGAGGCGGTCAGCCGCTACAGCAAGGCGAAGATCATCGGCCTGTGCAACGTACCGATCAACATGCAGCACATGATCGTCGGCATGTTGGGCGCGCAGGAGTCCGAAGTGAAACTGCGCTTTGCCGGGCTCAACCATATGGTTTGGGTGCATAAGGTGCTACAGGGGCGCGAGGATGTCACCGGTAAAGTGATCGATATGCTCTGCGACGGTAAGGCGCTGTCGATGAACAACATTAAAGAACTGCCGTGGCCGGCGGAATTCCTCCGCGCGCTGAAGGCGATTCCGTGCCCTTATCATCGTTATTTCTGGCTGACGCCGGCGATGCTGGCGGAAGAGATCGCCGCAGCGAAAACCAAAGGCACCCGCGCCGAGCAGGTGATGAAGGTCGAGCAGGAGCTGTTTGCGCTGTACGCCGACCCGCAGCTGGAAGAAAAACCAGAGCAGCTGAGCTTTCGCGGCGGCGCTTACTACTCGGAAGTGGCCGTTGAGCTTATCAATGCGATTCACAACAACCTGGGCGCGGAGATGGTGGTAAACACCCGCAACAACGGCGCGATTCACGGCCTGGATGATGATGCGGTGGTGGAAACCAACAGCATTATTGATGCGCAAGGGGCGCGGCCGCTGGCATTCGGCCCGCTGCCGCCGGCGATGAACGGCCTGACGCAGCAGGTGAAAGCCTTTGAACGGCTGACGATTGAAGCCGCGGTACACGGCTGCCGCGAGAGCGCGCTGCTGGCGCTGGTGGCTAACCCGCTGGTCGGTAACGTCACCGATGCCCAGGCGCTGCTGGATGAAGTGTTAACGATAAACCGTCAATGGCTGACGCAATTTAACTGACCGCTATTTCCCTCGGGAGCACACCATGTCGAATACAAGCTGGATTGAACGTTACGTCATGCCGGCGGCGCTGAAAATCGCCGGGCAAAAGCACGTCCTGTCGGTACGCGATGGCATCATTCTTAATATGCCGTTTATGCTGATTGGCTCGTTTTTCCTGATTTTCGCCTACCTGCCGATCCCCGGTTATGCCGACATGATGAGCGGCCTGTTTGGCGAGGTCTGGCGCGATAAAATGCTGTACCCGGTGAAAGCGACCTACGACATTATGGCGCTGATTTCCAGCTTCGGCATCGCCTATCGGCTGGCGGAGAAGTACCGCACTATCGACCCGCTGAGCGCCGGGGCGATGTCGCTGGTGGCCTTTGTGATGACTATCCCGCAAAACACCCTGTTTACCCCGGTACACGGCGCGGCGGAGGTGATTAAAGGAGTGATCCCGGTGAGCATGGTCGGCAGCCAGGGGTTGTTTGTCGCTATTGTCATTTCGCTGCTGTCGACGGAGATTTATCGTTTGGTCGCCAGTCGCAATCTCGTTATCCGCATGCCGGACGGCGTGCCGCCGGCAGTGGCGAAATCATTCCTCGCGCTGATCCCTGGTTTTTGCGTACTGGCGGTGGTGCTGGCGCTGCGCCTGGCGGTTGAGGCCTCGCCGTTCGGCGACATCAACAGCATGATCGCCACCCTGATCGGTATTCCGATGCATCACGTCGGCGGTACGCTGCCGGGGATGATTATTTCGGTGATTGTGATCGGTATTTTGTGGACGCTGGGCCTGCACGGCGACGCGATTGTGCTGGTATTTATCCAGCCGGTGTGGCTGTCGAATATGTCAGAGAACCTGACGGCCTTTCAGAACGGCCAGCCGATCCCGCATATTATTACCCAGCAATTTTACGACCTGTGGATTGCGCCCGGCGGCACCGGCGCGCTGCTGGGGCTGGTGATTTTTATGTTGCTGCGCAGCCGTAGTCAGCAGATGAAACAGCTGGGGAAAATTGCCGCGCCGGGAGCGTTGTTTAACATCAGCGAGCCGATGGTGTTTGGCATCCCGCTGGTGATGAACCCCTACTTCTTCCTGCCGTTTATTTTAACGCCGGTGCTGCTGGTGATCGTGTCCTATACCGCGATGGCGACCGGGCTGGTGGCACCGCCGGCCGGAATCGCGCTGCCGTTCACCACGCCGATTTTCATCAGCGGCTATCTGGCGACCGGCGGCCATATTTCCGGCACCGTACTGCAGGTAGTGAATTTAACTATTTCGCTGGTGATCTACTATCCGTTCTTCCGCGCCTGGGATCGGCTGAAGGCCAAAGAGGAGCATGCCTCAGCGCAGCCGCAGGAGAGTGTTATCCTTCCAGACGCTGACCGCGCGTAATCTCCAGTGCCACGAACCGGTAGCCCCGGTGAGCGTAGCGCCACCGGGGAAAAGCTTTACGCCTGCACCCACCATACCGCTTCGAACGGCCGCAGCGTCATTGCCGCCGGACGGTTGGCCGTTTCCGCATAGTTGCCAATCAGCGCCCGCCAGTCGCCGGACATCTCCGGCGGCTGCCACGGCTGGAACTCACGGCTCAGGTTGGCGGCCACCACCAGCGTCTGCCCCTGCCACTGGCGGCGATAACACCACAGCGACGGATGGTCCGGCAGCAGATCCTGATAATCCCCCCAGGTCAGCACCGGCGTGGTTTTTCGCAGCGCGATCAGCTGCTGATAGGTGTAAAACACCGATTCCGGATCCGCCAGCGCCGCCCCGACGTTAATCTCGCGATAGTTATCACCCAACGCGATCCAGGGTTCTCCATCGCTGAAGCCACCGTTCTCGCCGTCGTGCCACGGCATCGGTGTGCGGCTATTGTCGCGCGATTTGCTGGCCAGAATCGCCAGCAGTTCATCCGGGCTTTGCCCCTGCGCCGCGCGCTCGATAAACATATTATGGCTTTCCACGTCGCGATAATCGCTAATGTTGCTGAAATGCGGGTTGGTCATGCCAATCTCTTCGCCCTGATAGATATAGGGCGTGCCCTGCATGCCGTGCAGTACCATCGCCAGCATCTTCGCCGCCGGCACCCGGTACTCGCCCTCGTCGCCGAAGCGCGACACGATGCGCGGCTGATCGTGGTTACACCAGAACAGCGCATTCCATGCCCGGTTATGCATCCCTTGCTGCCAGTGGCGGAATAGCGCTTTCAGCGCCACGTAGTCCGGACGGGCGAGGGTCCATTTTTCGCCGCCGGGATAATCGACTTTTAAGTGATGAAAATTAAACGTCATCGACAGTTCGCGTCCGTCCAGCGCGGCGTATTGCTGGCAGTGCTCAAGCGAAGTGGAAGACATTTCGCCGACGGTCATCAGGCCACGAGGGGTAAAGACATCGCGGCTCATTTCCCGCAGGAACTCGTGAACCCGCGGGCCATCGGTGTAGAAGCGACGTCCATCGCCAACGGTATCGGACGGGAAGTTCTGATCCTTGGAGATAAGATTGATGACATCAAGGCGCAGGCCATCAACGCCGCGATCGGCCCAGAACTCGCAGACTTTTTTCAGCTCGGCGCGTACCGCCGGGTTTTCCCAGTTGAGATCCGCCTGCTCGGTGGCGAAAAGATGCAAATAATACTGTTCGCTTTCCGCATGCCACTGCCAGGCGTTACCGCCGAATTTCGAACGCCAGTTATTCGGCAATGTTCCCGGCTCGCCGTCGCGCCAGATATAGAACTGGCGATACGGGCTCGCCTTATTTAACGACTGGCGGAACCATTTGTGTTCCGTCGAGGTATGGTTAAACACCATATCCAGCACGATGCGGATACCGCGCGCTTTCGCTCCGGCGACCAGTTGGTCGAAATCTTCCAGCGTGCCGTATGAGGGATCGATAGCGGTGTAGTTCGCCACGTCATAGCCGTTATCCACCTGCGGCGAGACGTAGAACGGCGTCAGCCAGATAGCGTCGACGCCGAGCTTTTTCAAGTAGTCGAGACGGGCGGTGACGCCGCGTAAATCGCCGGTACCGCTGCCGGTGGTGTCCTGAAAACTCTTCGGGTAGATTTGATAAATAACGCCGTTTTGCCACCAGCGGGGAAGGGTATTCATATTACGTTCCTGCGAATATAGGGGGCGCAAGCGGCGCCCCGAAAGAAGACGTTAGATAATCTGCAAGGTGCCCTGACGGTACTTGCGTTGATAAACCACGGTGGTGAGGATAATCGGCACTACCACGGCGATGGCCATCGCCGTGGCGTAGACCTGCCAGTAGCTTGGCTGAATCGACAGGATGCCCGGCAGGCCGCCGACGCCGATGCCATTCGCCAGCACGCCGTTCAGGCCGCAGAGCAGGCCCGCAAGGCCGGATCCGACCATCGCGCACAGCATCGGGAAGCGGTACTTCAGGTTGATGCCGTACATCGCCGGTTCGGTGACCCCGAGATAGGCGGAGATCGCCGCGGGTACCGAGATTTCGCGTTCATTCTGTTTACGGCTGGCAATAATAATGCCGACCACCGCCGACGCCTGAGCAATATTCGACAGCGCAATCAGCGGCCATACCGGCGTGCCGCCCATGCTTTGAATCATCTGCATATCGATAGCGAGGGTGGTCTGATGTACGCCGGTTATCACCAGCGGCGCATAGAGGAAGCCGAACAGCGCGGCGCCGATCGGCGCGAAGCTGCCGGTTAACAAGTGGCGTACCGCGAAGGCCACGCCGTCGCCAATCAGACGACCAAACGGGCCGATAAAAGCGTGAGCGAGGAACACCGCCAGAATCAACGAGCACACCGGCACCACCACCAGATAGAGGTAGTCAGGCACGACACGCTTGAGGCGCGTTTCGATAAAGCCCAGCGCCAGCCCCGCCAGCAGAGCCGGGATCACCTGCGCCTGATAGCCGACTTTCGCAATGGTAAACAGGCCGAAGTTCCACACTTCCGGCACCTGCTGGCCGAGCAGGTAAGCGTTCATCAACTGCGGAGAGACCAGCGTGACGCCAAGTACGATCCCGAGGATCGGCGTGCCGCCCATTTTCTTCACCGCTGACCAGCAGATCCCCACCGGCAGATAGAAGAAGATAGCCTCGCCAATCAGCCACAAGAAGTCATAAATCGTTTTCAACGACGGGTGCATTTGCGCCAGCGTCTGGCCGTTGCTCATCGGCAGATCGCCGATGACGTTACGGAAACCGAGGATCAGACCGCCGCTGATCAGCGCCGGCAGGAGCGGGAAAAAGATCTCGGCAAAGTGCGAGATCAACCGTTCGTGCCACTTCATGTTTTGCCGCGCGGCCTGTTTGGCCTGCTCTTTGTCGGCGGACGCCTGGCCGGTGGTGGCCAGCAGCGCCTTATAGTAATCGCCGACTTCGGTGCCGATGACCACCTGGAACTGCCCGGCGTTAGTGAAGCATCCCTTCACCATGCGCAACTGCTCAATATCTTTCGGTTTGGCGATGGCCGGATCGTTCAGCACAAAGCGCAAACGGGTAATACAGTGGCTGACGGTAGCAATGTTGCCGCGCCCGCCCACCAGTTCGATCAGTTTATCGATGTCCTGCTGGTTTACTTTGCTCATGATGAAGCCTCAAAAACAGAGGGGAGAGATGCCGTTTTTACCTTGCATGCATCCTAACCGTTCCGTTGGGAATGCAAAATGGGAACGTTCCCGAAACTCGGCGAAGATCACATAAATCGCCCGAACGAGATTAATTCAGGGCAGCGGGAATGACGATTTGGCGGGGTTCTGCGTGGCCGGCGATCTGGTCGATCAGCTGCTGCGCCGCCTGGCGTCCGGCTTCGGCGTAGCCGGGATCGACGGTGAGGATCTCCGGATGCAGAAACTTCATCAGCGGCGTGCTGCCGACGCTGGCGAGTTGTAGCGTGTCGATACGCTGTTCCTGTAGATATTTACTGGCGCCGAGAGCGAGAGTATCGGTGGCGCAGACCAGCGCGCGGGTCTCGGGCGTCAGTACGCTGGCGACGCTTTCATAACCCTGCTTCATCGCCAGTCCCGGCAGGGCAGCGGTCGGCGTGAGCTTCTTTTGCGCGCAGAAATCGAGATACGCCTGATGACGGCGTTCCCCGGTGGTAACGTCGCTGTGCGGCACGCCGAGGAAGCTTATATGCCGGTGTCCGCGTTCATAGAGACGCTGCATCAGTAACTTGATCGCGCCATGATCGTCATAACACACCGAAGCGAAACCGGGAGCGTCGCGCGCCAGCAGCACCAGCGTTTCGCGCCACGGCGCGAGCATCTCCTCGCGAATACCGGTAAAGCCGAACAGTACCACGCCGTCGATATTGCGACGGGCGAGCATGCCCAGATGTTCTTCCACCAGCGCCGGAGAAAACTGGCTCTCCATCATGATCGGATCGTAGCCCTGCTGATAAAAGGCGGGCAGCATGGTCTGCACCGCTAAATTTTCCGACAGCGAATCCAGACGGGTGACGATAATCGCCACTACCTTATCGCTCTGACCACGCATGGCGCGGGCGGAGCGGGAAGGGGAGAAACCGTGCTGCTGCATCACCGCTTCCACCCGTTCGCGGGTGCGCTCGCTGACGCCGCTTTCGTTATTCAGCACGCGCGACACCGTCGATTTTCCGACGCCGCTTAAACGCGCGATATCTTTGATTGTTAGCCGGTTTTGCATACGAGGTTCTCGCCGTCGTCCGATTTGAGTGAGTCTAATGCTACTCAACGAATCCTCAATGAGCAAAGACTGGTTGAGGTCCGGTTTAGTTGCCGGACGGTATGATAGCCATAATAGCCACAAATAGTTTCCTGGTCGCGGTATACTCCGCGCCGTCTTGAGTTACTTACCGGAGAATTTTATGGACCCCGATCCCACTCCTCATCCTCGATGGAGCAACCTTTCTTTCCGGTAAGCCTGTTTAGCACTGCTTTACCGGAAAGCGTAAAGCAGTGACGTCCACGATGTCCCTGCCCTATAAAAATAATGCCTGACAGGTAAGGCTTTGCCACGCCTGTTGGCAACGCTGCGTTCGCTCGCGCGAGCGCGGAGGGACTGTTTATGCTGAAAAATTTTACCCGGCAGCTGTTCGCGCAGCTTAGCCGTCATTTACCCCATCGTTTGATCCAGCGCGATCCGCTGCCCGACGCCCGTAACCTGGCCAGCGCGCCGATCCCGGATTCACTCGGCAAGCGCTGTCTGGACGTGGCGGCCATGGATGAGCATGAAATCTGGCGCGCGTTCGACAGCCACCCTGAAGGGCTGAACGACGTCGAAGTGGCGGCGAAAATCGCCCTGCACGGCGATAACCAAATCCCGGCGCAGAAGCCGTCGCCGTGGTGGGTTCATCTGTGGACCTGCTATCGCAACCCGTTCAACCTGCTGTTGACGGTGCTCGGCATCGTCTCCTATTCCACTGAAGATTTGTTCGCCGCGGGCGTTATCGCGCTGATGGTCGGCATCTCGACGCTGCTTAACTTCATCCAGGAAGCGCGCTCGACCAAAGCGGCGGATGCGCTGAAGGCGATGGTCAGCAATACCGCCACGGTGCTGCGGGTTATCAACGAGCAGGGCGAGAGCCGCTGGCTCGAACTGCCTATCGACCAACTGGTGCCGGGCGATATCGTCAGGCTGTCGGCGGGAGATATGATCCCGGCGGACCTGCGCATCATTGTGGCGCGCGACCTGTTTGTCGCTCAGGCCTCGCTGACCGGCGAATCGCTGCCGGTTGAAAAAGTCGCGCGCACCCGCGATCCGCTACAAACCAATCCGCTGGAATGTGACACCCTGTGCTTTATGGGGACCAACGTGGTGAGCGGCTCGGCGCAGGCCATCGTCTACGCCACCGGCGGCAACACCTGGTTCGGCCAGCTTGCCGGGCGCGTCAGCGAGCAGGAAAGCGAGCCGAACGCCTTTCAAAAAGGCATCAGCCGGGTCAGCATGCTGCTGATCCGCTTTATGCTGGTGATGGCGCCGGTGGTGCTGTTGATCAACGGCTACACCAAAGGCGACTGGTGGGAAGCGGCGCTGTTCGCGCTGTCGGTGGCGGTCGGCCTGACGCCGGAGATGCTGCCGATGATCGTCACCTCGACGCTGGCGCGCGGGGCGGTGAAGCTGTCAAAACAAAAGGTTATCGTCAAACACCTCGACGCCATTCAAAACTTTGGCGCGATGGATATCCTCTGCACCGATAAAACCGGCACCCTGACCCAGGACAAAATCGTGCTGGAGAACCACACCGATGTTTCCGGTAAATCCAGCGAGAGAGTCCTGCACACCGCCTGGCTCAATAGCCATTACCAGACGGGGCTTAAAAACCTGCTCGACACCGCGGTGCTGGAAGGCGTGGAGCTGGATGCCGCTCGCGGTCTCGCGGAGCGCTGGCAGAAGGTGGATGAGATCCCGTTTGATTTTGAACGTCGCCGCATGTCGGTGGTGGTGAAAGAGCAGGACGACGCGCATCAGCTGATCTGTAAAGGGGCGCTGCAGGAGATCCTCAACGTCTCGACCCAGGTGCGCTACAACGGCGAAATCGTACCACTGGACGACACCATGCTGCGCCGTATTCGCCGGGTGACCGATACCCTGAACCGTCAGGGGCTGCGAGTGGTGGCGGTGGCGACCAAATACCTGCCGGCGCGGGAAGGCGACTATCAACGTGCGGATGAGTCCGACCTGATCCTCGAAGGCTACATCGCCTTCCTCGATCCGCCGAAAGAGACTACCGCCCCGGCGCTGAAAGCGCTGAAGGCCAGCGGCATTACGGTGAAAATCCTCACCGGCGACAGCGAACTGGTGGCGGCGAAAGTGTGTCATGAAGTGGGTCTGGATGCGGGCGAAGTGGTGATTGGCAGCCAGATTGAAGCCATGAGCGACGACGAACTGGCGGCGCTGGCGAAACGCACCACGCTGTTCGCGCGCCTGGCGCCGCTGCATAAAGAGCGCATCGTGACGCTGCTGAAACGCGAAGGTCACGTGGTGGGTTTTATGGGTGACGGTATTAACGACGCCCCGGCGCTACGCGCGGCGGATATTGGCATTTCCGTTGACGGCGCGGTAGATATCGCCCGCGAGGCGGCGGATATCATTCTGCTGGAAAAAAGCCTGATGGTACTGGAAGAGGGGGTTATCGAAGGCCGCCGCACCTTCGCCAACATGCTCAAGTACATCAAAATGACCGCCAGCTCCAACTTCGGCAACGTCTTCAGCGTGCTGGTGGCCAGCGCCTTCCTGCCGTTCCTGCCGATGCTGCCGCTGCACCTGTTGATTCAGAACCTGCTGTACGATGTCTCCCAGGTGGCGATTCCGTTTGATAACGTCGATGATGAGCAGATCCGTAAACCGCAGCGCTGGAACCCGGCCGATCTCGGGCGTTTTATGGTCTTCTTCGGGCCGATCAGCTCGATTTTCGATATCCTCACCTTCAGCCTGATGTGGTGGGTGTTCCACGCCAACAGCGTCGAGATGCAGACCCTGTTCCAGTCCGGCTGGTTTATTGAAGGGCTGCTGTCGCAGACGCTGATTGTGCATATGATCCGTACCCGCCGCATTCCGTTCGTCCAGAGCCGCGCCGCGTGGCCGCTGTTCGCGATGACGCTGCTGGTGATGGCGGTGGGTATCGCGCTGCCGTTCTCGCCGCTGGCGGGCTACCTGCAGCTGCAGGCGCTGCCGCTCAGCTATTTCCCATGGCTGGTGGCGATTCTGGCGGGTTACATGGTGTTGACCCAGACCGTTAAAGGCTTCTACAGCCGTCGTTACGGCTGGCAGTAGAGGTTTCGCCCCTTTGCCGTAGGGCAGAGGGGCTTACCGGTATTTCTCTTAAATCTCATCAAGTTGTGAAGCCCGTCAACGCCATGTATTGACGCAATTTTGTGCGCATGTTAACCCAATGTTTTGCTTTTTTTGGCCCGTCATAAAAAGGAACATTGATGATTAACACCGTGCGTTACAGTCTGCTGACCAGCGGAATATTACTGAGCAGCATGGCGCTTGCCGCCCCGGCGGGCGATCTGCCGCTGATGCCGTGGCCCGCCCATGTGGAGCGCCCGCAGGCGCAGGGGGCGTTGGCGCTAAATAATCAGCTGACGATCAACGTCAGCGGCGACGATCTTGGCGAAGCGGCAACTCGCTGGCGTGAACGTCTTGCGCGGCAAACCGGCTGGACGCTCCAGCCGCAGACGGCGCCGGCAAAAAGCCCAACCATTAACGTGATCGTCAATAAGAAAGTGCCTTTCCTGCCGCAGCCTGATAGCGACGAAAGCTATCAGCTAACCGTTAACGCCGAAGGCGCGACCCTGAAAGCCAATACGCGTTTTGGCGCGCTGCGCGGCATGGAAACGCTGCTACAGCTGGTACAAAACGGTCCTGACGGCACCACCATTCCTTATGTCGCCATTGACGATGCGCCGCGCTTCCCGTGGCGTGGACTGCTGCTGGATTCCGCCCGTCACTTTATGCCGCTGTCGGCGATCAGACGGCAGATTGACGGTATGGCGGCGGCGAAGCTTAACGTACTGCACTGGCATCTGACCGACGATCAGGGCTGGCGTTTCGCCTCCAGCCGCTATCCGAAGCTGCAGCAGCAGGCCAGCGACGGCCTGTTTTATACCCAGGCGCAGATGAAAGACATTGTGCGTTACGCGGCTGAACGCGGTATTCGCGTGGTGCCGGAAATCGATATGCCGGGCCACGCCTCGGCGATCGCCGTGGCTTATCCGGAACTGATGAGCGCGCCGGGGCCTTACGCGATGGAGCGCCACTGGGGCGTGCTGAAACCGGTACTCGACCCAACAAAAGAGGCCACCTACGCGTTTGCCGAGGCGATGGTCAGCGAACTGGCGGCTATCTTCCCCGATCCGTATCTGCATATCGGCGGTGATGAAGTCGATGACAGCCAGTGGCGCGCCAATCCGGCCATTCAGAAATTCCTCAAAGAGAAGGGGCTGGCGGACAGCCACGCGCTACAGGCGTACTTCAACCGGCGCCTGGAGAAGCTGCTCGAGAAACATCACCGGCAGATGGTCGGCTGGGATGAGATCTACCACCCTGATTTACCGAAGAGCATTCTGATCCAGTCATGGCAGGGGCAGGACGCATTAGGCGACGTCGCCAAACACGGCTATCGCGGTATTCTCTCCACCGGTTTTTACCTCGACCAGCCGCAGTACACCGCCTATCACTATCGTAATGAAATTATCCCGCAGGGGCTTAACGGCGTGGATACGATTACCGATAGCGACAGCGCCCAGAGCTGGCATTTTTCGATGCCGCGGCTGAAGGGCAGCGCGGTTGAGGGCAGCTTTACGCTGGTAAAAGGCGATAGCGGCTGGCGGGGATTTATTGATTTTAAAGGTAAATCACGGCGTGCCGTGCAGGAGATTGAATGGCTCGGCGACAATCAGGTCACGTTCCGCGTCGATACCTGGATGGGCGAAACCCGCCCGGTGCTGACCATTAACGATGACAAGCTCGCAGGTTACTTCCTGCTTGGCAACACCCGTTATCCCATTGACGGCAAGCGGCTGGATGCCGTGCCGCAGGGCATTCAGCCGACGCTGCCCGACGCGCAGCAACAGAAGAATCTGCTGGGCGGTGAGGCGGCGCTGTGGGCGGAGAACGTCGCCGCGCCGGTCATCGATATCAAGCTGTGGCCGCGCGCTTTTGCAGTAGCGGAGCGTCTGTGGTCGGC
This sequence comes from Klebsiella sp. 141251, assembly GCF_050600725.1. Lineage (NCBI taxonomy): Bacteria > Pseudomonadati > Pseudomonadota > Gammaproteobacteria > Enterobacterales > Enterobacteriaceae > Klebsiella > Klebsiella sp. 141251. The sequence continues at coordinate 172,421 of NZ_JAQIRG010000009.1, forward strand.
CGAGGACGTCAAAGACAGCGACAATATGTATCAGCGCCTGCAGGCGATGGACAGCTGGTCAACGGTCTCCGTCGGCCTGCAGCAGCACGCTCAGCAGTTGGAGCAGTTCACCCGGCTGGCGAACAGCAGCCATACGCTGGCGTTGCAGATCCTCGCCGAGGCGCTGGAGCCGGCGCATTACTACACCCGTCAGCATCTCAAGTTCCAGGCGAACAATTACCATCAATTTGAACCGCTTAACCGGCTGGCCGATGCGTTACCGGCGGAGAGCGACACCGTACGCAGCCTGAACCAGTGGGCGGAGCGGCTGATCAGCGATGCCGAAGACACTGAGAGCGCCGATGCGCTGCGCCACGTCTTTACCCGCTGGCAGAACAACAGCGGCGATGCGCTGGCGCTGACCGACAATAACTATCAGCTGGCGGCGATTAAACCGGTGGTGCAGCAGGTTGATAAGCTGGCGAGCCTCGGGCTGCGCTTGACCGATCTGGTGGCGCGGCAGGGAACGCTGGACGATAAAGAGTACGCCTCAATCCAGGCGCAACTGGATACGGCGGCGAAAACCCAGGATGAGCTGGTGATTGCGGCGGTCTATCCGCTGGAGAAACTGCTGCGGGCAACGAAGATAAAATAGGGCATTTCCCTCACCCCGTGGATGACGCAAGCGCCTGGGGTGAGGGCAGAGAAGCGCTTAGCGACGGATCGCGATAGCTTCAATCTCAATCTTCACGTCTTTAGGCAGACGCGCGACTTCTACGCAGGAACGCGCCGGGAAAGTGGCGTTATGCTCGGTGAAGAACGCTTCATACGCGGCATTCACGGTGGCGAAATCGTTCAGATCTTTCACGAAAACGGTGGTTTTCACGATATCGCCCACTTTCAGGCCAGCGGCTTCAACGATAGCTTTTACGTTGTCCAGGGACTGACGCGCCTGCGCGGCGACATCTTCCGGCACGCTGCCGGTTTTCGGGTCTACTGGGATCTGGCCGGAAGTGATGATCATGCTACCCAGATCAACACCTTGTACATATGGGCCGATAGCTGCTGGTGCCTTTTCCGTCGCAATAGTTTTGCTCATAATATCTCCAGATGAACTGCAGTAATTAGGTCGTAGCCATTATAGGGAGGGCCGGTATTAATACCAACCGCAATTAGTTGGCCAGCACCACATAATGGGAAAACTCTTTTTCACAGTATTTGCATTTGAGTGCAATGTCATCGGCGCGTTTTTTCACTGCGAAACTCGACGAAACCGGCTCAGCGTGACTGATGCAGTTGCTGTTCGGGCAGACCAGCACGCTGTTGATGCGCTCCGGCAGGCTCGGGCGGGATTTGCCCACTACTTCGTAATCATCAATACGGTTAACCGTTGCGTCCGGCGCATACAGCGCCAGCTGATTGACCTGCTCATCGGTCAGAAAGGTGTTCTCGATTTTAATCAAATCTTTACGGCCCATCTCACCGGATGGCAGGTTCAGGCCGATGGTGATGCGCTGGTCGGTTTCGGTCAGCTTGAACAAGGTCAACAGTTTGAAGCCGACCTGGGCCGGGATATGGTCGATCACGGTGCCGCGCTTAATGGCTTCTACCTGCAGTTTATTGTCGTGTGTCATCTCTCATTCCCCCTTACTGTGCCAGCTCGCTATTCAATACCAGTGCCAGTAACGCCTGGCGGGCGAAGATGCCGTTGCCGGCCTGCTGGAAGTACCAGGCGTGCGGCGTTTTATCGACATCGGTGGTGATTTCATCAACGCGCGGCAGCGGGTGCAGCACTTTCATGTTGGCGCGCGCGCCTTCGAGATCCGCGGCGCGCAGTATGAACTGCGCCTTCACGTTGGCGTATTCCGATGGGTCAAGGCGCTCTTTCTGCACGCGCGTCATATACAGAATATCGACCTCTGCCATCACTTCGTCGATGGCGCTATGCAGGCTCCAGGCGATGCCTTTTTCATCCAGCATATCGAGAATATATTGCGGCATCGCCAGCGCGTCCGGGGCGATGAAGTAAAAGCGGTTGCCGTTGAATTTGGCCAGCGCCTGGGTCAGCGAGTGTACGGTACGGCCATATTTCAGGTCGCCGACCATCGCGACATTAAGATTCTCAAGGCGGCCCTGAGTTTCCTGAATGGTGAACAGGTCGAGCAGGGTTTGTGTCGGATGCTGATTGGCGCCGTCGCCGGCGTTGAGAATCGGCACGCCGCCGGAGAATTCGGTTGCCAGACGCGCGGCGCCTTCTTGCGGATGGCGCATCACGATAGCATCGACGTAGGTGCTGATAACCGAAATGGTGTCGGCCAGGGTTTCGCCTTTCTTACCGAGCGAGGTGTTGCTGCTGTCGGAGAAGCCGACCACGCTGGCGCCGAGGCGGTGCATGGAGGTTTCAAAAGAGAGACGAGTACGAGTGGAGGCTTCAAAGAAACAGCTGGCGATAACCTTATGCTTCAGCAGCTCGGGTTGCGGATTGGCTTTCAGCTTTGCGGCCGTCGCCAGCACCAGTTCGAGGTCTTCGCGGCTGAGATCGTTTATGGAAATGATATGTTTTTGATATAGCGGGTTAGCCATGCTTATCTCCTGACGCCTGAGCAAAAAAAAAGCCCCTTAAATAAGGGGCTTCGAGAATTCATTGAGCAACGGAAAGAAAAACGCCAGGCCAGCGCCTGCTTTCAGACGCGGTAAGACACAGCAATGTCGTACGCAATTGACCATATTTCCTCCCGGCAAAACGGCTGGCATTATACGCAGCTTTGATGAGCAATCAAGCGATTAATCCACAATCAGGGAAACGTTTGCCTGCGAAGGCTGCTCCAGCGCAAAAAACCGCGATAAAAATGTGGTCTGGCAGTGGTAAGCGGCGTATAAAACCAAAATGAAAAGCTGTTTTATATTTGAGGGTTCTTATGCTTATCGGCAATATTCATCATCTGCAATCCTGGCTGCCGGACGCGCTGCGTCAGGCGATTGAGCATGTTAAGGCTCACGTCAACGAGGCGACGCCGCTCGGCAAGCACGATATCGACGGCAACAATCTGTTCTATCTGATTTCTGAAGACAGCACCGAACCGCAGGCCGAACGTCGCGCCGAGTATCACGCCAGCTATCTGGATATCCAGATTGTGCTGCGTGGTCAGGAAGGGATGACTTTCAGCACCTTACCGGCAGGCGAGCCGCAGACTGACTGGCTGGCGGACAAAGACATCGCCTTCCTCGCCGAGGGAGCGCAGGAGAAAACCGTTATCCTTAACGAGGGGGATTTTGTGGTGTTTTATCCAGGCGAAGTGCATAAACCGCTCTGTGCGGTCGGGGCGCCGGCGAAGGTGCGTAAAGCGGTGGTGAAGGTATTGATGGCTTAAAACGGGTAGCCCGGATACGCGTAGCGCGCTATCCGGGAATCTACCGTGGTTAATGGCTATTTCCCAAGCGTCGCCACCATCACCGCTTTGATGGTGTGCATACGGTTTTCCGCCTGATCGAAGACGATGCTCGCCGGCGATTCAAAGACTTCATCGGTCACTTCCATGCCGCCGTGCAGTCCATACTCCGCCGCCATCTGTTTGCCGAGAATGGTCTGGTCATCGTGGAACGCGGGCAGACAATGCAGGAATTTCACCTGCGGGTTGCCGGTCAATTGCAGCATGGCTTTATTCACCTGATAGCCGCGCAGCAGGGCGATGCGCTCCGCCCATTTCTCTTTCGCCTCGCCCATCGATACCCACACGTCGGTATAAATGAAATCGGCGCCTTTTACGCCCGCTGCGATATCTTCCGTCAGGGTAATATTGCCGCCGTGCTTTTTCGCCAGCGCAGTGCATTCCGCTACTAAACCTTCATCCGGCCAGCAGGCTTTCGGCGCCACCAGGCGCAGGTCCAGTCCGGTCAGCGCGGCGGCTTCCAGCATCGAGTTACCCATGTTGTTACGCGCGTCGCCAGCGTAGACCAGCGTCATTTCATTAAATGCCTTACCCGGCAGGTGCTCTTGCATGGTCAGCAGGTCGGCCAGGAGCTGCGTCGGGTGGAATTCATCAGTCAGGCCGTTCCACACCGGCACGCCGGCATACTCCGCCAGGGTTTCCACCAGCTCCTGGCCGTAGCCGCGATACTGAATACCGTCATACATGCGGCCCAGCACGCGGGCGGTATCTTTCATGGATTCTTTGTGGCCAATTTGGCTTCCGCTGGAACCGAGATAGGTCACGCGGGCGCCCTGGTCGTAAGCGGCAACTTCGAAAGAGCATCGTGTGCGGGTTGAGTCTTTTTCGAAGATGAGCGCGATGTTTTTGCCCTTCAGTTTCTGGGCCTCGATGCCGTTTTTCTTATCGGCTTTTAATTGCGCGGCCAGGTCGACAAGGCCGGTAATTTCTGCAGCAGTAAAATCCAGTAATCTCAAGAAATGCTTCTGATATAACGCGGACATAATTCCCTCACCTGGCAAACGCCACTATTGAATTAAAATTCACTTTATATGTATGAATATTCATTTGCAACCCCGAGTTAGAAATCTTTTACACAGAAGGTGGAGGCAATCACGGCGGTATGTGACAATAGGAGTATCTGCCGCACATTATGAGGAACGAGCCATGGCAAACCCGGAACTACTGGAAGAACAGCGTGAGGAAACGCGTCTGATTATCGAAGAGCTGCTGGAAGATGGCAGCGATCCGGACGCGCTGTATACCATTGAGCATCATCTCTCTGCCGATGATTTCGAAACGTTGGAAAAAGTGGCGGTAGAGGCCTTCAAGATGGGTTATGAAGTCACCGAGCCGGAAGAGCTGGAAGTCGAAGAAGGCGAAGTGGTGATCTGCTGCGATATCCTGAGCGAAAGCGCGCTCAACGCCGATCTGATCGACGCCCAGGTTGAACAGCTGATGAACCTGGCGGAAAAATTCAACGTTGAGTATGACGGTTGGGGTACCTACTACGAAGACCCGAACGGCGAAGACGATGACGGCGAAGATGACGAAGATTTAATTGACGAAGACGACAACGGCGTACGCCACTAAGTCGTCAACGGATACGGCGGCGTCTGCCGCCGTATATACCCGTCCTGATTAGGGTATAGCCTGGAGCTTCAATGGATTACCCGCAAATACTCTCCCCGATTTTAGCATTTCTTCACTGTCCTACGCCGCAGGCGTGGATTGACGAAGCCCGTAAACCGGAAAACCTGCCGCTGCTGCTGACCGACCATATGGTATGCGAGCTGAAAGCGGCGCAAAACGCCATGCTGCTGGTACGCCGCTACGTCGCCGATAAAGACGGCGCCGACGAGCTGCTGGAATGCCTGAAACCGTACGAAGACTTTACCTATCGCCGTGGGCCGGAGCCGGATTTTGTCGCTCTGCATAAACGGATCAACAAAAGCGCTATGCCGCGAACCAACGACCCGTGGGGTAACCAGTTGCTCGACAGCATGATTCTGTTGATCAAAGAGGAGCTGCATCACTTCTGGCAGGTGCGTGAGATCATGCTGGCGCGGGATATCCCTTACGTCAAAATCACCGCCAGCAACTATGCCCGCGGTATGCGTCGGGAGGTGCGATCGCACGAGCCGGTGATGCTGATCGATAAGCTGATTTGCGGCGCTTATATCGAAGCGCGCTCCTGCGAGCGTTTTGCCGCGCTGGCGCCGTGGCTGGATGATGATTTACAGAAGTTTTATCTGTCGTTGCTGCGCTCCGAGGCCCGTCATTATCAGGATTACCTGGACCTGGCGCAGAAGATAGCGGGGGAAGATATCAGCGAGCGGGTGCGCCAGCTTGGCGAGGCGGAAGCGGCATTGATTCTCCGCCCGGAGCCCGAGTTCCGCTTTCACAGCGGCGTACCGACGGCGCCGTAGTCAGCGATTTTCGGACCCGGTAGCCACTAATACTGGCAGTTTCAGTAGTCATGGGGAGAGATAGCGTTGAGAGCTTTAGCTCGTAATGGTACGGGCCGTAGGTCGGGTAAGGCGTTAGCCGCCACCCGACAAAAAATGGCACCGCGAGCCCGGGACATCCCCCGGCTAGCGCTACGCTTAGCCGGGCTACCGAACTGTAGCCCCGGTAAGCGTAGCGCTACCGGGGACGCCTGCGCTATCGAGGCGTTACAGCGTTTTCAACATCCGCACTTCACAATCGACGTGGCCGGTGCAGCCCAGCGGCCCGTCGATGTGTTCAAATCCGAGATGTTCATAAAGGGCAATCGCCTCTTTCAAAAAAGCGGTGGTCTCCAGATAGCAGCGTTTAAAACCCTGCTCGCGGGCGTGATCCATCGCCATCAGCGCCAGCTTTTTCGCCAGCCCTTTGCCGCGCGCCGCGGTCATAAAGTACATTTTCTGCAGCTCACAGATATCGGACTCACTACACGAGAGCGGCGCCACGCCGCCGCCGCCAACCACTTCGCCATTTTGCTCCACAACCCAATAGGCGGAGCCCGGTTGGCTATAAAGTTCATAGAGTTCATCCAGGTTGGGATCAGCGACCGTATAGCCTTTATCGGCGGTCAGGCCGTATTCCGCGGAGACCTGGCGGATAACTTGGGCGATGGCGGCATTATCTGCCGCCGTAATGCGGCGTAAAGTAAAGGTCTGTGGCGCAGCAAGATTCATAGAATCACTCAATTTTAGCTTAAATAACCATACATTGTTTTAATACCATTATTCTTTAACCGACGCAAGGCGTGCATAAATATATTGCCGAGTAATTTCAAAATAATATATTCTGCATATTTAATGATGGTTATTCTGACTTATTATTTATATATATAATTTAAAGTACAAGGATGGCGGGGTTATGGATATTACTTTAGGGAAGAAGCCGCGTGCTAGTCATTATTTTGTCTTTCACGGACGGGCTCGCCCCTATTTCTTTATTTGTTTGGTCAATATTATACTGTCAGTAATTACTTTAGGGATATTCATTCCCTGGGCATGGGTACGTAGTCGCCGTTACCTTTGTGAAAATATGGAGGTTAACGGTAACCGTTTTGCTTACCACGGGAAGGGTTTCACGATTTTACTTAGCTGGCTGCTAATGTTTATCGTGCTGGTTTTACTCAGTCTGGCGCTTGCCATTTTCTCTCACGGCAGCGAAGAATGGGTGACGTTAGCATATCTTATCCTGCTGCCAGTCATGGTAATGAAGGGGTTAAGCTACCACGCGAATATGACCTCATTCGCTAATATTCGTTTCGGGTTTAAATGTAATCTGCTGCGCGCATGGTGGATTATGCTTGGGTTACCATTGCTGATTGGCGTGCTAATGGTGGTTATCCTCTCCATTCCTGGAAGTCGTCTCTGGTTAGGCTATGGCATAAATGGCATGCTAGTGGGTTTCGTTGTGCTGGTTTTACTGGCGCTGTGTGTGATGGCCGTCGCCAGCGGGGTGGTTTACAGCCACTGGCTTGAACTGATCGGCAAAGGCGCAAGCTTAGGCAAAAATAAATTTAATATTTATATTAGCACTAAGCGTTGCGTCGTGGCTTTTTTATGGGCAATGGTAATTCTATTGCCATTTATTATACTGTTTTTCGGGTTTTTCGTTTCCGCATTCATGCAAATGATTACAGGATGTATGTTCGGCTTGTGTAATGAAAATACGGTTCTGTTTATGGCATTACGGCATCTTGGAACGGTGGCAGGAGGAAATTTATTTCTCACCATCGGCATCGTGTTAGCCATGACGTATATCCAGGTAGCTTTACGTAATCACGCTTGGAATAATTTGGTGCTTGGCGACAGCATTCATTTTCGTTCTACTCTGACGTTTTTTGGTCTTGCCCCGCGTTTATTGGCTCTGACGTTTCTTTCTCTGCTGACATTGGGTCTGGCGTACCCCTGGTTAAAGATTAATTTGATGCGCTATATTGCCGCCAACACCGAGGTAATGGGTGACGTTGAAACGCTCGACCTGCAGCAAGATGAGGCCCATAAACCGCCAGTACCTGGCAAATTGTTCAGCGGTTTTTTACCTAACCTGCCGTTCTTATAATGTAAAAAAGCCGGAGCAAGCTCCGGCTTTTTATGCTTTGGCGAGTTATTACAGCGCGGCGATCACCGCCTGCTGTTCAATCAGTTTCGCTTTCGCTTCTGCATAGCCTTCCAGCTTCTCACGCTCTTTGGCGATAACCGCTTCCGGCGCGCGGGCCACAAAGCCTTCGTTGGACAGCTTGCTTTCGATACGGCCGATTTCCGCTTCGACTTTCGCCACTTCTTTTGCCAGACGCGCCAGCTCGGCTTCTTTGTCGATAAGACCCGCCATCGGGATCAGCAGCTCGGCGCCGTCGATAATCTTGGTCACGGAAACTGGACCTTTATCATCGGCAGGCAGCACGGTGATGCTTTCCAGACGCGCCAGGTTCAGCAGGAAGCTGCGGTTGTCGTTAACACGACGCTCGGCATCTTTGCTACAGCCGCGCAGCAGCAGTTCCAGCGGTTTACCCGGAGCAATATTCATTTCCGCCCGGATGTTACGTACGGCAACGATCGCCTGCTTCAGCCATTCGGTATCCGCCAGCGCCGCTTCATCAACCTGAGAAGCCTCATACTGCGGGAACGGCTGCAGCATGATGGTGTCAGCGTTAATACCGCAAATGACCTTCACGCGTTGCCAGATGGTTTCCGTGATGAACGGGATGATCGGATGCGCCAGGCGCAGCAGACCTTCCAGCACGGTCACCAGCGTATGGCGAGTGCCGCGCAGTTCCGCTTCGCTGCCACCGTTCATGACCGGCTTGGTCAGTTCGAGGTACCAGTCGCAGAACTGGTTCCAGGTGAACTCATACAGGATGCCCGCGGCGATATCGAAGCGGAAGTTATCCAGCGCTTCGCGGTACGCTTTCACGGTCTGGTTGAATTCAGCCAGGATCCAGCGGTCGGCCAGGGACAGCACCATCTCGCCGCCGTTGAAACCGCAATCCTGATCTTCGGTATTCATCAGCACGAAGCGGCTGGCGTTCCACAGCTTGTTGCAGAAGTTACGGTAACCTTCCAGACGCTTCATATCCCAGTTGATGTCGCGGCCGGTAGAGGCCAGCGCCGCCAGGGTAAAGCGCAGGGCGTCAGTGCCGTGCGGCTCGATGCCGTTCGGGAACTGTTTCTCGGTACGCTTGCGGATTTTTTCCGCCAGTTGCGGCTGCATCATGTTGCCGGTACGTTTCTCCAGCAGCTCCGGCAAGGTGATGCCGTCAACCATATCCAGCGGGTCAATGACGTTACCCTTGGATTTGGACATCTTCTGGCCTTCGTCGTCGCGGATAAGGCCGGTCATGTAGACGGTCTTAAACGGAACCTGCGGCTTGCCGTTTTCATCTTTGATGAAGTGCATGGTCATCATGATCATGCGGGCAATCCAGAAGAAGATAATGTCGAAGCCGGACACCATCACGCTGGTCGGGTGGAACTGACGTAGCGCGTCGGTGTTTTCCGGCCAACCGAGGGTGGAGAAGGTCCATAGCGCGGAAGAGAACCAGGTATCCAGAACATCTTCGTCCTGACGCAGGGCAACGTCGGCGCTCAGGTTGTTTTCCTGACGCACTTCGTCTTCGCTACGGCCAACGTAGACGTTGCCGTCGTTGTCATACCATGCCGGGATGCGGTGACCCCACCACAGCTGACGGGAAATACACCAATCCTGAATATCGCGCATCCAGGAGAAGTACATGTTTTCGTACTGCTTCGGCACGAACTGAATGTCGCCATTCTCAACGGCTTCAACTGCCGGCTTGGCCAGCACGTCCGCACGCACGTACCACTGGTCGGTCAGCATCGGTTCGATAACCACGCCGCCGCGGTCGCCGTAAGGCACGGTCAGGTCGTGCGGTTTGATTTCTTCCAGCAGGCCCAGCGCGTCGACGGCGGCAACCATCGCTTTACGCGCGGCAAAACGTTCCATCTTCTGGAATTCAGCCGGGATCTCGTTGGAATAGACGTCGGATTCATTGCCTTTGGTATCGTAGACTTCCGCGCTTTCGCGGATGTCGCCATCAAAGGTCAAAATATTAATCATCGGCAGCTGATGACGGCGGCCAACTTCGTAGTCGTTAAAGTCGTGCGCTGGGGTGATTTTCACGCAGCCGGTGCCTTTTTCCATATCGGCGTGTTCGTCGCCAACAATCGGAATGCGGCGGTTAACCAGCGGCAGCACCACGAATTTACCAATCAGGTCTTTGTAGCGCGGGTCTTCCGGGTTTACGGCCACGCCGGTATCGCCCAGCAGGGTTTCCGGACGAGTGGTGGCGACCACCAGGTAATCTTTACCGTCAGCGGTTTTCGCGCCATCGGCCAGCGGATAGCGGATGTGCCACATGGAACCTTTCGATTCGCGGTTCTCTACTTCCAGGTCAGAGATGGCGGTGCGCAGTTTCGGGTCCCAGTTCACCAGGCGCTTGCCGCGATAAATCAGGTCTTCTTTGTACAGGCGAACGAAGACCTCTTTCACCGCGTTGGACAGGCCTTCGTCCATTGTGAAGCGCTCGCGCTCCCAGTCTACGGAGTTGCCGAGGCGGCGCATCTGGCGGGTAATAGTGCCGCCGGATTCCGCTTTCCACTGCCAGATTTTATCGATGAAGGCATCGCGACCGTAGTCGTGGCGGGTTTTACCTTCTTCAGCGGCAATCTTACGCTCAACCACCATCTGGGTGGCGATACCCGCGTGGTCGGTACCGGCCTGCCACAGGGTGTTTTTACCCTGCATGCGCTGGTAGCGAATCATGGTATCCATGATGGTTTGCTGGAAGGCATGACCCATATGCAAACTGCCGGTGACGTTCGGCGGCGGGATCATGATGCAGAAGCTCTCCTGGCTTTCATCACCATTCGGTTTGAAATAGCCCTGCTTTTCCCAGTGCTCGTAAAGCGGCTGTTCGATATCTTGTGGGTTGTATGTCTTTTCCATTATTTCCAGGTTGCCGTGTTCAGGTTGAAACCAGCCATGCGGTACGCTTTATAGCGTTCGCGCGCCAGTTGTTTCAGAGAATCTTCGTAAGGGACAAAGTCTATCACTTCTGTGAAAGCGGTGGCAAAATCTGCAAAGTTTAGCCGCAGGCTGATAAGAATATCCCGCGGACTGCTGTTGCGCTTTTGCGGCCAGGCAATTTCTACCGGCGCGCCGCCTCTCGGGCCTTCGCCCGCCAGGTTATGCGGTACAAAGCTCTCCGGCGGCCGCGTCCACAGCGCTTCGTCGAGGCGAATAGCCTGCTGTTCATCTTCACAGGCGATCAATACGCGCTTGCCGTTGCGCCAACGTTCTGCGGCAATTTCACACACCAGCTGTTCGACGGCGCTGAGCTCGTCGACGGTGTCTTCGTTGTCCAGAAGATAGAACGTTGCGTTTTTCATATATGGGGCTTCTTGTTGTGGATTTAAATGCAAAGCCGGGTGGCGCTACGCTTACCCGGCCTACAAACGGCATCTTTCCGTCGGCCCGGTAAGCGTAGCGCCACCGGGCATCAGACGGCAATCACTCTTCGCCGTTAAAACCCGCACGATTGAGCAGGAACTGAGACAGCAGCGCCACCGGACGACCGGTTGCGCCTTTGGCCTTCCCGGAACGCCAGGCGGTACCGGCGATGTCGAGGTGCGCCCAGTTGTACTTGCGGGTGAAGCGTGACAGGAAGCAGCCAGCGGTAATCGCGCCGCCAGGACGGCCGCCGATGTTGGCCATATCCGCAAAGTTGGACTCCAGCTGATCCTGGAACTCGTCGGCCAGCGGCAGACGCCATGCGCGGTCGCCGGCCAGTTCGGAGGCGCCGATCAGCTCATGAGCCAGCGGGTTATGGTTCGACATCAGGCCGGTGATGTGATGACCGAGGGCAATCACGCAGGCGCCGGTCAGCGTTGCGACATCGATAACCGCTTCCGGTTCGAAGCGCTCAACGTAGGTCAACACGTCGCACAGCACCAGACGGCCTTCGGCATCGGTATTCAGCACTTCAACGGTCTGTCCGGACATGGTGGTCAGAACATCGCCCGGGCGATACGCGCGGCCGCCAGGCATGTTTTCACAACCCGCCAGCACGCCGATGACGTTGAGCGGCAGCTGCAGCTCGGCAACCATTCGCATTACGCCGTAAACCGCCGCCGCGCCGCACATGTCGTACTTCATCTCGTCCATGCCTTCGGCAGGCTTGATGGAGATACCGCCGGAGTCGAAGGTCAGGCCTTTACCGACCAGCACGATAGGGCGCGCGTCTTCAGACGGGTTGCCTTTATACTCGATGACCGACATCAGCGACTCGTTCTGCGAACCGTTACCGACGGCGAGATAGGAGTTCATCCCCAGCTCGCGCATCTGCTGTTCGCCGATCACGCGGGTGATAACATTCTTGCTGTAAGTGTCGGCCAACTGGCGCGCCTGGGAAGCAAGGTAAGCCGCGTTACAGATATTCGGCGGCATGTTGCCGAGGTCTTTCGCCGCTTTGATACCGGCTGCGATCGCCAGGCCATGTTGAATGGCGCGTTCGCCGCTGGTGAGCTCGCGGCGAGTCGGCACGTTGAAGACCATTTTACGCAGCGGACGACGCGGCTCGCTTTTGTTGGTCTTCAACTGATCGAAGCTGTACAGCGTCTCTTTGGCGGTTTCAACGGCCTGGCGAACTTTCCAGTAGTTGTTGCGACCTTTAACGTGCAGTTCGGTCAGGAAGCAGACGGCTTCCATCGAACCAGTGTCATTCAGAGTATTAATGGTTTTCTGAATAACTTGTTTATACTGACGTTCATCCAGTTCGCGCTCTTTACCACAGCCGATGAGCAGAATGCGCTCAGACAGGATGTTCGGCACATGGTGCAGTAACAAGGTCTGGCCAGGCTTGCCTTCGAGCTCGCCGCGACGCAGCAGGGCGCTGATGTAACCGTCGCTGATTTTATCGAGTTGTTCGGCGATGGGGGAGAGGCGACGTGGTTCGAAGACGCCGACCACGATACAGGCACTCCGCTGCTTCTCCGGGCTACCGCTTTTTACACTGAACTCCATGCACTATGCTCCTGAATCTTAAAGACAACAGTGGTGGCTACGGCTATACTCGTCGCCTTTCCAGTTGCAGATGCGTTGGCTACGCCTGCTTACCCCTGACGCTGGCTGATGCCGCTCCGGGGCTTCACAGTCCTGCCGCCTTTCTACAACTCGAAATCCATTGAGTATATAATTGCAAGCTTTCGTAACTCATGTCCGCTGTTGCGGTGACTTCGTGTTAATCTTAACGTTATTACGGCTTTGGTTCGTCAGAAAAGATCCTGATACGCAGAACCGATGAGTCATTTAATCTTAGCGATGTTTTCGACGACAAAAGAGAATAAATGACGTTTAAGCCATGAAACAAGCAATTTTCCTGCAATAAGACGGGTTTTTACGGGCGTATTTATAGTGATAATCATAAGATATCTGGTTCGTGAGACGCTGAAAAGCCAGTTGGCGATCCTATTCATCCTGTTGCTGATTTTCTTCTGTCAGAAACTCGTCAGGATCCTCGGCGCCGCAGTAGATGGCGATATCCCGACCAACCTGGTGCTCTCGCTGTTAGGGCTGGGCGTACCGGAAATGGCGCAGCTCATTCTGCCCCTGAGTCTTTTCCTCGGGCTGTTGATGACGCTCGGCAAACTGTATACCGAAAGTGAAATTACGGTGATGCACGCCTGCGGCTTAAGTAAAGCCGTATTGATTAAGGCGGCGATGATCCTCGCCCTGTTTACCGGCGCCGTCGCGGCGGTCAACGTGATGTGGGCGGGGCCGTGGTCGTCGCGCCATCAGGACGAAGTACTGGCGGAAGCCAAAGCCAACCCTGGAATGGCGGCGCTGGCTCAGGGCCAGTTCCAGCAGGCCAGCGACGGCAGCGCGGTGCTGTTTATCGAAAACGTCAACGGCAACCGCTTTAGCGACGTGTTCCTGGCGCAACTGCGGCCTAAAGGCAACGCGCGTCCTTCCGTGGTGGTGGCGGATTCCGGCGAGCTGTCGCAGAAAAAAGACGGCTCCCAGGTGGTCACCATGACCCAGGGGACGCGTTTTGAAGGCACGGCGATGCTGCGCGATTTCCGTATTACCGACTTCAAAAACTACCAGGCGGTTATTGGCCATCAGGCGGTAGCGGCCGATCCCAGCGACACCGAACAGATGAATATGCGCACCCTGTGGCGTACCGACACCGATCGCGCCCGCGCCGAACTGCACTGGCGCTTCACGCTGGTGGCGGCGGTGTTCATGATGGCGCTGATGGTTGTCCCGCTCAGCGTGGTGAACCCGCGTCAGGGCCGCGTGCTGTCGATGCTGCCGGCGATGCTGCTGTATCTGGTGTTTTTCCTGCTGCAAACGTCGATCAAATCGAACGCGGGTAAAGGCAAAATGGACCCCGCCATCTGGATGTGGGGCGTGAACCTGCTCTACTTCGCGCTGGCGGTGCTGCTTAACCTGTGGGATACGGTGCCGATGCGTCGTTTCCGTGCCCGGTTTAATAAAGGAGCGGTGTGATGCAGGCGTTTGGCGTACTTGACCGCTATATCGGTAAAACCATTTTTAACACCATCATGATGACGCTGTTCATGCTGGTGTCGCTCTCCGGCATTATTAAGTTTGTCGACCAGCTGAAAAAAGCCGGGCAGGGCAGCTATGATGCGCTGGGAGCAGGACTCTATACCATTCTCAGCGTGCCAAAAGATGTGCAAATCTTCTTCCCGATGGCGGCCCTGCTTGGGGCTTTGCTGGGGCTGGGGATGCTGGCGCAGCGTAGCGAACTGGTGGTGATGCAGGCTTCCGGCTTTACCCGTATGCAGGTGGCGCTGGCGGTGATGAAAACGGCGATCCCGCTGGTGTTGTTGACCATGGCGATGGGTGAATGGGTGGCGCCGCAGGGCGAACAGATGGCGCGTAACTACCGAGCGCAGCAGATGTACGGCGGTTCGCTGCTGTCGACCCAGCAGGGTTTGTGGGCGAAAGACGGGCATAATTTTGTCTACATTGAACGAGTAAAGGGTAACGATGAGCTGGGCGGGGTGAGCATCTACCAGTTTAACGATAACCGTCGTCTGCAATCTGTCCGTTACGCCGCTTCCGCTAAGTTTGATAATGAAGCTAAGGTTTGGCGTCTGTCGCAGGTTGATGAGTCCGACCTGACCGATCCGAAGCAGGTAACCGGCACCCAGATGGTCAGCGGTACCTGGAAGACCAAACTAACGCCGGATAAACTCGGCGTGGTTGCGCTGGATCCGGATGCGCTGTCAATCAGCGGCCTGCATAACTACGTGACCTATCTGAAGTCCAGCGGTCAGGATCCGGGCCGTTACCAGCTCAACATGTGGAGCAAAATCTTCCAGCCGCTGTCGGTGGCCGTGATGATGCTGATGGCGCTGTCGTTTATTTTTGGTCCATTGCGGAGCGTGGCGATGGGCGTGAGGGTTGTTACCGGGATTAGCTTTGGCTTTATCTTCTACGTCCTCGACCAGATATTTGGCCCACTGACGCTGGTTTACGGCATACCGCCAATCATCGGCGCGCTGCTGCCAAGCGCAAGCTTCTTCCTGATAAGCCTTTGGCTGATGATGAGAAAAGCGTAGTTCGATAAATGACCCGGCCAAGCGCAAGCAACGCCGGGTTTTTTGTGCCTGCCGTTTGAGTGGCTATCCGCAGTGTAATGCCCTGTATTGTTGTCGCCCGGATCGGACGCAGCGCGCCGCAATCCGGGGCTCGACACTGACGTTAACGGCGCCTTCCGCCAAGCAGGCTGCCCAGCATGCCGCGGACAATCTGGTTGGTGACCTGACGTACGGCGCTTTTGGCCGCGGTCTGTACGATACCGTCTCGTTTACCGCCGCGCGGGCCGGTCGTGCCGAACAGAATATCTTTCAGTCCGCCGAGCAGCCCGTCGTCATCGCCGCTTTGTTGGCCTTTTGCCGGCGGTGCCGACTGCTGCTCTGTGGCGACCTGCACCCCTTTTTGCAGCATTTCGAAGGCCGACTCGCGGTCAATCTCTTCTTCATACTTGCCGTACAGCGCCGAGTGGTTAATCAGGCCATTACGCTCATCATCGCTGACCGGCCCCATCCGTGAACATGGGGCGATGACCATCGCACGCTCGACGACCGACGGGCTGCCTTTTTCGTCGAGGAAGGAGATCAGCGCTTCGCCGGTACCGAGCTCCTGAATGGCCTGCTCGGTACTGAACGCCGGATTGGCGCGCATGGTCTGGGCGGCGGTCTTCACCGCTTTTTGATCCTTCGGGGTAAAGGCTCGCAGGGCATGCTGCACGCGGTTGCCCAACTGGCCGAGCACGGCATCCGGGATATCCGACGGATTCTGCGAGACAAAATAGACGCCGACTCCTTTAGAACGGATAAGGCGAATCACCTGCTCGATTTTATCCAGCAGTACCTGCGGCGCATCGTTAAACAGCAGGTGGGCTTCGTCGAAGAAGAACACCAGCTTCGGTTTTTCGAGGTCGCCGGCTTCCGGCAGGCGCTCGTAGAGTTCGGAGAGCATCCACAGCAGGCTGGCGGCGTACAGCTTCGGCATCTGATAGAGCTTTTCGGCGCTGAGGATATTAATCACCCCTTTACCGCTGGCATCGACACGCATCCAGTCCTGAATATCCAGCATCGGTTCGCCGAAGAAGTGCTCTGCGCCTTGCTGCTCCAGGGTCAACAGCCCACGTTGGATAGCGCCTACCGACGCGCTGCTGATGTTGCCGTACTGATTCTGGAAAGCTTTGGCGTTATCGCCAATAAACTGGGTAATGGCGCGAAGATCTTTAAAGTCGAGCAGCAGCAGACCGCGATCGTCAGCGATACGGAAAATAATGTTCAGCACGCCGCTTTGTACTTCATTCAGGTTGAGCAAGCGGGCGAGCAGCAGGGGGCCGAGGTCAGATACCGTGGCGCGCACCGGGTGGCCCTTTTCACCAAAGATATTCCAAACAACCACCGGGTTGGCGTGCGGCTCCCAGTCGGTAACGCCGATTTTTTCCAGACGCGCCTGAAGTTTCTCAGAGCTCTGGCCTGCCTCCGCGATACCGGTCAGGTCGCCTTTCACATCGGCCATAAAGACCGGCACGCCGATCTCAGAAAACGACTCCGCCAGCTTTTGCAGAGTAACGGTTTTACCGGTGCCGGTGGCGCCGGTAATTAAGCCGTGACGGTTGGCCATTGCCGGCAGCAGGTGGAGCTGTTTGTCCAGCGTGCGTGCAATTAGCAGGGGTGAGCTCATGATCGATTCCTCCATTTATCCTGCGTCGATTATAGGCAACCTGACAGCAAAAAGAGGGAGGAAATCGATAACTCTCAACGTTTAATCTCACGCGCAGTGGCGTTGAATCAGCGCAATGCTCTGTTCAATCTCGCGGCGAATATCCTCTTCACGCCATGACGCCAGCTGCGGGGCGAAAGGCTCGAAGGCGTAATCGCCACGATATCCGCGGGCTTCGAGATGTTTTATCTGCTGGCAGGTCAGCAGCCTATCTTGTGGTGTCAGCATGATGCGCTCGTCGTCGGTCAACTGTTCGCGCGGGCGGGGATCGTCGACGCCGGAGAGATGCACCAGGCCTATATCAGTAATGTCCAGCTGGCTGAATTCCTCTTCAGCTTGTGGATAAAGATGATGGTGGAAAGTATCAATTAATATCTTAAACGGTACCTGGGCGTCGCGAATAAGCGCCTGCGCCTGCGCCGCCGAGCGCAGCGAACTTTGTGGGAAGCCCAGCGGCTCGACCAGACCCTGAATGCCATATTGTTCGAACAGCGGCGCCAGCTCGCGCATAGCGGCAAGCGTTTCTTGCGGCGCTACGGTGGTGCCATCGTTTAACGGGCACATCACCAGCGATTTGGCGCCAATAGCCTGCGCCTCTTTTAGCAGCGACTCCGTCAGGTGACGTACTTCAGCGCTGCGGCGGTTGAAGGGATAGACGGCGTTGATCGTCAGAATTTCAAGCTGGTATCGGTCGGCCAGCCTGCGCACCTGCTGGTGGGTAAGCGCGTCGGTGACTTTACCGCTGGGTAAATCATTACGCAGCTCGACCTTATGCAGCCCGAGTTCGCTCACCAGACGGAAAAACGCCTCAATGCTGAGCGACGGCGCAATTTTACGATTGATACAGAAACGCTGCGGGGCAATGGCCATTTGACACTCCTGACAAGATGTTGACTGGTTTAGTTCGATTGCCAGATAGTTAAAATGTTTATTTCATCATTAGCAATGGATGAAATGATGGTTATTTGAGCACGATCGCAAAATAGTTGCTGCGCCATTTCATGGTTTACATCAAAGCTAACCGCATAAAATCTCACCTTCTATACTGCTGTGATATGAAATCACATAGAGAGAGGCTTGCTGAAAAATGCGACAGCTATCACCAAAGTGGAATTTCATTTTATCTGTTTATTGAAATATAAATTTCATTTTACTACGGTTATAGCACAGCACAATCAGCGACGGGCCGTAACTTGAACGGCCTTCTACACTATGAGGCGAGAAGATGACTATCACAGGTAACTTTATTGGTGGGAAAACGGTAACCAGCAGCAGCCGCGAAACGATGCCGGTGTACGACCCGGCCACTGGCGATGTAGTTCGCGAAGTCACGCTTTCCACCGCGCAGGAGGTTTCCGACGCAATCCAGGTCGCTCGCGACGCTTTTGACAGCTGGTCCCGTACCACGCCGTTGCGCCGCGCCCGCGTGCTGTTCAATTTTAAAATGCTGCTCGAACAGCACGTCGATGAACTGGCGGGAATTATCGTTAGCGAGCACGGCAAAGTGTGGTCCGATGCGTTGGGCGAGCTGACCCGCGGCATGGAAGTGGTTGAGTTCGCCTGCGGTATTCCGCATCTCATTAAAGGTGAGTTTTCTTCCGACGTGGGTACCGGCGTCGACAGCTATTCGCTCATGCAGCCGCTGGGCGTGGTGGCGGGGATAACGCCGTTTAATTTCCCGGCGATGGTGCCGATGTGGATGTTCCCCATCGCGCTGGCCTGCGGCAACAGCTTCGTGCTGAAACCACCGGCGCTGGCGCCAACCGCGGCGGTACGCATGGCTGAGTTACTGAAAGAAGCCGGTCTGCCGGATGGCGTCTTTAACGTCATCCATTGCAGCAATGAAGATGCCGAGCAGCTTTATACCGACCCGCGTATTGCCGCCGTCAGCTTTGTCGGCTCCTCCGGCGTGGCGGAATATATCTATAAAACCGCCAGCGCTCACGGAAAACGCGTCCAGGCGTTTGGCGCGGCGAAAAACCATGCCATCGTGATGCCGGACGCCGATCTTGATGCGACCGTGAATGCCATTATGGGCGGCGCGTATGGTTCCGCTGGCGAGCGCTGTATGGCCCTGCCGGTAGTGGTGGCCGTCGGTGACGAGACCGCAGATAAGTTAATCGCCCGCCTGAAACCATTAGTTGAGTCGCTGAAAGTCGGTCCCGGCTGCCTGCGCGGCAAAGACGAAAACGAAATGGGGCCGGTGGTATCCGAAGCGCATCAGAAAAAAGTACTCGGCTATATTGATAAGGGCGTCAGCGAAGGGGCGTCGTTGGTGGTGGATGGCCGCAGGCTGCGCGTAGCCGGGCATGAGGACGGATATTACGTTGGCGGTACGCTGTTTGACCACGTCACTCCTGAAATGACCATCTGGCGCGAAGAGATATTTGGTCCGGTGCTGGGGATCGTTCGCGTCGCTGATTACCAAAGTGCGCTGGCGCTGGTTAACAGCCATGAATTTGGCAACGGCAGCGCCGTCTTTACCAGCAACGGCCATACCGCCCGCGAGTTCGTCCATGACGTACAGGCCGGCATGGTTGGCGTCAACGTACCGGTGCCGGTGCCGATGGCCTTCCATAGCTTCGGCGGCTGGAAGCGCTCGGTATTTGGCGCGCTGAACGTCCACGGGCCGGACGGCGTCCGCTTCTATACCCGTATGAAAACTGCCACCGTGCGCTGGCCGCAGGGGCAGCAAACCGTATCTGAATTCAGTATGCCGACGTTAGGTTAATCGGCGAAGGAGAACGCTATGTCGTTATTGGCTAAAGCGCAAAAAGAGGGACATATCCAGCACATCACCCCGCAGAGCGCGGGGTGGCAGTATATTGGCTTTGATGTCTGGATGTTAAAACAGGGGCAAACCGTGACTCTGGAGAGCGGCGAGCGTGAGCTATGTCTGGTACTGGTTTCCGGGCTGGCCTCGATCAAAACTCAGCACGCCGATTTTCCCGACCTTGGTAAACGCATGTCGCCATTCGAGCGTACGCCGCCGTGTTCGGTCTATGTGCCGCCGCACGATAAGGTCGAGGTCACTGCAGATTCCGATCTTGAGCTGGCGGTTTGCAGCGCGCCGGGCAAAGGCAGCTTCCCGGCGCGAGTGATACGGCCTGAGGATGTCGGCGTAGAGCATCGCGGTAAAGGGCGCAACCAGCGCCTGGTGCACAATATTCTGCCGGATAATGCGCAGGCGGATTGCCTGCTGGTGGTGGAAGTCTACACCGAAGAAGGGGCGACTAGCTCCTGGCCATCGCACAAGCACGATACCGCGCTGCCGGGGCAGGAAACCCAGCTGGAAGAGACCTACTACCACCGCTTCGATCCGCCGCAAGGCTTTGCCTTTCAGCGAGTGTACACCGATGACCGCAGCCTGGATGCCTGTATGGCGCCCTATAACCATGATGTGGTGATGGTGCCGCGCGGCTATCATCCGGTAGCGGCGATCGCCGGTTACAACAGCTACTATCTGAACGTAATGGCGGGGCCGGATCGTAAGTGGCTATTTACCTGGGAAGACGATCACGCCTGGATCAACAGCGATCGCTATTCATAGGGCGCGATAAACGAGAAAAGCCGGGGATGTCCCGGCTTTTTTGTCTGTTGATTGCCGTTGTTTACAGCGTAGCGCAACGGGTAATCAGGCGCGGTGCTGCTGTGGCTCTTTGCTGCTATTCAATGCCAGCGATACCGCCAACGTCTGCGCCAGGCACAGCGAGGCCACCTGCGAACGGAAACCATCTACCTGCGCTTCACGCACCACAAAGCACACATCACTGAAGGCGGCAAGCGGGCTTACCTGGCTATCGGTAATGGCGATTTGTCGCGCCTTGCGCTGGGCGCCAAGCTCAACCAGCTCCACCACTTCACGGGCATAAGGCGAGAAACTCACCGCCACGACCACATCCTTCGGCCCCACCAGACTGAGCTGCTCGGTGAACATCCCGCCGAGGCCGTCAATCAGGAAGGCTTTGCGATCCAGATGGCGCAGCGCGTAGGTCAGGTAAGAGGCGACGCTGAACGAACGACGCAGGCCGATGACATAGATATTTTCCGCATCCGCCAGTAAATCTACCGCGCGGTTGAGGTCTTCGCCGGAGGTCTGCATTGCCAGTTGCTGCAGCGCCTGGGTATTGACCATGCTGAACATGTTGAGGATTTCCGTCGGCGTTTCCGGCGGCGTCGTTTCGTCGTTAGTGGTCTGGCGGAACAGACGCGCGCGCTCGGTGTAGTTGGCGGTCTCTTCCATCAGATGCTGCCTGAACATCTGCTTCATTTCGTTAAAGCCGCTAAAGCCAAAGGCGTTAGCGAAGCGAATCAGCGTTGAGGGCGGAACGTCAGCCTGTTGCGCAATGGAGGCTACGGTATCGAAAGCAACGCTATTACTGTTATCCAGTATATAGCGCGCCACCTGCTTCAGACGTTTGCTGAGCGTGTCGTAGCGCCGTCTGATTTCATCCTGCAGGATGGTCAGTTGGGTCGGATTATTAGCCATAAGTTGCGCTCTGAGAAAATGGAAGGAATATGGCTTCCAGTGTACCAAATGAAGCGAATTTTTCATTTTTTGCGATGAAATACGCGATTCATTTCACGAAGAAACCGCAGGCCCGCCATTTTCAAGGAAGAGGCGGGCCTGAAGGAGGTTAGCCGCGCGCTTCGCGCCAGTAGCCAATGAGCCGCAGATAGTTACGCTTTACTTCATCGATCAGCGCAGCATCATCCAGTTCGCCCTGCATCCAGCGGCGCGAAGGTTGGCCAAAGATGGTGCGGCCGACGGCGAAGCCTTTGATCATTGGGTGTCTGGCCGCTTCGGCAAAACCGGCGCGCAGACGATCCGATGGCGCATCCAGCCCCAGGAGCAGGATCCCGCGACACCACGGGTCTTCACGCTCGATAAGCGCGGAGATCCGCTCCCACTGCGCGCTGGCCAGCGGCGGCAGCTTCCACCAGTCTGGCTGGATGCCTAACTGATAGAAGTGCTCCAGCATGGTGTGGTAGTGGCGTTCGTCTTTGTCTGGCCCGTTCTCCGGTAGGATCACTTCCACCAGCAGTTCGTGCCCGGACTTATTACAGGCCTGCCATACTTCCAGCAGCAGCGCGTCCTGCTCGGCGCGCAGCGCCGCCGGATCGTCCGGATGGTAAAAGACCAGACATTTGACGACGTGCTCCAGCGGCCAGTCGATCAGCTGCGAGCCAATATTGCCATGCTCAAGGCGCAGCGGACGTGAACTGGGGAGCTCGATCGGCCGGCCGATCCACCAGCCTTTACCGGTAATGGCGTTAAGCGCACGCTGGCCGTAGGTGCCGTCGGCCAGGATACCGCTACGCTGTTCAAGCCCGGCCTCAGCGGCTGCGGCTTCGGCGGCTGCCAACAGTAGCAGCTTGAGCCGGGGAATGCAGGCCGGATCGCGGCCGGTTTCTAACGCCAGGTCCGCCAGTTGTTTGCGGTGGTCAAAGGCGAAGATACATAGCTCTGGCCACGGCTGGCGGCGGCTGGTCACCCGGTGCAAGTGATTGAGCCGCGCATCGATATCCGGGCGCGGAACGGCATCTGCCCGCGATAGATAATCATCAAGTTCGACTTTCGTCGGCATCGCCGGCGCGCAGCCGTGGCGCGAAACCACCAGCGCGCCGCAGGCGTTGGCGTAGCGGCAGGCCTGTTCCCAGCCTTCATCATTCAGCCAGCCGCGCAGCAGGCCGGACATAAAGGCGTCGCCGGCGCCGAGCACGTTAAGCACCTCGACGCGAACGCCCTGCTGCAGCGGGACGCTATCCCAGCTATCCGGGATCGCGCCTTCCAGCACCACGCAACCCATCGGCCCGCGCTTGCAGACCAGCGTCGCGTTAGTGGCGTGGCGCACGTTTTTCAGCGCGGTGAGGGTGTCGGTACTGCCGCCGGCAATATGAAACTCCTCTTCGGTGCCCACGACTAAATCGAACAGATGCAGAACTTCCTGCAGCTGGCGGGTCACCGGTCCGGATTCAATGAAACGCGTTTCACCGTCGCCAAGTGAAGTCAGCCCCCACAGCACCGGGCGATAGTCGATATCCAGTGCGGTACGCAGACCGTGGCGGCGGGCGTATTCCAGCGCTTTCAGCACCGCTTCGCGGGTATTGGCATGTGAAAGATGCGTGCCGGTCACCGCCAGAGCGCGGGAAGAAGCGATGTACTGTTCATTAATATCGTCAGGCGTCAGCGCCATATCGGCGCAGTTGTCACGGTAGAAAATGAGCGGGAAGGTATCCTGATCCTTGATTCCCAGCATCACCAATGCGGTCAGCCGGTCTTTATCAGTGATCAGGTATTCGGTATCGACCCCTGCGCGGCTGAGGGTTTCACGCAGGAAGCGACCGTTGTGTTCATCGCCAACGCGGGCCAGCATCGCTGATTTCAACCCCTGAATCGCGGTGCCAAAGGCGACGTTGCCTGAGGAGCCGCCGAGATATTTGGCGAAACTCGCCACATCTTCCAACCTTGCCCCTATCTGCTGGGCGTAGAGATCGACGGCCACCCGGCCAATACAGATGACGTCGAGCCGCTTAACTGCTGCATTCATCGCTTGGGTTTCCTTTTGCATATTTGCTGCCAGGAGAAGGTCGCTCGAGTGACGGTCTGCCGTGAACAGCCTGATGGTTATTGGTTATCTCTAGTTTGAGAAATAAATATTTCATTTTCAAATCTAATCGAAATTAAAAAACCAAAAGTGTGAAGGATCTACCACTCTGCGCGGCTGAGCAGCTGCCTGCTCATACATGCTGTCTGTGTCCCGTTTACCCATGTTCCCCTTTTTTTAATATCAATATTATCCATAATTTTCATGTAGATAATTTTGTTTTTCCTCTTTTGTTTGGAAGCCTTCTCGCGAAGGAGATGTAAGTGAAACGTGTGAAATGGGTAGAGAGTTTGATCCTTCTCGCAAAATGAAACATTTCTTCTGTATTTGTGTTTAATGAAAAAAATGTTTGCCTATAATCCAAAAATATTCCAGTGGACGTTAACGGCTTTCCCGCACCTACGCCATCTTCTTTGGCGAGCAAAGCGCTAACTCACACGACAAATACTGAACGATAAGGATTAGGCAACATGGGCAAACTGAGACTGACAATGGCGCAGGCGCTGGTGAAGTTCCTTGATAACCAGTATCTGGAGGTGGACGGCGAAGCGCAGAAATTCGTGAAAGGGATTTTCGCTATCTTTGGTCACGGCAACGTGTTGGGCTTAGGCCAGGCGCTGGAAGAGAACAGCGGCGAACTGCGGGTTTTCCAGGGGCGTAATGAACAAGGCATGGCCCATGCGGCCACCGGCTTCGCCCGTCAATCACTGCGCCGGCAGATCATTGCCTGCACTTCTTCCATCGGTCCCGGGGCGGCCAACATGATCACCGCCGCGGCGACGGCTACGGCCAACCGTATCCCGTTGTTATTACTGCCGGGCGATGTATTTGCCACCCGTCAGCCGGATCCGGTACTGCAGCAAATCGAACAGAGCCACGATCTGAGTATCACGACTAACGACGCATTTCGCGCGGTGAGTAAGTACTGGGATCGTATTACCCGCCCGGAACAGCTCATGAGCGCCTGCATTAATGCCATGCGCGTGCTGACGGATCCGGCGGAAACCGGCGCCGTCACCTTGTGTCTGCCGCAGGACGTGCAGGGTGAAGCCTGGGATTATCCCGAGTCCTTTTTTGCCCGCCGCGTCCACCGTCTGGATCGCCGTCCGCCAAGCGCGGCGCAGCTGGCTGATGCGGTAGCGGCAATAAAAGCCAGCCGTAAACCGCTCATCGTCTGCGGCGGCGGCGTGAAATATTCCGCGGCAGGCGATGCGCTGGTGAGCTTCGCCGAACGTTACGGGATTCCGTTTGCGGAAACGCAGGCCGGTAAGGGCACGGTGGTTTCATCGCATCCGCTGAACGTCGGTGGCGTTGGCGAAACGGGCTGTCTGGCTGCCAACCTGTTGGCGAAAGAGGCCGATTTGGTCATCGGTATCGGCACACGCTTTAGCGATTTCACTACCTCCTCGAAATGGATATTCCAATCCCCTGGCGTGCGCTTTCTTAACGTTAACGTCAGTAATTTTGATGCCTGGAAGCTGGACGGCATCCCAATGCTGGCGGACGCCCGCGAGGCGCTAAGCGCGCTCAGCGCTGCGCTGTCGAACGAGCCCTGGCAGGCAGAATGGGGCGCGCAGATTGCAAGCGTCCAGAGCCGGCAGATGAAAGAGACCCAGCGCGTCTATCAGGCGGTCTGGCAGGAAACGGATTTCGTACCAGAAATTGATGACCATATTGACCGCGAATCGGTATATCGCGAATTCCGTCAAATCACGGATTCTACCCTGACGCAAAGCAGCGTTCTTGGCCTGCTGAACGAGTCGCTGGCGGCGGATGCGGTCATTGTGGCGGCGGCGGGCAGCCTGCCGGGGGATTTACAACGCGTCTGGCGCAACCGGGCGCCGAATACCTATCACGTCGAGTACGGCTACTCATGCATGGGTTATGAAGTCAACGCCGCTCTCGGCGTGAAGCTGGCGCAGCCGCAGAGCGAGGTCTATTCGCTGGTCGGCGATGGCTCCTTCATGATGCTGCACTCTGAGCTGGTCACCTCCCTGCAGGAGCGGGCGAAGATCAACGTCATCCTGCTCGACAACATGGCGAACGGCTGCATCAACAACCTGCAGTTGGAACACGGTATGGATAGCTTCGGCACCGAGTTTCGCTACCGCTCGGCGGAAAACGGCCAGCTGCAGGGCGGGCTGGTACCGGTGGATTTCGCCACGATCGCTTCCGGCTACGGCTGCAAGACCTGGCGGGTCACCACCCTCGATGAGCTTCGCCACGCGCTGGATGCCGCTCGCCGTGAAACCGTCAGCACGCTTATCGACATTAAAGTACTGCCGAAAACCATGGTCCACAAATACGGTAGCTGGTGGAACGTTGGCGTGGCGCAGGCGGCGCTGTCGGAACGTATCCGTAAAGTCGCTGAAATGATTAATGAAAAACGCGCCCAGGCGCGGGATTACTAACAAAGAACACGAACCCTGAACCCTACAGAACTACGGAGAGAACCATCATGTCACTCAAATTAGGTGTCATCGGCGCAGGCGCCATCGGTAAAGAACATATCCGTCGCTGCACCCAGGTCTTACAGGGGGCGACTGTGGTCGCCGTTTCCGATATCAACGCCGATAACGCCCGTGCGGCAGTAGCGCTGCCGGGCGTGCAGGCGGAAGTCTACGCCGACGGTCATGATGTGATTAAAGCCAGCGACGTTGACGCCGTGCTGGTGACCTCCTGGGATCCAACCCATGAAGAGTACACCCTGGCGGCTATTGAGGCCGGTAAGCCCGTCTTTTGCGAAAAGCCGTTGGCGATGAGCGCGGAAGGCTGCCGCCGCATCGTTGATGCTGAAATGAAAGCCGGGCGTCGCCTCGTTCAGGTCGGCTTTATGCGCCCGTACGATGAAGGCTATCTGGCGCTGAAGAAAGTCATTGATGACGGCGATATCGGCGCGCCGCTGATGCTGCGCTGCGCCCACCGCAACCAGTCGGTCGGCGAGAACTACACCACCGATATGGCGATCACCAACACCCTGATCCACGAACTGGACGTGCTGCGCTGGCTGCTAAATGACGACTACCGCTCCGTACAGGTACGCTTCCCGCGCTCGACCTCCCATACCCATGCGCGGCTGAAAGACCCACAGATCGTCTCGTTTGAAACGAAAAAGGGCACCCTGATCGACGTCGAAGTCTTCGTAAATTGCCAGTACGGCTACGACATCCAGTGCGAAGTCGTTGGCGAAACGGGCATTGCGCGCCTGCCGGAACCGTCGGCGGTGGAGATGCGTAAAGCCGCCAGCCTGTCGACAGCCATCCTTACCGACTGGAAAGACCGTTTCATCAAAGCCTACGACGTCGAACTGCAGGCATTTATCAATGATGTGAAAGCCGGCAAGCTGCAGGGCCCCTCAGCCTGGGACGGCTATGCGGCATCGGTTGCCGCCGACGCCTGTCTGAAGGCGCAAGAGTGCAACGAACCGGTAGCAGTATCGCTACCTGAGTGCCCGGCATTCTACCAACGCTAAATCCTCCTTCACCGACGTAACGTTTCAAACAGGTAACGACGATGAAAATTGCTTTTGATGTCGATGTGATTCGCGATCTCGGGATCACCAGAATGGTTCAGCAGGTGGCGGAGTGGGGCTACAAATACATTGAACAGTCGCCGCACCCGCAGATTAACCCATTCTACAAACATCCGCGCGCCAGCCGGGAGATCATGGCCGAGTATAAGCAGGCGCTGCGTGACAACGGCGTTGAACTCTCCTCGTTCATCTGCGTTTATCGCTGGTCCGGCCCGGATGAGCTGCGCCGTCAGGCGGCGGTGAAGAACTGGAAGCGGCTCATCGAAGTAGCGGTAGAGATGGGCGTGCAGGTTATCAACACCGAATTTTCTGGCGATCCTAACCAGCCGGAAATTTGCGAAGAAATGTTCTACCGCTCGATGGAAGAATTACTGCCGATATTCGAACGTGAAGGTATCCGCGTCGAAATCCAGGCCCACCCGTGGGACTTCTGCGAAGAAAACAACGAGACGGTGGATATCGTGAAGTCCTTCCGTAGCGACAACGTGAAGTACGTCTACAGCGTGCCGCACACCTTCTTCTACGACAAAGGTAAAGGTGAAGTCGAGAAGATGCTGCGCTATGCCGGTCAGGACCTGTCGCACGTGCTGATTGCCGATACCCGCAATCACACCAAACACTGCCGCTATATCGTTAATCCGCCGGGCGTTGACGCCGCCGTACACCAGCACGTCGGCGTCGGCGAGGGGGATGTCGATTTCGATGCTCTGTTCCGCACCCTGCGAGATATGCGCTTCGCTGAACAGACCTTCAAAGTTGGCGGTGAACCGATCGTCTGCACCTCGCTGTTTGGTTACCCGGAAAAGATGACATACCAGGCCGTGGAAACGCGTGAACTTATCGAACGTGAACTGCTGCGCCGGTAAGGCGCAGCGGCAGGAGCATCAAAATGAACAAAGACAACGTCAAACTGGCTATCGCCCCTATCGGTTGGACTAACGATGATATGCCTGAGCTGGGGAGCGAAAACACCTTCCAGCAAACGGTCAGCGAAATGGCGCTGGCCGGGTTTACCGGCAGCGAAGTCGGCAGCAAATATCCGCGCGATCCGGCGGTGCTGAAGCCGATGCTGGATATTCGCGGCATGCAGATTTGCAACGCCTGGTTCAGCACCTTCTTCGCGAATGGCCAAAGAGAAAAAACCATCGATGAATTCGTTAACCACATGAATTTCCTCCATGCGATGGGCGCGAAGGTGATTGGCTGCTCTGAACAAAGCGGCAGTATCCAGGGGCTCGATAAACCGATTCTCGGCGATGTAAAACCGTGCTTTAGCGACGAAGAGTGGCAGCGGGTAGCTGAAGGTTATAACGCGCTTGGCAAACTGGCGGCAGAGAAGGGGATGCAGGTTTGCCTACACCACCATATGGGCACCGGCATTCAGACTGCCGCGGAGATCGACAAGTTTATGTCGCTGGTGGACGAACGCGTCTTCCTGCTCTACGACACCGGTCACGCCTGGTATTCAGAGGGCGGCGAGGCGCCGATGCTGGCGATCCTGAAAAAATATCTGCCGCGCATCAACCACGTGCATCTGAAAGATGTCCGCCCCGCGGTGATTGAGCAGGTGCGCCGCGAAGGGCTCTCATTCCTCGACGGCGTCAAGAAAGGCACCTTTACCGTACCGGGAGATGGCGCCATCGATTTCCGTCCGGTTTTCCAGTTGCTGGATGACTACGGCTACAAGGGCTGGATGGTGGTGGAAGCCGAACAAGACCCCGCGCTGGCGAACCCCTTCGAATACGCCGTAAAGGCGCGTAAGTACATCCGCGAAACGGCAGGAATCTGATCGTTGATGCATTTCGGGCCACACAGCTGCGTGGCCTGCTTTTTCTAAACCTCAAGAGAACCACACGAGAACGACACGTCCGTGAGGCAGGAGGCCTCTGTATTCAGACAAGAGCATATCTTCCCCCTACAAGGTAGGTTACTGGAGTCTTCTATGTCACAGGAACAATATCTCACACTCAATAAAGCGTCGGGGCCGAATAGCGACGCCCCGGCAACGCCGTTTGTTAAGATCGTTGCGTTGATTGCGACCTTAGGCGGTTTACTCTTTGGCTACGACACCGGGGTGATTTCCGGCGCCCTGCTGTTTATGGGTAAGGAACTGCACCTTACGCCGTTTACCACTGGGCTGGTGACCAGCTCGCTGCTGTTCGGCGCCGCATTCGGCGCACTGCTTTCTGGCCATCTGGCCAGCGCCGCAGGCAGAAAGAAAATCATCCTCTGGCTGGCGGTGATCTTCGCTATCGGCGCGGTGGGTACTGCCCTCGCGCCGGACGTCAACTGGATGATTTTCTTCCGCCTGGTTCTCGGCGTAGCGGTTGGCGGCGCGGCGGCAACGGTGCCGGTATATATCGCTGAGATGGCGCCCGCCAACAAACGCGGGCAACTGGTCACGCTGCAGGAACTGATGATCGTCTCCGGTCAACTGCTGGCCTATATCTCTAACGCCACCTTCCATGAGCTGTGGGGCGGAGAAAGCACCTGGCGCTGGATGCTGGCGGTGGCGACGCTGCCTGCCGTGCTGCTGTGGTTTGGCATGATGTTTATGCCGGATACCCCGCGCTGGTACGCGATGAAAGGCCGACTGGCGGAAGCGCGCCGGGTGCTGGAGCGTACGCGGCGTAAAGATGATGTCGAATGGGAGCTAATGGAGATTACGGAAACTCTCGACGAGCAGCGCAATCTCGGTAAGCCAAAAATTCGTGAAATCATGACTCCGTGGCTGTTTAAGCTGTTCATGATCGGTATCGGCGTGGCGGTTATTCAGCAGCTTACCGGCGTCAATACCATTATGTACTATGCGCCGACGGTGCTGACCTCGGTCGGTATGACCGATAACGCCGCGCTGTTCGCCACCATTGCCAACGGCGTGGTTTCGGTACTGATGACCTTTGTCGGCATCTGGATGCTGGGGAAGATAGGCCGTCGCCCGATGACCATGATCGGCCAGTTCGGCTGTACCGCCTGCCTGGTGTTTATCGGCGCGGTGAGCTACCTGCTGCCGGAAACGGTCAATGGTCAGCCGGATGCGCTGCGCGCCTATATGGTACTGGCGGGAATGCTGCTGTTCCTGAGCTTCCAGCAGGGGGCGCTGTCGCCGGTGACCTGGCTGCTGTTGTCGGAAATTTTCCCAACCCGGATGCGCGGGATGTTTATGGGCGGGGCGGTGTTCTCAATGTGGATTGCCAACTTCCTGATCTCGCTGTTCTTCCCGATGCTACTGTCGTGGGTCGGCCTGTCCGGAACCTTCTTTATCTTTGCGGCAATCGGCATCTTCGGCGCGATCTTCGTGATCAAATGCGTGCCGGAAACGCGCAACCGCAGCCTTGAGCAGATCGAGCACTATCTGCGCGAGAAGCTGGATACCAGCCCGGCGGGAAAAGCCTACGCGCGTAAATCCTGGGCTTCGTCGCAGGCGGATAAAATCTAAGGCTTCGCAAAATCTCCCCGGCGCATCCTGCGCTGGGGGCGGTTGGTCACCCGGCCTGGGCGTTTACGCCGCAAGCCGGGCGCCCCGCTACAGAACTGCGCTACTTCACTTCTCCCAGCGCGGTCTTATCAACATAAGGTTTCATTAGCGCGTCAGCTTCCTTCTGCGCCGCCTGTACCGCTGCTTCCGGCGTTACTTTGGCATCGTTGATCACCGCCGCCAGCTGGTTCTCCATCGCCTTACGCACGGCGACGGTCTCCCAGGTGGAGTACCACGGATGCGCGTACTTCAGCTGTTCAAGGGCGATCGCCGCCCTCGGGTCCTGCTGCAGATATGCTTTCATCTCCGGCGTATCATACGAAGCCTTACGCGGCGAGAAGTAGCCGGTAAAGCGGCTCCACGCGCCGTTCACCTGCGGGCTTACCAGATAAGTCAGGAACTGGTAGGCCGCTTTCTTCTGCGCGTCGTTGATGCCTTTAAAGCTTACCAGGCTGGCGCCGCCGATCGGCACCGCGCGCTGCTCCTTGGCTGGTAGCATGGCGACACCGAGTTCAAAATCTTTACTGTTCTCGCGCATAAAGCCCAGCGCGCCGGTGCTGAGCATCGCCATTCCGAGCTTGCCGGAGAAGAATGCGGCGCTGATCTGTTTCGAATTCAGTACCCCGGAAGGCATCACTTTGTCTTTGTAGATCAGATCCTGCCAGAAGCGCAGAGCGCCGATAGCGGTCGGCGAGTTGTAATAAACCTCACCCGGATAGTCTTCATTGAAATATTTACCGCCGTTGGCGCGCACCAGCGCCGAGAAGATCCAGCCGCCGTAGTCGTCGTTGGTCGACGGCAGCATGATCCCCCACTGGCCTTTGCTCTCATCGGTCAGCTTTTTGGCATCAGACAGCAGCTCGGCCCAGGTCTGCGGTGGTTGGGCGATCCCAGCCCGATCGAACAGCGTCTTGTTGTAGTAGAGAATTGGCGTCGAGTTATGGAACGGGATCGCATAGGTGGTGCCCATCACCTGGGCGTTCTTATGCATCGCGGGCCAGAATTCCTTTTGCAGAAAATCGCCAGCCTTTTGATCGCCGTATTTAAACAGCTCATCCATCGGCAGGATCTCATCCTTCAGCGCCAGATCGGTGGTGAAGTTGGCGGACATGATCACCAGCGCCGGCGGCTGCCCGGCCTTCTGTGCGGATTCGGCTTTGATCTTGGTGGTGTCATAGTTGCCGGTGAAGATGCCGCGAACTTCGACATCCTGCTGCGAGTCGTTGAACGTTTTAATAACGCGTGTCATCTCCATCGTCAGCTTGCCGTCTACCGGGGCCGGGAACATGAAGTCTATTTTCTCTTTCGCCAGCGCCGCGCCGCTCAGAGCGAGGCTGAGCCCAACCGTCAGGGCGGTGAGGGGGTTAAACATGGTCTGTCTCCATCAGTAAATTATGCTGGGTCTCAGCATGAAAAAGATGCACATCGGCAGGCGAGAAGCCGAGGATCAGCGATTCGCCTTTTTCCGGCACTGCGCCGCGGTGGCGGCGGCTAAAGCGCAGGGTGCCGATCGGGGTGCTGACGTGGAGCAAATAATCGGCTCCCATCAGTTCTCGTTGCAGGACGGTGCCCGGCAGGCGCAGATGGCCTTGCTCCACGCGGTCGGTAATATGTTCCGGGCGAATGCCCAGCCAGACGCGGGTCTGGCTGCGGTGGCGCGGCGGTAGCGGATGGCGTAGTTCGCCAAGCTGAACGTTGCCGTCAACGCAGGGGAGCGATAGCAGGTTCATCGCTGGCGAACCGATAAATCCGGCCACGAACAGATTGGCCGGGTTGGCATACAGATATTCTGGCCGTCCTACCTGCTGCACGTGGCCGCCGTTCATCACCACGATGCGGTCGGCCATCGACATCGCCTCGGTCTGATCGTGGGTGACGTAGACGGTACTGGTTTTCAACTGCTGGTGGAGGTCCATAATGCTGTCACGGACTTCGCTGCGCAGGCGGGCGTCGAGGTTGGACAGCGGTTCATCCATTAAGAACAGCCGCGGATTACGCACGATCGCCCGCGCCATCGCTACCCGCTGCCGTTGGCCGCCGGAGAGCTTCGCCGGTTTGCGATCGAGCAGCGCCTCCAGCTGCAGCATCTGCGCGACTTTATCTACCCGCGGCTGCCAGCCGCTTTTCTCTTCCTTGCGTACCTTCATGCCGAAGGTGATGTTGTCGCGCACAGAGAGATGTGGAAACAGCGCATAGTTCTGGAAGATCATCGCAAAATTGCGTTCGCGCGGCGTGGTGTCGGTGATGTTCTCATCATGCAGCCAGATTTCGCCTTCGCTGACCTGATCCAACCCGGCAAGCAGGCGCAGTAGGGTGCTTTTACCACAGCCCGACGGGCCGACCAGCACCACAAATTCGCCTTCGTGGATATCAAGCGACAGCGCGCTGAGCGCTGGTTTACCGTCGAAATGTTTACTGATGTTTTGCAGACTGAGCATGGCGGTTAGCGCTCTTCCGTTGGACAACTGATGTTTTCGTCGTACAGCCACGGCCCGGCGTAGTGGGCCAGCGAGTGCTGGTAGCTTACCCACTGCTCGCCGACCTGGCGGTGCATCAGGCACGAAGCCGGCGAGAGATCGTAATACGGGCGAGTGTCTTCGTGGCAGTAAGGCACCTGATGGACAGTGCCGGGGAGGGTGGAGATCAGCGTCTGGCGATACTGGGTCATGGTCAGGCTATGGTTATGTCCGCAAAAGATGCGCGTCAGCGACGGGAAACGCTCCACCAACGCCAGCAGACGGTGGCCGTTTTCACAGGCAATCGGGTCCATCTGCGCATTGCCCAGCGGCAGCGGCGGGTGGTGCATAAACACCGTTGCCGGTTTGTCGCCGCCCTCGAACAGCTGCTCCTCCAGCCAGCTGATGGTCTCGTCGGTCAGCCAGCCTTTTGAAGTGCCGGCGCGGCTGGAGTCGATAAACAGCAGGCGGGTAGCGAAGTCGTCAACCGCATAGCGCATATTATTGGCATCGTTGCCGAGCAGCGGGCACAGCGGCTGCAGGTACTCCAGAAACAGCGCTTTATCATCGTGGTTGCCGGGGATCGGATACAGCGGATAATTCAGGCTGCCGAGGATCTGGTGAGCGACCTGATACTCCTCCGGGCGGCCGCAGTTGACGATATCGCCGCTCACCACCACCGCATCCGGGCGTTCGCGCAGCGCGTTAAGTTGAGAAACCACATCAGCATTGGCGGCATTGACGTCGATAAAACCGTACAGCTTTTCGCCGCGGCTGCGGAAATGGGTATCGGAAATGTGCGCTAACAGCATGAATAACTCCTTATTTGATCCCGGAGAAGCCGAAGCTTCGCAGGAACTGTTTCTGGAAAAGGATGAACGCCAGCATCAGCGGCAGGCAGACCATCAGCGTCCCGGCGCCGATGGTGCCCCATTGGCCGCCGGATTCAGCGCCCATGGCGAAAGAGACCAGCCCGACGGTCAGCACCTGCTTATCGGGATCGTTGAGCATCATCAGTGGCCACAGGTACTCGTTCCAGTGGTAGGTAATGCTGACGGTGGCGAAGGCCAGCACCGACGGCCAGGAGATCGGCAGCAGTACGCGGAATAGCACCTGCCACCAGAGGCAGCCCTCCATCAACGCTGCCTCTTCCAGCTCTTTCGGGATGGCGAGGAACGCCTGGCGCATCAGAAACACGCCGAACGCCGAGGTAAAGTAAGGCATCATCACGCCGGTCAGAGTGTTGAGCAGGCCGAAGGTTTTCAGAGTCAGCATGTTCGGCACCATCATCACCACCGGCATGATCATCAGCTGGACGAGGAACAGCAGAAACAGCGTTTTCTTGCCGCGAAATTCGTGGCAGGCGAAGACGTAGCCGGCGGTGGTGATGGTGAGTAGCTGCACGAAGAAAGTGCCGAAGGTAAAGATAAGGGTGTTGGCGTACAGGCTCAGCCAGTCGGCGCTGTCCCAGGCGTCGCGGAAGTTATCGAGAGTCAGCGGCAGACGGGGCAGCAATGAGGCCATATCTTCGCCGAAGGTGGTGGCGCTGAACGAGGTCGCCAGCATCCAGATAAACGGGCTCACCCATAGCAGCGCCAGGCAGCACATGATTACCGTCAGGGTAAAGGGCTGTGAGCGACGCAGGCGCAACCACAGCGGACGCGCAGCGGCGGGCGAGCGGACCATCAGCGGCGAGATTTCAGCGCTCATAGTGGGCTCCTTTTTCCAGCAATTTCAGGTTAATCAGCGAGAAGGCAAACAGCCCGGCCAGCGTCAGGAAAGTGGCGGCGGAGGCTTTGCCGAGGTCGTGGGTATCCCAGGCGAGATTCTGGATGTAATAGAGCAGCACGGTCGTGGCGTTATCCGGCCCGCCGCGCGTCATCACCGCGACGTGATCAATTTGGGTAATGGAGTAAATCAGCGCGGTGGTGATAACAAAGCTCAGCGTCGGGCGCAGCAGCGGCAGCGTGACCTTAAAAAACACCTGGGTGCGGCTGGCCCCTTCCATCAGCGCTGCTTCCCGCGTTGAGGCCGGAATGCTCTGCAGCCCGGCGAGGAAAAACAGCATGTAGTAGCCAGCGAATTTCCACACGCCAATCAGCGCCAGCGCCAGCAGCGCGCTGTTGCTGCGCCCCAGCCAGTTGTTGTTCTGAGGGCCAAATAGCTTCGCCAGATAGTGATCGAGCAGGCCGAGGCCGGGCATAAAAATAAACAGCCACAGCGCGGCGGCGCTGACCATCGGGATAATCATCGGGAAGAAAAAGGCGGTGCGCAGCCAGCGGTTGACGCGGTGATTCTCGCTCAGCGCCACCGCCAGCAGCAGGGCGAGCGTCACGCCGGGTACCACCGTCAGCAGGATATAGTGCAGATTATTGACCAGCGATTGCCAGAAAACGCCGTCGGCAAACAGGCGGGCGAAGTTATCCAGCCCGACGTACTGTGCGCCGTCGCTGGCCATGCGGGTATCAAACAGGCTGTCATAGACCGAACGGCCAAGCGGAAACCAGGTAAACAGCAGTAAAAACAACAGGGAAGGCGACAGTATCAGCCAGGGGAGCCAGCGCTTATTCATGGTGACGGGCGTCTCGTTCAGGCGTTTATGGAAGCCCGGATTGTGGGAAGCGATGACTACAGGGGAATGGCGGGGAGATGACGGTTTGATGAAGCAAGAAGAAAAGCGCCGGGCGCATGGGACGCCCGGCGGTAAATACCAATCAGAAGTCGGCTTTTAGTACCGCGCGATAGCGGGCTTTACCTTCGCGCACGTGTTTCAGCGCTTCGTTAATTTGCGACATCGGGAACAGTTCGGTGGTTGGCGCCACTTTGCTACGCCCGGCGAATTTCATCAGCTTACGCAGTTCGGACGGGTTACCGGTCGCCGAGCCGGAGATGCTGCGGTCGCCGCCGATAAGGGTAAAGGCCGGTACCGGGAACGGCTTCATCACCGCGCCGACGGTGTGGAAGTTGCCGCCGTAAGCCAGCGCCTGGAAGTACGGCTGCCAGTCGAGATCCACCGCCACGGTGTTGATGATCAGATCGAACTGACCGGCCAGCGCGGTTAACGCCTGCGGATCGCGGCTGTTCACCACGCGATCGGCGCCCATTGCCAGCACTTCCTGCTCTTTAGCCGGGTTGGAACTGAAAGCGGTCACTTCCGCCCCCATCGCCCGCAGCAGTTTAATCGCGATATGGCCGAGGCCGCCGATACCAATCACGCCGACGCGGCTGGTGGCGGTCACGTGGTGGGTCAGCAGTGGTTTGAAGACGGTGATACCGCCGCACAGCATCGGGCCGGCGGAAGCTAGATCGATGCTCTCCGGCAGCGGGATCACCCATTGCCAGTCGGCGCGCAGCTTATCGGCGAAGCCGCCGCGGTTCATAATGGTCGGCACAGAGCCTTCCAGGCAGTTGATCTGATTGCCGCTGATACAGGCGTCGCAGTGGCCGCAACTGCGCGCCGTCCAGCCGATCCCGACCTTCTGACCAATCTTCAGCCCTTTATCCTGCGCCGCGCTGCCCAGCGCCGCCACCCGACCAATAACCTCGTGACCGGCGACCAGCGGGTAGCTCGACATGCCCCATTCGTTGTCGATCATCGACAGGTCCGAATGACAAATCCCGCAGTACTCCACTTCGACTTCAACATCTTCCGGCAACAGTTCGCCGGCATCGTACTCCCACAGCGACAGATCGGCGCCCGCTTCTTTGGCGGCGTAACTTTTAATGATGCTCATGTTTGTTTCCTTGGGGTTGGCGTAGTAACGAAGAAAGTGTAGAGCATGGCAACAGGCGTCGCTTGGCATTAGGAGGGGTGGATAAGCGGGCGGACCAGCCGCCCGGGAGACGGTCAGCGGCTGGCAAGTGGCCACTGATTGAGGCGGATACCGCGCTGCGGCGCGCTCTCGGCAAAATCATCCAGCACCGCCTGCACATCCGGGTCAAGGTAGCCGACGTTATCGTGCTCGACGATCACCACGCTCTTTTCCGGAATTTTCGCCAGCAGCGCCAGCAGATGTGGATTGTGTAAAAAGGTCAGGTTCTGCTGGATGCGCAGCACGTAGTGGTCGTCGTAACGGGCCAATTGCAGCGAATGGCGATGGCTACGCCAGATGCTGAATGCCACCTGGGTGGCGAGGCCAATCCCGATCCCCGCCAGCATGCCGAAGCCGATAATCCCACCAATGGTGGCAAGGAAGGGGACGTACTGTGCAGCGCCCTGGCGAAACTGTTCAATGAACAGCCGCGGCGTCGCCAGCTTATAGCCGGTATACAGCAGCACGGCAGCGAGGCTGGCGAGTGGGATTAACGTCA
The DNA here is from genome assembly GCF_050600725.1 of Klebsiella sp. 141251. Classification (NCBI taxonomy): domain Bacteria; kingdom Pseudomonadati; phylum Pseudomonadota; class Gammaproteobacteria; order Enterobacterales; family Enterobacteriaceae; genus Klebsiella; species Klebsiella sp. 141251. Next base: position 210,007 of record NZ_JAQIRG010000009.1, read on the forward strand.
GCAGGCCGCTAAACCACAGTCCGCAGATCAGTAGCAGCACGCCGTGGATAAAGATCGACAGTTTGCTCTGCGCGCCGTTGCTGACGTTGACCGAGCTGCGAACGATGACCGCGGTGATCGGCATCGCCCCGAGTACGCCGGAGAGCAGGTTGCCGACGCCCTGGGCGACCATTTCGCGGTTCGGCGAAGACGGCGGATTTTGCGGACGCAGTTTTTTCAGCGCCTCCTGGCTGAGCAGAGTTTCGAGGCTGGCGACCAGCGCTAGGGTCAGCGCCACCACCCACACCGACGGATTACGCCACGCGCTCCACGCAGGAGACTCCAGCTCGCCCAGCAGGCCGCCGAGGGTGCCGAACTCCGGCAGGGTAATGCGCGGCAGGGCGGCAAGCTGCTGCGGCGCGGCCTGGGTCATTAATACGGTGGTGACACAACCGAGCAGGACAGCGATCAGCGGGCCGGGGATCCAGCGCAGGCTCTTCACCCGGCGGATAAGCGGCGAACCCCACAGCCATAGCACCAGCAGGCCGCCCAGGGCGACGGCGATAGCGCTGAGGGAGAAGGTGGCGTTACCCTGCACGATATCGGTGAGCCCGGTCTCTTCTGCGCTGCCAAGCGCGACGGGGATCTGCTGCATAATCAGCAGGATGCCGATCGCCGCCAGCATACCTTTGATGACGCTAGCGGGAACCAGCGAGATAAAGCGCCCGGCCCGCAGGATGCCGAACAGCAGCTGCAGCACGCCGGCCAGCACCAGCGCCATCAGGAAGACGGAGAAGGAACCTAGGGATTCGATGGCGGCGACGACGATGGTGACCAGTCCGGCGGCGGGGCCGCTGACGGCGAAGCGGGAAGGGCTGAGGGCGGTGACGACCAGGCCGCCGATGATACCGGTCAACAGACCGACAAAGGGCGGTAAGCCGCTGGCCTGGGCGATGCCGAGGCACAGCGGCAGGGCGACAAGGAAGACGACAATGCCTGCGAGAGAGTCCTGACGAAGAGTATTCATGGGGCATGCTCCTGAGGTGAGAGGTGTTCGACGAGAGTGGTCAGATGGCCGGATGCCAGATCGTAGACGCAGCCGTGCAGGCTGAGCGGCCGTCCGCTGGCGAGCAGCGTCTGTACGGGTTCACAGTCAAGCAGGTGGCTGAACTGGGCGCGAACGTTGGCCTCCACCAGGGCGTTGAGCGCTTCGGCCGCGTCGGCGTCAGTGTCAGTGGGCGTCAGAGCAGCAATATCACCCTGCAGGGTATCGCGCAGTGAGCCGATGCGGCGGGCCAGCGCCGAGGACTCGTGGGCCAGCGGCATCTCCGGCAACGACAGCGCCGCCTGCACGCCGCCGCAGCCGTAGTGGCCGCAGAGCACCACCCGTTCGACCTCGAGATAGTGGAGGGCATATTGCAGTACGCTCATAAAGTTGTCGTCGGCAGGGTCAATCATGTTAGCGATATTACGGTGGACGAAGAGTTCGCCGGGATGGCTGCCGGTGAGCACTTCGGCGGGAACGCGGCTATCGGAGCAGCCAATCCACAGCGAATGTGGCCGCTGCCCGGCCACCAGTTTTTCAAAATATTCCGGGTCATGCTGGCACTTCTGCAGCGCCCAGCTGCGGTTACGCGCCAGTAAAGGTTTTAGGGTAGTCACAGTCTTTCTCCTGATTTAATTCACCGAGTGAAGATGTCCATCGAGACTCGTACAGCGACTAGTAAAAATAGTATTTACCGGAACTTTCACGCCTGAGGAAAATCCTGGAATAAAGTACGAACACAAAACTTTTCATTAATGTAAAGTTATAAAAATATTGACGTAATTAATAAATTCTTAAGGATTGCGGTAATAAGAAAAAGCGATGGAGTAGTTTTTTATGGAATATATAAATTAATTACATTAATTATTCTGGAATCTTATATTGAGTGCTCGAGGAAGCGTAAATACTTATGGTGGGCGGCGATAAAACGTTGGCGCGATGAGGGTGTAATGTGAGATGGATTTGAGAAAAATTGGGGCGGGATTGGTGATGTGTTGGTCGTAGGGGCAGGGAAGTGAAGGCCAGGGAGCCGGTTTGTTGCGCATTGATGGCTGAAAAATGTGACGCCACACCGCTCGTTTGTAGGATTACGCTGTTTTTTTCAACACTTAGCACTACTGATGCACGCTGTCGCTTGCATGGCGGCTATCGACAGGTATAATCCAAAACGTTTTCCGTATCCCTTCAGTGCCGAAGTGGCGAAATCGGTAGACGCAGTTGATTCAAAATCAACCGTAGAAATACGTGCCGGTTCGAGTCCGGCCTTCGGCACCAAGTGATGCAATAATTAGCTACCTAAGGGTGGCTTTTTTTGTGTCCATTTTCGTCCAAATTCGTCCATATCCGTCTGTAATTCAAAGATAATTTATTTTTCGATAATAACCATATGTGTTTTGTGGTATTTCCGTGTTGGTCATTTTTCATCCATTGACATCCACAAGATTTGGGGGCCAAATTGGGGGCTTAGACGTAGTTCGATAATAGTGAGGCCCCCAAATGGCACTAACAGATCGCGCTATAGTCCACGCCAAGCCTTGTGGCAAGCCGTATAAGCTCAGTGACTACTGAGATAATTAAGTTTTGACGAAAATGCCTTTGATATAGGATGTCGTGATTCGTTTGGTAAGGGGCAAGGTACAAAATGAAGATGGTAAAAATATATTCAACAGGAAGTTGTGATGCTGCAACACGTGAAGGTTCGGCGGAAGTTGTGCTGGAATGTGAAGGGAAAATAAAATATCTGACCTTCTCCTACAGTGATACAACCGCAAATAGATGCATTCTCCAGGGCTTTATTGATGGTGTGAATTGTTTGAAGAAACCCTGTAACGTTGAATTAATCAGTTCATGTGAGCTCGGTGTGAAGAAAGCGCAGAAAGGAAAGGGTGTTAATGTAGATTTGCACAAAGAATTATGTGGAATCTTGATAAAGAAAGAATGTGAATATTCTTTTTCTGTCATGCATGGTGAAGGCGACATTTTGAATGCTTTTATTCGTAAGCATCGGACAAAACAATAGCTGGAGAGCCTACGTACAGAACCATCTTCGACAGCGCTATTTTCTGAAATTACAAGTTCCAATATTGCATTGAACGTTGTCCAGTAGGGCTCACGGGCTTCTGGAGCGTGCTGTGCAACCGGTAGTCCTCTGCTGCTTCAGTTATACAGCTTTTATGTGCCATGCAGCAGGATATGGTCGTTTTCTGAACTCCGTATAACCTGAGTATTTGTATCGAAGCGTGAACAAAACATTGCAGCCAGCCTTTCAACGTGGACAATAGTTATCCATACGGTGATTTTATATTCGATAAATCAATGGATTTCATTGAGTCATAGGACTGGTAATGGATGAAAATGCTTTAGGGTTTGCCTCATACTGGCGCAACTCGCTGGCAGATGCTGAGTCAGGAAAGGGCAGTTTTGAACGGAAAGACGCCAAAAATTTCACTCACTGGCATGGGATAGCGGCGGGACGTCTTGACGAAGAGATCGTCGATAAATTTTTTGAAGGAGAAAAAGACGACGTCGATACAGTCGATGTCATCTTGCGGCCAAAGGTTTATTTCCGGTTACTGCAGCATGGAAAGGACCGTTCCGCTGGTGCGCCTGATATTGTTACCCCGATAGTGACGCCAGCCCTGTTGAGCCGTGAAGGTTTTTTATATCCGACGCCAGCGACTTCCATTCCCAGAGACCTGCTTGAACCTTTGCCAAAAGGGGCATTTTCGATTGGTGAGATTGAGCAGTATGACAAATACAAAACGACCCATACGTCATTCTCTATCGACTTTGATGATGGCGTTGATAAGACCGCCGAAACGGATGAAGAACGAGAAGCACGATATGCAGCCTGGCAGCAGGATTGGCGTCAATATCTGGATGATTCAGAGAGGCTACTGAAGAACGTTGTCGGCGACTGGATTAAAAATCCCGAGCAATATGAACTCGCTGAGCACGGTTATATTGTTAAAACGGCGCAATCTGGCGGTGCCAGTTTCCATATTCTTTCTCTTTATGATCACCTGCTTGTTTGCAAAAAGGATGTGCCGCTTTTCAATCGTTTCGCCTCGCGGGAGGTTCATGCAGCAGAGTCTTTGCTCGCTCCGGAAGCAAAATTCAGCGACAGGCTTGGACACTCCGGAGATAAGTTCCCACTGGCAAAGGCTCAGCGCGATGCCTTAAGCCATTTTCTGGATGCCAGGCATGGCGATATCCTTGCCGTTAACGGCCCTCCGGGAACCGGGAAAACCACGCTGGTGCTTTCTATTATCGCCACGCAGTGGGCCAGAGCGGCTCTCGAAAAAGCGGAACCTCCGGTTATTATCGCGACTTCAACGAATAACCAGGCTGTAACGAACATTATCGAGGCGTTCGGGAAAGACTTTTCCCAGGGTACTGGTGCAATGGCCGGACGATGGTTGCCAGAGCTGAAAAGCTTCGGCGCTTATTTCCCCTCAAGCACTCGTAAAGCCGAGGCAGCCAAAAAATACCAAACTGAAGATTTCTTCAACCAGGTTGAGTCGAAAGAGTATGTAGAAGATGCACTGCTGTTTTATCTGGAGAAAGCTAAGGCAGCCTTTCCTGAAAAAGATTGTTCTTCCCCTGAAAAGGTCATTGAACTCCTGCACGGTCAGTTGGCAGCAAAATCCGAGCAACTGGTAAGACTGAACGCAACATGGCAAACGTTAAGCCAGGTTCGGACTGCGCGTGAGCTTATTGCTAACGACATTGAGCAATATCTCGATAATCTAAATAAATTACTCTCCGGGCAAGAACAAAAAATTACGCTACTGAAGAGTGCTAAAGCGGAATGGAAAAAATATCGGGCCAGTGAATCACTGGTCTATTCATTATTTTCTTGGCTCCCAGCGGTTCGCAGTAAACGGCAGTACCAAATACAACTGTTTCTCGAAGATAAATTAGGTGCGCTGATTGCGGGAAATAAGTTGTCTGATCCTGAAACCATCGAACGTAATATAGATGGACTGCTCAACTCCGCTGAGCGCGAGCAAACAACATACCGGCAGCAGATTGACTCCGCCCATGAAATTGTTCTTAAAGAACAGCAGGCGGCTCAGGAATGGCAGAGGCTGGCACTCGATTTAGGGTATGAGGGCGACAAGGAACTGAGCTTCTCACAGGTAGATGAACTGGCTGATACGCAGATTCGCTTCCCTGCATTCTTACTGACGACCCACTACTGGGAAGGTCGTTGGCTAATGGATATGGCGAAGATTGATGATCTGCAGAAAGAGAAGGGCAAGAAAGGTGCTAAAGGGGCAACTGCTCGCTGGCAACGCCGAATGAAACTTACTCCATGCGTAGTCATGACCTGCTATATGTTGCCCGGCAATATGCAGATAAGCGAACACAAAGGTCAGCGTAAATTCGAGAAAAGTTATTTATATGATTTTGCCGATTTACTCATTGTCGATGAAGCCGGGCAGGTGCTTCCTGAAGTGGCTGCTGCCTCGTTTGCCTTAGCTAAAAAGGCATTAGTGATTGGTGATACGGTACAGATCCCGCCAATATGGAGTATTGCTCCTGCTATTGATATAGGTAACATGCTGGCGGAAAAAATTCTGTCAGGCAGTACACAAGAAGAGATTACTGAGAAATATACGGCAATCGCAGAGCTTGGTAAAAGCGCCGCATCTGGTAGCGTCATGAAAATAGCGCAGTGTGCTTCACGCTATCAATATGATCCTGAACTGGCTCGTGGTATGTACTTATATGAGCACCGCCGGTGTTTCGATAATATTATTGGATACTGCAATACGCTCTGCTATCACGGTAAGTTGTTGCCTAAAAGAGGGCGTGAAGAGAGTAATTTAATGCCCGCAATGGGTTATCTCCATATAGATGGTAAAGGAGAGTTGGTAAGTAGCGGTAGTCGATATAATTTGCTGGAGGCTGAAACGATAGCTGCCTGGCTGACAGATAACCAGCAAGATATTGAAGCGCATTACGGCAAATCGCTTCATGAAATTGTCGGTATCGTGACGCCTTTTAGCGCGCAGGTATCGACCATCAAACAGGCGCTGGGTAAACAAGGTATCAGTACAGGCGCGAATGAAAAGTCGCTCACGGTGGGCACCGTGCATTCTCTTCAGGGGGCGGAAAGAGCGATTGTTATATTCTCGCCAGTCTATTCAAAGCATGAGGATGGCGGGTTTATTGATAGCGATAACAGCATGCTGAACGTTGCTGTCTCCCGTGCGAAGGATAGTTTCCTGGTCTTCGGCGATATGGACCTGTTTGAGATCCAGCCAGCCTCATCTCCGCGGGGATTACTGGCAAAATATCTCTTTGAGTCAGAGAAGAATGCGCTCACTTTTGATTATAAAGAGCGTAAGGATTTAAAAACTTCCGAGACCAAAATCTACACACTCCATGGTGTGGAGCAGCATGATAATTTCCTGAATCAGACGTTTGAAAATACTGGTAAACACATCACGATAGTTTCTCCGTGGCTAACCTGGCAAAAGCTTGAACAAACCGGTTTTCTTGATTCTATGATTGCGGCGTGTTCACGTGGTATTAACGTCACGATTGTCACTGACAGAAGCTACAACACTGAACATAATGATTTTGAGAAGCGAAAAGAGAAGCAGCAGAACCTCAAAGCGGCGCTGGAGAAACTGAATGCCCTTGGTATTGCGACAAAACTGGTCAATCGTGTTCATAGCAAAATTGTTATTGGTGATGAAGGTTTGCTGTGCGTGGGATCGTTCAACTGGTTTAGCGCGACACGTGAAGCGCGATATGAACGATACGATACATCGATGGTTTATTGCGGTGATAACCTGAAAGGTGAAATTGAGGCTATTTATAGTAGCCTTGAGAGGCGTCAGGTTTAGGGTAGGAATTTGATTGGCCATCTTATCGACTGTTTTCCAGCGTAAGATGGCTGAATGGAATGACCATATCCTGGTAGACAGTTTCTGCCCGTACGGTGAGGCATTTTCAGAAGGAATTATTGTGGCGACTAAAATGTGGATGATCCGCGGTGATGGCGGAAAATTGTACGATGACTTCAGGGACAAACAGGTTGTTGCAATCGGCTGGTCGCAGCTCGCTCCCTATGTGAAACCGGGATGCTCAAGAGAGCAGTTGATTACCCGGTATCAGGAGCTTGAGCCACAGACTAAGCCAGGGACAGTTCGTTCCGGTGCTTCCCAGGTCTGGCGCTTTGTGAATGAAATGCAGAAAGGTGACTGGGCTATCACTTATTCACCTTCTAATCGGACTTATTTAATAGGGAAAATCGCCTCAGATTTTGAGTTTCATGCCGAGTGGCTTGAAGATGGCATGGGCATCGCCCGTAAAGTGAAGTGGAACGCGGAAGAGATTAAGCGCGATAGTCTGAGCGATGCAACCAGAAACACCCTTGGCTCTACGCTGACGGTTTTTCAGGTGCCTGATTTTGCCGTGAATGAATTAGTGCAGGGCAAAAAGCCTGTCTCAGATGTCGTGCCGGAAGTACCTGTTTCAGATGGAGAGGATGAGGTTGTTTCTAATCCTCTGCGCGACATGGAGATGATCGCTTTTGAAGGTATCAAGGATCGTATCAACCGTCTCGACTGGGATGAGATGCAGAACCTGGTCGCAGGCGTGTTACGCAGCATGGGATATAAAACTCAGGTATCGCCTGCTGGTGCTGACCGTGGGAAAGATATCATTGCTTCCCCTGACGGTTTTGGCTTCGAAAATCCGCGCATTATTGTGGAGGTGAAGCACCGGCGGGAACAGATGAGCAGCCAGCAAATCCGTAGCTTTATTGGTGGCCGTCATAAAGACGATCGCGGGCTGTATGTCAGCACAGGCGGATTCAGCAAGGATGCACGTTATGAGGCCGATCGTTCTACAATCCCTTTGACGCTATGGACTCTGGACGATTTAGTACGCGCGTTAGTGGAAAACTATGAGCAAGTGGATATTGAGACTAAGTTATTGGTTCCACTTAAGAAAACGTATTTACCTGCATGAGTTTTGACGCCTGTTTTTTAAACAGGCGTTACTGTCTCCACCATCAAAGACGTATTGGGCAAAAAAGTAAATGCAGATCTGAAAGGCAGATTTAACCAGAACGATACCAATAACTTTTATCGAGTTCATGATGCAGTACCTCTGAAATAAGAACACTCAGCATAAATGTGGTAAGATTTATGCCGAGTGAATAAAATCCATCACATCACATCACATCACATCACATCACATCACATCACCAACAACATCAGTGTCATTTAAAAAATCATTTTTTTGTGCAAAAATAAACTGTTTTAAAAATTGTTCAATGCGTATATTCAACTTAAATAAAGGTATGCTTACGCCATCTTGTTTTTCAAAATAGATTTTTGCTTTTGCCTTATCTACCGATTCTTTTAATGCGTCGAAGCGACCAAAATCATTGAGATTCTTATCATTAACATTATCAGCCATTAATGCTGTGAGTAATCTTATATCTAAACCAAGAGCATTAACAACGGCGTTTATTTGCGCATTTTCAGCGTTATCTTTGTAGATGTTGATGTAGTCTCTGAAAGTATGGCCTTCAATTAACTGTGCATCACCGCGCTGTAAGTCGTGCAAGAAGAGTTTGGCATACTTTTGCTCGATTTGGGTGAGCGATGCAAACGACTTGTGCAACTCATTTAATGTAGTTTCAATGCTCGCTGGGTCCTGGTGTTTGTTCAGCTCTTTTAAGTATTTATCAAAGCGGCTGTTCATATAGTCGGCATCGATTTTGCCGGTATTTATTTCAGTTAAATAACCACTGATATCAAAAGGCACATCGCCACCACCTGCACCATCGTGCTCACCTTTGGCTGTTAATTCTTTATAGCGCAGGACCAGACTCAGGTAAGTTTGTTCGTCTATAGCTAGCGTTACTTCATGTTCTGCATTATTTTCAGTAAAGGAATAGACCGACTGTTCCCAATGGAAGCCTTGTACTTTAGCCGCTTCCAGGTGCTGGCTAAAGGTATTAAACAACTTGGCAAATTGGGCACAGGCTTCTATATCGTCTGGCAGTTTTTCAAAATTCTCTACGCCAGCGGTAACAAACAGCTCGGTAATTTCAGCTACTAATTCATTTATGGCTTTAAGATTGCTTTCTAACTTGTCAACAAACAAGCCGATAGGCTTATCGCCGGAATAGAGTTTTACTGCAGCATTAATGTGCTGCTCCATTGTATGCGGATAGCGGTAATAACGGATGATACCGTGGGGTTTGTCGGGACCAAACAAGCGGTTGGTACGTGAGAACGCTTGAATTATATTTTGGTATTTAATTACCTTGTCTAAATACAAAGTATTAAGCCATTTAGAATCAAAACCAGTAAGCATTTGATCCACTACAATCAATAAATCTAATTGCTTCGAAGACTCGGTATGAATACGTTCGTAGGGTTTTTTATGTGCCAGACGTGCCGCTAAATCCTTTTTAAAAGCCGCGTGGCGGGAAAAATCAAAATCGTGACCATAGCGCTTATTGTAGTCACTCATAATTTCATCCAGCCCATCGCCTTTAAAGGTTGGGCCTCGGTCACCACTACCGTCGTTATCAATATTTGGGTCAAACAAGGCTGAGATTTTTAGCTCAGGTTTGGCCGCTTTTAAACGCCGGTAATAGTCAATCGCTTCAGCGATGCTATTTGTGGCTAAAATCGCGTGAAATTTATTGCCTTGACTGAGTACATCCCATTTATCTAAAATGTCACTGACGACTTTTTCCTGGTGGGTAGCCGTTAAATATTGGCTTTTGGGTACATAATCTTCAATGCCTTTATGGTATTTGCCTGTGGCATCTTTATAGCCAGCCATCGGTACGTCATATAAAAAGTGATTAAACTTTTTCTTTTTTGCTGGTTCAGCCATCGCATCAGCAACCGATTCAGCCCTAGCTTGTTCTAATGCAACTTCTTTCCTTAGTTCGCTATCTCTAAAAGTAGGTACTTTGTAAGGATCAAATCCCAAAACGTTACCATCACGTATACCATCTGCTATGCTATAGCGATGCAACTCGTTACCAAATACATCAGCGGTAGTATTGCTATTGATTTTATTTTCATCATGAATTGGCGTGCCGGTAAAACCAAAAAAGAGTGCCTTAGGGAATGTTTTTTTAATGCTTACCAGCATGCCTAGTTTATTTTCTTTGCCTCCGCTCATCGTTGAGCGATGTGCTTCATCAATAATAAATACCAGGCGCTTAGCACGGATGTTTTCTATATCAGCTGAATTTGTTGCTGTTCCCTCATCATCAGCTTCTTCAAAAATATTACTCATTTTTTGAATGGAGCTAACAATTAACGTATCGGAAGTTGCACTGCTTTTTAATTTGGTAATGAGTACATGAGTATTCTCTGTAGCTTGAACGGTTTCACCATCGCTAGCAAAATTGCGATATTCCGTCAGAGATTGGGTACCCAGCTCAATCCTGTCCATTAAAAAAATCACTTTATCGGCATCTTTCGATTGTGCAATTAACTGTGCCGATTTGAAACTGGTCATGGTTTTTCCCGAACCGGTAGTATGCCACACATAACCCCCGAGACGATCAGGGTTATTAGCGCTACCCAGCTGTTGCCAGTTGGTTTTGGCTACTTTGTCTGATATCGCATTGGCGGCGTAATACTGATAACTGCGCATTACCTTAAGCACGCCGTCGGTATCGTCGGCGACGGTATAAAAACCAATCAACTGATGCGCCATAGGGATAGAAAGCAAGGTAGAGGCGATGTCTTTCCAGTAGTTCATGGGTTCGTTATTAAAATCGGCCCAGTTAAACTGATAATCGGGGTTAAACTTGCCGTCTAGTCCCGGGTTGGCAAAGTATTTGGTCTCGTTTGGCTCCATAGCTACAAACACTTGGATGAGCGAAAACAGGCCGTTAAATAAGCCTTCTGTACTGTACTTTTCAATTTGGTTTACGGCTTGGCTAACCGGGATCCCGCTACGCTTTAACTCTACATGGATCACCGGCATGCCGTTAATCAGTAGCAACACGTCACCTCGTCTGTCGTTACGCAAAGGGCTGCCGCGTTCAAATTTAGGCTGCTGTACAATTTGGTAACGGCTTTGACCTGCGGCAATTTCCTGGCGATCGTATATTTTTAAGCTGACTTCTTTACCCATATGCAAAGTATCGGCTGGATTATCGCGCTTAATGGCCACGGTTTTGCCGTTAATTAAGCCGTTGAGCTTGAGCGGTGTTTTAAGTTCTTTAATTTGCTCAATAATTTGTTGCATTTCAGTCGCGGTAAGCGGGACATCGTTTAAGCGATCCCGCTGGCGATTATTTTCAAACAAAATGGATGCCCAGTTTTGTAGCAAATCTGCTTCGGTTTTGTTTTTGAGTATCTCTGTTTCCCAACCCTTGTGGGTCAGTACCTCAATAAAGGCTTGCTCAAATTGCGCTTCTGTTTTAAAAGTGATCATGATGGCGCTCCCTGTTAGACAAACATTTTACTTAAGCAGGCCTGCTTGATGTTATTGAGTTTGGTGATTTGTTGTTGGTGTTGATTAATCAGTGCGTCGAGCTTTTGAAAGTAGTTGCCGATTTTAATTTGCTCTTCTCGCTTTGGAATTCTAATTTTTATCTTTCCTAAATCGGATGCCTTAAGTGAAGGTAATGCCCCGACCTGTGTGTGCTTTGATAAACTAATACTATCGAACCACTGCTTCATGAAAATAATATCTTGAGTGGGTGAAAATGCCATCATGTTATTATCAATTAAAAAATCTTTGGCAATCCTCTTGCGTTCCAAAAATATCGCAGCACCAACCTTGGCAAATAAAATTGAGTTTTCGCGGATCGGAGTATAATTTAGACGTAAAATTTGTTCTTCATTTACATAATTATTGGCGCTAGTCATATAACAATCATTCCCCATAAGATTCATATCTGAAACTTTAAAAAATGGGATGCCTGACTTACCACTTTGTTCACTTTCGCTAAATCCCACTCCAGATGAGAAACTACCAATTTCACTCAATTCTTTCATTTCCCACTCACCACTAAATCCTTTAAAACGTATTTCTGGAATGGTTTCGTCTTGTTTGGCAAACATTTTTTCCAGCATTGCTTTTTTAATGTTGCTGAGTTTGTTATGCTTTTGTTGGTGTTGGTTGATGAACGTGTCAAGTTTTTGGAAGTAGTTGCCGATTTGGGTTTGTTCTTCGTCATTGCATGTATTTATTGGGGTTGCTTTAGCTTGTTCAATTGTGTAGTGTGCAATCGTTCCTGTATGAGAAATACTTTTAATGTGTTTTTTGAAAGTTTCGCTAAAGAAAAATGTATATAGGAAGTATCCATTGCATTTTTTATTGTTCTTTAGCCAAAGTAAATCTGCATCCTTGAAATATAAAGGATTATCGTTCGGAACTAGGTAAGGAATACCAATGGAACCACCGCCAGTTATAAGTAGATCATCTCTTGTCACCCTGCCGATTTTCTCAGATAGCTCTTGGTAAATTTCGTGAGAAATATAGGCTTTAGTATTCTCTTCTCCTTTATAAATAGAGACAACATCGCTTGTTCTAAAAAATGGCACACCTGTGTCAGTCCATTGCTTTTTGTGTACTCTTGCAGCGGACCTAATATCAATTAATTCTCCCAAGTTATTTTCAACCCACTCCCCACTAAATTCTTTAAACCGAATTTCCGGTACCATATTATCCATAATCATCTTATTCACCCTTCAATAAGCTGTTGAGCTCAGCTAAGCCCTGCATATCAAACTCATTGCCTGTGAGTTCATTCATCATTTCCACTAGCTCTTGCTCAGTGGTTTTTATCGCATGGGAGACTTGCGAATAGGTGACGGCGTATTTATCGGCAAGGGCTTGTACTTGGCTAGTGAGTTGGCTAATCACTGCGTTTGGCATGGCTGCGAGTTCGGTGCTTAATGGAGCAATCCATTTAAGGTGCAGCAGGTTGTTAACTTGCTCATCAGTTAATGTTTCGATGGTCGTTTTGGTTTTTGAGTGCAATGTAGTTGCGGCATCTTTGACCGTTTTTTTCAGAGTTTTTTCTTCATCAATTAATTCGTTCGCGCGAATGATTTTGGCTTCATAACTTTCATCTGCGAATTCAACTTTACTGTCTTTCTGTTCTTTCAGGAAGGCCTTAGCGGCTTTGCTTAATTCGGCATTGGCAAAGCCATCTTTGTTTTCTTTGACCGTATCTTGTTCTTTTTCTTCCTCGGTCAGGGATTCTAAAATTTCTTCCAGAGCGCTAGCGATTTCCGTCAGGCGAGATTCTTTAGCCGCCAGAGCTTGTAAGTCATTACTTAAGTAGATTTGTTGCACTAAATCAAATGGCAATATGTGGCCTTTCCAGCCATCTTGTACTTCACTGTCCTGGCCGTTTTTTTTCTTTATAATAATGTTAGGATCAACTTGTTTAGTGGCAGCAAAGCCTTCGGTTTGCATCATTTCTAAATCAGCGCTGATGAGTTGCCATTGGTTGTTCAGACATTGATAAGCCTGGTATTTGTCGATCAAGGTAATCGGGGCTAAGCGAGCAAATAACTCGGTACTTAACACTGCCTCTTGTTGGTTACGCTGTACGTTTTTCCAGTTTTGTATTAACTCGGTGTTTAGGTGGTCATCAAAGCCATCAAAGGCTTGGTTGTAGGCGCGGATAAACTGTAGCACTTGCGGATGCGCGCTAATGCTGGCGTTAACGTCTTTTCTGGCAATGGCCAGTTCACTGTAAGCGGCAGATTTTGGCGTAAATAAAGTCCTGCGCAATTGTGGGAAGGCTTGCCAAAAGCTGTCTAACTCGGCAATCTCGCTATTGGGAATACCGCCGAGCATAGTGGCGTGTAAATCCCAGCTTTCTGCTGCCGCAGAGGAATCTACATAGCGCGGTATGTTGAGGTTGTAACCATTGTCACGCAGGGTTTGTTTGCTCACCAGTAGCGAGAACTTGTCGATACTTTCTCGGTTAATCACCGCATCAGTAATGCGCTTGATATCACTGGCTTGCAATTTGTTGTTTTTGCCTTCTTTCATAAAATGTTTGGAGGCATCGACCACCAATACATCGGTATTTTGGCGTTTTTGCTTGAGTATCAAAATCACAGTGGGAATGCCGGTGCCAAAAAAGATATTGGCTGGTAGTCCAATAACAGTATCAATATGATTCTGTTCAATCAATTGCTTGCGAATTTCACCTTCTTCACCGCCACGGAACAAGACACCATGAGGTAGCACGATAGCCATAATGCCATCGGGCTTTAGGTGATAGAGATCGTGCAGCAAAAAAGCAAAATCGGCTTTAGTTTTAGGTGCTAGGCCAAAACGTGAATAGCGTGGATCGCTGTCTTTAAAGCTGGGGTCCCAATTTTGTGAGTAAGGAGGGTTGGACACCACAGCATCGACATGCAAGGCGTAGTAAGAACCTTGTGGATCGCTTTCGTCAAAATACGGCCAATCGTCTTCCAGGGTGTCGCCATTACGGGTCTTAATGTTGCTGGCTTTAATACCGCGCATGATGAGGTTCATACGGGTTAGGTTGTAGGTGTTGGCTTTTAACTCTTGGGCGTAATAGGTGATGCAGTCTTTATTTTTCGCGTATTTCTCGAATGCTTCACCGATAGTGATCAGCAACGAACCAGAGCCGGAAGTCGGGTCGTAAATTTTAATAGTATCTTTGTGCTTCAACTCATGGGCGATGATGTTCGACATCAATACAGAAACTTCATGAGGCGTATAAAACTCCCCCGCTTTTTTACCAGCATTGGCGGCAAATTTTTCAATCAGGTATTCGTAAATATAGCCCAGTACGTCATACCCTAGATTGCCATTCATGGGGATGCTTTTAATCAGGTGTAGTAAGTCGCTGATAGCTTTGGTACGTTTACCCGCACTTTCACCCAGTTTGCTTAAACCTGTTTCTAAGGTGGTAAAGATACCGTCAAACAGTTTTTTGTAAGTTGGCGAAATCAAACGGCTAAAGGCCGAAAGTGCATCACGCACGTTAGATTCGTTAAATTCGGACGTTGGATCAATCCATGTAGAAAACAGATTATCATAGGCAATAAAGTAACCCAGGTTGCTTTGCACGTATTCAACGATGTCAGCATCTTCTTCATTGAGGGCTTTGATGTCTTCGGGTGTCATCCCCTGTCTGGTGACAAACTGCACCAACTGATCGCTTAGATACTTGTAGAAGATAAAGCCGAGTATGTAGTCTTTGTATTCGTTGGCTTCAATTTTAGACCGCATCTGGTTGGCAGATTCCCAGATTTTTGCAGCAAGCTGTTGTTTATTCACTATAAATCCTGTTAAAAGCAATTCTAATTCGAAAAGGGCTGTTTTAGGGTTTTGATTGTACTTTTGATAAGAGCTTCTTGCTAGCGGTAGGGCTTTACGAACCTGCGTCAGTGAGCAGTCCGAAGTCTCGATATCGGTGCTTACCTTACCTGTGGTGACCTTTGGGTCCGCCTTTCTTACGACGTATCCCGTAACTACGTAACTCCTCAGGAAAGCGACTATACCCACTACGCATTCAGCATCGCGCCAGAGGATTTTGAGCCGTTCTCGTATAAGCTGAAACAGGCGGGGGTGACGGTCTGGAAAGACAATAAAAGCGAAGGGCAATCTTTTTATTTTCTTGACCCGGATGGCCACAAGCTGGAGCTACATATGGGAGATTTAGCATCTCGACTGGCGCAATGCCGTGAGAAGCCTTACTTTGGAATGCGTTTCGGTCCTGGAAAATAATCACGCAACTTTGTGATCTTCCACCCAGTATTCAATTTTATGTCCCATTTTGGGGGCAAATCCCCAAAATAAAATCTCACAACCCATTAATTTTCAATGAATTAAACGAAAAGGCGAGTCCGGCCTTCGCACCCAATCGGCAACCAATTCACCTGAAGGCATCTTTTTGTGCCGGAAATTCAGTATCTGTTTAAACACTTCGTGTAACGCATGTGAGTATTGTATTCCCATTAACTATGCTAAGTCAGCTGCAAATTTTTTCGGATAAAAATCTTTCCCTTGTCGATTGCATTGGCGTACGATAAATAAACAATACCGCTGCAATTCAGAGGGATTTTGAATGCCTGTAAACGAGAGGATTAACGCGACATCCGGGACACGTATTAAGCCCGGTGGAACGAGGCTTATAACCACTGGTGAGATTGGGTTAGCAAGAACGCTATACAGCTACGGTCTCCGGTACAATACAGTGTGGATTCATCGGGAAAGTTATTTGCCGTTCAATCTGCAGCCTACTGATATTGCTATGAGTCCTAACGGAGAAATGTGGTTTAGGGAAGACACCTACTCCCATGATTTTTCAATGGAAGTTGATGTGCAGAAAAAACATAGATTCATGCATGAGTTAATGCATGTATGGCAAGCGCAGCACGGAATGTTTGTTAGAACCAGAGGGTTGTTCTCCCGATTTGCTGATTACAGTTACAGTTTAGACAAGGAGAACATACGACATTATAGCTTAGAACAGCAGGCTTCATTAGTTAGTGATTACTGGTTGTTGCAAGCTTACGGTTTTAAAAATTATCTGTATCTGCCTGCATTACGAGATTATGATCATAAAGAATCTGACTATACATTGCTTCAAAAATATAAATTAGTTATGAAGGGATTTCCACAATGAAGAGATTCGCTATCTTACCTTTAACTTTTCTTATTTCCGGTTGTCCTGGTGGTAATCCTGCGCCACACCCAAGAGATACCATTATTAATGGAGAGCATCTTTGCTTTAGTTTGGATAAAAGGGATGTATTGAATTACTACACTATTGATTCAGGCGAAAACGGTAAGACGCAAACGGTAATGAGTTCTGGTTATGACAAGTTAATGTCATCATATCCTGACAATTGCATCGATATTGAATGGAAGAAGAATCATACTTATGTCATTAACTACGGTTTAAATAATAAAAAATATGTTCATGAATTCTTTATTGATAGTGCTGGGACGTTGACTAAATAGCGGAGGGGTGACTCCGTGACATATAGTCGCGTGCCTTACCTCACCCCCTAAATACCTCTCTCCTGTGCCACTCCACAAATCCCTCTTTCGGGTAACAGTCCTTCCCCTGAGGCAATCCAATTTGCTTACCATCAAAATCCCAGAACAGCTTTCCGACAATCCCGCCGCCGTTAACCGCGGGAGAAATCTGTACCCGCATATGCTCATCCAGGCCAATCGAACCTTTATCAAATGCTTTGTGGTGAATGGCGCATAGCGCCAGGCCGTTGGGAATTTCACATGGGCCGCCGTGCTGCTTCCATTTGATATGCGCAGCCTCCAGCGCGACGGAGGTGTTGTCATGGCGCATATTAAAGCCGCAGATAGCGCATTCATAGTTATAAGCGCGTAGCACCTGCTGGCGGAACAGCGGGTCGCGTTCTTTGCGAATTTGCTGGATATCAAACCCCATCTCATCGGCGATCTCTTCCTGAATACTCTCCGGGAAATGGGCCTGCAGGATCTGATGCGCCAGGGTGTTAATCAGCCTCTTATTCTTGCTCAGCAGCGCGAAGTGTTCTTCGTCAAAGCCGCCCGCGACGTGATAGGTTTCCAGTTCTTTAGAGGGAGGCTGTCTGCTGCCTTCAGTTGAGCATTGCTCAGCGTTGCGTAATTCCCAGAAGCCGTCGCCTTTTAGACGCCAGAAAGGCATATCGGGGCGGTATTGCGCGCGCTGTGGACCAAAACGCTCCAGCAGGCTATGTAACTCATCACGAACCTCTGAGGCGTAATCGAACATCCGCGTATGTCCGTGCTGGTAATGCGATAGCACGTGCAACAACAGCAGAGGTTTATGCGGCGCACGCTGTTCGCCTTTGCGCCAGATAGTGATATTGCCGATCGCTTGTTGCAGAGTTTTACTGGAAGGCATCGCGTTACGTTTTTTGCTAAATAATTGCGATGATGCTCGCAAAACTGCTGCCGATCAAGCCACCGGGATTCGATATCCAACCCAGGTCTCTTTTCAACTATCACCATGATTTATCTATTCGAAATTTATTCCGCTTTCTATCTATAATGAAGTCACTCATCATCAAATAGCTCAGCCATATGAAACGGTTGCCAGATCATCTATCGCGAGAATGCATCATCGAAGCCATCTGCGCGTACGACGAGGGTATAGCGCATCAGTTTAAAGATGCGCGTTTGTATGAAGTCGAATTCGAAGGACGTCGTTATCCCTCTAAAGCTATCGTTGGGATAGCGGCCACCATGGCGACGAAAACGGAGTTCACGCCGGCGGATTTCAGCGGTGGGATCAAATCCAAATGCGTCCGTCTGTTGCTGGAACAAGGATTCAAGATCGTTCAGGAGCGAGTAGATGATGCCGGCATTACCCTTTTTCCCGACGAGCTACAGACGAAAAGTGAGTTTATGGAAGGGGCTGCGGTTCAGGTTATGGTTAACCGCTATGAGCGCGATCGCCAGGCCCGCGAGGCCGCGTTGCGCTATCACGGTACTCGGTGTCAGGTGTGCGGCCTTGATATGGCTAAGCGCTACGGTGACATCGGCCAGGGCTTTATCCACATTCATCATCTGGTGCCGCTATCGGAGATTAAACAGGACTATCGTCTGGATCCGAAAACTGACCTGATCCCAGTTTGCCCCAACTGTCACGCGATGCTGCATCGGCGAAACCCGCCATATACGCCGGACGAGCTTAAAGCGCAGATGCTGGCAGAGTGAGGTAGCGACTGAATGGCGTTGTTATACAGAGAGACCACTATCTATTTGTTTGATGAGATATTTTTTTCTGCAGCCGGTTAGCCTTCCAGGCCAGGAATGGTGAGAATGTACCCCAGGTAATAGCCAGTACTACAACAGTACCCAGACCTCCAGAGATGAGGTATTTCTGGGGGCCGCATAAGGTGGTGACGAACATAACCACAACCAGGGTAACGGTAACCCAAAATGCCACCCGAAATCGGCGGGATAGCACCGAAATCAGTTCATCCAAAGTTCCTTCTGCTGCTGCAAGCCTGCGATGCAGACTCTCGACATCGCTCTCAGTGAATCCGGCATCGAATAGATCTCTTTCTTTGATAGTCATTATAATTGCCCTTTTTTGTATAATAAATATGAGTCTATTATTCCCCTACGATTGCAGATAAAAGTTACTGTTAACTAATCTGCTAATAGTTCTGTGATGTGGTTGATTAATTATTTATATAAAATGATCCGTTAGTTATCATCTTTGATAGCTTGTTTTTGATAAGAGCAAGGGAAAATAAAGCATGAAATCATAACTATTAATCAGTTAGTATGGTGTTTGTGTTCTATCATAGTGTTCTCTCTGAATGGAATAGAGCTGAAATTATAACTTAACCCAGGGGTCTAAATGGATGTTTTGCGCATGGATTTGCAAGCAAAGTTACAGATTGTCCTAACAAAAACAGCTAATCACCTACCTGTCGATATTGGAAACTATCTTTTAACGATGTTAACTCCGCAGGCATTAGCGACAATGTCTGGAGTATTAATAGTTTGGGGAAGTGCTCATTTTTTTGGAGTTGGTGAAATCGCTGATGTGATACTCCTCTGTGCAGGATGGGTTGCAATAGGTGGAGTTGCTCTTAATGCAGGGAAGTTATTGTATACCTTTGCAATAAAAACCATCAATGCTAAAACAGAAGATGAGCTTGAGGATGCGGCAAGAGATCTTTCAGAAGCAATCATGTTGGTTGGAGTGAATACTATTTTTGTCATTTTACTTAAAGCGAAACCAGCCGATACGTTTAAAAGGCCTTTCAGGGGGGCTTCGATGCCCCAATATAGTAACGAAATAGCTAAACGCATGAGTCTTCCAAGAAATGGAGGTTGGCGTTATACACCCACTATAAAAATAACCAAATATAAGGATGTGGAGCAGGGGGCGACGAAAATTTGGGGGGATGCAACTATTGGGCGTAACTATTATCCTAACGTAATGTCAAAGGATGAAGCCTATCTGAAAATGCTGACGACGTTGTATCATGAACGAGTTCATATGGCGATCGCACCTAAGTTTTATTTATTACGTGAGTTGCGTGTATTCATGAGGCAGTCGGCTTATTCTAAATCCTATATATTACGTTATCTTGAAGAGGCCCTTGCTGAAACTATTGGTTTGTTAAGAGCCAGAGGTATGAGTAGAGAGTACATCATTCAGGGATTTAAATTTCCGCTAGGTAATACTTATGAGATAACATTCTCCTTATTGAGGCATGAAGCTGCTGGCATGCTTTTAGGGCCAATCACGGTGGGAGGAATAATGTATAGTGTTTGGTACGGAGTCCAACGATGATTTCCCGCGAACAGGCTATTGCTATAGCTAAAGCCTATGCTGATACGAGTGGTCGCGGTTGGGATGAACATTATCATGAAGCCCAGCCGATGATGCTGGATGGCGAGCCGGTGTGGTGGGTTGCTACCACTGATTGCGAATATTCAACTGAGCAGCCGTGGCTGATGGAACAACTTCCTAATCCTTCTCATTATTACATCAGTATGGTGAGCGCATGCTGTGTGGCCGTGGGATCAAGGGAGAACGATTATCAGCGGGTGGGCTAAAAGTAGTAACTGTCCCAGTCCTCATCTTCATTTAGTTACGATTCTCGCCCATCATCCAATAAACCTGTCGATCTACTTCCGCTTTCTCGTTAATAGTTTGCTTAGCTATGATTCAACTAACCAACCTTACACCCCATAATCCCGATACAGCCAATATCCGCCAACCAGCACCACAACATTCAGCACGATGCTAATAATGAAATATGTCCTAAATGGCTGCTTCTGGGTTTTGTGGCGAAAACACTGCTGCCCGGCAATCGCGCCCGGCCATCCGCCAAGCAGGCCGAACGTCAGCAGGGTGGATTCCGGGATCCGGCTCCAGGCTTTACGGGCGGCTAATTTGTCGATGCCGTAGATAAGCCAGGTCAGCACGTTCGCCAGCAGGAACCACATGGCGATGGAATGGGGCAGCAACAGGCTGCCGACGGCGGCGATGGCCAGCAGGAAGTAACAAAAATAACCGAGCTTCATACGATATCAACAGCGCTTAGCGGTGGCAGAGACGGCAACTATACCTGGTTTGCTGGCTGGCGGTAAGACGCCGATTGTTAATCGCGACAGGTCGACAACTTTACCCCTCCGTTCCCTACCTGCAACCCATCTCCCGCGCCAGCGTCCCCGGCAGAGTCTTTAGCGATGTAGAAACAGAGGCCGGCAGTGCCGACCACAGCGTCAAGTGCGGACTGGTGCGGCGCTCGATCTCTTCCACCGTCACCTGATGGTCGCAAAAATTGGCATCGCGCGGCGTTGCCTGGTCCAGCACAAATGCCGCGTACTGGCCGCTCTGTGGGCCGCTATCGAGGAAAATAATCTTCCAGTAACCGCTGGGGATCTCCACGTCCGGCGCGGCGGGCAGCGTGGCAATATGCCGCTCGAACAGCGGCCCGGTGACCGCATAAACCACCGTCACCTCCGGGCGCTCGGCTAACGCGCGCTCCGCGTCTTCCAGCCGCGCCCATGCCCCCTGATTCAGCGCCGCTTCCTGCGGAGTGATATTCGACAAATAGTTCAGCGCAGGCCAGTCCGCCGCGCCTCCGAGGCTCGCCAGCGGCGCCTGATGGCCGCGATCGACCGCCAGTAAGGTGTTGGCCCGGCGATAGTCGGCGGGCGCCAGGGTATCGGCGGCAGGTAAATCGGGATCCTGTTTCCACACTCTCTTACGGTTACTGGCCTCGCTGGCGCGGGTGATTTTATACGCTACCCAGTTGGCCAGTTTACGACTGGGGTTATTGTTCAGCGTGTAGGCCGCGCGGAAAAGCGTTTGTTGGCTGCCGCCGGTCGGGCAGCCAACTTCACAATTATCCACCTTTACTGTCGCGGCATGGCAGGGGGATATCGTGCTCAGGGTGGAAAGTAATAACAGCAAAAATAAACAGGGTGGAAAAGGATTCAGGTTCATCGATAGCGCTCATTAATTTAAGGCCCACCTTTTCTCCGCGTGATAAATACGCAGCCTGGGTGAGCAGGAAAATCAATGAAGCTAAAGGGGATAACGAGGAGTGAAGGTCGATTGGCGCAGAGGATGAGATAATATGAGAGCGGGTGAGGGTTAAATGAGGTAATTGCTTGTGGGTCTAATAATAAAAAGGCCCGCCGGTGAAATACCAACGGGCCTGCCTTTATTTATTCTCCGCGCTTGCCCCGATGCCGATACAGCCACATCAGCTTATATGCCGCCGGAATGATAAACAGCGACAGCAGCGGCGCGGTGATCATCCCGCCAATCATCGGCGCGGCGATACGGCTCATCACTTCTGACCCGGCGCCGGTGCCCCATAAAATCGGCAGCAGGCCGGCGATAATCACCGCCACGGTCATCGCCTTTGGCCGCACGCGCAGCACCGCGCCCTGGTACAGCGCCTCGTCGAGCTTATCGGCGCTGAAGGTCTGCGGGTTCTCCAGCGATGGCTCCGCCTCGATGGCATGGCGCAGGTACATCAGCATCACCACGCCAAACTCCGCCGCCACCCCGGCGAGGGCGATAAAGCCGGTACCGGTGGCCACCGACAGATGGAACCCCATCCAGTAGAGGAACCAGATCCCGCCGACGAGGGCGAACGGCACGCTGGTGATAATCAGCAACGCCTCGCCGAAGCGGCGGAACGCCAGGTACAGCAGCACGAAGATAATCATTAGCGTCATTGGCACCATCAGCTTCAGCTTCTGATTGGCACGCTCGAGCAGCTCAAACTGCCCGGAGTAGGAAACGCTGATGCCCGGCTTCAGCTTCACCTCTTTGCCGATGGCCTGCTGCAGATCGCGCACCACCGACACCATGTCGCGGCCGCGAGCGTCGATGTAGATCCAACTGGTCGGGCGGGCGTTCTCGGTCTTCAGCATCGATGGCCCGGTAACGACTTTAACCTCGGCGACGTCGCCGAGCACGATCTGCTGCTTCAGCGGCGTGAGGATCGGCAGCTGGCGGAGGGTCTCCGGGCTGTCGCGATAGCTCTGCGGGTAGCGGATGTTGATCGGATAGCGCTCGACGCCCTCTACCGTTTCACCAACCATCGCGCCGCCGATGGCGGACGAGACGAACAGCTGCACGTCGCCGACGGTCATGCCGTAACGGGCCGCCTTCTCACGATGAATATCAATGTTGAGGTAGCGCCCGCCGACCAGCCGCTCGGCTAGTGCCGAAGTGACTCCCGGCACGGTGCGCGCCACTACTTCAATTTGTTCGGCGATGGTGTCGATATCGGCCAGATTAGTGCCGGAAACTTTAATGCCAATCGGGCTCTTGATGCCGGTGGAGAGCATGTCGATGCGGTTGCGGATCGGCGGCACCCACAGGTTCGCCAGCCCCGGCAGACGCACGGTTTTATCCAGCTCCTCGATGATCTTCTCCATAGTCATCCCCGGTCGCCACTGATCCTGTGGCTTGAGCTGAATCGTGGTCTCTACCATCTCCAGCGGCGCCGAGTCGGTGGCGGTTTCGGCCTTGCCGGTTTTGCCGAACACCCGCGCCACTTCCGGCACCGTCATAATTAGCTTATCGGTTTTCTGCAGCATATCCGCCGCCTGCGCAGCGGAGATCCCCGGCAGCGTTGACGGCATATAGAGCAGATCGCCTTCGTTAATCTGCGGCAGAAACTCGCCACCGACCCGGTTAAGGGGCCAAATCACCGTCAGGATCGCCAGGAGCGCAATCAGCAGGGTAGTCTTCGGCCAGTGCAGCACCTTCAGCAGCAGCGGGTGATAAATGCGGATTAAAAAGCGGTTCAGCGGGTTGCTGTTCTCCGCTGGGATCTTGCCGCGGATCCAGAAGCCCATCAGGATCGGGATCACCACGATCGCCAGCAGCGCCGCCCCGGCCATCGACCAGGTTTTGGTGAAGGCCAGCGGGCCGAACAGTTTGCCCTCCTGGCCTTCGAGGGTGAAAATCGGGATAAACGACAGGGTAATGATCAGCAGGCTGATAAACAGCGCGGGGCCGACCTCCACCGACGCATCGGTAATGATTTTCCAGCGGATGTCGTTGCTAAGTTTCTCTCCCGGGTGCTGATGTTCCCACTCCTCCAGCCGCTTATGGGCGTTCTCAATCATCACGATGGCGGCATCGACCATCGCCCCCACCGCAATGGCGATCCCGCCCAGCGACATGATGTTGGCGTTGAGCCCCTGGAAATGCATCATGATAAAGGCGAAGCACAGGCCGAGCGGCAGCGAAATAATCGCCACCAGCGCCGAGCGCACGTGCCACAGGAACAGGGCACAGACCAGCGCGACAACGATAAACTCTTCCAGCAGCTTGTGGCTGAGGTTGTCGATGGCGCGGTCGATAAGCTGGCTGCGGTCGTAGGTGGTGACCACTTCAACCCCTTCTGGCAGGCTGCTTTGCAGCGACGCCAGCTTCTCTTTTACCGCCGAGATCACCTCGCGGGCGTTCTTGCCGGAGCGCAGGATCACCACGCCGCCGGCCACTTCGCCCTCGCCGTTAAGCTCGGCGATACCGCGGCGCATCTCTGGGCCTATCTGCACCCGCGCAACGTCGCCGAGATACACCGGCACGCCGTTGTCACCGGTTTTCAGCACGATATTTTTGAAGTCGTCGAGCGTCTGCAGGTAGCCGCTGGCGCGCACCATATATTCGGCTTCCGCCAGTTCGACGGAAGAGCCGCCCGACTCCTGGTTAGAGGCGTCCAGGGCCGATTTCACCTCGCCGAGGCTGATGCCGTACTGGGTCAGCTTCATCGGGTCGACGACAATCTGATACTCCTTGACCACGCCGCCTACCGACGCCACTTCCGAGACGTTAGGAATGGTTTTCAGCTCATATTTTAAGAACCAGTCCTGTAGCGAACGCAGTTCGGCGAGGTCATGTTTGCCGCTGCGGTCGACCAGCGCGTACTCGAAGACCCAGCCGACGCCGGTGGCGTCCGGGCCCATTTCGGCGCTGACCCCGGCGGGCAGTTTGCCCTGCACCTGGTTGAGATACTCCAGCACCCGCGAGCGCGCCCAGTAAGGATCGGTGCCGTCTTCAAATATTACATATACGTAGGAATCGCCGAACTGCGAGAAGCCGCGCACCGTTTTGGCGCCGGGTACCGACAGCATGGTGGTGGTCAGCGGCCAGGTGACCTGGTTCTCGACGATCTGCGGCGCCTGCCCCGGATAGCTGGTTTTGACGATCACCTGCACGTCGGAAAGGTCCGGCAGGGCGTCTACCGGGGTGTGGATGATGGTCCAGGTTCCCCAGATGCTGAGAAACAACGCTCCCATCATCACCAGGAAACGGTTGGCCACCGAGCGGCGGATAATCCATTCAATCATTGTTCCGTTCCTCAGTGCGCGTGGGCGGCAGGAGCCGTGACATCAGAAGCCTGCGCGCGCATGCGCTCCAGCGCGCCGGAGATATTGGCTTCCGAGTCGATCAGGAACAGGCCGCTGGCGACGACTTTTTCGCCCTCCTGCAGACCGCTGCGAATGGCCGTAACGCCGGCGGATTCATGGAATACCTGCACGCGTTTCGGCACGAAGCGCCCCTCGTTATCCACGGTAATCACTCGCTGCTCGCTGCCGCTGTCGATCAACGCTTTTGATGGGATCAGCAGCATCGGCGCGCTTTCGCTGGTCAGTTTCAGATAGGCGTTCATCCCCGGCTTCAGCGCTTCATCCGGGTTGTTGACCTGCAGGCGCAGCTGCAGGGTACGGGTGGCGCTATCGACGCTGGGGAGAATGGTCCATTTGTTGATGCTGAAGGTTTTTCCCGGCCAGGCGGGAACCTGAATGGCGAACTGCGAGGCGTCTTTAATCAGCCAGGCGATGGATTCCGGCACCGCCACGCTGACCCACACCGGGTCCATGCCCTGAATTTTCGCCACCACATTATCTTTGGCGATATTCATTCCGGCGCGCAGATCGAAGGCGGTAATAACGCCATCGATCGGCGCTTTGAGGGTAAAGCGGGTCTGGATTTTACGTGTGGTTTTCAGGCGGCGGATATCGTCATCAGGCATTCCGGCGAGGCGCAAACGCTCGAGGATCCCCTCGACCTGCGTGGCGGTGCCCCCGGTCTCCTGCAACAACAGATATTCGCTCTGCGCTTCCACCCAGTCCGGGATGGTCAGCTCGAGTAACGGCGTGCCTTGCTTGACTTTGTCGCCGACGGTCAGCGGATAGACTTTATTGATAAAGCCCGCCGCCCGCGCCTGCATAATCACGTACTGATACTCGTTATAGCTGATGTTGGCCGGGAAGGTCTGGGCGTAGCGCAACGGCCCGCGGCTGACCGCGGCGGTTTTTACGCCGAGATTCTGGGTCTGCGTCGGGTCGATACGCACCCCCGGCGCACCGGCGGCGGCACTCTCCTCATCAGCGTATTTCGGCACCAGATCCATATCCATAAACGGCGATTTACCCGGTTTATCAAAGCGAGTATTCGGGTACATCGGGTCGTACCAGAACAGCACTTTGCGCTGCTGCTCGGTCGCGGATGCGCTAGTCAGGGGCGGCGTCAGTCGGGTATACAGCGCCGCGGTAAGCGCGCCGCCAATTACCATGCTGCCGAGGATCAGAGCCGTATTTTTCAGTGTCAGGGATGCCATGTGTCGTCCATTCAGTTGTTGAGGAGCCTACCGTCGCCGGGCCGTTATTGGGCGCGGATATCCTGTAACAGCGACAGATTGCCCTGCTGAACGAAGGTGAAGTCCACGCTGTCGCCGTTCTTCACATTGTTGAGCTGCGTCTGCGGGGTGATGGTGAAGCGCATGGTCATCGGCGGCCAGTTCACCGCCGGGATGGCGTCGTGGGCGATGGTGATTTTTTTACTATCCATGTCAATGGCTTTAATGACGCCTTTGCCAGTGATGCTTTGCGTCTGCGTGGCTGCGGGCTGTTCGTGCATTGCCATACCGGCGTGCGGGTCGGCGGCCTGGGCCGCGAACACTGCGCCAGAGAACAGGGTGAACAGGGCGATTTTAGACAGTGAATTCATAATCAAGACTCCTCGGGTTATTCCATCCAGCCGCCGCCGAGGGCGGTGAACAGGGTGATTTCATTAGCCTGACGGGAATAGTTGAGTTCCAGCAGGGTTTGTCGGGTGGTGAAAATGTCGCGCTGGGCGCTCAGGACTTCGATGTAGCTGACCGCGCCGTGACGATAGAGCGCAGTCGCGCGCTGCAGGGTGATATTTAGTGAAGCGAGATAGCGCTGCTGGGCGGCAATCTGATCGGCCAGGCTTTGGCGCAGGGCCAGCGCGTCGGCCACCTCTTTAAAGGCGGACTGTATTTTTTGCTCATAGTTGACCACCTGCTGCTGCTGGCGGATCTCCGCCAGATCGAGGTTGGCCTGATTACGCCCGGCGTTGAAAATCGGCAGTTCGATTTTGGGGATGAAGTTCCACATCGCGCTGCCGGCGTTAAACAGGCTGGAGAGCTCGCTGCTGCTACCGGAGAGCGAGCTGGTCAGGGTAATCGATGGGAAGAAAGCCGCCCGCGCGGCGCCGATATTGGCGTTGGCTGCCAACAGGCTGTGTTCGGCCTCTAAAATATCCGGCCGCTGCAACAGGATCTCTGAGGAGAGCGACGGCGGCAGGGTTACGCCTTTCAGATCCACCGCGCTGCTGGCGCTATCGTCCGGCAGCCGTTGATAGCTGCCGAGCAGTAGTTGCAGGGCGTTATTGGCCTGCGCCAGTTGACCTTGCCGTTTGGCGATATCGGCGCGAGTGCTTTCGATCATGCCGCGCGCCTGTTCCAGCGCCAGAACGGTGGTGCTGCCGGTCAGCAGCTGTTTTTCGACGAAGGCGTAAGACTGCTGATAGTTCTGTAAGGTGTCGTTCGCCACCTGCAGCTGCGCCGCCGCCAGCCGCTGATTGAAGTAGCTTTGTGAAACGTTAGCAATCAACAGGATATGCACCGCGCGCCGCGCCTCTTCGCTGGCGAAGAAGTTCTGTCGGTCGGCCTCGCTAAGGTTTTTCAACCGGCCAAAGAAGTCGAGGTCGTAGCTGAGATTCAAGCCAGCGGCATAATCGCTGCTGGTGGTGGTGTCGCCTTTGAGCTTGCCGCCATAGGTGGTGCTGCCGTCGCCGTTAAGCTGCGGGTAGCGGTCGGCGTCGGTGACCCGGTACTGGGCGCGGGCCTCCTGCACTTTCAGCGTCGCCATCCGCAGATCGCGATTGTTGGTCAGCGCGGTACTAATCAGGCTTTTTACCTGTGGGTCGACGAAAAAGGTGCGCCAACCAGTCTCCTGGTAGCCCGCTGTCGCAGTAACCAGTTTGTTCTGGCTGAGAGAGAACTGCTGCGGCACCGGCGCTGCGGGGCGCTGGTAGTCCGGAGCAAGTGACAGACAGCCTGTTAAGGCGAATATCACGCTGAGAGAAAGAAGCTTAATTGGGCGCATGGCGACAGACGGTTTTCGGCGATTTATCAATGGCGGATACTTTACGCAGCGGGCTCTGTTCAACGCGTGACAGGAAAATGACAAAGCTGTCATTTTCCTGATATTTCATTGCTATCCGGAGGGGCTCCTCTAAAATTGAATACCCGCACAGAGCGCGCGTGAAGGAGCCAGCCGTGAAGATTTTGATTGTCGAAGATGAGAAGAAAACCGGGGAGTACCTGACCAAAGGTCTTACCGAAGCCGGATTAGTCGTCGACCTGGCCGACAACGGCCTTAACGGTTATCACCTGGCGATGACCAGCGATTACGATCTGCTGATCCTCGATATCATGCTGCCGGACGTCAACGGCTGGGATATCGTGCGCATGCTGCGCGCCGCCAATAAAGGGATGCCGATCCTGCTGCTCACCGCGCTTGGCACTATCGAGCATCGGGTGAAGGGGCTGGAGCTGGGCGCCGACGACTATCTGGTGAAGCCCTTTGCTTTTGCGGAACTGCTGGCGCGGGTACGTACTCTGCTGCGTCGCGGGGCGGCGGTAATAGTAGAAAGCCAGTTTCAGGCGGCCGATCTCAGCGTTGATTTGGTCAGCCGCAAGGTGATGCGCGGCGCGACTCGTATCACCCTGACCAGTAAAGAATTCACTCTGCTGGAGTTCTTCTTGCGCCATCAGGGCGAGGTGCTACCCCGCTCGCTGATCGCGTCGCAGGTGTGGGATATGAATTTCGACAGCGACACTAACGCCATCGACGTGGCGGTGAAGCGGCTGCGCGCCAAAATCGATAACGACTTCGAGCCGAAGCTTATCCAGACCGTGCGCGGCGTCGGCTATATGCTTGAGGTGCCGGATGGCCGCTAAGCGCCCCTTTTCGTTGGCCACCCGGCTGACCTTCTTTATCAGCCTCGCCACCATCATCGCTTTCTTTGCCTTCACCTGGATCATGATCCATTCGGTGAAGGCTCACTTTGAAGAGCGCGACGTTCACGACCTCAAGCAGCTCAGTACCACGCTTGAGACGGTGCTCAACCATGCCGACTATCCGCAGGAGCGGCGGCTGGAGATCTTAAAAAACGTGATCGGCGGCTACGCTAACGTCTTTATCTGTCTGGATGATGCCGAGGGCAATATTCTGTTTCAGTCGCCAGACGGCCCGGAACTCAGCCATATTATGAGCACGCCGGGGCTGGCGATGAAGTTGCGCGACGGTAATGTGATTTCATGGACCGACCCGCAGCCGCGGGAAATGGTTCATGATAATCATCAAATGGAGACCCGCTCCTGGCGGCTAATCATGTTGCCGCTGGGCAAACAGGCGGACGGTAAACCGGCCTGGCATCTGCTGATGGCTTTATCGATCGACTTTCACCTGCACTATATTAATGAGCTCAAAGCAAAGCTGATTTCCGCGGCGTCGATAATCAGCCTGTTGATTATCGCCATCGTGCTGTTTGTGGTCTATCAGGGGCATAAGCCGATTCGCCAGATCAGCCGCCAGATCCAGAATATTACCTCGCGGGATCTCGATGTACGCCTTGACCCACAGGCGGTGCCCATCGAGCTGGAACGGCTGGCGCTGTCGTTTAACCATATGCTGGAGCGGATAGAGGATGTCTTTACCCGCCAGTCTAATTTCTCCGCCGATATCGCCCATGAAATCCGTACGCCGATTACCAACCTGGTGACGCAAACCGAAATCGCCTTAAGCCAGAGCCGCAGCCAGCAGGAGCTGGAAGAAGTGCTCTATTCCAACCTCGAAGAGTTTTCGCGCATGTCGCGGATGGTCAGCGATATGTTGTTCCTCGCCCAGGCGGATAATAACCAGCTGATCCCTGAACAGCGGGCGCTGGATCTGGCCGAGGAAGTGAATAAGGTGTTTGAGTTCTTTGAAGCGTGGGCGGAAGAGAAAGAGGTGGCGCTGCGTTTTGTCGGTAGCCACTGCCGGGTGATTGGCGACCCGCTGATGCTGCGGCGGGCAATCAGCAACCTGCTGTCGAACGCGATCCGCTATACCCCTGCCGGCCAGGCGGTGACCATTCAGTTGAGCGAAAGCGCCGAGAAGATTCGCCTGGTGGTGGAGAACCCCGGCGCGCCGATTGCCGCTGAACATTTGCCGCGCCTGTTTGACCGTTTCTATCGCGTCGACCCCTCGCGCCAGCGCAAAGGCGAGGGCAGCGGCATCGGTCTGGCGATTGTGAAATCTATTGTCAGCGCCCATCACGGCAGCGTGACGGTGCAGTCCGATCAACGATCTACGCGTTTTATTGTGGTATTACCAAAATATGCGCAATAACGACCTCATCTGACGGCTTCGTCATAATGCGGTCACGCTGGCGACAGAGCCATTATTTTATCCTTCCTGTTGATGACTCACTATTTGTTAATCTGCAGGGAGTAATAGAATGAACACAGTACGCACTATCGTGGCTATCAGCGTTATTTTTGCAGCAAGTGTGGCGAATGCTGCGGAAATGACCCATCACAACGCGGCGTTGGCGCATGAGATGATAAATAACGGGCAGTCGCCGGCCCATCAGCAGATGGCGCAGGGGCATCTTGCGCAGGTGGGCGACAATCCTGCCTCCCCGAAACAGCCGCGTTCTTTTTCACAAATGAATGAACATGAACAGGCTGCGGTATTTCATGAATCGCTGAATAATGGCCAGGCGTTTGCCCATCAGGCGGAAGCAAAAGCGCATCGCCAACAAATTCCAGCTCTCTAATCAGTGGTGGAGGTGATGGGGGCGAGTTGTCTGGATAATGTCTGAGAGATAGCGGGCAGCGCCAGGCGGCTGCCCGCAGTATTGCCGTTCTCTTACTCTTCGAAGTACCAGTAGCCCTGATTAATCAGGCGCGTCAGTTCGCTAACGAATGCCGGATTTTGCAGGCCGCTGCCGAGCTCTTCTTGACCTAATGAGGTATAGCGGCACAATGCATCCAGCGCCTCGGCATCAGTGGTATCCAGCTGTTCGCTATGTACGAAGAAGCTGTCGCCGATATGCAGAACGCGCAGGCCGCTCAGGCGAGAAAGCTTTTCGCCGCCCAGCAGCGCATCGACCACTTCCGCTTCTTCATATGCCGGTTCCGCCGGAGCAATGTCCAGCTCGTGACGCGGCGTGGTGACGAAACTGCCGAACCACTGCTTGAAGTCTTCGGGTTGGCGAATCATGTCGATCATCATGTTGCGCAGACGTTCGAGTTCATACTCTTCAACCCGGCCCGGATGCTCGCGGCAGGTGAGATCAGGATCGCTGTAGTGTTCGCCGCCGAGGTCGTTTTCCAGCACATAGTCGGCGAAGCTGCTGATCAGGTCGCGGCCGTTTGGCCCGCGGAAGCCGACGGAGTAGTTCAGTGCCGTTTCGTGGGTCACGCCGTCGTGCGGGAATCCCGGTGGAATATAGAGGATGTCGCCCGGCTCCAGATCTTCATCAATGATCGGTGGGAACGGATCGACGTGCAGCAGTGCCGGATGCGGACAGAACTGACGCATCGGCAGCTTATCGCCCACGCGCCAGCGGCGGCTGCCCATGCCCTGAATAATAAAGACGTCATACTGATCGATATGCGGGCCCACACCGCCGCCGGGGACGGAGAAGGAGATCATCAGATCGTCTAAACGCCAGTCAGGCAGCACGCGGAACGGGCGCACCAGTTCGGCGGCCGGCATATGCCAGTGGTTTACCGCCTGGGCCAGCAATGACCAGCCGCTTTCGCCCAGCCCGTCGAAATGCTCAAATGGACCGTTACTGGCCTGCCATTTACCGTTAACCAGGCTGACCAGCCGGCTATCGACTTCCGGCTCCATGGCTAACCCGGCCAGTTCGTCTGGCGTAATGGGGTCGATGAAGTTCGGAAACGCCTTCTTTAATACGACCGGCTGCTTTTGCCAGTACTTCTCTAAAAACTCGGGCCAGTTAATGTTGAGTTGATAAGCCATAGATTATTACCAATAGGAAGAAACGGCTCTGATTATAGAAAGGAGAGGAAGTTGAGCGCTTTGTCATGGGTCAAGAGTGGTGCTTAATTCACCATTGGCGTGATAGCGGCGGTGGGTGAACGAGAAAAATCGCGTTTTCGCAAAAAAGTAGTTTCGGTAGAGAATGCGCTGCAGGCCGCATGAATACTGGGTTTTATCGGTTCTGTCTTAACGAGGATAAACGTGAAAAGTTTAATTAATGAGCGCTTGATAAGTTTTTTGTATTTTAAGGCTTGCTATATCTCAGCAGCTCCCTATAATGCGCACCCACTGACACGGCAGATGTGAATCACTTCACACAAACAGCCGGTTCGGTTGAAGAGAAAAATTCTGAAATTCAGGGTTGACTCTGAAAGAGGAAAGCGTAATATACGCCACCTCGCGACAGAGCGCTAAAGCGCGTCGCAACTGCTCTTTAACAATTTATCAGACAATCTGTGTGGGCACTCAAAGTGACATGGATTCTTAACGTCCTCGGACGAAAAATGAATACCAAGTC
>NZ_JAQIRG010000010.1:0-205334 GCF_050600725.1 Klebsiella sp. 141251
GGCGTATATTACGCTTTCCTCTTTCAGAGTCAACCCTGAATTTCAGAATTTTTCTCTTCAACCGAACCGGCTGTTTGTGTGAAGTGATTCACATCCGCCGTGTCGATGGAGGCGCATTATAGGGAGCCCGCCGGGAATGACAAGCGGAAAAATACATTTTTATTTCAACCGCTCATCTTTTATACGTAACGCTTATTTTTGCTGCTTTTTGATAGCCGCAGGCAGGTCCGCCAGGCTATTTAGCACCCAATCCGCGGCGCTTTCCGCTTCTGCGGTAACCGGCTTACCGGTACGCACCAGCACTTTCGTTCCGACATTCGCCGCCGCAGCCGCCTGCATGTCTTCGAGTTTATCGCCCACCATATAAGAAGCAGCCATATCAATATGCAGGAAATCGCGTGCGGAAATGAGCATCCCCGGATGCGGCTTGCGGCAATCGCAGGTCTGGCGGAACTCTTCAACGCTCCCCTGCGGATGATGCGGACAATAATAGATACCGTCGAGATCCACGCCGCGGTCTGCCAGCGACCAGTCCATCCATTCGGTGAGGGTCTCAAATTGCGCTTCCGTGAATTTACCGCGCGCGATGCCTGACTGGTTGGTCACCAGCACTAACGCAAATCCCATTGCCTTTAGTTCACGCATGGCATCAATGACGCCGTCGATAAACTCAAAGTTGTCGATTTCGTGGACGTAACCATGATCGATATTAATCGTGCCGTCACGGTCGAGAAAAATTGCGGGTACAGACTTTGCCACCGGTTTGCTCCTGATAAAGGCTAATGCCGTTAGTATCGCATGTTTCGCCATGCAAGAAAGTGCTCATTATAAAGAGTCAGATTGATTTAGACGTCTGGATGCCTTAACATCCATTTCATTGACAGGCATCGCCTGCACACGGCAGAAGAAAATGCCACGGCAAACGGCTAAACGATAATAAATAACTGATGATTAAACTTTCGAATATTACCAAAGTGTTCCAGCAGGGGAACCGCACCATACAGGCGCTGAACAATGTCAGCCTGCATGTCCCTGCCGGGCAAATTTACGGCGTGATCGGCGCTTCCGGCGCAGGTAAAAGTACGCTGATTCGCTGCGTTAACCTGCTGGAACGCCCAACCGAAGGCAGCGTGCAGGTTGATAACCAGGAACTCACCGCACTGACTGAAAAAGAACTGACTCGCGCACGCCGTCAGATTGGAATGATCTTCCAGCACTTTAACTTGCTTGCTTCACGTACCGTTTTCGGCAACGTGGCGCTGCCGCTTGAGCTGGACAACACGCCGCCGGCGGAAATCAAACGCCGCGTTAATGAACTGCTGGACCTGGTTGGTCTTGGCGATAAGCACGACAGCTATCCGGCAAACCTCTCCGGTGGCCAGAAACAGCGCGTGGCGATTGCCCGCGCGCTGGCCAGTAACCCAAAAGTGCTACTGTGCGATGAAGCCACCAGCGCGCTCGACCCGGCAACGACCCGTTCAATCCTCGAACTGTTAAAAGACATCAACCGTCGTCTGGGGCTGACCATTCTATTGATCACCCATGAAATGGACGTGGTTAAACGTATCTGCGACTGCGTGGCGGTCATTAGTAACGGTCAACTGATCGAGCAGGACACCGTGAGCGAAGTCTTCTCGCATCCTAAGACGCCGCTGGCTCAGCAGTTCATTCAGTCTACCCTGCATCTGGATATTCCAGATGACTATCAGGCACGCCTGAAGCCCACCCCGCTGCCTGACAGCGTGCCGATGCTGCGTATGGAGTTCACCGGCCATTCCGTCGATGCGCCGCTGCTGTCGGAAACCGCCCGCCGCTTTAATGTGAATAACAACATTATTAGCGCGCAGATGGATTACGCCGGCGGAGTGAAGTTCGGCATCATGCTGACCGAAATGCACGGCACACCGGAAGATACCCAGGCGGCGATCGCCTGGCTGCAGGAACATCATGTAAAAGTAGAGGTACTGGGATATGTCTGAACCAATGATCTGGCTGCTGGTTCGCGGCGTGTGGGAAACGCTGGCTATGACGTTTGTCTCCGGCTTCTTTGGCTTTGTGCTCGGCTTGCCGGTCGGGGTACTGCTGTACGTTACCCGTCCGGGGCAGATTGCCGCCAACGCCCGACTGTATCGTACGCTATCGGCGCTGGTTAATATCTTCCGCTCGATTCCATTCATTATTCTGCTGGTGTGGATGATTCCGTTTACCCGCGTGATCGTTGGTACCTCAATCGGCCTGCAGGCAGCGATTGTGCCGTTAACGGTCGGCGCCGCGCCGTTTATCGCACGTATGGTGGAAAACGCGCTGCTCGAGATCCCGACCGGGCTTATCGAAGCCTCACGCGCGATGGGCGCAACGCCGCTGCAGATCGTGCGTAAGGTCCTGCTACCTGAAGCATTACCGGGTCTGGTGAACGCCGCTACCATCACGCTTATTACCCTCGTGGGCTATTCTGCGATGGGCGGTGCGGTGGGTGCCGGTGGTCTGGGTCAGATTGGCTATCAGTACGGCTACATCGGCTATAACGCGACGGTAATGAATACCGTGCTGGTATTGCTGGTTATTCTGGTTTATTTAATTCAATTCTCAGGCGATCGTATCGTCCGGGCTGTGACTCACAAATAACGTTATTGACACACAACACTAATTCTTACAGGAAGGAAATAACATGGCCTTTAATTTCAAAACCTTTGCGGCAGTTGGCGCATTAATCGGTTCTCTGGCTCTGGTGGGTTGCGGTCAGGATGAAAAAGATCCTAACCATATTAAAGTCGGCGTAATCGTCGGCGCGGAACAGCAGGTTGCTGAAGTCGCGCAGAAAGTGGCAAAAGAGAAGTATGGCCTCGACGTTGAGCTGGTGACCTTCAACGACTACGTGTTGCCGAACGAAGCGCTGAGCAAAGGCGACATCGACGTTAACGCCTTCCAGCACAAACCGTATCTCGATCAGCAGATTAAAGACCGCGGTTATAAACTGGTTTCCGTCGGCAACACCTTCGTCTATCCGATCGCTGGCTACTCGAAGAAAATCAAATCTCTGGACGAACTGCAGCCGGGCTCACAGATTGCCGTTCCGAACGATCCGACCAACCTCGGCCGTTCCCTGCTGCTGCTGCAGCAAGTGGGCCTGATTAAACTGAAAGAAGGCGTAGGTCTGCTGCCGACGTCTCTGGACGTGGTTGAGAACCCGAAAAACCTGAAGATTGTTGAGCTGGAAGCGCCGCAGCTGCCGCGTTCTCTGGACGACGCGCAGATCGCTCTGGCGGTCATCAACACCACTTACGCCAGCCAGATTGGCCTGACGCCGGCGAAAGACGGTATCTTCGTTGAAGACAAAAACTCGCCGTACGTAAACCTGATCGTCGCCCGCGAAGATAATAAAGACGCGGAAAATGTTAAGAAATTTGTTCAGGCTTACCAAAGCGATGAAGTTTACGAAGCCGCTAACAAAATCTTTAACGGCGGCGCAGTGAAAGGCTGGTAATCTGCTTTCAGCGTAATATCATTCAGGACGGGCTTTATGCCCGTCTTGTCATTTATGCAAGCACCTGATTCAATAGCGCCCTGTTTATAATTCATTGAGGAAATACTATGCGTGCTTTACCGGTCTGTTTGTTAGCACTCATGTTAAGCGGTTGTTCTATGCTAAGCAGATCCCCCGTTGAGCCTGTTAAAAGCACCGCAACCACGCCAGTCCAGACGGAAACGGCTAAACCAAAAGTCTCACGTCCCGCGCCGGTCAGAATCTATACCGATGCCGCCGCGCTGGTAGGCAAACCCTTCCGCGATCTGGGTGAAGTGAGCGGCGAATCATGCCAGGCTTCAAACCAGGACTCCCCGCCGAATATCCCGACCGCCCGTAAACGCATGCAAATCAACGCGGCCAAAATGAAGGCCAACGCCGTGCTGCTGCACAGCTGCGAAGTGACCAGCGGTACGCCAGGCTGCTACCGTCAGGCCGTTTGCCTGGGTTCAGCGCTTAACGTCTCGGCACAATGAGTGCATTTCAGTTCGCGCAGATAGGCGTCATCCGCTCGCCGTATAAAGAGAAGTTTGCCGTTCCTCGCCAGCCAGGCCTGGTTGAACACGGCAGCGGAGAGCTGCATCTGCTCGCGCCTTATAACCAGGCTGACGCCGTGCGTGGGCTGGAAAACTTCAGCCATCTGTGGGTCCTGTTTGTCTTTCATCAGACCATGGCTGGCGGCTGGCGTCCGACCGTGCGCCCTCCCCGCCTTGGCGGCAACGCACGCATGGGCGTCTTTGCAACCCGCTCGACGTTTCGCCCCAACCCTATCGGCATGTCGCTGGTTGAACTAAAAGGCGTTCGCTGCCAGAAGGATCAGGTGATACTGGAACTTGGCAGCCTCGATCTCGTGGACGGTACGCCGGTGGTTGATATCAAACCTTATCTTCCCTTTGCCGAAGCCCTGCCGGACGCCAGCGCCAGCTATGCGCAGCAGGCGCCGCTGGCAGGCATGAATGTCAGCTTTACGCCGGAAATAGAAGCACAGTTACTGACGCTGGAAAAACGCTACCCGCATATCAAAGCGTTTATCCGTGAAGTACTGGCGCAGGATCCGCGTCCGGCTTATCGTAAAGAGGAAGAAGCAGGGAAAACCTACGCCGTCTGGCTGCTCGATTTCAACGTGCGCTGGCGGGTAATCCCCTACGGTTTTGAAGTCTTTTCTCTCGAACCGCGCTAATTTTATTTTCCTCTCTTTTGGCATCTTTGCCACACTGGTAAACTAAACCACTTTTTTTGTTTCAGGCTGGCTCTCCAGCCTGTTCCGATCGTCCAAATGGAACCGTAACAACATGCGTACTAGCCAATATCTGCTCTCCACTCTGAAGGAGACACCTGCCGACGCCGAAGTCATCAGCCATCAGCTGATGCTGCGCGCCGGGATGATCCGCAAGCTGGCCTCAGGGTTGTACACCTGGCTGCCGACCGGCGTGCGCGTTCTGAAAAAAGTCGAGAACATCGTGCGTGAAGAGATGAACAACGCCGGTGCTATCGAGGTGTTAATGCCGGTAGTTCAGCCTTCTGAACTGTGGCAGGAGAGCGGTCGCTGGGAGCAATATGGCCCTGAGCTGCTGCGCATTGCCGATCGTGGCGATCGCCCGTTCGTTCTCGGCCCGACTCACGAAGAGGTCATTACCGACCTGATTCGCAACGAGCTGAACTCTTATAAACAGCTGCCGCTGAACTTCTATCAGATTCAGACCAAGTTCCGCGATGAAGTCCGCCCGCGTTTCGGCGTGATGCGCTCCCGTGAGTTCCTGATGAAAGATGCTTACTCTTTCCATACCTCTCAGGAATCGCTGCAGGAAACCTACGACGCGATGTATACCGCTTACAGCAAAATCTTCAGCCGTATGGGGCTGGATTTCCGCGCGGTACAGGCTGACACCGGTTCGATCGGCGGTAGCGCTTCTCATGAGTTCCAGGTGCTGGCGCAGAGCGGCGAAGATGACGTGATCTTCTCTGATAGCTCCGACTACGCGGCGAACATTGAGTTTGCCGAAGCCGTCGCGCCGAAAGAGCCGCGCGCCGCCGCGACGCAAGAAATGACGCTGGTAGACACGCCGAACGCGAAAACCATCGCCGAGCTGGTTGAGCAGTTCAATCTGCCAATCGAAAAAACCGTGAAGACCCTGCTGGTGAAAGCGGTGGAAGATAGCAGCTACCCGCTGGTCGCCCTGCTGGTACGCGGCGATCACGAGCTCAACGAAGTGAAAGCGGAAAAACTGCCGCAGGTCGCGAGCCCGCTGACCTTCGCCAGCGAAGAAGAGATCCGCGCTATCGTTAACGCGGGACCTGGTTCTCTCGGTCCGGTTAACATGCCGATTCCGGTGGTTATCGACCGTACCGTCGCGGCAATGAGCGATTTCGCCGCCGGCGCTAACATCGATGGCAAACACTATTTCGGCATTAATTGGGATCGCGACGTCGCGACTCCGGAAGTTGCTGATATTCGTAATGTCGTTGCCGGCGACCCGAGCCCGGACGGCAAAGGTACCCTGCTTATCAAACGCGGTATCGAAGTCGGCCACATCTTCCAGCTGGGCACCAAGTACTCTCAGGCAATGAATGCCGCGGTGCAGGGCGAAGATGGCCGTAACCAGATTCTGACCATGGGTTGCTACGGTATTGGGGTGACCCGCGTGGTGGCCGCCGCTATTGAGCAGAACTTTGACGATCGCGGGATTATCTGGCCGGACGCCATCGCGCCGTTCCAGGTCGCTATTCTGCCGATGAACATGCACAAGTCCTATCGCGTGCAGGAGCTGGCCGAGAAGCTGTACGTCGAGCTGCGTGCGCATGGCATCGACGTGCTGATGGACGACCGTAAAGAGCGTCCGGGCGTGATGTTCGCCGATATGGAGCTGATCGGTATTCCTCACACCATCGTGCTCGGCGACCGTAACCTCGACAACGATGATATCGAATACAAACATCGTCGCAACGGCGAGAAGCAGCTGATTAAGACCGGGGATATCGTGAATTACCTGGTGCAGCAGATTAAGGGGTAATTTCCCCTTAAAAGCTAAAAGGCCTCGCAATAGCGAGGCCTTTTTTATAGCAACTGCAAGAATTAATTACCGCAGTCTTTACCCGGAATAAATTTACTGTCTTTATCCGTCATTAGCGTTTTCATCATCTCGCCGGTATCCGGGTTTGCTTCAAGGGTGAAATGTCCTTCAACCACCAGCAGCACCGGACGAGTATCGGTACCGCGCGCGGCGGCATAATCGCGCTCAAGCTGGGCGTTATTCGCGACCGCGATCGTTTTACCGGTCACGCAATCGGTAAAGGTTGCCGCATCCGCCATATAGAAATACATCCCGCGCATCGCCATTGGCGTCGTCGGCAGGCTGGCCTTCACAGGCTCAAGCGTATAATTCAGCGTTGATTTAATCGGATTGCCGTCGCGATCGAGCATTTCCAGCTTGTCGCCTTTCGCCCGATAGTAAGATTTCTCGCCTTTGCTGTTGGTCAATACCAGTTTATCGGCGGTACGCGCCCAGGTACCATATGAAGCGAAAGATGACGGCTCGCGGCTAACGCCCTGATAACGTTCGTTCATAACCCAGGTGCCATCTTTCTCAAGGAACAAAGAGGTCTCAATCCCTTCGCAATCCGCGCAAGGCAAAATACCGCGCCAGCTTTGCTGCATCGGTTTCAGCTCTTCCATCGCCGCCGGCTGAACCGTCTCCACCTCAGCGCGATGATTGCAGCCAAACAGCGCAAAGAGCGAACAGGCCGCTGCGAGCGAAAATACAATTTTCTTCACTGTGAATTCCTTATAATCCATTCCACCCGTCCGCCACGCCGCTCAATGGCGAACCTTCCCACGCAGCGCTTTGACTGAGGACTTTTGCGCCTTGGAGGCAAGTCGTCGCTCTTTTGACGCCCGAGTCGGTCGCGTCTCCCGGCGGCTTTTTTGCACTGCGGTTAATTCTTTTATCAGCGTAACCAGTCGCGAGATCGCCGCTTCGCGGTTCATCTCCTGGCTACGATATTCCTGAGCCTTAATGATAACCACACCGTCAGCAGAAATTAAGTGGTGACTGGCGGCGAGCAGGCGTTCTTTATAAAACTCAGGCAGGCTCGATGCTTTAATATCAAAACGTAAGTGAATCGCCGTCGAGGCCTTATTCACATGCTGACCGCCCGCCCCCTGTGCGCGGACCCCGGTAAGCGAGATCTCCTCATCCGGGATGGAAACGCTGCGGCTAATCGTTATCATGCCGGCTGCTGCCAGGCCGTTAAATGAATTTCCAGATTATTCCGATCGTCGGATAACCAGATACCGCCGTCCTGCAGGGTTGCCTGCAGCGTCATA
Organism: Klebsiella sp. 141251; assembly: GCF_050600725.1. Classification (NCBI taxonomy): domain Bacteria; kingdom Pseudomonadati; phylum Pseudomonadota; class Gammaproteobacteria; order Enterobacterales; family Enterobacteriaceae; genus Klebsiella; species Klebsiella sp. 141251. The sequence continues at coordinate 7,848 of NZ_JAQIRG010000010.1, forward strand.
GTGCGATCGGCAAAAGCACTTAGCTGCGCCAGCTGCGTATCATCAAGATACCAGATAGTCAGCTTCGGATACGCCGCAAGCTTGTTCTGATTTTGCTGCCACCAGATTTCAGCCGCCCGGCTATTATAGGCAAACAGCGCCACCTCCTGCGCCCGCGAGCAGGCTTTCTTGAGGCGCTTCTCGTCCGGCAGCCCCAGCTCAATCCACAGATCAACACCCAAATGGTCGTTCAACTGCCACAGCTCCGGTTCATCATCCGAGGACAACCCGCGGGTAAACTGCAGACGTTCGTTGGCATATTTAATCCACGCCAGCAGACGCAGCATCATACGCTCCTGGGTTTCTGAGGGATGTTGCGCCAGCGTCAGGTTAGCATCCAGAAACTGGTTGCGATCTAAATCGGCAACATTAACCACAGCTTTATAAATCGTCGCTTTCAGCGCCATGAATAAACTCCTGAAAAAAATGGCGTACATTGTAGCGAAACTGGCGACAAAAGGCTGTCGGCAATCGCAGGTACTCCTTTCATCCTGCTGATATTGCTTAGATGACTATGGTATAGTCACCTTGCTAAACAGAGTTTATCTTCGTAGGCTTAAACTTGCATCCCACGGTTAAGTCAGAACGCTGACAGGAGGGCATGTGGATCAATATTGTGAGTTAATACGCAAGCGGTATGCGGAAATAGCCAGCGGAGACTTAGGGTATATCCCGGATGCGCTGGGCTGCGTGTTGAAAGTATTAAATGAGGTTGCGGCGGATCAGGCCCTTTCGGAGTCAGTCAGGGAAAAGGCCGCTTATGCGGCGGCAAACTTATTGGTGAGCGATTATGTCAATGAATGATACTTATCAACCCATTAACTGCGATGATTATGACAACCTCGAACTTGCCTGCCAGCATCACCTGGTGCTGGCGCTGGCCCTGAAAGATGGTGAACAGCTACAGGCCAAAGCGAGCGATCTTATCTCGCGTAAAAATGTCGAGTATCTGGTGGTAGAACTTGCCGGTAACGTCCGCGAGCTACGCCTGGATAAAATCGCCAGTTTCAGCCACCCGGAAATCGGCACCGTGGTGGTCAGCGAATCCTGAAGCCCACCGGGCGGCTTAGCCGCCCGTTTTCCGCCATATCAGCTGTAACCCTTCGCCTTCCTGTACTTGCCCCTCTCTGGTGACAAACAGCCCATCGGCTGCGGCAATCAAGGTTTCGCCATAAAACAGCAGCGGCGTGGCGTCGCGACGCCAGGGCGCGACCGCCATTTCCTGCCAGATTTTCTTAAGCTTACGGCCACCCTGACGCCCAACAATGTGCAGATTACCGCTGGCGCGAAAACGTATCGATACCGACTCATCCGCGCGTGGCGCGCGTAGCGGCCCGCCGGACTGCAATGCCAGTTCTCCCAGCGCTTCCGGTAGCGTCAGCGCTTTAGTCGCATCGCCCCAAGGTATTTCCCGTTCCGCCAGGCTTGCCAGATGCTTTACCCAAAACAGGCGCTGCTGGTAGCGCCGAACGGCAAAACCGCCTAACCGCAGGCAAGGCGCGGCGTCTTCACGCGCCAGCGCCACTTCCTGCCAGATGCGCTCCGGCATTTCGCGCGACGGCATCGGCGCCTGTTGGGAAGCCAGCCAGCGGCGCAGCAACGCCGCACGACGCGGCGCGCTCATCGCGCTCAGCGGTTCTATCGCCAGAGAACCACGCTCATCAACCAGCGCGGCAAGTTCTGCCGACAGCATTTCATCGAGCAACTGTTCCTGTTCGCCACATAAGCTGGCACTGCGGGCGACAGCCTCGGCAAAATGCGGCCAGCGCTCGCTCAGCAGCGGTACCACACGCAGACGCAGAAAGTTACGATCGTACGCATCGTCCTGATTACTTTCGTCTTCAATCCACCGCAGTTGATGAGTCAGCGCCCATTGATGCAGGGATTCACGGCTCTCACTGAGCAGCGGACGCAGCAATTTTCCGCCAGCGAACTCGCTACTGGCGGCCATCGCCGACAAGCCGGTCGGGCCGCTACCGCGCTTAAGCGCCAGCAGGAAGGTCTCGCATTGGTCGTCGAGATGTTGTGCCGTCAATAACGCCTCGCCTGGCAGCAGCGCCTCACGGAAAGCCTGATAGCGCGCCTGGCGAGCATGCGCTTCAATCCCCAACCCCTCATCCGCCAGCGTCACGCGCACCACCTGTAACGGTACCTGCCATTGCTGGCAAATCTGTTCGCAATGCTCAACCCAATGGTCAGCGTTGGCGCTCAGGCCGTGGTGAATGTGAATCGCGCGCAGCTGAATCGCTGGCTCGCGCTGGCGCCAGCGTACCAGCCGGTGCAGCAGGACGGTTGAGTCCAGGCCGCCGCTGAAGGCCAGCAGAAACTGACGATGTGGTCGAAGCGATGAGGCAATATCCGGCGTCATGATCGTGCGTACGCAGCTAAGAAGAGATAGCCCGGCACGTTACGCGCCAGGGCTGGTTCTGGCAAGTATTACTGTTGGTAAATCTCCAGCGGCAGGCCGTCGGGATCGTTGAAGAAGGTGAAGCGCTTATCGGTAAACGGATCGATGCGGATAGCCTCGCAGGCGACGCCGTGCGCCTGCAGATGCGCAACCGCGGCATCAATATCGTCGACGCTAAACGCCAGGTGGCGCAGACCACAGGCCTCCGGACGGCTGGGGCGCGCAGGAGGGAACGGGAACGAAAACAGCTCGATGACATACTCGCCGTTCAGCGCCAGGTCGCCCTTCCACGAATCACGCTCGGCGCGGTAGAACTCGCTCTGCAGCGTAAACCCGAGGATGTCGCAATAGAACGCTTTGCTCTTCGCGTAATCTGTCGCGATGATGGCAATATGGTGAACTCGTTTTAAACCCAGCATGGTTGCTCTCCTCCTGTTGAAGCCCAACACGTTACTCGCGCCGCCCGCCGCCGCGCAAGCCCCTAATTATTTTTTAAGACTCGTACACGGTAGACGCCGTCTTCGTCGCGTTTGGCCCCGTGGATGTCGGTTTCAAAACCTGGGTAGTGGCGACCGATCGAACAGAGCATCAACAGGAAGTCGAGCACCGCGCGGCTCTCTTCGGTGATCATCTCGCCCGGCATCAGCAGCGGCACGCCAGGCGGATACGGCAGGATCATGTTTGCCGAAATACGCCCCACCAGATTCTCCAGTTCGATGGTTTCGACTTCGCCCTTAATCTGTCGCTGCCAGGCCTGATGCGGGGTCATTTTCATCTCCGGCAGCACGTCAAAGGCCCGCAGCATCAGCTGTGAGAGCTGATGCTGGCGGATCAGGCGGTGGATCCCCTGCGCCAGATCCTGGATGCGCATATTGCGGTAGAAGTCCGGATCCTCGGCATAGAGATCCGGCAACATGTTTTTCACCCGCAGGTTGAGATCGTAGGCGCGTTTAAACTCGGTCAGACCGCGCAGCAGGCCCATCGCCCGGGTTTTATCAATGCCGATACTGAACAAGAACAGCAGATTGTACGGCCCGGTTTTCTCCACCACTACGCCGCGCTCATCGAGGAATTTCGCCACCAGCGCCGCCGGGATCCCCTCTTCCGCCATATTGCCCTGCTCGTCCATCCCCGGCGTAAGAATGGTAACTTTGACCGGATCGAGGAACATATGGTCGGCATCGGCATCCTGGAAACCGTGCCACGTTTCTCCCGGCGAAACCGGCCAGCACTGCGCCTCCTCAACCTCTTCCGGTTGCCAGATATCAAAGAACCAGCCGTCGGCCTCCTCACGCAGGCGCTGAACCTCCTTACGGAAGTGCAGCGCACGCTCGATGGAACGCTGAATCAGGCGTTTACCGGAGTTACCGCGCAGCATCGCCGCCGCGGTTTCTATCGAGGCGACGATCGGATAGCTTGGCGAGGTAGAGGTATGCATCATAAAGGCTTCATTGAAGGTATCTTCATCGTAGCTGCCTTTAATATGGATAAGCGAAGCCTGCGACAGCGCCGCCAGCATTTTATGCGTCGACTGGGTTTCGAAGATCACTTTCCCCGGTACGCGGTCGCCGCTCATGCCGCTTTTGCCCTGATAAATCGGGTGGAAGTGGGTATAAGGCACCCAGGCGGAATCAAAGTGGATCGACGGCACGTCGAGAGTCTGTTTAATCCAGGTGGTGTTATACAACAGGCCGTCATAGGTGGAGTTGGTGATCACCGCATGCACCGGCCACTGCGCGCCGCGAGTTGTCTCAACTTTGCGCTGGACGCTGTCGCGGGTAAATTCCCGTTTCGGAATGCCGCCGAGGATCCCCAGCGCGTTACGCGTCGGTTTTAGCCATAGCGGCACGATATCGCTCATCATCAGCAGATGCGCCAGCGATTTATGACAGTTACGATCGATAAGCAGCGTACTGCCGGCAGGCGCCGAATACATGCCGACAATTTTATTTGAAGTCGAGGTACCGTTGGTCACCATGTAGCTCTGCTCGGCGCCAAAGGCGCGGGCGATATACTCTTCCGCTTCCAGATGCGGGCCGGTATGGTCCAGCAGCGACCCCAGTTCGGTAACGGAGATAGAAACATCAGCCTTCAGCGTATTACCGCCGAAGAAATCATAAAACAGGCAGCCGACCGGGCTTTTCTGGTAGGCGGTTCCCGCCATGTGTCCGGGAGTGCAAAAGGTATATTTTCCCTCCTGCACATAGTTAAATAACGCTTTGGTAAATGGCGGCGTGATGTTGTCCAGATACTCGTTGGTATACTGACGAATACGAGTAGCGATATCTTCCGCCAGCCCCAGCGCATATTCAAAGAACCATAGCGCCATGCGCAGGTCCTGGCTGCTGACGTCCATCGTCGAGTGCGTATTGATAAAAGCATACAGCGGCAGGTATTCGTTCAGACGATTGATATCGCTACATAAATCAACGCTGTACTCATCCCAGTCGAAGATAACGCCGCAGATGCGCGGATTGTGTTCGATAAACTGCAGCAGGTCGGCGCTGTTTTGCGGCCAGATAGTCTGGAATCCTTGCTTCCGCAGAGCGGCTTCCAGCTCTTTGATCGGTTCGTCTTTATGGTAGACGCCGTGGGGCCCCATGATGGCGATGATATTCACGCTTTCCTCCTGGATTTACCTAAGGTAAGCATAATATCAATCGCGCCAGTGCTTAGCACTGGCGGATTTATCTTAGTCCTGAATCAGAGTAAAACGATAATTACAGCGCCTTCCACGCATCTCCCCAGGCCAGACCTGCGCCCGGTTCGTAGTAGGTTGGCGCTACGTTGCACCAGGCCCCTTCCGGCAGCGGTTTACACTGGAAAAGCGCGCCGTGGTTATTGACGATATCACCCGGTTTCCAGCTCTGGCTGGCGCTCCACGCCGGATAACTGATGGCGCCGCTGTCGCCAGCCGGCTCATCCTTCGCTTCATCCGCCGCCTTCGCCTTCACATTGAGAGTATAGGTGGCCGTACTGGATAAACTGCCATCGCTAACGGTCAGGCTAACCACATACTGGGCATCTTTATCGCTCTGTGGGGCGCTGAAATTGATCACCGCTTTATCCGCGCCGCTTAACGTCTGTCCATCCTGCGACATCCAGCGATAGTTCAGCTTGTCGCCGTTAGCATCGGTAGACCCTTCCCCGCTCAGCGACACCAGGCTGCCAGCTTCAACAGCGCCCACCGGGCCGGCAATACGCGCCACCGGCGCGACGTTCACTTGAGGCGCTGGTGTCGTGTCATCTGTCTTATCAGACGCGCCATCGCTGCCCGCATCATCAACCACGGTCACGTTGAAGTAATGCTGAACGCATTTGCTGTAATCCCCCTCTTTGAACGCGCTGTACGGTGTCTGATAGCTCACCAGCTGGCAGGCATTGGTTTTGCCGTCTGCGCTGTTCGGATCCCATCCCCAATCCTGTTCCCAGTAGATGGGCAGCGCGCCGGCTCCGCCTTCATCAAACTGCTTCATGTTCTTACAACCCAGCACTTCATCATCGGCAATAGGCACTTTGAGGTAGTTGGCGAACTCTTTGTAATAGGCAATACGGTTAAGCGACTGGGCGTTTTCCGTTGCGCCGCCGCACTCGACGCCGCCGTTGATGATCTGGATGCTCACGCCAAACCCCGGCACCAGGCCATTGCTCTTATCACGATCGTTCGGCTGCCAGGTGCCATCAATGACGTGCAGCATGGAAGGTTTCGGCGGCTGCGGATAAACAAAGAAAAAGACCGCGCTGGCGAGGTTCATCCATGAGTCCGCCACCAGCTCAGGTTTATCCAGCAGCGGGCGGACGTCGCCATACATTGCCTCGGAGAACGGGCCGTAGTTGTAGTTATAGGAGAGCTGTTTAGCCCCTCGACCAAAGTAGCTGAGGAAATCGCCATCGGCATCTTTACCGCAAGGCCAGGTCTGTCCCTGCCAGACATCCGGGTTACATTCGCCGTTATAGCCGCCTTTTTGTCCTTCGGTCCAGCCAACTTCGCGCAGATAGACCAGCGCCTGGCGCCATTCCGGGATATCGCGCCAGCTTTCGTGGCCGCCGGTTTCCTGGGCGAAGTGGGCAAACATGGTGGCCAGCGATTTACGGCAGATAGCATCGCTGTCACGGCCATCGGTGTAGGTGCCGCAGACCGCCGGGAATTTACCGATCGCCTTCAGGAAGTTGCTGTAGGTATATTCCGGCGCGCGCATCGGGAACAGATAATCCCAATCCTGCTCGCTGAGCATGCCTTCGACGCGTTTAACGTTTTCCGGGTTAGCCGCCCTGCCAGGCTCAATCTTTTCGACTGAAGCGTTATCGAGGGTACGAATGGAAGACTTCACCGCATCCATTAATGGAAAATCGGTTAATGCTTTTTCTTTTGCCGCCAGCTCGCTGGCTGTCATGGTGGTGGCTTCAGTAGCGCTGAGCAGCGGCGCGGCCTGTGCGGCGCTCAGACTTAACATGATCCCTGCGGCCACGGCGCTCAAGGCGACAGTTTTATGAATTGCCATAATATTATTCTCCTTTTCCTTGTGAACGGTCTGCCCAGGCGTTGTCCCCGGCAGTTAGCGCAGTGTCGCGGGAGAAGAACATCATCGGCTAATCACATCACCTCATTGGCGCATCATCTTGCCTCAGTAAAAAAATGATAAAAAAAGGGGCCGGAAATCCGGCCCCTTAGAGAAAATATGATGCTGAATAATCAGGCGTAGCCGTAGCTCATCAGACGCTGATAGCGGCGGTTACGCAGCTCTTCTTCGCTGAGAGTATCCAGGTCAGCCAGGTCGGCCAACAGCTGTGCCTTCAGGCTCGCCGCCATCGCTTCCGGGTTACGGTGGGCGCCGCCCAGCGGTTCCGGAATGATGGAATCAATCAGCTTCAGCTCTTTGAGGCGCGGCGCAACGATACCCATCGCTTCCGCGGCCAGCGGCGCTTTATCCGCGCTTTTCCACAGAATAGACGCGCAGCCTTCCGGCGAGATAACCGAATAGGTGCTGTACTGCAGCATGTTGACCTTATCACCTACGCCAATCGCCAGCGCGCCGCCGGAGCCGCCTTCGCCGATGACGGTGCAGATAACCGGCACGCTCAGACGCGACATTTCACGCAGGTTGCGGGCAATCGCTTCCGACTGGCCGCGCTCTTCCGCGCCAACGCCCGGATAGGCGCCAGGGGTGTCGATGAAGGTAATGATCGGCATTTTGAAACGCTCAGCCATTTCCATCAGGCGCAGCGCTTTGCGGTAGCCTTCCGGCGCCGGCATACCAAAGTTACGACGGATCTTCTCTTTGGTCTCACGGCCTTTCTGATGGCCGATGATCATCACCGGGCGACCATCAAGACGCGCAATACCGCCAACGATAGCTTTATCGTCAGCGTAGGCGCGATCGCCTGCCAGCTCGTCAAACTCGTCGAAAGCCAGGCGGACATAATCCAGGGTATAGGGACGACGTGGATGGCGCGCCAGCTGGGCTACCTGCCATGCGCCAAGATCGGCGAAGATTTTGCGCGTCAGCTCTACGCTTTTTTCGCGCAGACGATGCACTTCTTCATCGATGTTAATATCCAGTTTCTCATCCTGACGGCTTACTGCAGTCAGGGAATCGATTTTCGCTTCCAGCTCTGCGATAGGCTGTTCAAAATCTAGGAAATTCAGACTCATAGTATTCCTGTATTAGTCAAACTCCAGTTCCACCTGCTCCGAGCCGATAAGGCCACGCAGATCGTTGAGTAAACGATCGCTCGGAGAGACGCGCCATGTTGCGCCAAAACGCAACCGCGCGCGCGCATCCGCCCTCTGATAATAGAGGTGTACTGGAATGGTTCCCGAACGGTGGGGTTCCAGAGACTGACGGAGTCGGTTTAAAAGCTGGTCATCAATTTGCCTGTCCGTCAGCGAGATAGCAAGCCCGCGAGCATATTTTTCCCGGGCTTCGTCAATATCCATGACTTCACGGGCGGTCATTTTAAGGCCCCCGCTGAAGTCATCAAAGCTGACCTGTCCGCTGACGATAAGTATGCGGTCTTTTTCCAGCAACTGCTGGTATTTATCCAGCGCGTCGGTGAATAACATCACCTCCAGACGCCCGGAACGGTCATCCAGCGTACAGATGCCGATACGATTGCCGCGCTTGGTGACCATTACCCGCGCAGCAATAACCAGACCCGCCGCCGTGGTCACTTTACCACGATCGGTCGGGTGCATGTCTTTGAGTCTCACGCCGCCAACGTAGCGTTCGATCTCTTTCAGGTATTGGTTAATCGGGTGGCCGGTCAGATACAGCCCCAGCGTTTCCCTTTCACCATCCAGCACCACCTGCTCCGGCCACGGCTGGCAGCTGGCGTAGGATTGCTCAATTTGTTCCGGCTCTTCCGCCAGCACGCCGAACATATCCGCCTGGCCGATGGCTTCGGCTTTGGCGTGCTGATCGGCGGCTTTCAGCGCATCGTTGAGCGAGTTCATCAGCGCCGCGCGATGCGGGCCGAGGCGGTCGAACGCCCCGGACATAATCAGCTTTTCCAGTACCCGGCGATTGAGTTTTTTAATATCGGTACGGGCGCACAGATCAAACAGCTCGCGGAAATAGCCGCCATTGTTACGTGCTTCAATGATCGCTTCAATCGGGCCTTCGCCGACACCTTTAATGGCGCCGATACCATACACGATTTCCCCGTCATCATTGACGTGGAAATGATACAGGCCGGAGTTAATGTCCGGCGGCAGGATTTTCAGGCCCATGCGCCAGCATTCATCGACCAGACCCACCACCTTCTCGGTGTTGTCCATATCGGCGGTCATCACCGCCGCCATAAACTCGGCCGGATAGTGCGCCTTCAGCCACAGCGTCTGGTAGGAGACCAGCGCATAGGCGGCGGAGTGGGACTTGTTAAATCCGTAACCGGCGAATTTTTCCACCAGGTCAAAGATTTTCATCGCCAGTTCGCCATCAACGCCGCGCTTTTTCGCCCCTTCTTCGAAGGTGCCGCGCTGCTTGGCCATCTCTTCCGGCTTTTTCTTACCCATCGCACGACGCAGCATATCCGCGCCACCGAGGGTATAACCGGAGAGCTCCTGGGCTATCTGCATGACCTGTTCCTGGTACAGGATGATGCCGTAAGTCGGCTCCAGTACAGGTTTCAGACATTCATGCTGCCACTGGACGTCCGGGTAGGAAATCTCTTCACGGCCGTGCTTACGGTCGATAAAGTTATCTACCATCCCCGACTGCAGCGGGCCCGGACGGAACAGCGCCACCAGCGCGATCATATCTTCGAAGCAGTCAGGTTGCAGACGCTTAATCAGATCTTTCATGCCGCGCGATTCAAGCTGGAAGACCGCGGTGGTTTCCGAGCGCTGCAGCATGTCGAAGCTTTTCTTGTCATCCAGCGGGATCGCGGCGATGTCCAGCGGCCCTTCGCCGTTCTTCGCCCGCCGCTTGTTGATCATCTCCAGCGCCCAGTTGATGATGGTCAGCGTACGCAGGCCGAGGAAGTCGAATTTTACCAGCCCGGCGTATTCGACGTCGTTCTTATCAAACTGGGTAACCGGGTGTAGCCCCTGCTCATCGCAGTACAGCGGCGCGAAATCGGTGATTTTGGTCGGCGCGATAACCACGCCGCCCGCATGCTTACCGGCGTTACGCGTCACGCCTTCCAGCTTACGCGCCATATCAATCAGCGCTTTAACTTCTTCGTCCGCTTCGTAGATTTCCGGCAGCTGTGGTTCCGCTTCAAAGGCTTTCGCCAGCGTCATGCCAGGATCCGGCGGCACCAGCTTGGAGATACGGTCAACAAAGCCGTACGGGTGACCCAGCACGCGGCCCACGTCGCGAATAACCGCCTTCGCCGCCATGGTACCGAAGGTGATGATCTGCGATACCGCGTCGCGGCCATACATATCCGCAACGTGCTCAATAACCTGGTCGCGTTTCTCCATGCAGAAGTCGACGTCGAAGTCGGGCATCGAAACACGTTCCGGGTTAAGGAAACGTTCGAACAGCAGGTCAAACTCCAGCGGGTCAAGGTCGGTAATTTTCAGCGCGTAGGCCACCAGCGAGCCGGCGCCGGAACCACGTCCCGGCCCTACCGGCACGCCGTTATCCTTCGACCACTGGATAAATTCCATGACGATCAGGAAGTAGCCCGGGAACCCCATCTGGTTGATAACCTGCAGTTCGACATCCAGACGTTGGTCATATTCCGGGCGACGCTTAGCGCGCTCTTCGGGATCCGGGAACAGGAATTCGAGACGTTCCTCCAGCCCCTCTTTCGACTTCATTACCAGGAAGTCTTCGGTGGTCATGTCGCCGGTCGGGAACTGCGGCAGGAAGTATTCGCCAAGGCGCACGGTAACGTTGCAGCGTTTGGCGATCTCAACGGTGTTTTCCAGCGCTTCCGGGATATCGGCAAATAGCTCGCACATCTCCTCTTCGCTACGCATATATTGCTGCGGCGAATAGTTGCGCGGTCGCTTCGGATCGTCGAGGGTGAAGCCATCGTGAATGGCGACGCGAATTTCATGGGCGTCGAAGTCGCCGGTTTCCAGGAAACGCACATCGTTGGTCGCCACTACCGGCAAACCATGCTCCTCCGCCAGTTGAACCGCGGCGTGAAGATAGCTTTCTTCGTCCTGACGACCGGTACGGATCAGCTCCAGATAGTAGCGATCCGGGAAATGTTGTTCATAGAAGGCGAGACACTGTTCGACCAGCGGCATATTTCCGCGGATCAGGCTGACGCCAACATCGCCTTTACGGCCGCCGGACAGCAGAATCAGCCCTTCCTGATGCTCAACCAGCCAGTCGCGATCGATCCACGGCCCCAGCGCGCCATAGCCGCGCTGATAGGCACGAGAAATGAGCAGAGTCAGATTCTGATAGCCGGTATTGTTGGCCGCTAAAACCGTCAGTTCAGTGAATTCATCGCCCAGCAGATCGCACTGAACATGGAAGTCAGCGCCGACAATGGGCTTAATCCCGGCGCCATGGCCCGTTCCGTAGAACTTAACCAGACCGCAGAGGTTGGTAAAATCGGTGATCGCCAGCGCAGGCATGCCCAAAGCGGCCGCCTTTTTCACCAGCGGCCCGGTTTTCGCCAGCCCATCGATCATGGAATAGTCGCTGTGCACCCGCAGGTGTACGAAACGTGGTTCAGACATCTTTAGATCCCAGTGACTTAGTTGGACGCCAGACCCAGCGCGCGTTTCACCGGGCCGAAGCTACGCCGGTGGTGCTCTGTTGCGCCGTGTTCCTGCAGCTTTTGCAGATGTACAACGGTAGGATAGCCTTTGTGCTGGGCAAAGCCGTATTGCGGAAATGCGATATCCAGCGTAGCCATTTCGGCGTCGCGAGTGACTTTAGCCAGAATAGACGCTGCGCTGATTTCCGCCACCCGGCTATCGCCTTTCACCACCGCCTGCGACGGCATCGGTAGCGATGGACAGCGGTTGCCATCGATAAGCACGAACTCGGGGGTAATACTCAGGCCAGCGACGGCGCGCTGCATTGCCAGCATCGTGGCATGCAGGATGTTCAGCTCGTCGATTTCATGCGGCTCGGCGCGGCCCAGGCTCCAGCATAGCGCTTTGTCTTTGATTTCATCGAACAGCGCCAGGCGGCGCTTTTCGCTCAATTTCTTTGAGTCATTCAGCCCAACAATCGGCTTGCGCGGATCAAGGATCACCGCCGCAGTGACCACTGCGCCGACCAGCGGCCCACGGCCAACCTCATCGACGCCGGCGACCAGATGGGTATGTGGATAGACGAACTCCATCATTTTGCTAACTCCAGTACTGCGTCCGCCGCCTGCTCATCCGCGTTGCAGCGGATCTGCTGATGCAGCGCGCGGAAAGTATCATGCATATCGTGGCTGGTTTTGCCGTCGGCCAGCAGCGGCTTCAACGCGGCGGCCAGCGCCTGCGGCTCGCATTCATCCTGCAGCAGCTCTTTCACCAGCTCGCGCCCGGCCAGCAGATTTGGCAAGGAGACATAATCGGTTTTCACCAGCCGCTTCGCCAGCCAGAAGGTAAACGGCTTCATGCGGTAGCCAACGACCATCGGGCATTTCGCCAGCATGCACTCCAGCGCCGCCGTCCCAGAGGCCAGCAGCGCGGCATCGCTGGCGATCATCGCATCGCGCGCCTGACCATCCAGCATATGTACCGTCATGTCGGGCGCCGTTTCAGCTTTAATTCGCTCAAACTGTTCCCGCCGTTTGGCGTTGACCAGCGGCACCACGACCTGCAGGTCGGGATAGGTGTTACGCAGAAGCTGCGCGGTTTTCAGGAAGTCGGCGCTGAGCATTTCGACCTCCGCGCCGCGGCTACCGGGCAGTAAAGCCAGACAGTGAACATCATGCGGGATGCCCAGACGATCGCGCGCCGCGCCTTTATCAGGATCCAGCGGCATCGCATCCGCCATGGTATGGCCGATAAAGCGGCAGGGAACGTTAAATCTGTCGTAAAACGCTTTTTCGAAAGGCAGGAATGCCAGGACCAGATCGGTGGATCTGCCAATTTTGAAAACGCGTTTTTGTCGCCATGCCCAGACGGACGGGCTGACGTAATGAATGGTTTTGATGCCCTTCTTTTTCAGATTACCTTCGAGGGTAATATTGAAATCAGGGGCGTCGATGCCAACGAAGACATCGGGACGCAGCTCGCCGAAGCGGCGCGTTAAATCGGCGCGAATATGCAGTAAGCGGCGCAGGCGACCAAGCACTTCAACAATGCCCATCACCGCCAGCTCTTCCATTTCGTACCAGGCTTCACATCCTTCCGCCTGCATCAGCGGCCCCGCCACGCCGACAAAGCGCGCATCAGGGATGCGAGCTTTGAGGGCGCGAATGAGACCAGCGCCAAGAATATCGCCGGAAGTTTCTCCGGCGACCAGGGCAATCGTCAGGGGACGCTGTTCGGCCATTAACGAATCAAGCCGCGAGTTGAACGGGCGAAGAAATCGACAAACGGCTGAACTTCAGGGTGCTGAGCCGCCAGTTCGGCAATTTCCGGTTTGGCTTCGTCCAGCGTTTTGCCGCTGCGGTACAGCAGTTTATAGGCGTTACGAATCGCGGTAATCGCTTCACGGCTAAAGCCGCGGCGTTTCAGCCCTTCGATGTTGACGCCAAACGGCGTGGCGTGGTTGCCCTGGGCAATCACGAACGGCGGAACGTCCTGAGCGACGCCGGAGCAGCCGCCAACCATTACGTGCGCGCCGATGATGCAGAACTGATGTACTGCAGTCATGCCGCCGATGATGACGAAATCATCCAGAGATACGTGACCGGCCAGCGTCGCGTTGTTGGCCAGAATACAGCGGTCGCCAAGCGTGCAATCATGCGCCACGTGGGCGTTGATCATCAGCAGGTTATCGCTGCCCACCTTCGTTAATCCACCGCCCTGTACTGTACCGCGATGAATGGTCACGCTTTCGCGAATGCGGTTGCGATCGCCAATTTCCACTCGGGTCGGCTCGCCAGCATATTTCAGATCCTGGTTGACTTCGCCGATAGAAGCGAACTGATAGATCTCATTGTCGCGACCAATTTTAGTGTGGCCATTCACAACGACATGAGACTTCAGTACGGTGCCCTCGCCAATTTCGACGTTGGCGCCCACGATACAAAACGGACCAATGTGAACGTTAGCGCCAATAACGGCGCCCTCTTCTACAATGGCGGTAGGATGAATAAAGGCGGTTTTATCAATCACGTATCAGGCCTCCCGGCTACGCGCACACATCATCGTCGCTTCGCAAACCACTTTACCGTCAACCAGCGCAACGCCTTTGAAACGGGTCAGGCCGCGGCGGGTTTTCTCGAAAGTGACTTCCATAATCATCTGATCGCCTGGTACTACCGGACGTTTGAAACGCGCTTCATCGATACCCGCGAAGTAGTACAGCTCGCCCGGCTCAAGTTTTCCAACGCTTTTAAATGCCAGAATACCGGTGGCCTGCGCCATCGCTTCCAGAATCAGAACGCCAGGTAAAATCGGCTTACCAGGGAAATGCCCCTGGAAAAACGGCTCGTTTACGGAAACATTTTTTACTGCGCGCAGAAAACGACCTTCTTCAAAATCCAGCACGCGGTCTACCAGCAGGAACGGGTAACGGTGAGGCAGAAGTTCCAGAATCTCTTCAATGTGCAGAGTATGAGTGTCAGTAGTCAAAATACTCTTCCTGTCTAAATATACTAAAAGGCAATAATAACACGGCCTGCGGCAATCTTATTAACGAATGCAACAGGCCGGGAATGTACGTGACCAAATGAGAAATTAGTCTTGTTGATTAACCTTGCGCTCAACGGCTTTCAGGCGCTTGCTCATCTCGTCAATATTCATCACCAGCGCCGCGGTTTTACGCCACGCCTTGTTCGGCTGTAGCGGAATACCTGAGGAATAGACGCCAGGTTCAGAGATAGGACGCATAACCATCCCCATCCCGGTAACGGTGACTTTATCGCAGATTTCCATATGGCCGTTAATCACGCTGGCGCCGCCAATCATGCAGTAACGGCCAATTTTCAGGCTGCCGGCCATAATCACGCCGCCAGCGACGGCGGTATTGTCGCCAATCACCACGTTATGCGCAATCTGACACTGGTTATCAATGATAACGCCGTTACCGATCACGGTATCGTCCAGCGCGCCGCGATCGATAGTGGTACAGGCGCCGATCTCCACGCGATCGCCAATAATAACGCGACCAAGCTGCGGGATCTTCACCCAGTTACCGCGATCGTTAGCGTAACCGAAACCGTCCGCGCCGATCACCGTACTGGACTGGATCAGGCAATTTTCACCGATCTCAATCTCATGGTAAACAGCAACGTTAGCCCACAAACGCGAGCCGGCGCCGATTTTACTATTTTTGCCAACGAAGCAGCCCGCGCCGATAACCACGTTATCGCCCAGCACCACGCCGGATTCGATAACGGCGTTCGCGCCAACGGAGACGTTGTTACCCAGCTTCGCCGTGGGATCGATCACCGCGCTTGGCGCGATGTCTTTCGCCGGCTGCGGCGTGGTATCTAAAATTTGAGCCATGCGCGCGTAGGTCAGGTAGGGATTACGCACTACCAGCGCGGCGCTATGGGCAAAGGGTAAATCGTCCGGCGTCATCACAACGGCGGAGGCCTGGCAAGCGGCCAGGTGTTCACGGTATTTAGGATTTACCATGAAAGTAATTTGGCCTGCTTTAGCGCTCTGCATGGACGCAACGCCGGTGATGACGATATCGCCATCACCGTGTAACTCTGCATCCAACTGCTGTGCTAAGTCAGCCAGTCGAATTGAAGGCATTACTTATTTAACCTGTTTCAGTACATCAGCGGTAATGTCTTTAACATCGCTGCTGTTGTATGCCACGGCATTAGAGTCAACAACCAGATCGATGCTCTGATCTTTCGCTACGCTCTGAACGGCGGTCTGGATACGGGTAACCAGTTTGCCACGTTCTTCGTTGGAACGACGTGCGCGATCCTGCTCAAAAGCCTGCGCTTTCTGCGCGAAGGACTGACGCTGAGACATCACGTCTTTTTCCAGCTTGCTACGATCTGCGCCCGGTTTCATAGACTGCAGACGCTGCATTTTGGACTGCAGATCGCCTTCCATACGCTGCAGTTCGCTAGCGCGGCCTTTGAACTCGTTTTCCAGCGTGTTGGAAACGCCAGTTTTCTGGGCTACCTGTTGGAACAGGTTGTTCATGTTAACCATTGCAATTTTATCTGCCGCCTGAGCGGAAGTTACCATTGCTAAACCCAGACCTGCAGCTAATAACCACTTTTTCACAATTGACTCCTTACCATCCCATGAGTACCCAGGGGTACCGTTATTTGCGTGGCCAGGCGATAGCATCCGCTATCGCCTACAGTCAGCGCTATACTGCACTTACATTCCGTTGTTGCCAACAATTACCAGGTTTTACCAATGTTAAACTGGAACTGCTCGGCTTTGTCTCCATCGTACTTTTTAAACGGTTGGGCGTAGGAGAAGACCAACGGCCCCAACGGCGACATCCACTGTACCGCGATACCCGCAGACATACGAATGTTGTTCGGATCGCTGTAGTCAGGCACGCCTGCTGCTCGAGTCGCCGCAGTATTTTCCCAGTTTGTATCCCATACGGTACCCATATCCCAGAAAATGGAGGTACGTACCGAGTTCGCGTATTTATCACTGATAAACGGCGTCGGGGTAATCAGCTCAAGACTGGCGACCGCCATGGCGTTACCGCCGACCGCATCGTCTGATTTACAGTATGAACCGTCAGAGTTGGAACATTCTTCGTAGTCGTTATTATCTCCGGCATAAGCCCCGGATTTATAGACCGCTTTCGGACCGATGGTGTTCGACTGGAAGCCACGCACGGTACTTGAACCACCGGCGTAGAAGTTCTCATAGAACGGCATCTCTTTGCTGCCGATACCGTCGCCATAACCCAGTCGGGTACGTCCCAGCACAACCCACTGGTGATCGTCATCGATCGGCACGTACGTCGCGGTATCCAACGTCGCTTTGTAGTATTCGTTGTCAGACCCCGGAATGGTCACTTTGCCGTTCAGGTTGACGCGCGAACCTTCCGTCGGGAAGTAACCACGGTCCAGCTTGTTATAGGTCCAGCCGTAGTTAAAGGTGAAGTCATTCGCGGTAAAGCTGCCGGTGCTGTCTGAACCTACAGAGTCAAGGTAACGATCCATCGCCACCTGCGGCTGCATGTTGGACAGGGAGTTATGAACGTAACCTAAGCCTGCGCGCAGCGAGTTGTATTCGTTGATCGGGAAGCCGAGGGTGACGTCTGTACCATAGCTTTTGTTGGTATAGTCAGACAGATCCGCGTCATTCGCATCAAAGTCGTTATAGAAGAGGCGGCCGCCGAGGCTCACGCCGTCTACGGTGAAGTACGGGTTGGTGACCGACAGTTCAGCGTAGGTCTGGTAGTCGTTCTTGGTCCCGTTGATGCCGACGGAGTAGCCGGTACCTAACCAGTTATCCTGCTGTACGCCCGCCTGGAAGCTGACGCCGCTTTCGGTACCGTAACCGATACCGAAGTTCAGGCTACCGGTGTTACGCTCTTTCACCTTGTAAACGACATCGACCTGATCCGGGCTACCCGGCACGCGCTGGGTATCGGTATCGACGGTTTCGAAATAACCTAAACGGTTAAGACGGTCTTTACCCTGGTCAACCAGGTCGCTGCCCAGCCACGCCCCTTCCATCTGGCGCATTTCGCGGCGCAGAACGGAATCTTTGGAGGTGTCGTTACCTTCGAAGCGAATTTTACGCACGTAGTAACGGTTACCAGCATCAACGTTAATGTGCAGCTTCACGGTTTTATCCGTGTCGTTGATTTCCGGCTGCGACTGGACGCGCGGATAAGCGTAACCATAGCGACCGAGGAGTTTCTTAATGTCATTCTCCATTTTGGTCACTTTGGTGCCGTTATACAGCTCGCCCGGCTCAATTTTGGTCAGCGATTCGATTTCCGCAGAATGGCCCGCCAGATCGCCCGTTATCTGCACGCCGGAGAGCTTGTACTGCTCGCCTTCGGTGATGTTAACGGTGATGTAGATGCCTTTCTTGTCCGGCGTCAGGCTAACCTGCGTCGAATCGATGTTGAAACGCGCGTAACCGCGATCCAGATAGTAGCTGCGCAGGGTTTCAAGGTCGCCCGCCAGTTTCTGTTTCTGGTATTTGCGATCGCCGACCACGTTCCACCACGGCACTTCATCGCGCAGTTGGAAGTGAGAGATCAGTTCGTCAGTGGTGAACGCGTGGTTACCGACAATGTTAATCTGCTGGATTTTCGCCGAGACGCCTTCCTGGAACACCAGTTTCAGGTCGACGCGGTTACGTGGCAACGGCGTCACGACAGCTTTTACGCTGGCGCTATATTTACCGACGCTGTAGTAGAAATCTTCCAGCCCTTTTTCGATATCGGCAAGCTTGGTGCGATCGAGAGATTCCCCAACGCGAACGCCGGATGCCTCAAGGTTTTGCTTGAGCATGTCATCCTTCACCGACTTGTTGCCGGAGAAGGTAATGCTCGCAATTGTTGGGCGCTCTTTCACCTGCACCAGCAGGGTATCACCATCGCGCAGGACGCGGACGTCCTCAAAGTTGCCAGTGGCAAACAGAGCGCGAATGGTGTTACTGATATCATCATCGGTCACCGTATCGCCAGGACGCACTGGCATGCTGAGGAGGGCCGCACCAACAGCGACACGCTGCAAGCCTTCGAAATGAATGTCCTTCACCACGAACCCTTCAGCACCGTATACAGTCGCGCTGCTAAACAGCAGCGACGCTATGAGCAACTTTTTCATCGCCATCGTTATTATGCGTTCTTCCTAACAAACTCTCTTACAACCGAGAGAAATCATTGAAAAGTGCAAGCCCCATTAACAGCACCAGCAGTATTGAGCCAATGCGATAACTAAAGTCTTGAACTCGCTCGGATACCGGCCCGCCCTTCAGCTTTTCAATCGCCAAAAACAGCAGATGCCCCCCGTCGAGGACGGGTAACGGGAACAAGTTGATTATTCCAAGGTTCACGCTAATCAGCGCAAGGAACATCAGATAGTAAATCAACCCAAATTCCGCTGACATTCCAGCCCCCTGAGCGATAGAAATCGGCCCACTGAGGTTGTTCAGTTTGACATCACCGGTTATCAATTTGCCCAGCATCCTGACCGTTAACGACATCAGTTGCCAGGTTTTATCCGTGGCTTCGGCGATGGCGGCAAACGGCCCGTACTGACGCACTGTCTTGTATTCATCAGGCAGCGGGATAACTTTTGGCACTACCCCTGCAAACCCTTCAGCCTTGCCTTTCACCGACTTCGTATCCGGAGTCAGGGTCAACGACAGCGGCGTACCTTGTCTGTCGACCTCCAGAGCCAGCGCCTTGCCCGGATTATCACGCACCAGATTAACAAACGTCATCCACTGCGTTAACGGTTGACCATCGACTTTAACGATCCTGTCTCCCGCTTGCAAACCTGCTTTCTGCGCGGCCGACTGAGATTGAACCTCAGCCAGCGCGGTATCAATCTGCGCGCTACGCGGCTTGATGCCTAACGAGGCCACCGGATCTTGCTTATCCGGCTCAAACGCCCAGTGCCGCAGATCGAGGATTTTATCCTGACGTTGGTTCGTCCCGAAAGGGGCGACGGTAAGTATTGTTTGTTGGTCGCCAATCTTCGCGACTAACGCCATACGTACTGCATCCCAATCAGGCGTTTCGATGCCATCTATCGCTTTAAGTTCCATTCCTTTTGCAATTTGTGCTTGCGCAGCGATGGAATTGGGCGATATTTCATCAACAACCGGACGCACGCCAGGGACGCCGATGATAAACACCAGCCAGTAGGCAAAGATGGCAAAAATGAAGTTGGCAATAGGGCCTGCGGCGATGATGGCCGCGCGCTGACCGACGGTTTTATTATTGAAAGCGTAGTGACGCATTTCCGGCGCCACCGGTTCGACGCGTTCGTCGAGCATCTTCACATAACCGCCGAGCGGGATCAGCGCGATAACAAACTCGGTCCCCTGCTTATCCACGCGGCGCCACAGCGCTTTACCAAAACCAATGGAGAATCGTTCAACGCGCACGCCGCAGCGACGAGCCACCCAGAAATGGCCGAACTCGTGCACGGTGATCAGTACGCCAAGCGCAATAATAAAAGCGGCCAAATTCCAGAGAACGCTCAGCATAAAACCTTCCGTCAAATCGTCCTGAAGACTAACAACAGCAGACAAGCGAACACCGGTACCGCAGCCGTCAGGCTGTCGATACGGTCTAAAATACCGCCATGTCCAGGGATCAGATGCCCGCTATCCTTGATGCCGGCTTCACGCTTAAACATACTTTCCGTCAAATCACCCAGCACTGAAGCCAGCGCCGCCACCACCGAGCAGATCAGCAACACGGTTGGGGTGACATCCAGATGAGCCCACACGCCATAAGCCCAGGAGATAACAGCTGCCGTCAACAGGCCGCCGAAGAAACCCTGCCAGGTTTTACCCGGAGAAACCTTCGGCGCCAGCTTATGCTTACCGAACATTTTACCAAACATGTAGGCGCCGGAATCCGCGCCCCACACCAGAATCATGACGTACAGTAGCCACACCGCGCCGCTGTAGTGGTTATCGGCATAATGCCATGCGCGCAGCGCCAGCATGCCCCAGAAAAACGGGACGATAGTCAGCAGGCCGAAGATCAGACGTAACGCTTTGGAATGACGCCACAGCGTCGCCGAGGCCGGATAAGAGAGCACCAGCAACAGCGCAACAATCCACCAGCCAAATGAGGCCCATAACGATCCTTCAACCATCGGTTGATGCGCGTCATAGTGGTATTCAGGCAACATAAAGAGCATCAGCGCCAGCAGCAGGCCGCAAAGCACCGCAAGCCACACGCGCTGCGTCGTTGAGGTAAAACCGCTTAATTGCCCCCACTCCCACGCGGCGAGCATACAAACGACCAGGGTGACGATGGCAAAACCCGCGGGCGGCAATAGAAAAAGCGCCGCAATAACGACGGGAATTAAAACGAAAGCGGAAATCAGGCGATACTTCAGCAAAAGTGACCCCCATCAGGCATGACTGCCACCCGGCTCTTCTGTGCCGCCAAAACGACGCTCTCGACTAACGAATGCATGGAGTGCACCTTCAAAGTCCTGTTCAGCAAAATCGGGCCAAAGAACATCCGTAAAGTAAAGTTCGGCATAGGCAATTTGCCAAATCAAAAAGTTACTTATTCGGTGCTCTCCCCCGGTCCTAATAACTAAATCAACGGGAGCCAGTTCATGCATACACACCCGCTGGCTAAGCATCTCTTCCGTGATCTCTTCAGGTTTTAACAACCCGTTTTGTACCTGTTCGGCCAGTTGACGCGCGCCCTGGACAATATCCCAGCGGCCGCCGTAATTAGCGGCGATATTCAGCGTTAACCCGGTATTGTTTGCCGTTAGCGCTTCCGCCTTACGGATACGCTCCTGCAGCCGGGCATTAAAGCGCGTCGTCTCGCCGATAATCCGCAGGCGGACATTGTGACGATGCAGGCTTTTGACTTCGCTATCCAGCGCCCAGACAAACAGTTCCATCAGCGCGCTCACTTCCTGCGCCGGACGGTTCCAGTTTTCACTACTGAATGCGTAAAGCGTTAATGCTTCAATACCATTATTCGCCGCGAAGGAGACCGCGCGACGAACAGATTTCGCTCCAGCTTTATGGCCAAAGGCGCGAATTTTACCTTGTTGTTTCGCCCAACGACCGTTGCCGTCCATGATAATGGCGACATGGCGACAACCATGTGCAGGCGACATTTTGCTGACAGTTTGATTAGCAGACAACATAACGCGTTTTAAGTCCATAATAAGGATTAGCTAAGCCACATCACACACGCCGCCGGGCAGCGCTGAATACGCATTTTTATCCGGCGCCGGAGCTACAGCCAATCGCAGAGAACAACCAAAAGCTTTACGCAAAAAAGCCGTGTCTTGCCACGGCCACCGTAATCTTTCACAACAAAATGCAACGATCGGGTGGCGCAGACTATATCACTGAAGCCCAGCGCCCACAAATATCACAACGCGTTGTAGGGGCTCCCCTGCGCCATGTGTTATCGAAGTTGTCGCTGTGCGGCGACGCGCGCTTCGGCATCAATTGCAACCACTTCATCAATACTTTGCGGTTCATTGAGCGCCATACTATCCAGCACTGCCTGGTTCACCGCCGCAATATCGGTAAAGCGGATTTCACTATTCAGAAACGCCGCCACTGAGACTTCGTTAGCGGCATTCAACGCCGTCGTCGCCGCCTGGCCGACATCAAAAGCGTCCATCGCCAGCTTGAGGCACGGATAGCGATCGTAATCCGGCGCCGAGAAGCTCAGGTTGCTCAACTGGCAGAAATCCAGCGGTTTAACGCCAGAGTTCAGGCGCTGCGGCCAGCCCATGGTATGGGCGATCGGCGTGCGCATATCCGGCTCGCCCAATTGCGCCAGCACGCTGCCGTCTTGATAGCGAACCATGGAGTGAATCACCGATTGCGGATGAATTATGACTTCCATCTGCCGAGCAGAAGCATTAAACAGCCAGCGGGCTTCGATATACTCCAGCCCTTTATTCATCATCGTGGCGGAATCAACGGAAATTTTGCGTCCCATTGACCAGTTCGGATGGCGGCAAGCCTGATCCGGCGTCATTGCCGCCAGCTCTGAAATCGCCGTTTCCCGGAAAGGACCACCGGAACCGGTCAGCAGAATCGACGAGACGCCGTTCTGCGTCAGGTCAGCGTATCCCAGATGATTTTGAATTGTTTCCGGCATACTCTGAAAAATAGCGTTATGTTCGCTATCAACCGGCAACAGGCGAGCGCCATACTGCTGAACCGCATCCATAAACAGGCGGCCGCAGGTCACCAGAGACTCTTTGTTCGCCAGCAATACCGTTTTGCCGGCGCGAATTGCCGCCAGCGTCGGCGCCAGGCCTGCCGCGCCAACGATGGCCGCCATCACCTGATCGACCTCATCCAGCGCCGCGACGTCGGCCGCCGCCTGCTTGCCGCTCAGCACTTCCGTGCGGCAGCCCTGTTCGCGCAGCAGCGTACGTAAACGCTCAGCGCTTTGCGCGTCATCCATCACCGCGAATCGGGGGGAAAATTCCAGACATTGTTCAACCATACGGTCGACATTTTTCCCCGCGACCAGCGCGGCGACGGAAAAGCTTTCGGGATTATGGCGCACCACGTCCAGCGTGCTGCAGCCGATTGAACCGGTCGAACCGAGAACGGTTAATTGCTTCATGAGACGTCCAGAAGAATTGTGACAGGATAAAAAGCAAAACGCCGCCAGCAAGCCCTTTACGCATCAATTCTCGGGGCTAAAACGGCGGCGAATGACCTTCGGTATAAACCGGAAGGCTACAAGGCCTGCTATTTTAACGCAATCCCAAATATTGAGCGTACGGTCTTCTGTACGGCGTTTCAGACTTTACGCAGCCCCGAATGCCCCGGGCCTGCGTAGCGGCAGAAAATCAGAACTGCATCAGTTCCGCTTCTTTCTCAGCCAGCGCCGCATCAACTTTCTTAATGGCGGCGTCAGTCATTTTCTGCACGTCGTCCTGAGAACGGCGATCGTCATCTTCGCTGATCTCTTTCTCTTTGAGCAGAGCTTTAACTTTGTCGTTCGCGTCACGACGAACGTTACGCACGGCAACACGCGCCTGCTCAGCTTCGCCACGCACGATCTTAGTCAGATCTTTACGACGTTCTTCAGTCAGCGGCGGCAGCGGAACGCGGATATCGCTACCCGCAGAGCTCGGGTTCAGACCCAGGTCAGACGCCATAATCGCTTTTTCAACGGCCGGGCTCATGGAGCGGTCGAAGACGTTGATTTTCAGCGTACGGGAATCTTCTACCGTAACGCTTGCCAGCTGGCGCAGCGGGGTCGGCGTGCCGTAGTATTCCACGATGATGCCATCCAGCAGGCTTGGAGAAGCACGGCCCGTGCGAATTTTGCTGATTTGGTTTTTGAATGCTTCTACGCATTTTTCCATGCGTACTTCAGCATCTTTTCTGATATCGCTAATCACGTTACGAATCCTTGAAAACTTGTCTCAGACAGACCACACGGTCGCCCACTGCAAAAGTGAGCTAAGTATAGTCCGGATTAATTCTATTAACCGGGCAACTTCCCCGCTAAAGTAAAGCGGAATATTACCCGGAATTAGCGCCGACGGGAATTATTCCGTAATCAACGTGCCTTCTTTTTCGCCCATGACCACGCGACGCAGCGCGCCTGGCTTGTTCATGTTAAATACGCGAATCGGCAGTTTGTGGTCGCGCGCCAGGGTAAAGGCGGCAAGATCCATCACTTTCAGCTCTTTATCCAGCACTTCGCTGTAGGTGAGCTGATCGTACATGGTAGCGGAAGGATCTTTCGCCGGGTCAGCGGTAAACACACCGTCAACCTTGGTCGCTTTCAGTACCACGTCGGCTTCGATTTCAATACCGCGCAGGCAGGCTGCGGAGTCGGTGGTAAAGAATGGGTTGCCGGTACCCGCGGAGAGGATCACCACGCGATTGTTACGCAGCAGGCTAATCGCCTCCGCCCAGCTGTAGTTGTCGCACACGCCGTTCAGCGGGATTGCGGACATCAGGCGAGCGTTCACATAGGCGCGATGGAGCGCATCACGCATTGCCAGGCCGTTCATGACCGTTGCCAGCATGCCCATGTGGTCGCCCACAACGCGGTTCATACCCGCTTTCGCCAGACCAGCACCACGGAACAGGTTACCGCCACCAATCACTACGCCAACCTGAATACCCAGTTCAACCAGTTCTTTGATTTCCTGAGCCATACGGTCAAGTATGCTTGCATCAATACCGAAGCCTTCTGAACCCTGCAGAGCTTCGCCACTTAACTTCAGCAGAATACGTTTGTAGACGGGTTTTGCATTGGTAGCCATGTTTCTTTCCTGAGACTGTCAACGATTGAGATGAGTTAATTCTGACGACATTGTATGTCATCGTTCAGCGCAGTCACTATAAGCGATTGGCTGATTTTACAAGAGAGGCGCAAAAAGAAGCCGCCCTCAGGCGGCTCCTTTTTTAAAAAATTAAGACTGCTTGGACATCGCAGCAACTTCTGCTGCAAAGTCAGTCTCAACTTTCTCAATGCCTTCGCCCACTTCAAAGCGGATGAAGCCAGTAACGTCGGCGTTGTGCTCTTTCAGCAGCTGACCAACAGATTTGCTCGGTTCCATAACGAAAGGCTGACCAGTCAGAGAAACTTCGCCGGTGAATTTCTTCATGCGGCCTTCAACCATTTTCTCTGCGATTTCTTTCGGCTTACCGGACTGCATCGCGATGTCCAGCTGAACCTGGTACTCTTTTTCTACTACTTCAGCAGAAACGTCTTCCGGCTTAACGAATTCCGGCTTGCTTGCAGCAACGTGCATTGCCAGCTGCTTAACCAGCTCTTCGTCAGCGCCTTTAGCGGCAACCAGAACGCCGATGCGAGCACCGTGCTGGTAGCTGCCCAGAACGTCGCCTTCCAGGATAGCGATACGACGGATGTTGATGTTCTCGCCGATTTTAGCAACCAGGGCAACACGTTCTTCTTCGAACTGCGCTTTCAGAACTTCAACGTCGGAGATTTTACCAGCAACAGCGGCGTCCAGTACTTTGTCAGCAAATGCCTGGAAACCACCATCTTTAGCAACGAAGTCAGTCTGGCAGTTAACTTCCAGGATGTAACCGTAGTTGCCGTCGATTTTGGTTTTGATCACGCCGTCAGCAGCAACGTTGCCTGCTTTTTTCGCCGCTTTGATCGCGCCGGATTTACGCATGTTTTCGATTGCCAGCTCGATGTCGCCATTAGCTTCAGTCAGTGCTTTTTTGCAATCCATCATGCCTGCGCCAGTACGTTCGCGCAGCTCTTTTACCAGGGAAGCGGTAATTTCAGCCATTCTAAAATCCTCGGGAGATGTGGAAACTGCCCGGCCTGCGGCCAAACAGCATAAATTGAAAAAAGGGGCCTAAAATTGGCCCCTATTCATACACGGTACTAATAAGGGCTTAAACCTTATTATTCAGCTTCTACGAAGCTTTCTTCCGCCTGAGAAGCCAGGTCCTGAGAGCGACCTTCACGAACGGTAGCAGCAACAGCGCCCAGGTACAGGCTAACTGCGCGGATTGCATCGTCGTTACCCGGGATAACGAAGTCTACGCCGTCCGGATCAGAGTTGGTATCAACGATAGCAAATACCGGGATACCCAGGTTGTTTGCTTCTTTGATAGCGATGTGCTCGTGGTCAGCGTCGATAACGAACAGTGCGTCCGGCAGGCCGCCCATGTCTTTGATACCGCCCAGGCTGTTTTCCAGCTTGTCCAGCTCACGAGTGCGCATCAGCGCTTCTTTCTTGGTCAGCTTCTCGAAAGTACCGTCCTGGGACTGAGTTTCCAGGTCTTTCAGACGTTTGATGGACTGACGAACGGTTTTCCAGTTAGTCAGCATACCGCCCAGCCAGCGATGGTTCACGAAGAACTGGTCGCAGCTGTTAGCAGCTTCTTTTACCGCTTCGCTTGCAGCGCGCTTAGTACCAACGAACAGGATCTTGCCTTTACGGGCAGAGATTTTGTTCAGCTCAGCCAGAGCTTCGTTGAACATCGGTACAGTTTTCTCAAGGTTGATGATGTGAACTTTGTTACGCGCGCCGAAGATGAAAGGCTTCATTTTCGGGTTCCAGTAACGGGTCTGGTGACCGAAGTGAACACCAGCCTTGAGCATGTCGCGCATGGAAACAGTTGCCATGTTTAAAACCTCTATAGATTAAATTGGGGTTATGCCTCCACGTATCCCATATTACCGACCCCAAAGGGCACCCCGGAATATGTGCCGATACGTGTGTGTTATTTACACAATATGAGTATGTCGCTTACGTCCATCCTTGTGTATCTGAGATGGAACGGAAGTCCGGCGCGCTTTATACCACAAAACCTGGCCAGACACCAACTCTTGTTGACGTCGCGTGCTGTTAATGATTCTCAATTTGGCACCAGCGTACCCGGACTGTTACCATTGACAGGACTTAATCTATTATTGTCGAAAAAATCGACACTGCTGGACATATTCCATGGCTATCTCTATCAAGACATCTGAAGACATCGAAAAAATGCGCGTTGCCGGCCGCCTGGCCGCCGAAGTGCTGGAAATGATCGAACCCTACGTTAAACCGGGCGTCAGCACCGGCGAACTGGATCGCATCTGCAACGACTACATTGTTAATGAACAGAAAGCGGTCTCCGCCTGCCTCGGCTATCACGGCTTCCCGAAATCGGTCTGTATCTCTATTAATGAAGTGGTGTGCCACGGCATCCCGGATGACGGCAAACTGCTGAAAGACGGCGACATCGTCAATATCGACGTGACCGTGATTAAAGATGAATTCCACGGCGATACCTCAAAAATGTTCATCGTCGGCAAACCGACTATCCTCGGCGAGCGCCTGTGCCGCATCACCCAGGAAAGCCTCTATCTGGCGCTGAAGATGGTCAAGCCGGGGATTAACCTGCGTGCGATCGGCGCGGCGATCCAGAAATTCGTCGAAGCGGAAGGTTTTTCCGTAGTACGTGAATACTGTGGCCACGGTATCGGCCGCGGCTTCCACGAGGAACCACAGGTACTGCACTATGATTCGCCGGAAACCGACGTGGTGCTCAAGCCGGGTATGACCTTCACTATCGAACCGATGGTCAACGCCGGTAAGAAAGAGATCCGCAGCATGAAGGACGGCTGGACGGTGAAAACCAAAGACCGTAGCTTGTCTGCGCAGTATGAGCATACTATTGTGGTAACTGATAACGGCTGCGAAATTCTGACGCTACGCAAGGATGACACCATCCCGGCGATAATCTCGCACGAAGCATAATGAAAAGCCGGCGCCCGCCGGCTTTTTTATTAGATAGTTTTTTCTTATGGTGACGCGATGAGCAACTCTTTACCTGACACAGCCTCCCCTCTTCTGCCCATCCCGCCGGAACATCCCGTGAGCTGGCCGCAGGGCGATCTTAACTGTGCCGCCATCAAGACGCATCTCGATACCTTCCAACGCTGGCTGGGCGAGGCTTTCGATCGCGGTATCGCCGCGGAACGACTGATAGCGGCGCGCACCGAGTTTATCGACCAGTTGCTGCAGCGGCTGTGGGTCGACTACGGTTTTGGCGCGCAGAGCGATATGGCGCTGGTAGCCGTCGGCGGCTATGGGCGCGGCGAGCTGCACCCGCTCTCCGACGTCGACCTGCTGATTCTGAGCCGTAAAAAGCTGCCGGACGAGCAGGCGCAAAAGGTCGGCGAACTGCTGACGCTATTGTGGGACGTCAAGCTGGAGGTGGGCCATAGCGTGCGCACCCTCGAAGAGTGTCTGCTAGAAGGGCTTTCGGATCTCACCGTCGCCACCAACTTAATCGAATCCCGCCTGCTGATCGGCGACGTCGCGCTGTTCCTTGAACTGCAAAAACATATTTTTAGCGACGGCTTCTGGCCGTCGGAGAAGTTCTTCGCCGCCAAGGTTGAAGAGCAGAATGTCCGCCACCAGCGCTACCACGGCACCAGTTACAACCTGGAGCCGGACGTCAAAAGCAGCCCCGGCGGCCTGCGCGATATACATACCCTGCAGTGGGTGGCTCGCCGCCACTTCGGCGCAACCTCGCTTGATGAAATGGTCGGTTTCGGCTTCCTCACCGAAGCCGAGCGCAACGAGCTTAACGAGTGCCTGCACCAGCTCTGGCGCATCCGTTTTGCCCTGCATCTTGAAGTGAATCGCTACGATAACCGCCTGCTTTTCGATCGTCAGCTGAATGTCGCCCATCGCCTCGGCTATGAAGGCGAAGGCAATCAGCCGATCGAACATATGATGAAGGATTTCTTCCGCGTTACCCGTCGGGTAAGCGAACTCAACAATATGCTGCTGCAGCTGTTTGATGAGGCGATCCTCGCTCTCACCGAGAATGAAAAGCCGCGGCCTATTGATGATGATTTCCAACTGCGCGGTACTCTGATAGACCTGCGCGACGACACCCTGTTTATTCGCGAGCCGCAGGCGATTCTGCGGATGTTCTTTATCATGGTGCGTAACAGCAGCATCACCGGTATTTACTCCACCACCCTGCGCCACCTGCGCCACGCGCGCCGCCACCTGACGCAGCCGCTGTGCTATATCCCGGAGGCACGAACCCTCTTCCTCAGCATGCTCCGTCATCAGGGCGCGGTGAGTCGTGGTCTGCTGCCGATGCATCGCCACAGCGTGCTGTGGGCCTATATGCCGCAGTGGTCGCATATTGTCGGTCAGATGCAGTTCGACCTGTTTCACGCCTATACCGTCGACGAACACACCATACGCGTCTTGTTAAAACTGGAAAGCTTCGCGAAAGAAGAGACCCGCAGCCGCCATCCGCTGTGCGTTGAGCTGTGGCCGCGGCTGGCCCATCCTGAACTTATCCTCATCGCCGCCCTGTTTCACGATATCGCTAAAGGCCGCGGCGGCGACCATTCGATTCTCGGCGCCGAAGACGTGCTGAAATTCGCCGAGCTCCACGGGCTCAATTCGCGGGAGACGCAGCTGGTCGCCTGGCTGGTACGCCAGCATCTATTGATGTCGGTAACCGCCCAGCGCCGCGACATTCAGGACCCGGAGGTAATTAAACAGTTCGCCGAAGAGGTACAGACGGAAAATCGCCTGCGCTATCTGGTATGCCTGACCGTCGCCGATATCTGCGCCACCAACGAAACGCTGTGGAATAGCTGGAAGCAAAGCCTGCTACGCGAGCTCTATTTCGCCACCGAAAAACAGCTGCGTCGCGGTATGCAGAGCACGCCAGATATGCGCGAACGCGTACGCCACCATCAGCTGCAGGCGCTGGCGCTGTTGCGCATGGACAATATCAATGAAGAGGCGCTGCATCAGATCTGGAACCGCTGCCGGGCTAACTACTTTGTGCGGCATACGCCGAATCAGCTCGCCTGGCACGCCCGCAACCTGCTGAAGCACGATCTCAGTAAGCCGATGATCCTGCTGAGTTCGCGGGCCACCCGCGGCGGCACCGAGATCTTCATCTGGAGCCCGGACCGCCCTTACCTGTTCGCCGCCGTCTGCGGCGAACTGGACCGCCGCAACCTCAGCGTTCATGATGCGCAGATATTTACTACCCGCGACGGCATGGCGATGGATACCTTTATCGTCCTTGAACCCGACGGCAGCCCGCTTTCCGCCGATCGCCACGAGGCGATTCGCCACGGTCTGGAGCAGACGATAACGCAGCGCAGCTGGGAGCCGCCGGCCCCGCGTCGTCAGGCGGCGAAACTGCGTCACTTTTCTGTCGCTACTGAGGTGAATTTCCTGCCGACCCACACCGACCGGAAATCATTTCTTGAGCTCATTGCGCTCGATCAGCCGGGGCTGCTCGCCCGCGTTGGTCAGGTGTTCGCCGACCTCGGAATATCGCTTCACGGAGCGCGAATTACGACAATTGGTGAGCGAGTAGAAGATTTATTTATAATCGCCACCGCCGACCGGCGTGCCCTTAATAATGAGCTGCAACAAGAAGTGCAACAACGGTTGACAGAGGCCCTCAATCCAAACGATAAAGGGTAACGTATTTTTTTTAAGTGAATGGAAAGAAACAATGCAGCAGTTACAGAACGTTATTGAGTCCGCCTTTGAGCGTCGCGCCGACATCACGCCGGCAAATGTGGATACCGTCACCCGCGAAGCGGTGAACCAGGTTATTGCCCTGCTGGATTCCGGCGCGCTGCGCGTCGCTGAGAAGATCGATGGTCAATGGGTGACGCATCAATGGCTGAAGAAAGCGGTACTGCTCTCTTTCCGTATTAACGATAACCAGGTTATCGATGGTGCGGAAAGCCGCTACTTCGATAAAGTTCCGATGAAATTCGCCGACTACGACGAAGCGCGCTTCCAGAAAGAAGGCTTCCGCGTAGTGCCGCCGGCGGCCGTTCGCCAGGGCGCGTTCATCGCGCGCAATACCGTGCTGATGCCGTCCTACGTCAACATCGGCGCTTACGTTGATGAAGGCACCATGGTTGATACCTGGGCCACCGTCGGTTCTTGCGCGCAGATCGGTAAAAACGTTCACCTGTCCGGCGGCGTCGGCATCGGCGGCGTTCTCGAACCGCTGCAGGCTAACCCGACCATCATCGAAGATAACTGCTTCATCGGCGCGCGCTCTGAAATCGTTGAAGGCGTTATCGTTGAAGAAGGCGCGGTGATCTCCATGGGCGTGTACATCGGCCAGAGCACCAAAATTTACGATCGCGAAACCGGCGAAGTCCATTACGGCCGCGTGCCGGCGGGCTCGGTTGTCGTTTCCGGCAACCTGCCGTCGAAAGATGGCAAATACAGCCTGTACTGTGCGGTGATCGTGAAAAAGGTTGATGCGAAGACCCGCGGTAAGGTCGGCATCAACGAACTGCTGCGTACCATCGACTAAGCAGAACAAAAAGCGGGAGATATCCCGCTTTTTTTATATCTGACGCTGGCGAAGATGGATTTTTTCGTTAATTATTCAATGGTTATGATGATATCAAAGGTACCGTTATGTACGATAATCTGAAGAGTCTTGGCATTACCAATCCTGATGAAATCGATCGCTATAGCCTGCGCCAGGAAGCTAACAACGACATCCTGAAGATCTATTTCCAGAAAGATAAGGGCGAGTTCTTCGCCAAAAGCGTGAAGTTTAAATACCCACGCCAGCGTAAAACCGTGGTCGCCGACGGCGTCGGTCAGGGTTACAAAGAAGTGCAGGAGATAAGCCCAAACCTGCGCTATGTGATCGACGAGCTGGACCAGCTCTGCCAGCGCGACCGTACCGAAATCGACCTCAAGCGTAAGATCCTTGACGATTTACGCCATCTGGAAAGCGTTGTCACCAATAAGATCAGCGAAATTGAAGCCGATCTGGAAAAACTGACGCGTAAATAACCCAGACTGCTACGGGCCAGCTACTGGCCCTCTTCCCCTGCCCCAACCTCTATTTCCTCAGCCATAGATCATCTTCGCCATCAGCAAACCTCAGTTATCCCTCACTGATATCATTTCACATCACAACCCTATCCATATGAATTACTTACTATTTTATTTCGTTTATGTTCAGTTTCCGCGAAAAAGGAGATAGCTCTATGACACAGGAAATTGAACAAAAATGTTATACCCTGCAATCCGCAACCTGGCTGGATAACGCAGGCTTTGAAAAAGGACGAAAACACGATCGTCAGGCGCTTGGCTTTATTCTGCCCGCCAACACGGTGCTGAAAATTCGGCAAACGGACCTCAGTAACGGCATCTCGACCCTGCGCCTGATGTGTGATGATAGCGCTCTGGAGAAAACCAGCGCTCTGACCACCTCCTGGACAACGATTAGCACCACCGTCGATTCTGTGCCGTTTGTCGATACGTTGTTTACCGACAGCCCCTGCGAGTTCTCCGTGATTTACCAACAACCTGCGGCGACGAAACCGCTCCCCTGCTGGAAATCAGGACAGTCTGAAGAAACGTTTTTCCTCGACTGGGAGAATAATAAATCGTCGTTCGCACTGGTGGATCTGGATGTTATCAACCTGCTGCTGCCTTATGCCGACCGCGACAATGCGATGAAAGCGGGATTAGCGTCATTACACCGTTTTTATAACCACCTTTTCACCTGCTATAACGATTGGGCCGGATTAAGCGATAATTCAGATTCGCAATGGAATCAGAATGTTGCAAACCGTTATTTTCTACGGCCGGATAAACATGGCGTCGGATCAGCTTATTACAATAGCACCTGGTGCGCGCAAACTGCCGCCACGGTTGGCGAAGGCTGGCTGGATAACGTTGCCACGCAGTGGGTTATCCTGCATGAAATTGGCCACGGCTATCAGGGGAAATTTATGCAGGACTCCACGCTGTCGGTCAGCGAAGTGTGGAACAACATTTACGCCTCTTTCTATCAGCAGCTCACGCTGGGTCAGGATAATCATCTGTATACCGATGGCTGGCTGTACAACTATGGCAAGCTGGCCGCGCAGGAAGCGCAGTTGGTTAACTATATTACCGATAAGACGCCGGTCACCAGTTGGAGCCTGCGTTCGCGCCTGCAATTCCTGATGCTGATGTTATTGAAAGCTGGTGTCGCATCCTTCCGCGTCTTTAACCAGAATTATCGCCAACTCGCCAATAGCGAGGGCTTCCAGCCGACCGATCATCAGCTTGCCGATATGCTGGCAACCGCTATTGCCGCTACCGCTGGATATGATGTCACGCCGTTTATCGAGCTCTGCGGCTTAACGCTGAAACATGCCACCCGGGAAAATATCGTCTCGCTGACGACAAAACCGCTCTATCCACTGTATCGCTTTCTGCCACAAAGCGAATGGGACAGCGCGCGCCAGCAGTTAGGGCTGGATTCCTTCTTCTGGCTGGTGGATAACAGCGAACTGGCGAAATTGA
Organism: Klebsiella sp. 141251; assembly: GCF_050600725.1. Lineage (NCBI taxonomy): Bacteria > Pseudomonadati > Pseudomonadota > Gammaproteobacteria > Enterobacterales > Enterobacteriaceae > Klebsiella > Klebsiella sp. 141251. The sequence continues at coordinate 41,293 of NZ_JAQIRG010000010.1, forward strand.
ACAAAACGGGTAACCTGACCCTGACGTTGAATATCGACCAGCTGCAACAAATTTACGGACAAACGCTGACTATTCAGGATAATTGCGGTACGCATTATTCACTGATTGTTGATGGTGACACTTTTGTCCTGAATAACATGCCAATGGGTGTATACCAGCTCGTACTGCCTAAAGGTCGTTCACAAAAATACCGTCCGGATATCAGCTATATCACCGTTAAAGAAGGCGCCAATAAGATTAGCGTCAACTACATCCGGCAAAACGATACCAGCGAACGTAACGTGACCATCACCTTTTTAGGGCTAAATGATGCGCCTTTCGCGCGCCTTGATATCGACTACGAAAATCAGCAGCTTATTCTTAATGTCACCAGCGCCACGCCGCACAGCTACTACCCAGGCGCGTTGTATGCCGCAGTAAACGTACTTTCCGCCAGTGGGGAAAAAGTATTTGAACGCAAAATGACCGGTACCAATTGCGCTACCGGAAAAGTGGTTATTCCATTCAGCCCCCACTATCACCTATACATCACTCACGTGGAGCCTGGACGGCTGAAAGCCTCTCTCGGATATTTAACGTTAGTCGCTCGCGAGAAATACCAGCTGATACGCATTGATGATAATGGCGTGTATAACTTTATCCTCAATAATAATCCGGCGGCTGATTTACAGGCTATTTTCGAGCATAACGCTCAGGCGATCCGTAACCAACCCTCGCTGCTCGCGCAGAAAGAGTGCGTCTGTAAAAACGACCTCTGGCTGATGCTCCCCCATATTGAAGAACCCCAACGCAGCAGCTTGCGGAAAACCTATGCCGATGTCCTGCCTCAGGATAATAGCGATCCGGGGGAGTTGACGGGCAAGAGCGTAACCCTCAATCTCCGCGGTCAGGGCAATAACGAGTTTTGCCAGATCGTTATTGATAATCAACAACGTGCGATGACCGTCGCCACGCGCGCCGGCACGCCGCACTCGTATTACACCTCCCATACCTACGCCAGCATTATGGTTACCGGCGCGGACGATACGGTTGTTTATCAACGCAGCTACGCCGGCGCCACCAGTAATCTGGCAAACAGTGAAACTATCGCCCTCGCAGAGGGAATGATCATCGATATTTTCCATGATGAACCATTCCGCTCCAGCGCCACGAATGGCACGAGCCAAAAAGCCGTTCCCCTTAAGCAGCACAACCGCTGGCGCGTGGTGAAAACGGGCCTCGAAGCCTTTGCGCTCGCGCTTGATGAACCGGATGAGGAAGCCGCTGATACAGAAGAGGACACTCAGGATGCCACCGCACTGTATGGCGATAGCTTCAGCTGGCAACTGCTTGGCGATGGTGATGTTTGCTTTGCCGCGATGGAGATGGATATTGGCAGCGGCGCGTTGACCTTTACCGCGAGTCCAGTGGTGCCGAACAAGCACTTCACAACCACTTACGCCACGGTCAATATCTACAATACGCGTGGTTCGGTGGTGTATCGCCAGTCGATTAAAGGATCGTCGCAGCTTGGCGACTATATTGATACCGCTATCCTGGATGAGGGCTATACCATTGAAGTCTTCCATGCCGAAGCGGGGAATCGCTCCGTCATTATTAATCCGCTCAATGGCAATAGCTGGCACCAGCCCAATACCGTTACCTGGCAAGTGACCGCTCGCGGACTACAGCGCCTGTAGCCCGCCATTTCCTCTCCCGCCGCCTGCGGCGGGAGTTTTAGCGTTGCTCATCCAGTTGCAGCGCAATGTACAGCAACAAGCGGTCGTCAAAACTACCGAGGTCTAACCCGGTCAGTTCCGAAATCCGATTGAGCCGATACTCCAGCGTATTACGATGAATAAACAACGCCTTTGAGGTCGCCAGCGGCTGCACGTTATGGCGAAACCACGCCTGCAGAGTACGCCGTAGCAGACCATTGTTATCCATCGCCTTTAGCCGCGTCAGCGGGCGCGCCAGCTCGTTAGCCTGCCAGCCGCCCCGTAGACTATCCAGCAGCACAGGCAGCATCAGATCCTGATAAAAATAGCAGCGGCTCTCCGGCATCCGCTGCTTACCAACCATCATTGTCGTACGCGCGGTCCGGTAAGAACGCGCAATACTGCCGGGGCCGGTGAAGAAATTGCCTAATGCAACGCGGAACTGCAGTTGGCCATTCTCTTTCATACGGGCAATCAGTTGCTCAACGCGTCTGCAGTGGTCGTCGGCATCCCAGCGGCCAAAGGCGTTTAACGCCGGTTTCAGCACCACCATTTCGGTCAACGAGACAATCGCCACCAAGTTGTTGCGATCCGGCGTGGTCAGCGCCGTCTGCAGCTGCTGCAGCTCCGCCATCGCGCTATCGACGCCGAGCTGACCGCTATCGACCTCAATCATCGCCACCACCCGCGGTTGATTGAGATCGATACCCAGTCGCTGCGCCCATTCGTTCAGCGCCGGGGTATTCTCTTCCGCCTGAATCAGGTTCATAACCAGTTCTTCACGCAGGCGGCTATCCTGGGCCAGCAAATGCATCAGCCGCGACTGTTCGAGCATCATCTCCGCGGTCATACATACCAGCTCACCGTACTTGCGCAGCGATTCGGGCTCGCCGGTTAACCCGATTACGCCGACGATTTCCCCTTCGAGACGCAGCGGCAGGTTGATCCCCTGGCGCACGCCGTGCAGATGGCGAGCAACCGCATCATCGATATCAACCACCCGTCCCTGCGACAGCACCAGCAGCGCGCCTTCGTGCAATTCACCAATACGCTCACGATCGCCGCTGCCGATAATGCGCCCGCGGGCATCCATTACGTTAATATTGGTATCAATGATGCGCATCGTACGCGCCACGATATCCTGCGCCATTTTGGTATCAAGATGCCAGCCAGCCATAAACCCCTCCCCTGAGCAGGGCATCAGCATAAAAGAGTGACGAAGAGGACGCACTGTGCATATGCACAAAGCATGACAAAGAAGTATGGAGTTGTGGCGGGAATCACAGAACCGACGGGCAGAATAAAAAAGCCCCCTTCCCTTACCGGGAAAGGGGCATTCACGCTAGTATCAGTTACTGCATCAGCAGATAGATAGAAGTATCACCACGCTGAATATTCAGCGCCAGCACGGACGGTTTCGCGTCGAAGATTTTGCGCAGGTCGGCGATGTTTTTCACCGGCTGCTGGTTAGCGCCGACAATAATGTCGCCTTTCTTCAGACCAATTTGCGCCGCCGGGGTGCCCGCTTTCACGTTGCTCACCACGACGCCTTTATCCTGGCCTTTATTGCTCATTTCCGCGCCTTCAATACCGTTAAAGATGCTGCTGGAGTCAACCTGGTTCTGGTTGCTCTGCTGTAGTTCAACGGTAACGTTAACCGGCTTGCCGTCGCGCAGCAGTCCCAGCTCGACTTTGCTGCCGATAGGCATCGTACCAACCTGCGCACGCAGCGCCGCAAAGCTGCTGATCGCCTTACCGTTGAGGGTAGTAATCACGTCGCCGGCTTTAATACCCGCTTTCGCCGCCGCCGAGCCCGGCATCACCTGGCTTACGAACGCGCCACGCTGGGCATCGACTTTCATCGCCTTCGCCAGCTCGGAGTTCAGCTCGGTACCCATGATCCCCAGTTCACCGCGTTTCACCTGGCCAAACTTGACCATCTGCTCGGTCAGGTTTTTCACCATGTTGCTCGGAATAGCAAAACCGATACCGATGTTGCCGCCGTCCGGAGCAAGGATCGCGGTGTTGATACCGATCAACTCACCGTTGAGATTCACCAGCGCGCCGCCGGAGTTACCGCGGTTAATAGCCGCATCGGTCTGGATAAAGTTTTCATAGTTTTCCACGTTCAGGCCGCTGCGGCCCAATGCGGAGACGATACCGGAAGTCACGGTTTCGCCGAGGCCGAACGGGTTACCGATCGCCACGGTGTAGTCGCCGACGCGCAGCGCGTCAGAGTCGGCAAGCTTAATCGCCGTCAGGTTTTTCGGATCCTGGATTTGAATCAGCGCGATATCGGAGCGCGGATCTTTACCTACTACTTTCGCGTCAAACTTACGACCATCGCTCAGTTGAACTTTAATCGTGGTGGCATTATCGACCACGTGGTTGTTGGTCACTACGTAGCCTTTGGCCGCATCAATGATGACCCCGGACCCGAGCGCCATAAATTTCTGCTGCTGCGCATTATCGCCAGGCGCGCCCTGGCCGCCGCCCTGACAGAATGGGGAGCTCTGGAATGGCGAACCGTCCTGGCAGAACGGCGAGTTGTCACCGAAGAACTGCTGGAAGTTACGCGGCATCCGCGGCGTGTTAACAGTCGTGCTGCCTTCAACGTTGATGCTCACCACCGACGGCATCACTTTTTCCAGCATCGGCGCCAGGCTCGGCATCTGCTGCGCAGTGGTCGCCGAGGAAGCCGTTTCAGCCGCGCTCGCAGAGAGCGGGGACAACGCCAGACCTAAACTCAGAGCCAGAGCACTCATTGCTAACGTGGTTTTTTTCATAGGTTTCAATCTCAATTTCAAATTTCGGATAACGAAAAAGTTGCTGTGTACGCACTCTCAGAGTCATTTTATAGCGCGAAGTTCCAGAGTTAAGTTTCGGTAAAAGTAAAAATTTATTGTCCGTCTTTACAAAACTCAGACTTATTCCACCGCCATCAGACGGCGATATTCATCCCACGCATACAAATCCGTCATTCCGCTGATATAGTCCTGAATCAATCGACAGCGGTAATAATACTCCAGCACGGGATATTCTTCGGTATCGCGCGAAAGCTTATTTACCGCCTCCACATAGGCCAACCGATGTCGGGTCGAGAGTTTCTGGAACAACCTCGAGGCAATAGGTAAACTGCGTACCCGCTCTTGTTCCACCAATTGGCTGAACTCCTCCAGCGATAATTTCAGTAGCGGCTCGTAGATATCAAGCAGCCCGCTGATAACGCGGTAACCCTGTAATTCCAGCTGTTCAACATCAGGATGGCTAAACACCTGTTTTATGGCGACGTTTTTATAAAGTTCAAGTAGCTGACTACAATCGCTATCATCCTCTAACAGCGCGTGATTAAAGTCGCCGCTAAAAATGGCCGGTAAGTTTTCGATAAATCGATGCGCCGCATAAGGCACCAGTTTATTCAGCGTATTGACCCGTAAATACATAAAGAACTGATCTTCAGTGCTGCGGCTGAGTGAATTAGCGCGCGATTTCTCCCAGGCATTTTCTACGACTTGAGCGAACAACGATCCTTTTTCATGAGCACCCCATGCGTCATACAGATGCTGATACAATTGTTCCGCGCTGAATATCCGTTTTTCTACCGCATCTTCGAGGTCAGCAACGCAATATGAGATATCATCGGCAGCTTCCATAATCCACGTTAATGGAAAGCGATTGTAAGGCGCCAGATCCAATTCTTTACGCAGCCGCGCGATATACTCTTCTTCGGCTAAATAATAACCAGGCTTTTTCATTAAATAGCTATGGCTGGCTGGCGTATCTCCCCGCCACCACGCCGGTCGCGTATATTTCAGAATGCAGCCGACCTGGGTCCAGGTCAGGTTCATACGCATCAGCGTGTGCACCAGACGGATCCCCTGCGCATTGCCTTCAAAGCAGCACAAATCCTGACGCACTTTACGCCGCAGTTCGTTGAGCAACCCTTCGCCATCGTGCAGACGCAGCGCGTCAACCTGGCAGCGATCCTGACTTAACGGCTGGCTGGCGGCATCTTTCGGCGCCAGCCGTTTGCTGAACCAATCGTTAATTGCCGCTTCGCCAAAATGGCCAAATGGCGGATTGCCGATATCGTGCATCAGGCAGGCCATCTCCACGACGCTTTCAAACGGGCCGCTCAGTTCATCCAGTCCGTAGCGTTCCAGCAGCTTTTGCTCCTTCAGGCGGCTTAACACCTCTTTGGCGATGTAGCGCCCGACCTGCTGGACTTCGAGCGAATGGGTGAGCCGGGTGCGGACCGCCGCGTTGCGCTCAAGTGGAAAGACCTGGGTTTTTTGCTGCAGGCGGCGGATGGCCGGTGAATTGATAATGCGCCCGCGATCGCTTTCAAACACCCGCAGGATCTCGCGTTCCGTCTCTACCCCCTGCGGCGAACGGTAGCGCCGACGCCAGTGAATCTTGTTGCGAAAATCAATATTTGCCATAGCCTCTCCCGCGCGAGCAATACGCTTCCCCTTAAGCGCATGATAGACTATGCAGCTAATCCTGACACATCGCGAGTAAATCTATGAAAATTGGCATTATTGGCGCCATGGAAGAAGAAGTTACCCTTCTGCGCGACAAAATCGAGAACCGCCAGACTATCTCTATCGGCGGTAGCGAAATCTATACCGGCCAACTTCACGGTACCGAGGTTGCTCTGCTGAAATCCGGCATTGGTAAAGTGGCCGCCGCCATGGGCGCCACCCTGTTGCTGGAGCGCTGCAAGCCGGATGTGATTATCAATACCGGTTCCGCCGGCGGACTGGCGCCGACGCTGAAAGTCGGCGACATCGTGGTCTCTGACGAAGCGCGCTACCACGATGCCGACGTCACCGCGTTTGGCTACGAATACGGCCAACTGCCGGGCTGTCCGGCCGGTTTCAAAGCTGACGACAAACTGATTGCCGCGGCGGAAACCTGCATCAAAGCGCTGAATCTTAACGCCGTTCGCGGGCTGATCGTCAGCGGCGACGCTTTCATCAACGGCTCGGTAGGACTGGCGAAAATCCGCCACAACTTCCCGCAGGCCGTTGCCGTAGAAATGGAAGCCACCGCCATCGCCCACGTCTGCCATAACTTCAGCATTCCTTTTGTGGTGGTGCGCGCAATCTCTGACGTCGCTGACCAGCAGTCGCATCTCAGCTTCGACGAGTTCCTCGCCGTCGCCGCTAAGCAGTCCACCCTGATGGTGGAAAATCTGGTGCAGAACCTGGCGCGTGGCTAAGTCGTTACAGAAGGCGTTAACCGCCCTGCTGTTGCTCGCCCCGGCGTGGCTTTTCGCCGCGCCGCGGGTGGTGACGCTCTCCCCGGCCAACACTGAATTGGCCTTTGCTGCCGGCATTACGCCGGTCGGCGTCAGCAGTTATTCCGATTACCCTCCCGCCGCGGCTAAAATCGAACAAGTCGCCAGCTGGCAGGGAATGAACCTTGAACGTATCGTCGCCCTGAAACCCGATCTGGTACTGGCGTGGCGCGGCGGCAATGCCGAACGCCAGGTCAATCAGCTCAGCTCGCTGGGAATCAAGGTTATCTGGGTTGAAACCGGTTCGATTGAGCAAATCATCCATGCTTTGCAGATGCTTGCGCCGTGGAGCCCGCAGCCGGAAACAGCCCGGCAGGCTGCCCGGAAGATGCAAGACGATTACGAGGCGCTAAAATCCCGCTATGCCAACGCGCCGAAAAAACGCGTATTTCTGCAGTTTGGCGCCAACCCGCTGTTCACCAGCAACAGCGCCTCGATCCAGAATCAAGTATTGCGCCTGTGCGGCGGAGAGAATATTTTTGCCGCCAGCCGCGTTCCCTGGCCGCAGGTTAGCCGCGAACAGGTGCTGTCACGGCATCCGCAGGCAATCGTCATCACCGGCGATCCGGATAAAATTCCCGCCGTGGACCGCTATTGGCAAAATCAGCTCACAATTTCGCTCATCGCCTTACATAGCGACTGGTTTGAACGCGCGGGCCCACGTATTATCCTTGCCGCAAAACAACTCTGTACTGCGCTTGAGCAGGTAAAATAACCGCCTGGCAGCAGGCTTTTAGCGGGAACTGACGATGCTTGTCTATTGGCTGGATATTATTGGCACAGCCGTATTTGCTATCTCCGGCGTATTGCTGGCGGGGAAATTACGCATGGACCCTTTCGGCGTGCTGGTATTAGGCGTAGTGACCGCCGTGGGCGGCGGGACGATTCGCGATATGGCGCTGGCCAACGGCCCTGTGTTCTGGGTTAAGGACCCTACCGATCTGGTCGTGGCGATGGTCACCAGTATGTTAACGATTCTGCTGGTCCGCCAACCGCGGCGCATGCCGAAATGGGTACTGCCGGTACTGGATGCCGTCGGCCTGGCGGTGTTTGTCGGCATCGGCGTGAATAAAGCCTTTATTGCCCATACCGGCCCGCTGGTGGCTATTTGCATGGGCGTGGTCACCGGCGTCGGCGGCGGGATTATCCGCGACGTGCTGGCGCGAGAAGTACCGATGATTCTGCGCACCGAAATCTACGCCACCGCCTGCATTGTCGGCGGTATCGTGCACGCAACGGCGCACTACACCTTTCAGTTGTCGCTGGAAAACTCGGCGATGTTAGGCATGGTGGTGACGCTGGGGATACGCCTGGCGGCGATTCGCTGGCACCTGAAGCTGCCGACCTTTGCGTTGGATGATAACGGACGGTCATAAAAGCAAAACGGTAACCCTGAGGTTACCGTTTTTCGTGTTTGCCGCTCTCTTTGTGGGAGAGGGCTGGAGTCGCTTGCGTTAAACGCTGAACGAGGAGCCGCAGCCGCAGGTGCTTTTCGCGTTCGGGTTAGTCACGATGAAACGCGACCCTTCCAGGCCTTCGGTATAATCGACGGCGCCGCCAACCAGATACTGCAGGCTCATTGGGTCAACCACCAGGCCGACGCCCTGTTTCTCGATGGTCATATCGCCTTCGTTAACCTGATCGTCAAAGGTGAAGCCATACTGGAAACCGCTGCAACCGCCGCCGGTGATGTACACGCGCAGTTTCAGGTTCGGATTGTCTTCATCCGCAATCAGATGTTTTACTTTGTTCGCTGCGGCTTCGGTGAACTCCAGCGGCAACGCTACGTCATCACTCATTTTTTGCTCCCATTGATACTTCCGGCCGATTAAAGAATAACCGGACCTTTTGAGCCATTATCTAATACCCTGGTAAATCGTTCAAGTATTCTCCCGGGGTACCTGCTGCGCTTTCGCCGCCTCTTCGGCCTTCTGTTTTGCCAGGGTACGCTGCAGAATGGTTGAATACAAAGGTTTACCGCCGAGGAACTGCGCCAATAGTGTTGCCCCAAGGCAGGTAATAATCATTGGCAAAATGAGCTGATAGTTATCGGTCATCTCCAGCACCAGTACAATCCCGGTGAGCGGCGCGCGCACCGAAGCCGCCAGCAGCGCCCCCATCCCGGCGATAGCGAAAGTGCCGGCATCCAGATGATAGGATGGAAACAGCGGAATGGCAGCCATGCCGAATGCCGTCCCCAGCAGCGTGCCGAGCGCCAGCATCGGAGCAAAAATCCCCCCCGGCGCGCCGGAAGAGAAGCACAGCAGCGTGGTGATGACGCGGGCAATAAAAATGAACAGCAGCAGCCCAACCGAGAAGTTGCCGGCAGCGGCGATCGGGATAAGGTTAAAACCGCCGCCCACCGCGGTCGGCTGCATCAGACCCAGCAGGCCGCACAGCCCGCCGATAAGCCCGCCAATCAACACCCATTTTTTGATATTGCCGCCGTGGAGGCGCTGGAACATATCCTGCGTCCGCAGCACCAGGGTATTAAACAATGGCCCGAAACAGCCGAAAATCATGCCCAGCACCAGGTACAACCACAGGGTATTCACCGGCGCATTGCTCAGCTTGCCGACTTCGATAATCGCCCCTTCGCCGTTAAAAATACGGAACACGATGCTCGACATGATCACGCCGGTAAACACGGCTTTAATCGAAATCAGGTTGTAGCGGAACTGCGGGCGCATCTCTTCGATGATAAACAGAATGCCCGCCAGCGGCGCGTTGAAGGCCGCGGAGAGGCCCGATGCCGCACCGGTGGCTAACAGCGTATGCCGCGCTTCCGGGCTACGCAGACGAAACACATCCACCACCATGCGCCCGATATTACCGCCAAGCTGTACCATCGGCCCTTCGCGCCCCAGCACCATCCCGGCGCCCAGCGTCCCCATGCCGCCGATGAATTTTACCGGCAGCACGCGCCACCAGCGTACCGGACGCAGCTCTTCCAGCGCGCCTTCGATTTCCGGGATCCCGGAACCGCCGGCTTCCGGCGCAAAGCGGCGCACCAGAAAATAGCCGACCATCGCCAGCAGCGCCGACAGGATGAAGGCCAGCGGCCAGACGAGGTACCAGTGGTCCGCCACCTGCACCAGCGCCCCGATACGTTGGTTCTGTACCCAGTTCACGCTCTTTTCAAACGCCACGCCCACCAGCCCGGCCAGCGTGCCGACCACCGCCGCCATCAACAATACCGCCAGCGGCGTTTTATCGCGTTGAATTAACCGGCGGACCGCATCGCTACGGCGCACGCGAACAAACTGATGTGCTTCAAAAGAGGGAGTTTCTGATTTCATGCCATTATCATTTATTGGTAATACAAATGAGAAGAGAGGCATTCTAGCCGCCTCCGCGCCGCGCGTCGTCAAAAAATTGTTTCGTCTGCTTAATGTTTCAATTGGGCAAAACTTTCATAACCTTCATGGAATAACTTAGAATAGCCCGATAACTTTATTCACGAACCAGGATCCTGGCCATGAGCAAATCTGAAAATCTGTATAACGCCGCCCGCGAACTTATCCCCGGCGGCGTCAACTCGCCGGTCCGCGCCTTTACGGGCGTCGGCGGCACCCCGCTGTTTATTGAACGTGCGGATGGCGCCTACCTGTACGATGTCGATGGTAAAGCTTATATCGATTATGTCGGTTCCTGGGGGCCAATGGTGCTGGGTCACAACCATCCGGCCATTCGTAACGCGGTGATTGAAGCGGCAGAGCGCGGGTTAAGCTTCGGCGCGCCAACCGAAATGGAAGTCAAAATGGCGGAACTGGTTACTGAACTGGTACCGACCATGGATATGGTGCGCATGGTGAACTCCGGCACCGAAGCCACCATGAGCGCCATTCGCCTGGCGCGCGGCTTCACCGGCCGCGACAAAATCATCAAGTTCGAAGGATGCTACCACGGTCACGCCGACTGCCTGCTGGTGAAAGCCGGTTCCGGCGCGCTGACTCTCGGCCAGCCGAACTCGCCGGGCGTACCGGCCGATTTCGCGAAGCATACCCTGACCTGCACCTATAACGATCTTGCCTCGGTACGCGCGGCGTTTGAACAGTATCCGCAGGATATCGCCTGTATCATCGTCGAACCGGTGGCCGGCAATATGAACTGCATTCCGCCACAGCCGGAGTTCCTGCCGGGCCTGCGCGCGCTGTGCGACGAGTTTGGCGCGCTGCTGATTATTGACGAAGTGATGACCGGCTTCCGCGTCGCGCTGGCGGGCGCTCAGTCCTATTACGGCGTGGAGCCGGATCTGACCTGTCTGGGTAAAATCATCGGCGGCGGTATGCCGGTGGGCGCTTTCGGTGGTCGCCGCGAGGTCATGGACGCGCTGGCGCCGACTGGTCCGGTGTACCAGGCCGGTACGCTGTCAGGCAACCCTATCGCCATGGCCGCAGGCTTCGCCTGCTTAAGCGAAGTGGCGCAGCCGGGCGTGCATGAAACCCTGACCGAGCTGACCAATCAACTGGCGGATGGCCTGCTGAACGCGGCGCGCGAAACCGGGATCCCGCTGGTGGTGAATAATGTCGGCGGCATGTTCGGTATCTTCTTTACCGATGCCGAAACCGTCACCTGCTATCAGGACGTGGTGAAGTGCGATGTTGAACGTTTCAAGCGTTTCTTCCACCTGATGCTGGAAGAAGGGGTTTACCTCGCCCCGTCGGCGTTTGAAGCCGGCTTTATGTCCGTCGCCCATAGCGAAGAGGATATCAACAACACTATCGACGCCGCGCGTCGGGTGTTTGCCAAACTGTAAGGTACTTGAATGCCTGGTGGCGCAGGGATTTTCCCGGAGGCGGCGCGCTGCGCCTTGTCCGGGCTACCAAATCGAGCGGCGCTGTAGCCCCGGTAAGCGCTAGCGCCACCGGGGATTTTCCCGGAGGCGGCGCATTGCGCCTTGTCCGGGCTACCAAATCGAGCAGCACTGTAGCCCCGGTAAGCGCTGGCGCCACCGGGGATTTTCCCGGTGGCGGCGCATTGCGCCTTGTCCGGGCTAGCAAATCGCACAGCACTGTAGCCCCGGTAAGCGCTGGCGCCACCGGGGATGGTGAGGCCATTCGGGATCGTTAGCGGCTCTGCTTTCTCAGCAAATAGATAAAGTACGGCGCGCCGATAAACGTCGATAACAGCCCCGCCGGGATTTGGTAGGGGAACATGAGCATTCGCCCGCACCAGTCGGCGAACACCAGCAGCATCCCGCCAATTAGTCCGGAAATGACCATATGCGGCATCGTCCGGCGAAAGCCCATCATCCTCGCAATATGCGGCGCCATTAAACCAACGAAACTTAACGGCCCAATGGTTAGCGTCGCCGTTGCCGTCAGGCTCGCCGCCAGCAGCAGCAACCCAATACGCGATGGCGTTAATGCCATTCCCACCGCCCGCGCCGCCTCGCCGCCGAGCGGCAGGATGGTCAGCCAGCGGCGACAGAGCGGCGCCAGCGCCAATAGCGCCAACATTACCACCCCGCTACGCAGCACCATCTCCGGCGTCGCGCTATAGGTCGAACCGGACATCCACGTCAGGATTTGCGCCATTCGCGGATCGCCGCTGGCCTGTAGCATCATCAATAGCATGGTGAAAGCGGTGCTCAGCGCCATCCCCGCCAGCAGCATCCGGTGCGGCGAGAACCCCCCGCGCCCGGCGGCGACCAGGATGACCAGCAGCGTCGCCGCCGCGCCAAGACTGCCGGCTGGCAGCAGCCAGACAAAAGCGTTGCCTGGTACGAAGAATAGCATCAACACCACGCCGAACGCCGCGCCAGAGCTGATACCCAGCACTTCCGGGCTGGCCATCGGATTACCGGTCAGGCGTTGAATAATGCAACCCGCGACGGCCAGCATCACCCCGGCGAACAGCGCCGAGAGCACCCGCGGCCAGCGCCATGGCATTAATTGCTCCAGCAGATCGCCGCTGGCCCATTGCCACCCCTGCGCATCACGGCCAAAGGTCAGCGCGGCGGTTACCGCCAACAACATCAGCGCCAGTCCGCCCAGCGCGAACCACTGCACGTTGCGGCGCTCAATCAGCGCTTTATCGCCGCCGTTCATCACCGGCGCGCTGATACTACGCAGCCGCGGCAGTAGCCACAGTAATAAAGGCGCGCCAATCAGCGCGGTGACTGACCCGGTCGACACTTCCCGCCATACCCGGCTGAGCCAGAGAATAATTTGGTCGGAAAGCCACAGGATCAGCGCGCCAAGTAGCGCCGCCAGTACCAGTCGCGATAACAGGCGGCGGGCGCCGAGCATTTTCGCCAGCAGCGGCGCGAACAGACCGATAAAACCAATAATGCCGACCGCGTTGACCAGCAGCGCGCTTATTACTATCGCCAGAGTCAAGACGCCAAGGCGCGCCAGAGAAAGCGCCAGCCCGAGATTTCGCGCCACGCCATCATCCAGCCCCATCAACGTTAACGGGCGTAGCAACAACAGCGTCAATATTACGCCGCCAAGCAGCTGCGGCCACAGGCGCTGCGCCACGCTCCAGTCGGTCTGCGTCAACGTCCCGGTACTCCACAGGAACATGCTTTGCAGCTGGTCGTGATGGAAAATCACCATCAGCTGATTGACCGCGCCGCAATAGAGACTCACCACCAGACCGGCCAGAATCAGCGTCACCGGCGACAGACGTTTGCCCCACGAAACGCCGAACACCAGCGCGCCGACCAGACAAGCGCCTGCCAGCGCGGCAAACTGCGACGCCAGCACGCCGGGGATCGCCCATAACGCCGTCACCGTCATTCCAAGCTGCGCGCCGGTGGCGACGCCGAGCGTGGTCGGCTCCGCCAGCGGGTTACGCAGCACCTGCTGGAACAGTACGCCAACGAGCCCCAGCCCGGCGCCGACCAGCAGCGATACAGCCAGCCTCGGCAGCAGGCTGTAATGGAACAACATCTGGGCGATATTATCGCTATCCGGCTGCCACAGCGCCTGACGCCACTGCGCGTAAGGTAAAGCAACCTGAAGGTTGATGATGCTCAGCGCGAAAGCGGCAACCAGCAGTACGACCAACAGGATAATGGCTAACGGCGAGAAACGCGCGTTCATACCGCCCTCCCCTGCGCATCGGCCAGTACGCGGGCGAAATGCATCGCCGACAGCGTCGCGCCATAGAACCACACCGCCGGAAGACGCTGGAAACGCCCCGCGCGCACGAAAGGCATCGCCTGCCACAGCGGGGTCGCCATCATCTGGGCCATCTCCCGATCGTTGCCGTGATCGAAACAGATAACATCGGCCTCTTTAAATTCCGCCAGCCGATCGATGCCTACGGTGATACTGCCCCAGAATGCCGCTTCACCGCGCCAGGCGTTTTTGATGCCAAAACGATCGAGCACTTCCTGGAACAGGCAGTTCTCGCCGAATACCAGCACATGTCGGGCATCAAGTAACGAAATCATCAGCAGCGGGCGATCGCCACGCTCGGCAAATCGCGGACGCAGGCTTTCCATCAACGCGTCGAACTCCGCCAGATGGCGCTTCGCCTGCTGTTGCTTACCCAGCAGGTCGGCCATTTCCAGCAGCGAACGCTGGGCTATCGCCAGCGGTCGTTTGCCGTCGCTGAAGGTGAAACCGCGGCCGGGCGCAATGCGCGCCAGCTTTTCCGGCGACGGGCCATAGCCCGCCGACCAGACGATAAACGACGGTTTCATCTGCGTCAGTAATTCAAGATTGGGTTCAGTGCGCAGGCCGACATCAATCACCGAAGCGGGTAACGCCGGCTCATTGACCCACAGGTTGTAGTTGGGAATATCGGCCACGCCGTAGGGCGTAACGCCGAGCGCCAGCAGCAGCTCGGCCGGTAGCCACTCCAGCGCGACGACGCGCTGCGGGTCAACGTTCGCCGCCTGCGCGCCGCGCATCTGCCACAGCAGCGGCGACAGCGCCATTGCCGTCAACAGGCGTCGGCGTGAGAAGAAGTTCGAATTTTCCATCAATAGACAAAACTTACCGGCGCTGCGCCCGCCGGGTGCGGCAGGATCCCCATCGGGATGCCGTAGATTTGTTCCAGCGTTTCGCTGCGCATCAGTTCCGCCGGCGTCCCCTGGGCGATCATTTCGCCGCCGCGCAGCGCCACCAGATAATCGCAATAGCGGGCGGCCATATTAATATCGTGCAGGACCGCGATCACCGTCAGGCCACGCTGCTGGCTGAGACGATGCACCAGCGCCAGCACATCGACCTGATGGGCGATATCCAGCGCCGACGTCGGTTCATCGAGCAGCAGACAGCGGCTATCCTGCGCCACCAGCATGGCGATCCACGCGCGCTGGCGTTCGCCGCCGGAAAGGCTGTCCACCAGCCGATGCGCCAGCGGTTTCAGCCCCACCAGCGCAATGGCCTCTTCTACTTTTTCGCGATCCGCCACGCCGAAGCGCCCCAGCGCGCCGTGCCACGGATAGCGGCCAATCGCCACCAGTTCGCGCACCGTCATCCCTTCCGCCGCCGGCAGTTGTTGCGGCAGATAGGCCACTTTGCGGGCAAACGCCTTGCTGCTCCAGCTGTCCAGCGGCTGGCCGTCAAGCAGCACATCGCCCTCGGAAGGCGGCTGATGGCGGCCAAGCATTTTGAGTAACGTGGATTTGCCGGAACCGTTATGGCCAATCAGGCCAGTGACTTTTCCTGCCGGGAAGGTCAACGAGAGGGGATGAAGCAGCGTGCGGCCAGGCACGCGAAAGGTCACGCGATTTAACGCAAACGTCGTCTCAGAGTGCGGAGTCTGTTCCTGCATAGCAACAACCTGATATTGGGCGCGGCGAACCGCGCCCGTGAGTAGTTAGAAGCGGAAGGTTGCGGTAGCAACAACCTGACGTTCCGCCCCCCAGTAGCATGCGTACTCGCTATAGCAGCTGGAGACATATTCGCGGTCAAACAGGTTGTTGACGTTGACGCCGACCGAGGACCCCGGCAGGCCAAAGCGCGCCAGATCGTATTTCACCGTCGCATCCATCAGCGCATAACCGGCCACATTGAAGGAGTCATTTTTCTTACCGGTGCTGGTGTCATTTTTGTAGTAGCTGACCGTCGAACCGATATAACGCGCGCCCGCGCCAATCGTCAGCCCGCTAAGCGCGGTTTCGTGGAAGGTGTAATCCGCCCACAGCGAGGCCATATTACGCGGCACTTCCGCCGGACGCTTGCCTTCGAAGACGGTGTCGTGAGTGTATTCGGCATCGGTATAGCTGTATGCCGCGGTCAGGTTGATATTGGCATTGACCGCCGCCTTCGCCTCCAGCTCAAAGCCGCGGGAGCGGATTTCGCCGGTTTGTACGCTGAACAGTCCAGTCGGATCGTTCGGGTCTGCCGTCAGGTTCTTATCTTTAGTCAGCTGATAGACCGCCGCGGTCACCACCACCGGCATATCTTTCGGCACGTATTTCACGCCGGCTTCATACTGTTTACCGCGCGACGGATCGAACGGCTTGCCGGTGCTATTGGAACCCGATACCGGTTCGAACGATTCGCTGTAGCTGAAGTACGGGGAGATACCGTTATCGAACAGATAGTTGATCCCGCCGCGCCAGCTGAACTGCTGGTCGTGATTTTCCGCCATGCTGCTGGTGGAACGGGTGAAGGTAGACGTGGTGGCGTAATCGTAGCGACCGCCTAAGGTCATCACCCATTTGTCCCACTCCATCTGATCCTGCGCGTACAGGCCCGTCTGCTCCATACGGTTAAGGACCGCGTACGGGAAGTTGACGTTCACGTTCGGATTACCATACTGCGGATTGGTCATGCTAATGGCATCGGCCGTACCGTAGTCCGCATCAACGTCGTTACGCATCCGCGAGTAGTCCACGCCGGTCAGCAGCGTGTGGTTCACCGCGCCGGTAGCAAAATCAGACTGCAGTTGCGTATCAACGGTAAAGGTATTCAGGTGCTCATCGGAACGCACGTAGGCACGATTGATTTTCCCCGGCTCCTGGTAACCATTGCCGTAGACCGAACGATACAGCGTGTGCACATCGGCATAGCGCAGGTTCTGACGCACGGTAAAGGTGTCATCGAACTGATGGGAGAAGCTATAGCCAACCATCTGCTGGCGACGCGACATCTTGTTATCGGACTCGCCTTCGTTGAAGTCAGTTGGCAGCTTGTGGGCCTTACCGTTGGCATCGTAATACGGCACCACGGTGCCTTCGCGCGGCAGCCAGCCGTAGTAACCCGCATCCGGGTCATTCTGGAAGTTGCTCAGGAAGGTGAAATCGGTTTTATCATCCGGACGCCAACTGAAGGACGGAGCGACGGCGTAACGGGTCGATTTCGCCATCTGCTGCTGCGCATCCTGGCTGCGGCCTAAACCGGTCAGACGGTATGACCACACGCCGTCATCATCAATGGCGTCGCTGAAGTCAAAACCGGTTTGCCACAGGTTATCGGTGCCCATTTTAAACTGTACTTCTTTCAGCGGCTCGGTGGTCGGACGCTTGCTGACCATGCTGACGATACCGCCCGGGTTGCTGTTGCCGTACAGCACCGAGGTTGGCCCGCGCATCACTTCCACGCGTTCCAGGAAATACGGGTCCATCGAGACTTCAGAGTAGTTGTTACCCTGCAGCTTCATGCCATCCAGATACTGGTTGGTGTTCACCGTGCTGGAGGTGGTGAATCCACGAATGGTGACCACATCATAGGTGGTCGAGCTACCGCGAGTGGAGAAAACGCTCGGCGTGTAAGAGAGCGCTTCTTTGACCGTTGTCGGCTGCTTCATGTCCATCTCTTCGCGGGTCACCACGGAGATAGACTGCGGCGTTTTTTCAATGGGAGTATCGGTTTTGGTGGCCGTGGCGGAACGCTTCGCGGCGATAGTCGGTGCCGGTCCCCAGGCGCTCTCCTGGCTGGCTGGCGCCGCGGTAACGACGAGGGTTTCTTCTTTCGGTTGTTCCGCAGCCTGTGCATAAACAGACATGCCGCTAACCGCCGTGGCTACTACGACTGCGATTTTACGCAGCGAGTGATTTGGCTGAGCAGTTTTAAGACGCGCCATTGGTATATCTCTGATGAAAGTGAATGATAACGTAAACGAGAATTATTATTATGACGGGTGACATAATAGGCGAAACGCGGAATCCAAGGCAAGCGCTATGCCGAACAGGAAGCGCCAAGGGATTAATAAATAACCAGACGGTTATTAAGGAGTTATCACCGTGTTACGCAGATCCCCTAAATAAAAAAGCCCCCTAATACCTTCGTATTAAGGGGCTGTTCAGACGTTCAGCTTAAACGGTTTTAGTTGCCGCCAAACATATCTTTAATCCAGCCGGCTACGCCATCGCTCTTTTCCTGCTTCGCAGGCTGCTGCTGTTGCTGCTGCGGTTGGTTAGCAGGCTGCTGCTGCCCGGACTGATTGAACGGGTTATTGGCTTCCTGCTGCTGTTGCTGCTGTTGCTGCAGGGCTTCGCCCTGGCGGCACAGCGCATCCGGCGAGGTAGTCCACACCGGCAGCGTACGCATACCGCCGCTGCACTGGAAGTAACCGTTGCTGTCCACGCCCATGTCCACGACATCTTCCGGCGGCGTCAGCGCCAGCGGCGTCGGGGTCTGGTTAGCCAGGTAGCGCTGATAAATTGACATCGCGCCGCTGGCCCCGTACAGCTTGGTCGGCTGGTTGTTATCACGGCCAACCCAGGTAATCGTCACCTGGCTGCCATCGATACCGGCAAACCAGGTATCCACATTGTTGTTGGTGGTCCCGGTTTTACCCGCCAGATGCAGGCCAGGATATTTGGCGCCAAGCTGACGGCCGGTACCGCGCTGCACCACCTGCTGCATGGTCCACAGGGTCATATAGGCCGCCTGCGCCGGAACGGCGCGTTCCGCCTGCGGGTAGCTCTGGTACAGCACCGTACCATCTTCAGCAATAACGGAACGCAGCGCCGACAGCGTTGCGCGGTTACCGCCGCTGGCGATGGTCTGGAATGCCTGCGCGACTTCAATTGGCGTCAGGTTAAGGGCGCCAAGGATCATCGCAGGAACCGCATTCAACTGGTCTTTCGGCACGCCCAGCTTCTGCCAGGTATCGGTGATCGCCGGCAGACCCAGCGACATCCCGAGGTTAACCGTCGGCACGTTCATCGAACGGGTCAGGGCATCCACCAGCATCACCTGACCGCTAAAGCGACGATCGTCGTTCTGCGGCGACCAGGTCTGGCCGTTCGACAAGCGAATCGTCACCGGCGCATCGGCAATCCACGTATTCAACCGATACTGATTCGGCTGGCTCAGCGCGGTCAGATAAGTGGCCGGTTTTGCCAACGAACCAATCGAACGACGCGCCTGCATCGCGCGGTTGTAGCCGGCAAACTGCGGCTCCGCGCCGCCGACCATCGCCCGGACTTCGCCGGTGAAGCGATCGACCACCACCATGGCGGTTTCCAGATCCGGCAGCTTACGCTGTTTCTTCAGTGCCGGGATACCTTCGATGGCCGCTTTTTCCGCCGCATCCTGAGCCACCGGGTCAAAGGTGGTGAAGATCTTCACGCCAGAGAGATCTTTTACTTTATCGCCCAGTTTCGCCTGCAGCTCCTGGCGCACCATCTGCATGAACGCCGGCTGCGGAGAAATCACCCCGCCGCGCGGCTGCACGCCCAGCGGACGGGCGCTCAGCATATCGTACAGCTCCTGGTCGATAATGTTCTGCTGCTGCAGCAGACGCAGCACCAGGTTACGCCGCTCCAGCGCCAGTTTCGGGTTACGCCACGGGTTATAGATTGACGCCCCTTTGACCATCCCGACCAGCAGCGCCTGCTGATCGAGGCTCAGCTCTTCTACCGGGCGGCCAAAGTAGTACAGGCTCGCCAGCGGGAAGCCGCGGATTTCGTTGTCGCCGCTCTGGCCGAGATACACTTCGTTCATGTACAGCTCAAGGATACGATCCTTGCTGTAACGGGCGTCAACGATCAGCGCCATATAGGCTTCGTTGGCCTTACGCCAGTAGGAACGCTCGCTGGACAGGAACAGGTTCTTCACCAGCTGCTGGGTCAGGGTACTTGCCCCCTGCACCGTACGCCCCGCCGTCAGGTTCGCCAGCACCGCACGGCCCATTGAGTACAGGCTGATACCGTCATGCTCATAGAAGTGGCGGTCTTCGGTCGCCAGCAGCGTATCCACCAGCAGATCCGGGAAACCGCTACGCTTAACGAACAGGCGCTGCTCGCCGTTCGCCGACTGCAGCATGGTGATCAGGCGCGGATCGAGACGGAAGAAACCGAACTGACGGTTGTTATCCATATTCTCGATGGTATCCAGATGATCGCCATCGAAGGTCAGACGCGCGCGCACCTGCCCCTCTTTACTATCCGGGAAATCGAACGGACGACGGATCATCTCGATGCTATTAGCCTGTACGGTGTATTCGCCAGGACGCGTCATTGCGCTGACCTGACGGTACTGGGTCGCATTAAGCAGGCGCACCATCTCGTTTTTGCTGATCTGCATATCCGGCTCAAGGTTGACCATCCGGCCATACACTGCCGCCGGCAGTTCCCAGACTTTACCGTCAATGCGGCTGCGAATTTTCTGGTCGAGGTAGACGCCATAGGCGGCGATAATTACCGCAAAGACAATCCCCAGCTTAACCAGCAGCCACAGCCAGCTGCGCTTACGACGAGGCTTATTGCCTTTGCCCTTTCCTTTCTTCGGCATCGGTCGTTCATCCTCATAATCGTCATCGTAATCATCGTCGTAGTCCTCTTCCCGGACCCGGCGACGGGTGACTTTTTGTTTTGCCGGGCGTGAAGGTCTCCCTTTACGTCCGATAGGCTCGCGGTCATCTCCCGCCATGCTTTTTCTCCGCAACTTTCAGGCGTAAAGGCCTGATTCTCAATACTTCCTCTTGAAGGAGGAAGAAGATATCTCTCAATTTAACACCCGCCGCGCTGCCGCGGCCGACGTCTTTCATATCATCTTCGAAGAATAATTCATTAAACAAATCATATAATTATCTGTTTAAGCTGAAGAATATCTCCGGACATAGCACGAATTGTCCAGGCCACAGAGAATAGCACTAATCCGCGACATTCTTAACCAGCATTTTACAACCGCAAAACGCGATAAACGGTAAAATATGATGTTTTTTAATAACATAAATATTGCGCCGTGTGACTCAGGCCGCCGATTTTCAGAACTGCCTCGGCCGGCGCTGCATCTCAGGAATATTTTTTCGTCCGCCGGGTCGGCGCGGTATTCGCCGGGTCATCCGGCCAGACATGTTTCGGGTAGCGCCCCTTCATCTCTTTTTGCACCTCGCGGTACGCCCCTTGCCAGAAGGCGCTCAAATCGCGGGTAATTTGTAACGGCCGCTGCGCCGGCGAAAGTAATTCCAGCACCAGGGGAACCCGCCCTTCGGCAATGCGCGGCGTCGTCGCCTCGCCAAACATCTCCTGCATCCGTACCGCCAGCGCCGGCGGGTTATCTTCATGATAGCGAATAGCGATACGGCTGCCGGTCGGCACCGTGTAATGGGTCGGCAGCTCGCTATCCAGCTTCTGGCGTAACGTCCACGGCAGCCAGTTTTGCAACGCCTGTCGCAGGTCTACCGCCTTGAGCGCCCGAAGCGAATGCACCCCGGTCATCTGCGGCAACAGCCACGCCTCCAGCGAAGCTAACAGCGATGCGTCATCAACGGCGGGCCAGTCCGCTTCCGGCAGCCACTGCGCGGCGCAGTGCAGCCGCAGGCGCAGTTGTTCAGCCTCCGGCGTCCAGTTCAATACCCCGAGCCCCTTATCGCGGATACCGTTGAGCATCGCCTGGTGCAGCTCCGCCTCCGACGGTTTCGCCAACGGCTGAGTTTTTATCACCAGCTGGCCAATGCAGCTACGCCGCCAGGCTTTTAGCGTCCCCTGCGCTTCATCCCACTCCACGGTATCGGAGCGTTGTATCAGCTCAGGACGCTGCGCCACCAGTTGGTCAATATCCAGCGGCAGCGCCAGCAAAATTCGCGCATCGGGCGCCGAACTGCCCTGCAGCAGCAGCGGCGCAATTAGCCATTCGTGACGGCCGAGCGCGTCTTCGGCATCCAGCATCGCCCCCATGCCGTTAGCCAACTGATAGCGCCCTTCCTGGCCGCGTCGACGGGCGATCCGGTCGGCAAACGCTGGGGCCAGCAACGCCGCCATCCGCTCAGCATCAGGCTGACCGCCGCGGCTGGCCAGCCGCTTCAATAACTGCTGCGCCCGCTGCTGCCAGTTGCCCTGCTGGCGCGCAAACGCGGCGCCTAAGTCACTATTGCCGCCGCGCGGCGGCTCCTCAAGAATAGCCGCCAGTTTCGCCGCCGTCGCCGCGTCATCCGCGGAATCGGCCGCCGTCAGCATGGCCGCCAGACGCGGGTCGTTACCCAGCGCCGCCATTTGGCGCCCGTGAGCCGAAAGGCGTTCACCCTCCAGCGCCGATAGCGCCGTCAACAGACGCCGCGCCGCCGCCAGATTGATCGCCGGCGGTAGGTCCAGCCAGCGAAGCTCGGCCGGATCGCGGCAGCCCCACTGCAGCAACTCCAGCAGCAGAGCCGATAGATCGCTTTGCAGAATTTCCGGATCGCTCTGCGCCGCCGCGCGCTCCGCCTGCTCTTTCGCCAGCAGATGCAGGCAGATCCCCGGCTCCAGACGCCCGGCACGACCGGCGCGCTGGGTCATTGACGCCTGGCTTATCCGCTGGGTGATTAGCCGGGTCAGGCCGGTGCGCGGATCGAAGCGCGCGACCCGCTCCTGAGCGCTGTCGACCACCAGGCGAATGCCTTCGATCGTCAAACTGGCTTCAGCGATATTGGTCGCCAGCACCACTTTGCGCATCCCGGCGGGCGCCGGGAGAATCGCTTTGCGCTGTTCGCTCAGCGGCAGCGCGCCGTACAGCGGGCATAACAGCACATCGCTGGCTACGCGCTCGCTCAATTGTTCCTGTACGCGCTGAATTTCGCCAACGCCCGGCAGGAATAACAGCATCGATCCCTGCTCCTCACGCAGCAGATCCGCGGCGGCGATCGCTACCGCTTCGGCAAAACGCTGATGGGTCGCCAGCGGCGTAAAGCGACGTTCAACCGGGAATGCACGCCCTTCGGAAACTACCACCGGCGCTTCCGGCAACAGGCGCTGCAGACGCTCGTTATCCAACGTCGCCGACATGATCAATAACTTGAGATCGTCACGCAGCCCCTGCTGAACGTCCAGCAACAACGCCAGCGCCAGGTCGGCCTGCAGGCTACGTTCATGAAATTCATCGAGGATCACCAGTCCCACGTCGGAAAGTTCCGGATCGTGCTGCAAAGTACGGGTTAAGATCCCTTCGGTGACCACTTCCAGACGGGTATTTGGCCCAACGCAGCTTTCGGCGCGCATCCGGTAGCCTACCGTTTCTCCCGGTTTTTCTCCCAGCAGCTCCGCCAGACGCTGAGCGACGTTACGCGCCGCCAGCCGCCGCGGCTCCAGCAGAATAATCCGGCCATCAATGTTGCCATCGGCGAGGATCTGTAGCGGCAGCCAGGTTGATTTACCCGCGCCGGTAGGCGCGTTAAGCAGCACCTGCGGCGCCTGCTGCAGGGCGGAAAGAAGTTCGGGAAGAATTGCGGCAACCGGCAATGAGGACACGAAAGGCTCCGGAGGTTAACATTCGAGGGCAAGCATTGTAGCATCCCCGTAATTCATTACCGAGTCTCTATCATGTCCGAGCCGAAACGGCTGTTTTTCGCTCTTGAACTGCCGAAAGCGATACAGAAACAGATTATTCACTGGCGCACCGCCCATTTTGCCGACGATGCCGGAAGGCCGGTCGCCGCCGATAACCTACATCTGACGCTGGCGTTTCTCGGCGACGTCAGCGCTGAAAAACAGCGCGCGCTGTCGGCAATGGCCGGACGCATTCAACAACCGCCATTTACCCTGACGCTCGACGACGCCGGCCAGTGGCTGCGTTCGCGCGTAGTGTGGCTCGGTACCCGCCAGCCGCCGCGCGGCATGCTGCAGCTGGCAAATATGCTGCGCGCTCAGGCAGCGCGCAGCGGCTGCTATCAAAGCCCGCAGCCGTTTCATCCGCATATCACCCTCCTGCGCGACGCCCGCCACGCGGTGCCAATCCCGCCGCCGGGTTTTTGCTGGCAGGTGCCGATCAACGAATTTGTGCTTTATGAGTCCAGCTTTCTCCGCGGACGCACCCGCTACAACGTGCTGGAACGTTATCCATTTACCAGGGAACTCTGATGCTGTTCACTCCGCCTTTGCAGTCCGCCACTTTAATTAAACGTTACAAACGGTTTCTGGCCGATGTGGTCACGCCGGAGGGCCAGGAGCTGACGCTGCACTGCCCGAATACTGGCGCCATGACCGGCTGCGCCGCGCCGGGCGATACCGTCTGGTATTCCACTTCCGATAATCCTAAACGTAAATATGCGCATACCTGGGAATTAACTGAAACCCAACAGGGCGCGGTCATCTGCGTCAACACGCTGCGGGCCAATACCCTCGCGAAAGAGGCGGTACTCGCCGGAAATATCCCTGAGCTTGCCGGGTATAACATTCTGAAAAGCGAAGTAAAATATGGCGAAGAAAATAGCCGAATCGACCTTATGTTACAGGCAGAAGGCCGCCGTAACTGCTATATTGAAGTGAAATCGGTTACGTTGGCGGAAAAAGAGTACGGTTATTTTCCCGATGCCGTTACCGCACGCGGTCAGAAGCACCTGCGGGAACTCATGAGCGTCGCGGCCGCGGGCCATCGGGCCGTGATTTTATTCGCCGTGCTGCATTCGGCGATAGACCGTTTCTCACCCGCGCATCATATTGATGCCAAATACGCACAGCTGTTGATAGAGGCGCAGGAAAAGGGGGTAGAAATTCTCGCCTGGAAAGCGGAACTTTCTACCAAAATGATGACTCTGAATAAGCCGATTGCCGTGGCGTTAACCCCCGGTAATTAAAAGGCTAAATTGTGTCCGGTTCGCGAGCGCAAATACGCTTTTCTTCACAGCGTTGTCAAGTGTAACGTTTAGATAATTGCTATCCGGAAAAGCATCTGCTATTTATAGCGGCCTGATTTTTCCCCCACATGGGGATCGATAGTGCGTGTTAAGGAGAAGCAACATGCAAGAAGGGCAAAACCGTAAAACATCGTCCCTGAGTATTCTCGCCATCGCTGGGGTGGAGCCGTACCAAGAGAAGCCGGGCGAAGAGTATATGAACGAAGCCCAGCTGGCGCACTTCAAGCGCATTCTTGAAGCATGGCGTAATCAACTCAGGGATGAAGTGGATCGCACCGTAACGCATATGCAGGATGAAGCAGCTAACTTCCCGGACCCGGTCGACCGTGCCGCGCAGGAAGAAGAGTTCAGCCTGGAGCTGCGTAACCGCGACCGCGAACGTAAACTCATCAAGAAGATTGAGAAAACACTGAAAAAAGTCGAAGACGAAGACTTCGGCTTCTGCGAATCCTGTGGCGTGGAGATTGGCATTCGCCGTCTGGAAGCGCGTCCAACAGCTGACCTGTGCATCGACTGCAAGACGCTGGCGGAAATTCGCGAAAAACAGATGGCGGGTTAATTCCCTGCTACCTCACTCTCTGGCGGGAGTTTCTCCCGCCTGATTCCCCTTGTGTTTAACATGACCGACTCAGACTATATCGGGCGCTTTGCTCCCTCACCTTCCGGCGAACTCCACTTCGGCTCATTAATCGCCGCCCTCGGCAGCTATCTACAGGCGCGGGCGAAAGGCGGTATCTGGCGCGTACGCATTGAAGATATCGACCCGCCGCGGGAAGTTCCCGGCGCCGCCGACACTATTTTGCGACAGCTCGATCGCTACGGTCTGCACTGGGACGGCGAGGTACTGTGGCAATCCCAGCGGCACGAAGCCTATCGCGAGCGCCTCGCCTGGCTGCGCGATCGGGATCTCTGCTACTACTGCACCTGCACCCGCGCGCGAATTCATAGCGTCGGCGGGATCTACGACGGCCACTGTCGCGATTTGCGCCTTGGCGGCGAAAACGCCGCGCTGCGCCTGCGTCAGACCCGTCCGGTACTGGAATTTTATGACCAGTTGCGCGGAACCATCGTCGCCGACGAACCGCTGGCGCGGGAAGATTTCATCATCCATCGTCGCGACGGGCTGTTCGCCTATAACCTGGCGGTAGTGGTTGACGACCATTTTCAGGGGGTCAGCGAAATCGTCCGCGGCGCCGATCTCATCGAGCCAACGGTACGACAAATTTCATTGTATCAGCACTTTGGCTGGCCTGTGCCAGACTACGTGCACCTGCCGCTGGCGCTGAACGCCGAAGGTAATAAGCTCTCAAAACAAAACCACGCCCCGTCCCTGCCGGAGGGCGATCCGCGCCCGGAAATTGTGCGGGCATTAACATTTTTGAATCAGGATGTCATCGAGGATTGGCAAGCGCTGAGTATTGAAGATTTACTCAAACAAGCGGTAGCCAACTGGCAACCTGCAAAAATCCAGCATTCTCAAATGGCTCCCGCTGAGCTATGATTAGCCGCTATTTTTGCTCGTCGCCCTTCAGGTTGCCCCTGAATTTGCCGTTTAAATGCAACCTGAAGCCCATAGAGTAATGTTTTATCCGAAGTTCGTCTGACACTACGAGGTGCACCATTTTTACCCGAGTCGCTAATTTTTGCCGCAAGGTGCTAAGCCGTGAAGAGCGCGAGGCAGAGGCTGCCGCCGTCGAACAAACGCATATGACGGTGATCCCGCGTGAACAGCATGCAATTTCCCGCAAAGATATCAGTGAAAACGCGCTCAAGGTGCTCTATCGACTGAACAAGGCGGGCTACGAAGCTTACCTGGTCGGCGGCGGCGTTCGCGACCTGCTGCTGGGCAAGAAACCAAAAGATTTTGACGTCACCACCAGCGCGACCCCGGACCAGGTACGTAAACTGTTCCGCAACTGCCGCCTGGTTGGCCGTCGTTTCCGCCTGGCGCACGTGATGTTCGGGCCGGAAATCATTGAGGTCGCCACCTTCCGCGGCCATCACGAAGGCCACACTAACGACCGTGTCACCTCCCAGCGCGGCCAGAACGGCATGCTGCTGCGCGATAACATCTTCGGTTCTATCGAAGAGGATGCCCAGCGCCGCGACTTCACCATCAACAGCCTTTATTACAGCGTGGCGGACTTCACCGTACGCGACTACGTTGGTGGAATGCGCGATCTGCAGGAAGGGGTGATTCGCCTGATTGGCGACCCGGAAACCCGTTACCGTGAAGATCCGGTGCGCATGCTGCGCGCGGTACGTTTCGCCGCCAAACTCCATATGCGCATCAGCGCCGAAAGCGCCGAGCCAATTCCGCGTCTGGCCACCCTTCTTCACGACGTCCCCCCGGCGCGTCTGTTTGAAGAAGTGCTGAAACTACTGCAGGCGGGTTATGGTTATGAAACCTACCAGCTGCTGCGCGAATACAGCCTGTTCCAGCCGCTGTTCCCGACGATCACCCGCTACTTTACCGAGCGCGGCGATAGCCCGATGGAACGCATCATCATTCAGGTGCTGAAGAATACCGATAACCGCCTGCATAACGACATGCGCGTTAACCCGGCATTCCTGTTCGCGGTCATGTTCTGGTATCCGCTGCTGGAAATGGCGCAGAAAATCGCGCAGGAGAGCGGGCTGGCCTATTACGACGCCTTCGCGCTGGCAATGAATGACGTGCTGGATGAAGCCTGCCGAACGCTGGCGATTCCTAAACGCATCACCACCCTGGTGCGCGATATCTGGCAGCTGCAGCTTCGTATGTCCCGCCGTCAGGGCAAACGCGCGTGGAAACTCATGGAGCATCCGAAGTTCCGCGCCGCCTATGATCTGCTTGAACTGCGCGCAGGCGCCGAGAACAACCACGAACTGCAGCGCCTGACCAAATGGTGGGGCGAGTTCCAGGTAGCCGCGCCGCCGGAACAGAAAGATATGCTCAACGACCTCGGCGACGATCCGGCTCCGCGCCGCCGCCATCGCCGCCCGCGGAAACGCGCGCCGCGTCAGGGTAACGCATGACCTTGGTCTATATCGCCATTGGCAGTAATCTCGCCTCGCCGCTCGAGCAGGTGAATGCCGCTATCCGCGCGCTGGCCGACATTCCGGACAGCCGCGTGGCGAGCGTGTCTTCGCTGTACCGTACGCCGCCGCTGGGGCCGCAGGATCAGCCCGACTATCTCAATGCCGCCGTCGCGCTTGAAACCGCGCTCGCGCCGGAAGCGCTGCTCGATCACACTCAGCGCATCGAACTGCAGCAGGGACGGGAGCGGAAAGCCGAACGCTGGGGACCGCGAACGCTGGACCTCGACATTATGCTATTCGGCGATGCGGTCATTAACAGCGAGCGTCTGACGGTGCCGCACTACGATATGAAAAATCGCGGTTTTATGCTCTGGCCGCTGTTTGAAATCGCCCCACAGCTCCACTTCCCCGATGGCCTCGCCCTTCGCGCCGCGCTGGAAAATCTGGGCGCCGAAAAACCCGCTCTCTGGTAACCCCTACTCCCTTTTTTAGCATTTCCGGCGATAGTGGTAATCGGTTGCCCAAAATCATTGCCCCCCTGAATGCTGCTGTTAGAATGCCGGTTAATATGACTTTCATCATCAGGAAACGTTATGAAACCGACCACCATTGCCCTGCTGCAGAAATGCAAACAGGAGAAAAAGCGCTTCGCCACTATCACCGCCTACGACTACAGCTTCGCTAAGCTTTTTGCCGATGAAGGCATTAACGTCCTGCTGGTGGGCGATTCGCTAGGGATGACGGTACAGGGCCACGACTCCACGCTGCCGGTGACCGTTGACGATATCGCTTACCACACCCGCGCGGTGCGCCGCGGCGCGCCGAACAGCCTGCTGCTCGCCGACCTGCCGTTCATGGCCTACGCCACGCCGGAACAAACCTTTGAAAATGCCGCCGTCGTGATGCGCGCCGGCGCCAATATGGTCAAGCTCGAAGGCGGCGCCTGGCTGGCTGATACCGTCAGGATGCTGGCGGAGCGCGCGGTACCGGTTTGCGGTCACCTCGGTCTGACGCCGCAATCGGTGAACGTGTTCGGCGGCTATAAAGTACAAGGTCGCGGCGATGCAGCGCAGGCGCTGTTTGATGACGCATTAGCCCTGGAAGCCGCCGGCGCCCAGCTGCTGGTGCTGGAGTGCGTGCCGGTAGAGCTGGCAAAACGCATTACCGAAGCGCTGACGATCCCGGTTATCGGCATCGGCGCAGGCAACGTAACCGACGGGCAAATCCTGGTGATGCATGACGCTTTCGGGATCACCGGCGGCCACATTCCTAAATTCGCGAAAAATTTCCTCGCAGAAGCGGGCGACATCCGCGCCGCGGTACGGCAGTATATTGCCGAAGTCGAATCCGGGACCTATCCGGGCGAAGAACATAGTTTCCATTAAGGAGTCTTGTTGTGCTGATAATTGAAACCCTGCCGCTGCTGCGCCAGCATATCCGTCGTTTACGCCAGGAAGGCAAGCGCATTGCGCTGGTTCCCACCATGGGCAACCTGCACGATGGTCATATGAAGCTGGTTGATGAAGCCAAAGCCTGCGCGGATGTCGTGGTGGTCAGTATCTTCGTGAATCCCATGCAATTTGACCGCCCGGACGATCTGGCGCGCTATCCGCGTACCCTGCAGGAAGATTGCGAAAAGCTGAACAAGCGCAAGGTCGATTTTGTCTTTGCTCCGGCGCCGGCGGAAATTTATCCGCAGGGTACCGAAGGGCAAACCTTCGTTGATGTCCCGGGCCTGTCGACCATGCTGGAAGGCGCCAGCCGCCCTGGCCACTTCCGCGGCGTCTCGACCATTGTCAGCAAGCTGTTCAACCTGGTGCAGCCGGATGTCGCCTGCTTCGGCGAGAAAGATTTCCAGCAGTTGGCGCTGATCCGCAAAATGGTCGCCGATATGGGTTATGACATCGAGATCGTCGGCGTGCCGATTATCCGCGCGAAAGACGGCCTGGCGCTGAGCTCGCGTAATGGTTATCTGACCGCCGAGCAGCGTAAAATCGCCCCAGGTCTGTATAAAGTGCTGAGCTCGGTGGCGGAAAAACTTGCCGCGGGCGAACGTCATCTTGAGGAAATCATCGCCATCGCCGAGCAGGAGCTCAACGAATCAGGTTTTCGCGCCGACGATATCCAGATCCGCGATGCCGACACCCTGCTGGAGCTCACGGATGCCAGCAAACGCGCGGTGATCCTGATGGCGGCATGGCTGGGCCAGGCGCGTCTGATTGATAACAAAATCGTCGAGCTGGGCCAGTAGTCCGGAACGAAAAATCGGGTTATTTTCTCAAAGCGGATGCCGTGTCCGCTTTGCTACTTAAAGGTTGGAAGGTAGAAGTTATGATGCGTAATATGCTGCAGGGCAAGCTCCACCGCGTTAAAGTCACGCAGGCTGACCTGCATTACGAAGGTTCCTGCGCCATTGACCAGGATTTCCTCGAAGCGGCCGGTATTCTGGAAAATGAAGCCATTCATCTGTGGAACGTGACCAACGGAAACCGTTTCTCGACTTATGCGATCGCCGCCGAGCGCGGTTCGAAGATTATCTCCGTCAACGGCGCTGCGGCACACTGCGCAAGCGTCGGCGATATCCTCATTATCGCCAGCTTCGTGACCATGTCTGACGAAGAAGCCCGCACCTGGCAGCCGAAAGTGGCCTATTTCGAAGGCGATAACGAAATGAAGCGCCAGGCGAAAGCCATCCCGGTGCAGGTCGCCTGATTCTTACGGCGCTGCGCTCAGCCGCAGCGCCGGTTTATCCCTGCGGCTGGTTGCTGATAAGCCGCGACATCGTCTCCAGCGAATCGGTGCGTAAGATATACAACCGCTTCAGCAAGAACGGATTATCCCCCGGTTTCACCTTCCCTCTCACCGTCGTTACCGCCAGATGAAAACCGGCATCGTTCGCCGCTTTGACCGCCGTGGCGTTATAGCCGCCGAATGGATACGAAAGATACAGCACATGTGGATTAAACTGGCTCAGCGCCCGCCGTGAACGCTCGAAATCAAAGAGAATATTGTGGTAATTACGGCTAAGTAATATCGGGTGACGGGCGGCATCGACCCGGTGCAGAAAATGGGTATGCGACTGCACATCAAACACGTCCTGAATCTGTCTGAGCTCAGAGATACTCATAAACTGCAGCGATTTCGGATCCCACTTTTGCGGATGACGTTTGATCCGCGATGAGATAATAAATGCCGTAGCGTGGAATCCGTACTGCTTGAGGATCGGATAAGCGTAGCGATTCACCGACTTGAGGCCGTCATCAAAGGTAATCACCACCGAGCGCGCAGGCAGATTAACCTTGTTACGTAAATACCCTTCCAGTTGATACATCGTCAGCGTGGTATAGCCCTGGTCACGCAGCCAGGTCATCTGGTTACTGAAAGCGCGCACCGAGGTGGTGGTCGAGGTATGGCGGAAACGGCTATTTTCTTCATCACGCAGAATATGGTGATAAGTCAGTACCGGAATGCCGTTATCTTCCTGCGCGTCCAGGCTGCTTACCCACGCCAGCCGGTTGCCGATACGAATTTGATACCAGGTCTGATTAAGGCGGTCTTTCAGCTTGCTGATAATGGGATAGCGCAGGTTATTGGCTAATGTGCCAAACGGCGGGCTGCCCGCTGACGGCGCATCGTAAACCGGCGTATCTTTCCAGGTCAGCAGGTTCTGGTTGCTCAATGGCTGGTGTAAATCGCCCAGGTTATCCTCAACCCGCTTTGCGCCCTGCACCGGCCCCAGGTGCCCTTTATCAATAAAGCCGGTACCGAAACCAAAATTGAATTCGTAATAGTCTGCGGTAGTCGGTACCACGGCAAGGATTTGCCCGGCGCGAACGTTGCCGACGCTCACTACATGGTTGCCGACCTGCGCCCAGATATCGGCATCTTCCGTGATTTGCATATAGCGTGCGGGGACGCCCTGTTGGCTGAGCAGGCTGGCGGAAACGCTGACTGACGTCAGCAAAAGGAATAGTGTTATGACTCGGGCAAACATGCGCATCGAACCGGTAAACCTGAATGCCGCCATTGTAACAAAAGCGGCATCAATGCTAATGCCTAATTTCCGAACGTGTCATGCAGGAGACGAAAAGGCGGATTTTTTTGCTGCTGATGCCACAGGCTGCTCACCGTGGGGCCTCCAGCGCTAACAATAGCATTACGGAAGGCGTCGCTGCTGAGGGTATAGCGCTGTAAATACATTTCTTCCAGCAATGGATAGCGAATGCCGGAAATGACTTCACAGTGAGTATGCTTGTGGCTCATCAGCGCGGCGGCGCGATACGGCGCGGCACCGGTTTTATCGGTGAGAAAAATCACCCCATCGCCGCAGTCTGTGGCATGCAGCGCGTCGCACATCATGCGGCTCAGCATATTGACGCTCAGATTACGCCAGTAATTCACCGCCCGGCATTGCGCCAGCGGGCCAAACTTTTTCTCCAGACGATCCAGCATCTCCTGCGCCAGCTCATCATGGCAGGTAATTACCCAACCTAACATCGCCTACCTCCTTAGCAGGCAAACAATTTAGCAGGGCAAGCGTTGAGGTAGGGTGATGGGTATCAAAAATTACCGCATAGCGCCCCGGCAAAGTGAAATTAGCGGGGGCGCTTGTAGAGAGGTTAGCTACGCAGGCCGCGCCCGCGCTGGATCAGGTACCAGCACAGAATATAGAAGACCACGATGAACACCACCAGTACGCCAAAGGTGGTCGCCAGCGGGACGTCATGAATGCCGAGAAAACCAAAACGGAAGCCGCTAATCATGTAGACGATGGGGTTGAGATGCGACAGCGCTTGCCAGAACGGCGGCAGCAGCGTCAACGAATAGAACACCCCGCCAAGGTAAGTCAACGGCGTCAGCACGAAAGTCGGGATCAGGCTGATATCGTCGAAGGTTTTCGCAAACACCGCATTGAGCAGGCCCGCCAGCGAGAACAGAATTGCCGTCAAAATCAGCGTCAGGGCGACAAACAGCCAGGAATGAACCTGGAACGGGACGAAGAACAGCGAGATAGCCGTCACCAGAATGCCGACACACAGCCCGCGCGCCACCCCGCCGCCGACGTAACCGGCGATCACCACGTGGGTTGGCACCGGCGCCACCAGCAGTTCCTCAATATTGCGCTGGAACTTGGCGCTAAAGAACGACGAGGCGACGTTGGCGTAGGCGTTGGTGATCACCGCCATCATAATCAGCCCCGGCACGATAAACTGCATATAGGTAAAACCGTGCATCTCGCCGATCCGCGAGCCGATCAGGTTGCCAAAGATGACGAAATAGAGGGTCATGGTGATCACCGGCGGCACCAGCGTCTGAACCCAGATACGCATAAACCGGTGGATCTCTTTGGTCCAGATGCTTTTCAGCGCGACCCAGTAAAGCTGCATCATGCTGATTCTCCTTTTTTGTCGTGCACCAGCGTGACAAACAACTCTTCCAGACGGTTGGCCTTGTTACGCATACTTAATACCTGCACGCCCTGGGCGCTTAGCTGGGCGAAAACGCTGTTAATCCCCTGCTCGCGCAACACTTCAACTTCCAGCGTCGAGGTATCAACCAGCCGGTACTGATACCCGTCGAGGGTTGGCAGCGGGCTTTTCGGCGCCAGATCGAGGATAAAGGTTTCCGATTTCAGCTTAGCCAGCAGCGCCTTCATTGAGGTGTTTTCCACCAGCTCGCCGCTCTGGATAATGCCGATATTACGACACAGCATTTCCGCCTCTTCCAGATAGTGGGTCGTGAGGATAATGGTGGTGCCTTTATCGTTAAGATCTTTGAGGAAACCCCACATCGAGCGACGTAGTTCGATATCAACGCCAGCGGTGGGCTCATCAAGAATGAGCAGCTTCGGCTCATGCATCAGCGCGCGGGCAATCATCAGGCGGCGCTTCATCCCGCCGGAGAGCATACGCGCGCGTTCATTGCGCTTTTCCCACAGATCGAGCTGTTTCAGATACTTTTCGCTACGCAAAATTGCTTCTTTACGCTCAACGCCATAGTAACCCGCCTGGTTAACCACGATCTGCTGTACGGTTTCGAATGGGTTGAAGTTGAACTCCTGCGGCACCAGCCCTAACTGGCGCTTGGCGTTCACCACATCTTTTTCCAGGTCGTAGCCAAATACGTTAACCTGGCCGGAGGTTTTATTAACCAGCGAACTAATGATGCCGATAGTCGTGGATTTCCCCGCGCCGTTAGGGCCCAGCAGCGCATAAAAGTCGCCGGCTTCAACCTGCAGGTCGATGCCTTTCAGCGCCTGAACCCCGCCGGGATAGGTTTTCTTGAGCTGTTTTAATTCCAGAGCAATGGTCATTAAATATCTCTTCTCGTGTTATCACACGTGATGTAATGTTTTCAAAAAGGTGAGCTTACCCTATATTAGCGCAACGCACTTACTTGGTTACAGGCCGTAAACGTCCATGAATGATATAGATACACTCATCAGCAATAATGCACTATGGTCAAAAATGCTGGTGGAAGAGGACCCCGGCTTCTTTGCGAAATTGTCGCAGGCGCAGAAACCGCGCTTTCTGTGGATTGGCTGCTCCGATAGCCGCGTCCCCGCGGAGCGCTTAACCGGCCTGGAACCCGGTGAGTTATTCGTACACCGTAACGTCGCCAATCTGGTGATCCATACCGACCTGAACTGCCTGTCGGTGGTGCAATACGCCGTTGACGTGCTGGAAGTCGAACACATTATTATCTGCGGCCACTACGGCTGTGGCGGCGTACAGGCGGCGGTCGAGAACCCGGAGCTGGGGCTCATTGATAACTGGCTGCTGCACATTCGCGATATCTGGTTTAAACACAGCTCGCTGCTCGGTGAGATGCCGGAAGATCGGCGTCTGGATACGCTTTGCGAACTGAACGTGATGGAGCAGGTATACAACCTGGGACACTCGAC
The DNA here is from genome assembly GCF_050600725.1 of Klebsiella sp. 141251. Classification (NCBI taxonomy): domain Bacteria; kingdom Pseudomonadati; phylum Pseudomonadota; class Gammaproteobacteria; order Enterobacterales; family Enterobacteriaceae; genus Klebsiella; species Klebsiella sp. 141251. The sequence continues at coordinate 76,184 of NZ_JAQIRG010000010.1, forward strand.
GATCATGCAGTCGGCGTGGAAACGTGGCCAAAAGGTGACGATCCACGGCTGGGCTTATGGTATTCACGACGGACTGCTGCGCGATCTTGATGTCACCGCCGTCAGCCGGGAAACCCTCGAGCAGCGCTATCGCCACGGGATTTCCAATCTCAAGAGCAAGCACGCCAACCATAAATAGCCGCCGCGCTCACCGCCCCGGATAAGGCGTTCACCCTATCCGGGACCGCAACAATAATTACTCGTCCAGCAGGATCACTTTACCGACGTACGGCAGGTGGCGATAGCGCTGAGCATAGTCGATGCCGTAGCCCACCACGAACTCATCCGGAATGGCAAAACCGACAAACTCAACCGGGACGTTCACTTCACGACGGCTTGGTTTATCCAGCAGCGTACAGATAGCCAGCGATTTCGGCTCGCGCAGGCTGAGGATTTCGCGCACTTTAGACAGGGTGTTGCCGGAATCGATGATGTCTTCGACGATCAGTACGTCCTTACCGCGAATGTCTTCATCCAGGTCTTTAAGGATTTTGACATCACGGGTGGTGGACATGCCGCTGCCATAGCTGGAGGCGGTCATAAAGTCGACTTCATGCGGCACCTGAACCTCACGGCACAGGTCAGCCATAAACATAAATGAACCGCGCAACAGACCCACCAGCACCATTTCGCTGCCGCTGTCTTTGTAGCGTTCATTAATTTGACGACCCAGTTCGGCGATACGCGCTTTGATCTCGGCTTCCGGGATCATCACTTCTACAGTATGTTTCATTAAACTAACCATTTGATTCTTAGGATAAATCTTCAAAGCCGCTGCTTTCACACCGACGTTGACCGGCAAGCGATACAGTATACCAGCAAAACGAAATCTTCGGTGCAGTGAATAATAAAGCCATATTTGTGATTCCGATCACAGTTGTTAAATCCTATAATTAATTGCAGTTAAAAAATTAACAACTGAAGAGTGTCTTTCTATGGCAGAAACAAAATCTCAACAATCACGGTTACTTGTCACGCTGACGGCGCTGTTTGCCGCCTTCTGTGGCCTGTATCTGTTAATCGGTGGGGTATGGCTGGCCGCTATCGGCGGTTCCTGGTACTACCCTATCGCAGGCCTGGTGATGCTGGCCGTCACCGTCATGCTGTTCCGCGGCAAGCGCGCAGCGCTGTGGCTGTATGCCGCCCTGTTGCTGGCAACCATGATTTGGGGGGTATGGGAAGTCGGCTTCGACTTCTGGGCGCTGACGCCGCGCAGCGACATCCTGGTCTTCTTCGGCATTTGGCTGATTCTGCCATTTGTCTGGCGTCGCCTGCCGGTACCCTCCGCTGGCGCCGTGGGCGGTCTGGTTATCGCCCTGTTGATTAGCGGCGGGATCCTGACCTGGGCCGGTTTCAACGATCCGCAGGAAGTGAACGGTACGTTGAGCGCTGACGCGACGCCGGCCGCGCCGATTTCTACCGTCGCCGATAGCGACTGGCCGGCCTATGGCCGTAACCAGGAAGGCCAGCGTTATTCGCCGCTGAAACAGATTAACGCCGACAACGTGAAGAACCTGAAGGAAGCCTGGGTATTCCGCACCGGCGACCTGAAGCAGCCGAACGATCCGGGTGAAATCACTAATGAAGTGACGCCGATTAAAGTTGGCGACACGCTGTATCTGTGTACCGCGCACCAGCGTCTGTTCGCGCTCGACGCGGCCACCGGTAAAGAGAAGTGGCATTTTGACCCGCAGCTGAACGCCGATCCGTCGTTCCAGCACGTGACCTGCCGTGGCGTCTCCTATCATGAAGCAAAAGCGGATAACGCCCCTGCCGACGTCGTCGCCGACTGCCCGCGCCGTATTATTCTGCCGGTCAACGATGGCCGTCTGTTCGCGGTGAACGCCGACAACGGTAAGCTGTGCGAAACCTTTGCTAATAAAGGCATTCTCAACCTGCAGACCAACATGCCGGTGACCACGCCGGGCATGTATGAACCGACGTCGCCGCCGATTATCACCGACAAGACTATCGTCATTGCCGGCGCGGTAACCGATAACTTCTCAACCCGCGAGCCATCAGGCGTGATCCGCGGCTTTGATGTGAATACCGGTAAACTGCTGTGGGCCTTCGACCCGGGCGCGAAAGACCCTAATGCGATCCCGAGCGATGAGCATCACTTCACACTCAATTCACCTAACTCCTGGGCGCCTGCCGCCTATGACGCGAAGCTAGATTTAGTCTATCTGCCGATGGGCGTTACCACGCCGGATATCTGGGGCGGCAACCGCACGCCGGAACAGGAACGTTACGCCAGCTCTATCGTGGCGCTAAACGCAACCACCGGTAAACTGGCGTGGAGCTACCAAACCGTACACCACGATCTGTGGGATATGGATATGCCGTCGCAGCCGACATTGGCCGACATTGATGTGAACGGTAAAACCGTACCGGTGATTTACGCTCCGGCCAAAACCGGCAACATCTTCGTGCTGGATCGTCGTAATGGCGAACTGGTGGTCCCGGCGCCGGAAAAACCGGTTCCGCAGGGTGCGGCGAAGGGCGACTATGTTGCCAAAACCCAGCCGTTCTCCGAGCTGAGCTTCCGTCCGAAGAAAGACCTGACCGGCGCGGATATGTGGGGCGCCACCATGTTTGACCAGCTGGTGTGCCGCGTTATCTTCCATCAGATGCGCTATGAAGGTATCTTCACGCCGCCGTCCGAACAGGGCACGCTGGTATTCCCGGGTAACCTGGGGATGTTTGAGTGGGGCGGCATCTCCGTCGATCCTAACCGTCAGGTGGCTATCGCCAACCCGATGGCGCTACCGTTCGTCTCTAAACTGATCCCACGCGGCCCGGGCAACCCGATGGAACCGCCAAAAGACGCGAAAGGCTCCGGTACCGAGTCTGGCGTTCAGCCGCAGTATGGCGTGCCGTTCGGCGTTACGCTGAACCCGTTCCTGTCGCCGTTTGGCCTGCCGTGTAAACAACCGGCATGGGGTTATATCTCGGCGCTGGATCTGAAGACCAACGAAGTGGTGTGGAAAAAACGCATCGGTACGCCGCAGGATAGTCTGCCGTTCCCGCTGCCTGTCCCGCTGCCGTTCAATATGGGTATGCCGATGCTGGGCGGTCCGATCTCAACCGCCGGTAACGTGCTGTTTATCGCCGCCACCGCCGATAACTATCTGCGCGCTTACAACATGAGCAATGGCGAAAAACTGTGGCAGGCGCGTCTGCCGGCAGGTGGCCAGGCGACGCCGATGACCTATGAAGTGAATGGCAAGCAGTACGTTGTCATCTCTGCCGGCGGTCATGGCTCGTTCGGTACGAAAATGGGCGACTACATCGTTGCCTACGCGTTACCGGATGACGCGAAGTAAAACGCAAAACGGCAACGAAAGTTGCCGTTTTTTTTGCCCCTCTCCCCATGGGAGTGGGCGGCAGGCTGTACAGTCCTACACGGTGAACCCCAACATCATCCCGGTATCTTCATGCTCCAGCAGATGACAGTGTGCCATATAGGCGAACTCCTTTGGCGCCTGATGATCGAACTTCACCAGCACTTCGCTCACCCCGCCCTCCACTCTTACCGTATCCTTCCAGCCGCGCCGATGCGCCGCCGGCGCCTGGCCATTTTCACTCAGAATACGGAATTGCGTGCCATGAATATGGAAAGGATGCAGCATCATGTCGCCCTTACCGGAGATCAGCCAGCGCTCGTACTGCCCCCTGGCCGCGGCAAACATCGGCACATTCATATCAAAGGCCTTGCCGTTGATGCGGTTGGCGTTATGGAAATCAAAACCCTTGTCTGATGAAGCGCCATGCCCCATGCCGCCGCCATGGTTCATATTCTTCATTTCACCATGATTCATATTTCCCATATTGTTCATGTCGCCATGCTCCATCATTCCATGATTCATACCGGACATCGCCTGGTCGCCATATTTCTTCATTAGCGCCTGCATACCCATCATGTCGAGCATAGGATCCATCGACAGCTGCAGCGTGCGCTGCGTCAGCCCCTCCAGTGACGGCAGCGCGGGTATCGCGGCCAAAGTATCGGGTAACTTACCGGAGGCCGGGATCAATAGCGGCTGTATACGGAGCACCGGCTGCGGCTTATCAAATGGCGCAATCGCCATCCCCATTTGGCTCACCGGCATCGTCAGGAGATCAAATGCCTTCCCGTCGCGGGTATCAATTAAAACCTCAAAGCGCTCGCCCATCAGCACCGGCAGTTCGCTCACTTTGACCGGTTCCGCCAACAGGCCGCCGTCGCTTGCTATTACGTACATTGGGCGGCGATCGCTGGTAGCGAAATTCAACGAGCGGGCATTACAGCCATTAAGTAGACGCAGGCGTAACCAACCGCGCGGCGGAGCGTGTTCGGGATACAGCGCGCCGTTCGTCAACAGGGTATCGCCAAACCAGCCAACGGCGGCGCTCATGATATCGAGCTGATAATCTATTTCGCCATTGGCATTGAATCTTTTGTCCTGCACGATCACCGGAACATCATCGATTCCCCACTGCTTCGGAAGCAGTAATTGCCCGCTTTCGACATCTTCAATCAGCACCAAACCCGCCAGCCCCATGGCAACCTGACGGCCGGTTTTACCATGCTGATGAGGATGGAACCAGCAGGTCGCCGCTCGCTGCGTCGGCGTAAAACTCACCGTCCTTGAGGCTCCTGCGGCGATGACGCCCTGCGGACCGCCATCGACTTCGCCTGGCACTTCCAGCCCGTGCCAGTGGACCGTGGTCTCCTCCGCCAGGCGGTTGTGAATATCTACCGTCACCGCTTCACCTTGCTTCAGCTTCAACGCGGGCCCGAGGAGGTTGCCGTTATAGCCCCAGGTCGTCGCAAGATGCGGGCCAAACTGCGTCTTTCCGGCTTGAATCGTCAGCTTAATGCGATTGCGCGCGTCAGCGGTCAATAAATCCGGAACCGGCAAAGCCGGACGGCCGGCAGCGAATACCGCACGGCTCCAGAGCGGTAAGGCGCTGACCGCGCCAAGCGCGGCGCCTAATTTGATAAACTCACGACGTTGCATTTTCACATCCTTTTATTCTGCTGGTGAATATTTAAGCTTAAACCCTCCCGCAACGGGAAGGTCAAGCAGAAGCTTGTGAATAAAGCTCTGCGTGGTGTAAAGAAGTATGCTAACTTTGATTGTCCGTGTTTCAATGGTAGAAAAAATGAAGACGTTTTTCAGAACAATGCTGTTTGGCAGCCTGCTCGCCCTCTCCGCCAATAGCTATGCATTAAGCGAGTCCGAAGCGGAAGATATGGCTGATTTAACGGCGGTATTTGTATTCCTGAAAAATGATTGCGGCTATCAAAATTTGCCAAATACGCAAATTCGCCGCGCGCTGGTCTTTTTTGCCCAGCAAAACCAATGGGACCTCAGCAACTACGATAGCTTTAATATGAAAGCATTAGGTGAGGACAGCTATCGCGATCTCAGCGGCATCAAAATCCCAACCGCCAAAAAGTGCAAAGCTCTGGCGCGTGACTCCCTTAGCCTGCTGGCCTATGTGAAGTAAACGTATCTGCAGCCGCCGCGATGCGGTTGCAGAATGCTATATTATTCTTTTCCCCTGTGATTCATTTACTATGAATTCATTGCGCGATACTTTTATTTCACATGCAGCTAATATGCTTTATATTCATTAATTAGACGACGGCTTAATTTATCAAAAAAAATCACATTCAGGAGAGAATAATTCAACTCATCGTTTATTGCAAAGACCTGCTGGCTAATTAAAATCGCCTGCAACCTCTCTTATTGCAATGGAATGACATTTTGAATATCTCACCTGTTTTTCGCTTACTTCCGTTCGCTGTTATCATGTTAGCTGGCTGCCAGGCGCATCGTCAGGCTAACGCTCCCATAACGCCACCAATCGCCATTGCCACCGACGCGCAACAGAATGAAAAGCTGCGACTAGCCGCTGAGCAGGAGCGACTTAATGCCTGTCGCCAGGCGTTGGATTCGTTAAAAGAAGTCAATCCGAAAGAAGCCTCAAGACTGGGTAGTGAATTCACCGCTCTGATAGGCGCGGCGTCGCAATATAACTCAGTGCGTACGAAAGTCGCCGATCCCACCCGTCAGGGCATAGATTCTATGTATCAATTTAAATCTATTAAGCTTTGCGCCGATATTGAAAAGTCGCTGATCGATAGCCTGGTCATGCGCGGCGATAATGCGGTGAAGTGACAGGCGCCATGATAAATCGCCTTAATATATTGACGCTGGCCTTCATTTTGCTGGCGTCCCTTTTTATTGCTTATGCGCAAGCGGATGACGATGCGCCTGCATTTCTCAACTATGTCCAGCAGCAGGAGAAAAAAGAGAAGAAAGAGATACCTCCGGCGCCGGAGGTCAGTAAACCAACCAGAGCCCGCGAGAACAACACTGCAGCGCTGCACAAAAAGCTGGCCGCGCAAAAAAGTCTCATCGCCGACAAAGATAAGATCATCCGCCAACTGCAGGAACAGCTGAAATCGCCACCTCCCGCCGCGATGCCAGCGCCGGTAGATAATGCAGCATTAAATAAAACCATCGCACAACTCCAGAGCCGGATCGCTGCTTTGGACACGGAAAACAAGCGGCTTGTGCAGCAAGTCGGTACCGTTCAGCAGGAAAAAGCCGACGGCGCGGATAATCTCAAACGCTCTGTCGCCGCTTTGCAGGAGCAAACGGTAAAGCTCAACGCGCTGGAGAGAGACAAGCAGGCCCTGAGCGATAAGCTGGCTGCGGCAATGGCGGAGCAGCAGAAACTGAGCACCGAACTCGCCGGCGTAAAAACCACCGCCGCCACGACAGCCAAATCACCCACGCTAAACCTCAGCAGCGCTCCACAGCAGCAGGCATATTCGGTTGGCGTGTCGATAGGGCAAGATGCGGTTAAAACGCTGTCCAGTCAGGCAGCGAAAGGGTTAAACCTGCAACAGGAAACCGTTCTTAAGGGGATTAACGATGTTTTTGCCGGTAAGCCGGCGCTGGATGACAAAGCACGCAATAAGGCGCTTTTCGACGTCTCACAGCGGTTATACAAAAACATTGATAAGCTTGAGCAGCAAACTCTCCGTGAAGGTAAAAAGTATCAGCAGCAATTTGCCGCGCAGAAAGGCGCAGTGCTTAAAGAAGGTATTTACAGCCGTATAGACTACCCCGGTAAAGGTAAGGTCGCTGATAACGATATCGTCACCGTCGTTATCAAAGAAAGCTTGATCGACGGTACCGTGATAAACGATATGGAAGCCGAAGATAAGGTCTGGACCCAGGCGCTAAGTCAATATCCCGAAACCTTCCGTGAACCGCTTAAACGTCTTAGTAACCATGGCGCCATCACTATTGTTGTTCCGCCGGAGCGGGCCTACGGCAGCAAAGGAATCCCCGGAAAAATTCCGCCTGGCGCGACGATGGTGTATAGCGTGCGAATTGTTGACGCCAGACCCAACAGCGACCAACAATCCAGAGCATCTGCGCCGAAAACCTCACGCTAAGCGAGAGTTCATCTAAACAATAGAAGGTTTACTATTCGCCATATCAATCTCTATCTATAGTTGGCTATGATGTGGTGCCCGCGTTGCGGGCGCGACAGAAGTTAACAAAGGAGGAGTAAGCCATGGCCGAGAGTAATCACTGGCATGAGACGCTGCACGACCATTTTGGTCAATATTTTACCGTTGATAACGTGCTGTACCATGAGAAGACCGATCATCAGGATTTAATCATCTTCGAAAATGCGGCATTTGGCCGCGTGATGGCGCTTGATGGCGTGGTGCAAACCACCGAGCGCGATGAGTTTATTTATCATGAAATGATGACCCACGTTCCGCTGCTGGCGCATGGTCACGCAAAGCACGTGCTGATCATCGGCGGCGGCGATGGCGCGATGCTGCGTGAAGTCTCCCGCCACCAACATATCGAAACCATTACCATGGTGGAAATCGACGCCGGGGTGGTCTCGTTCTGCCGTCAGTATCTACCAAACCATAATGCCGGCGCCTATGACGACCCGCGCTTTACGCTGGTGATTGATGACGGCGTGAACTTCGTCAACCAAACGTCACAAACCTTTGATGTCATTATCTCCGACTGTACCGACCCGATCGGCCCCGGTGAGAGCCTCTTTACTTCGGCATTTTATGCCGGTTGTAAACGTTGCCTGAATCCCGGCGGAATTTTCGTTGCCCAGAACGGCGTAAGCTTCCTGCAGCAGGATGAAGCGGTCGGCAGCCATCGCAAGCTCAGCCACTATTTCACCGATGTCAGCTTCTACCAGGCGGCGATCCCGACCTACTATGGCGGCATCATGACCTTTGCCTGGGCGACCGATAATGAAGCACTGCGTCATTTGTCGACGGAAATTATTCAGGCCCGCTTCCATAGCGCCGGGCTGAAATGCCGTTATTACAATCCGGCAATTCATACCGCGGCTTTCGCGCTACCGCAGTACCTGCTGGATGCGCTGACCGCCAGCTAACCTGAAACGAGGAGGTGAACCAAATTGAAAAAGCTTAAGCTGCACGGCTTCAACAACCTGACTAAAAGCCTGAGTTTTTGTATTTACGATATCTGCTACGCTAAAACCGCCGAAGAGCGCGATGGCTATATCGCCTATATTGATGAACTCTATAATGCCAATCGCCTGACGGAAATCCTCTCCGAGACCTGTTCAATCATTGGCGCTAATATACTCAACATCGCACGCCAGGATTATGAACCGCAGGGCGCAAGCGTCACCATTTTGGTTAGCGAAGAGCCTATCGACCCGCAGCTTATCGATCAGAGCGAGCATCCGGGTCCGCTGCCTGAGACCGTGGTCGCACATCTCGATAAAAGCCACATCTGCGTACATACCTATCCGGAAAGCCATCCGGAAGGCGGCCTGTGCACCTTCCGCGCCGATATTGAAGTCTCCACCTGTGGGGTGATTTCACCGCTGAAAGCGCTGAACTACCTGATTCACCAACTGGAATCCGATATCGTAACCATTGATTATCGCGTGCGTGGGTTCACTCGTGATATCAACGGCATGAAGCATTTTATCGATCATGAAATCAACTCAATTCAGAACTTCATGTCAGAAGATATGAAGTCGCTCTATGACATGGTGGACGTGAACGTCTATCAGGAAAATATGTTCCATACCAAAATGATGCTGAAAGAGTTCGATCTGAAGCACTACATGTTCCATACCAAACCGGAAGAGTTAAGCGAACAAGAGCGCAAGGTGATTACCGACCTGTTGTGGAAAGAGATGCGGGAAATTTATTACGCCCGCAATATACCTGCGGTGTAACATCTGAAATACCCGGCGGCGCTTTTGCCTGCCGGGCCTACGGTTCCGCGCCGCCCGGCACAAAACGAATCATTAACGCTGCTGCATAAATTCACGGTATGCGGCAACCACCTGCAGGAAATCCTCCACGCCGCAAAGAGAGAGGCTCTCTTCGTCGTAGTAGTTCATCCCCTCTTCCATTTCATCGCCGGAAAATTCCAGTTGGTTGGCGCGGATCATCACTTCTTCGCCATCCAGCCACAACGTATATTCATGGCCGGCCCGCTGCCAGGAACGTTCACTGCCTTTCACGGTGCGCGCTGCCTGTTCCACTTCATCCAGAAGAGCCAGGTTATCTTTCACCTCTTCGTTGAACCAGTGACCAATCGCCTCGTGGTCCATCGACATTCGCACCTTTACCACACCGGTAATATCGCGCAGAAATTCGTAATCCATAATCTTTTCCTCTGCAAGGGCAATGCGTCACCGCTGCACTGTACCCATAACCTAATTATCGCAGCAGACAGGAAGAAAAAAAGCGCAACGGGTGGGAGGTTTAAAAATAAAAATGCCCGCTGATGCAATGTTCAGCGGGCATTGGAGAGTTTGTAGCCAAACGGTCAGCCAGGCTGACCGAACGGATTACACAGCGGTCTGGAAAATCACGCCGTCAGCTTTTTCAGTGTACTGATCCAGCTGGTTGAAGTTGAGGTAGCGATAGGTATCTTCCGCGGTCTTATCAACCTGCGCCACGAAGGTCTGGTACTCTTCCGGCGTCGGCAGTTTGCCCAGCAGAGAAGCAACCGCAGCCAGCTCAGCAGAGGCCAGATAAACGTTGGCGCCGGTACCTAAACGGTTCGGGAAGTTACGGGTAGAGGTCGACACGACCGTCGCGCCGTCAGCCACGCGCGCCTGGTTGCCCATACACAGGGAACAGCCAGGGATTTCGATACGCGCGCCGCTCTTACCAAACACGCTGTAGTAGCCTTCTTCAGTCAACTGCGCGGCATCCATACGGGTTGGCGGCGCCACCCACAGGCGAGTCGGCAGTTGGCCTTTGTGGCTGTCCAGCAGTTTACCGGCAGCACGGAAGTGGCCAATGTTGGTCATGCAGGAACCGATAAACACTTCGTCGATCTTCTCACCCTGCACGTCCGACAGCAGACGCGCATCGTCCGGATCGTTCGGCGCGCACAGAATAGGCTCTTTGATATCCGCCAGATCGATGTCGATCACTGCCGCGTATTCCGCATCAGCGTCGGCTTCCAGCAGCTGCGGATCCGCCAGCCATTTTTCCATGCCCTGGATACGGCGCTCCAGCGTACGGCGATCGCCGTAACCTTCCGCGATCATCCACTTCAGCAGGACGATGTTGGAGTTCAGATACTCAACGATCGGCTCTTTGTTCAGCTTGATGGTACAACCAGCAGCAGAACGCTCAGCGGAAGCATCGGTCAGTTCAAATGCCTGCTCGACTTTCAGATCCGGCAGACCTTCGATTTCAAGGATGCGGCCAGAGAAGATGTTTTTCTTACCTTTCTTCTCAACGGTCAGCAGGCCCTGCTTAATGGCATACAGCGGGATGGCGTGAACCAGGTCGCGCAGGGTAATACCCGGCTGCATTTTACCTTTGAAGCGCACCAGTACTGATTCCGGCATATCCAGCGGCATCACGCCGGTCGCGGCGGCGAAGGCCACCAGACCAGAACCCGCCGGGAAGGAGATACCGATTGGGAAACGGGTATGGGAGTCGCCGCCGGTACCTACGGTATCAGGCAGCAGCATACGGTTCAGCCAGGAGTGGATAACGCCATCGCCCGGACGCAGTGAAACACCGCCGCGGTTCATGATGAAGTCCGGCAGAGTGTGGTGCGTGGTGACGTCAACCGGCTTCGGATAAGCCGCAGTGTGGCAGAAGGACTGCATCACCAGGTCCGCGGAGAAGCCCAGGCACGCCAGGTCTTTCAGCTCATCGCGGGTCATTGGACCGGTGGTGTCCTGAGAACCGACGGAGGTCATTTTCGGCTCGCAATAAGCGCCCGGACGGATACCGGCAACGCCGCAGGCGCGGCCAACCATTTTCTGCGCCAGAGAGAAGCCGCGGTTGCTTTCCGCCACATCTTTCGCATGACGGAAAACGTCGCTGTGCGGCAGCCCCAGCGCTTCGCGCGCTTTGGTCGTCAGGCCGCGACCGATGATCAGCGGAATACGGCCGCCGGCGCGCACTTCGTCGATCAGTACATCGGTTTTCAGTTCAAAGCTTGCCAACAGCTCGTTGGTTTCGTGGTTACGCACTTCACCTTTGAACGGGTAAACGTCAATGACGTCGCCCATGTTGAGGTTGCTCACGTCCACTTCAATAGGCAGCGCGCCCGCATCTTCCATGGTATTGAAGAAGATAGGCGCAATTTTGCCGCCCAGGCACAGGCCGCCGCCGCGCTTGTTCGGTACGTTCGGGATATCGTCGCCCATGAACCACAGCACCGAGTTGGTGGCGGATTTACGCGAAGAACCGGTACCAACAACGTCGCCAACGTAGGCCAGCGGGAAGCCTTTCTGCTGCAGCGCTTCAATTTGTTTAATCGGGCCGACCGCGCCCGGCTGATCCGGCTCAATTCCTTCGCGAGCGTTTTTCAGCATCGCCAGAGCGTGCAGTGGGATATCCGGACGGGACCAGGCATCAGGTGCCGGAGACAAGTCATCGGTATTGGTTTCGCCGGTAACTTTGAAGACGGTAACGGTGATTTTTTCCGCCAGTTGCGGACGGTTCAGGAACCACTCGGCATCAGCCCAGGATTGCATAACCTGTTTAGCGTACTCATTACCCGCTTTGGCTTTCTCTTCTACGTCATAGAAGTTATCGAACATCAGCAGGGTATGGGACAGCGCTTTCGCGGCAATCGGCGCCAGTTTGGCATCGTCCAGCGCTTCAATCAGGGGGTGAATATTGTAACCGCCCTGCATGGTGCCCAGCAGTTCAACGGCTTTTTCAGGGGTAACCAGTGGGGAGGTCGCTTCGCCTTTGGCGATAGCGGCAAGGAATCCGGCTTTAACATAGGCGGCTTCATCGACGCCCGGCGGTACACGGTTGGTAAGCAGATCTAACAGGAATTCATCTTCACCCGCTGGCGGGTTTTTCAGCAGTTCTACCAGCGCGGCCATTTGGGTTGCGTCTAAGGGTTTGGCAACAATCCCCATGGCGGCACGCTCAGCTACGTGCTTACGGTATTCTTCTAGCACGACGGTTCTCCTCGCTCTCATTGTAAAATGCGGTCGGCGATTTTCTTCACGCTCCTGTGAGACAGCAGTTTGTAGGGTAAATGCCCGATACCGCGAGGGCAGCATAGCAGGATTTTTGAAGGGTGTTAATCTGTTTACAAAAAAGCAACATTAAAATTTAGCTGAATCGTTAAGGGCAGGATATTGCAGGCTTTCTGTTCAAATGCTGGTAGATAAATTTATTTCTGTTACAGATTTAATGTCAGGATCCCAACAAAAATCAAAAAAAACAATATCGTCTTCATATACTCCCCTAACGTACCGTTTTCGCCGATACTTTAGCGAGATGGGTAACATTTCTGTGTCAGGAGCTTCCATGTCACTACCGTTCAAACCCCATATTATCGCCCTGCTCTGCAGCGCAGGCTTACTCGCAGCGGCAGGAACGCTCTATGTTAAAAGTCGTACCCCAGAGACTATCGCGGAAGCGCCGGTGACGGCACAGCCCACAACGGTACCCGCGCCGGCGTCCCCGACTGCGCCGGCGGCGGGACAAGCGGTCACAGCCACCTACACACAGGCTCAAATCGACCAATGGGTCGCGCCAATCGCGCTCTATCCGGACAGTTTACTCTCGCAGGTACTGATGGCCTCCACCTATCCGGACAACGTTATGCAGGCGGTACAGTGGTCGCAGGATAACCCGTCGATGAAAGGCGACGCGGCCGTTCAGGCCGTTGCCAGCCAGCCGTGGGATCCGAGCGTCAAATCCCTCGTCGCCTTTCCCGCCCTGCTGGCAATGATGGGCGAAAACCCGCCGTGGGTGGAAAACCTTGGCGACGCATTTTTAGCCCAACCCCACGACGTCATGGACTCCGTACAGCGCCTGCGCGCCATTGCCCAGCAAACCGGGACATTAAAATCCACGCCGCAACAGAAAGTAACCGTCATGGCCGCGGCGCCAGCCTCTTCGAGGTCATCGAATAGCAGCGCGGTATCAACCTCGACAACCTCAACGGCTTCGCCTGCGCCTTCGCAGATCATCAAAATTGAACCGACCAACCCGCAAGTGGTATACGTTCCAAGCTATAACCCTTCGACCGTCTACGGCAGTTGGCCGAATAGCGCCTATCCCCCGGTCTATCTGCCGCCGCCTCCCGGAGAGCAGTTCACCGATAGCTTTGTCAAAGGTTTTGGCTACAGTCTTGGCGTCGCCACCACCTGGGCGCTCTTCAGCAGCATCGACTGGGATGATGATGACCATCATCATGATGACGATTACCATCACGGCGGTTACCAGCACAATGGCGATAACATCAATATTAATGTGAATAATTTCAACCACATTACCGGGCAGAACCTACCGGGTAACCGCGTTAACTGGCAGCACAACCCCGCCTATCGCGGCAACGTGCCTTATCCGAATAATAATGTCGCCCAGCGCTATCATCAGACCAATGTGCCCGGCGGACTCAGCGCGACCCAACACGCGCCGGTCGATCGCAACGCTCAACGGCAAGCGGCGATGACGCAGCTTCAGCATCCCAACGCGCCAGCAGCCAGCGCAGGCAAGCTGGCTCCCACTAGCGCCTCGCGCGATGCGCAGCGTCAGGCGGCCTCTCAACAATTGAAGCAGGCCACCCAGCGCAGCAGCTACCGTGGCTACGACAGCACCCCGACGCCTGCCAAACAGCAGCGTCGCGAAGCGGCGAAAACGCAGTTGCAACACCCAACGCCGCAGCAGCAACAGCATCGCGAGGCCGTGAAGAGCCACGTGCAAAATCCTACGCCTCAGCAACAACAGCGCCGTCAGCAGATTCACTCCGCGACGCCGGCCCAGCGTCAGCAAGCGGTAAGCACGGCCCGCGCCAATGCCTTAAGCGGCAACGAAAGTCGCTCCCCCTCCTGGCAATCGCAGCAGGCGCGCGGGCTGCAAAGCCGTAATATTTCCGGCTTGAGTAGCGAACAGCGCGGCGCCGCCAGAGAGCGCCTTTCCGAACACCATGAATTGCGTCGTCGCTGAGGATGAGCAGATGAGAAAACCATTACAGATCGCCCTATTAACGCTAATGCTGTCGCCGCTCGCCGCCTTCGCCCAGCAACAGTTTCCCACGCCGGAGAAAGCCGCAAGCGCGCTGGCCGATGCGCTCAATCATCGTGATAAAGTCGCGCTCAATAATCTGCTCGGCGATAACTGGCAGCAGTTTTTACCCACCGATGGTATTGATCCCAATGCCGTCGACCGCTTTCAGCGCGACTGGCAGGTGAAACACGTCATTGTGCAGCAGGGTAATAACGCCTGGCTTGATGTCGGCAGTGAAGCGTGGCGATTGCCAATTCCGATTGTCAAAGATGAACAGGGCTGGCGATTTGATATGGCGGCCGGGGAAGATGAAATTCTCACACGCGCCATCGGCCGCAACGAACTGTCGGCAATTGCCGCCATGCACGCCTACGTTGATGCCCAGCAGGATTACTATCAAATGAATCATCGCTGGGCGCAAAAAATCATCAGCAGCGAAGGCAAAAAAGATGGTCTGTACTGGCCAACCTCACCGGGCGAAACGCCAAGCCCGCTGGGGCCGGCCTTTAGCCCGACGGAGCCCGGCGCCGGTTATCATGGCTACCGTTTCCGCATTATCGCCGATAACGATAGCCAAGGCGTCGCCTTACTGGCATGGCCGGTAGAGTGGGGAGAAACCGGGGTGATGAGCTTTATGATCGATCAGAACGATAAGGTCTGGCAGGCGAACCTGGGCGAAGAGAGCGCGACGAAAGCGCAGGCAATTACGCATTTTGCCCCCGATTCAGCGGCGGGATGGCAGCCGGTCAATCAATAAAAAAATGCCCGGTTGCGCAATAGCAACCGGGCACTCTCTGGTGCTTAGCCCTGGTGCGGCATCAGCTCCGGATAACCGGCAAAAGCAGGTTTCTGACTGGTCAGCGCCGCTTCATCCGAGCTGATGCTCCCGGAATTCGCCGCCCACACCCCTTCATTCGTCTTCGTCACCAACTGATGCTGCGCATTCAGATCCTGACCCATCGCCGCAATATGGGTACTTTCGGTACCGCCGCTGTTCGCCGCCCATGGAATTGTCGCATCAGTCGCGCAGGCCATACCGGATACTAACGTCGTGGCTAACAGCGCCGTGGTCAATAAGCGTTTCATCTCACACCTCAGATACATAATTAACTGCCTATTAGTTTACTGAGTGACTATTTTCAAAGTATGTATGAGGTGTAGCGGTTTGTGAACAGGGACATAGTTCTAAACATTAGCGATAAAAAAAGCGGCTCTTAGAGCCGCTTACGCATTTTTAGCTGAAAGAAAAAGTTACTTTTTCTTCGCTTTCGCGTTTGGCAGGTCGGTAATGCTACCTTCGAAGACTTCTGCCGCCAGGCCAACGGACTCGTGCAGAGTCGGGTGAGCGTGGATAGTCAGCGCGATGTCTTCCGCGTCGCAGCCCATTTCGATAGCCAGACCGATTTCACCCAGCAGCTCGCCGCCGTTGGTGCCGACAATCGCGCCGCCGATAACACGGTGGGTCTCTTTGTCGAAGATCAGTTTGGTCATACCGTCTGCGCAGTCGGAAGCGATAGCACGGCCGGAAGCAGCCCACGGGAAGGTGGCGGTTTCGTAGCTGATGCCTTTCTCTTTCGCTTCTTTCTCAGTCAGGCCAACCCATGCCACTTCTGGCTCGGTGTAGGCGATAGACGGGATCACTTTCGGATCGAAGTAGTGTTTCAGGCCGGAGATAACTTCTGCGGCAACGTGACCTTCGTGTACACCTTTGTGCGCCAGCATCGGCTGACCGACGATATCGCCGATAGCAAAGATGTGCGGCACGTTGGTGCGCATTTGTTTGTCAACGCGAATGAAGCCGCGATCGTCAACTTCCACGCCGGCTTTGCCTGCGTCGAGGTTTTTACCGTTCGGCACGCGGCCGATAGCTACCAGCACCGCGTCGTAACGCTGCGCTTCCGCCGGGGCTTTTTTGCCTTCCATGGAAACGTAAATACCGTCTTCTTTTGCTTCAACGGCAGTCACTTTGGTTTCCAGCATCAGGTTGAATTTCTTGCTGATACGCTTGGTGAAGACTTTAACCACGTCTTTGTCGGCAGCCGGGATAACCTGGTCGAACATTTCAACCACGTCAATCTCTGAACCCAGCGCATGGTATACGGTACCCATTTCCAGACCGATGATACCGCCGCCCATAACCAGCATGCGTTTCGGTACAGATTTCAGTTCCAGAGCGTCGGTGGAATCCCAAACGCGCGGATCTTCATGCGGGATAAACGGCAGCTGAATCGGACGGGAGCCCGCCGCGATGATCGCGTTGTCGAAGTTAATCACGGTTTTGCCGTTTTCGCCTTCAACTTCCAGGGTGTTAGCGCCGGTGAATTTACCCAGACCGTTAACCACCTTCACTTTACGACCTTTGGCCATGCCAGCCAGACCACCGGTCAGCTGAGTGATGACTTTTTCTTTCCAGGTGCGGATCTTGTCAATGTCGGTTTTCGGTTCGCCGAAAACGATGCCGTGTTCGGCCAGCGCTTTCGCTTCTTCGATAACTTTTGCAACGTGCAGCAGTGCTTTAGAAGGGATACAACCCACGTTCAGGCAAACGCCGCCCAGCGAGCTGTAACGTTCTACGATGACGGTTTCCAGACCTAAATCAGCGCAACGGAAGGCTGCAGAGTAGCCTGCAGGACCTGCCCCAAGTACCACGACCTGAGTTTTGATTTCAGTACTCATCATGACCTCTGTAATTTATATCCGGCGGGTCTGACGCTTTTATTATTACGCCCAAGTCCACCGGGACGTTCTATCCGCGTGTATTTTACAAAATTGTTAACAATTTTTAAACAACAAACGGCAAACGATTTTGTCCTTTGTTGCTGATAATCCCCAACAGCCTGAGGTTATCAGAAAAAAGCCGGCCGTCAGGCCGGCTTTTTCGCTTACATCACCAGGCGGCGAATGTCGCTCAAGGTGTTGTTAATGATGGTAATGAAGCGGGCACCATCAGCACCGTCGATGACGCGGTGGTCGAAGGACAGAGAGATCGGCATCATCAGACGCGGAACGAACTCTTTACCATTCCATACCGGCTCCATCGCGGACTTAGACACGCCCAGGATGGCCACTTCCGGCGCGTTAACAATCGGCGCGAAGTGGGTAGTACCCAGGCCGCCGATGCTGGAGATGGTGAAGCAACCGCCCTGCATTTCGCCAGCAGTCAGCTTGCCATCGCGCGCTTTCTTCGAGATGGTGGTCAGCTCGCGAGACAGCTCGGTGATGCTCTTCTTGTTCACGTCTTTAAAGACCGGAACCACCAGACCGTTCGGAGTATCTACCGCCACACCGATGTTGATGTATTTCTTCAGCGTCAGGCGCTGACCGTCTTCGGACAGCGAGCTGTTGAAGCGCGGCATCTGCTCAAGCGCAGCGGCAACGGCTTTCATGATGAAGACCACTGGGGTGAATTTCACGTCCAGTTTGCGCTTCTCAGCTTCGGCATTCTGCTGCTTACGGAACGCTTCCAGATCGGTGATATCGGTTTTGTCGAAGTGCGTAACGTGCGGGATCATCACCCAGTTACGGCTCAGGTTAGCACCAGAGATTTTCTGGATACGACCCAGTTCCACTTCTTCGATTTCGCCAAACTTGCTGAAGTCAACTTTCGGCCATGGCAGCATGCCCGGCAGACCGCCGCCTGCGGCAGCAGCCGGTGCGGATTCAGCGCGTTTAACCGCTTCTTTCACGTAAGCCTGAACGTCTTCGCGCAGGATACGACCTTTACGGCCAGTCCCTTTCACTTTCGCCAGGTTTACGCCGAACTCGCGCGCCAGGCGGCGAATCAGCGGAGTCGCGTGAACGTAAGCTTCGTTTTCAGCGAATTCGGTTTTACCTTCTGCTTTCGCAGCCGGCGCGGCAGCTTTCTGAGCCGGTGCAGGTGCAGCAGCCGGTGCCGGTGCCGCAGCCTGAGCCGGAGCAGCAGCAGGCGCAGCGCCTTCCACTTCGAAGACCATGATCAGAGAGCCGGTAGACACTTTATCGCCGGTGCTGATTTTGATCTCTTTAACGGTACCCGCGAACGGCGCCGGAACTTCCATAGAAGCTTTGTCGCCTTCGACGGTGATCAGTGACTGCTCAGCAGCAACTTTATCGCCGACTTTTACCATCACTTCGGTGACTTCAACTTCGTCGCCGCCGATATCCGGTACGTTAACATCTTTCACGCCAGCCGCAGCAGCCGGTGCCGCTGCAGCCGGAGCGGCAGCCTGTGCCGGAGCGGCTGCAGGCGCAGCGCCCGCCACTTCGAAGATCATGATCAAGGAGCCGGTGGACACTTTGTCGCCGGTGTTGATTTTGATCTCTTTAACGGTACCCGCGAACGGCGCCGGAACTTCCATAGAAGCTTTGTCGCCTTCGACGGTGATCAGGGATTGCTCAGCGGCGATGGTGTCGCCCACTTTAACCATGATCTCGGTGACTTCAACTTCATCGCCGCCGATATCCGGTACGTGAACTTCTTTCGCTGCGCTTGCCGCCGGCGCTGCTGCCGGTGCCGGAGCAGCTGCTTTCTCTTCCTGCGCAGGTGCAGCGGCTGCTGCACCCTCGGCGGAATCGAAAATCATGATCAGTTTGCCAGTCTCGGTTTTGTCGCCGACAGAGACTTTAATCTCTTTCACGACGCCAGCCTGCGGAGACGGAACTTCCATAGAGGCCTTGTCGCCTTCTACGGTGATCAGCGACTGTTCAGCTTCCACTTTGTCGCCAACTTTGACCAGGATCTCGGTGATTTCAACTTCATCAGCCCCGATGTCCGGTACTTTGATTTCGATAGCCATTATTCTCTTACCTCTTACGCCAGACGCGGGTTAACTTTTTCTGCATCGATGTCGAATTTAGCAATGGCGTCAGCCACAACTTTCTTATCGATTTCACCACGTTTAGCCAGTTCGCCCAGCGCCGCAACGACCACGTAGGAAGCATCGACTTCGAAGTGGTGACGCAGGTTTTCACGGCTGTCGGAACGACCGAAGCCATCGGTACCCAGTACGCGGTAGTCATCAGCCGGTACGTAAGTACGAACCTGCTCGGCGAACAGTTTCATATAGTCAGTGGATGCCACAGCCGGAGCGTCGTTCATCACCTGAGCGATGTACGGTACGCGCGGAGTTTCCAGCGGGTGCAGCATGTTCCAGCGTTCGCAATCCTGGCCATCACGCGCCAGTTCGGTGAAGGAAGTGACGCTATACACGTCAGAACCCACGCCGTAGTCTTTCGCCAGGATCTGCGCTGCTTCACGAACGTGACGCAGGATAGAACCGGAGCCCAGCAGCTGAACTTTACCTTTGCTACCTTCGAGGGTTTCGAGTTTGTAGATACCTTTACGGATACCTTCCTCGGCGCCTTCCGGCATGGCCGGCATGTGGTAGTTTTCGTTCAGCGTAGTGATGTAGTAGTAAACGTTCTCTTGCGCTTCGCCGTACATACGAACCAGACCGTCATGCATGATGACAGCGACTTCGTACGCGTAAGACGGGTCGTAGGAGATGCAGTTCGGGATAGTCAGCGACTGAATGTGGCTGTGACCATCTTCGTGCTGCAGACCTTCGCCGTTAAGCGTAGTACGACCGGAAGTCCCGCCGATCAGGAAGCCGCGAGCCTGCTGATCGCCAGCCGCCCAGCACAGATCGCCGATACGCTGGAAGCCGAACATCGAGTAGTAGATGTAGAACGGAATCATCGGCAGGTCGTTGGTGCTGTAGGAGGTCGCAGCAGCCAGCCAGGATGCGCCTGCGCCCAGCTCGTTAATACCTTCCTGCAGAATCTGGCCTTTCTCGTCTTCTTTGTAGTATGCAACCTGCTCACGGTCCTGCGGGGTGTACTGCTGGCCGTTCGGGCTGTAGATACCGATTTGACGGAACAGACCTTCCATACCGAAAGTACGCGCTTCATCGGCGATGATCGGCACCAGACGATCTTTGATCGACTTGTTCTTCAGCATCACGTTCAGGGCGCGAACGAAAGCGATAGTGGTAGAGATTTCTTTGTTTTGCTCTTCCAGCAGCGCGCTGAAGTCGGCCAGGGTCGGCAGCTCCAGTTTCTCAGTGAATTTCGGCTGACGAGTCGGCAGGTAGCCGTTCAGCTTTTCACGTTGAGCATGCAGGTAAGTGTGCTCTTCGGAACCTTCCGGGAAGGTCACGTACGGCAGTTTTTCGATATCGGCATCAGCCACCGGCACGTTGAAACGATCGCGGACGTAGCGAACGCCGTCCATGTTCATTTTCTTAACCTGGTGCGCGATGTTTTTACCTTCCGCGGTGTCGCCCATACCATAACCTTTAATGGTATGCGCCAGAATCACGGTCGGCTGGCCTTTGGTTTCCTGCGCTTTTTTCAGTGCAGCGTAGACTTTCTTCGGATCGTGACCGCCACGGTTCAGGGCCCAGATCTGCTCGTCAGTCCAGTCGGCAACCAGCGCGGCGGTTTCCGGATATTTACCGAAGAAGTGCTCACGAACGTAGGCGCCGTCTTTGGATTTGAAGGTCTGGTAGTCGCCGTCAACGGTTTCGTTCATCAGCTGAATCAGCTTACCGCTGGTGTCTTTACGCAGCAGCTCATCCCAACGACCGCCCCAGATAACCTTGATAACGTTCCAGCCAGCACCACCGAAGATGCCTTCCAGTTCGTTAATGATTTTACCGTTACCGGTGACCGGGCCGTCCAGACGCTGCAGGTTGCAGTTGATGACGAAGACCAGGTTATCCAGTTTTTCACGGGTCGCGATGGTGATAGCGCCTTTAGATTCCGGCTCATCCATCTCGCCATCGCCCAGGAAGGCGTAAACAGTTTGCGCAGAGGTGTCTTTCAGACCACGGTGTTCCAGATATTTCAGGAATTTAGCCTGATAGATAGCGCCCAACGGCCCCAGACCCATCGATACGGTCGGGAACTGCCAGAATTCCGGCATCAGTTTCGGGTGCGGATAAGAGGACAGACCATTACCGTGAACTTCCTGACGGAAGTTGTTCATCTGCTCTTCAGTCAGACGACCTTCCAGGAAGGCACGTGCATAGACGCCCGGAGAGATGTGGCCCTGGAAGTAAACCAGGTCGCCGCCGTCTTTCTCAGTGCGCGCACGGAAGAAGTGGTTGAAGCAGACTTCGTAGAAGGTAGCGGAAGACTGGTAGGATGCCATGTGGCCACCCAGTTCCAGATCTTTCTTCGATGCGCGCAGAACGGTCATGATGGCGTTCCAACGGATCGCTGAACGAATACGGCGTTCCAGCTCCAGATTGCCCGGGTATTCCGGTTCATCTTCAACGGCAATAGTGTTGACGTAATTATGCGCTGCCGCACCGGCCGCTACTTTCACGCCGCCTTTGCGGGCCTCAGAAAGAAGCTGGTCGATCAGATACTGAGCACGCTCAACACCTTCTTCACGGATGACCGATTCGATCGCCTGTTGCCAGTCGCGAGTTTCGATCGGATCCACGTCATTCTGGAAACGTTCTGACATGGGGGTATTCCTTATCTATCTAATCGTTGATTTAACTGGAACCTGTCCCATTGAACTCTTTAGTGTTTCACTCTGATGAACAACCAAAAATTCAATAAGACAGGTTCTGCGTTTAGTTGCCGCGCTCTAAAAAATGGCGCTTAAGAACCGGAGTTCTCGTCCTTTCGTTGCTGTAAACGACGCAATGAACGTTCTCTACGACTCTGTTCACGGCTACGATCCAGCAAAATTTCCTCAATGAACGCCAGGTGACGGTGCGACGCCTCACGCGCCTGCTCCGGCTCCCCGGCCATTATCGCCTCGAAAATGCGAGTACGATGGTTGCTGACCAACGGGAGCATTTCCCGGCGGGCATACAGCAATTCAAAGTTCTGACGAACGTTCTGTGCCAGCATCGGCTCCATACACCTTAGCAGATGGAGCAACACCACATTGTGCGCCGCTTCGGTGACGGCGATTTGGTACTGGACGACAGCGCCGGATTCGGCGTCGAGGTCGCCGGACTGTTGGGCCCGCTCAATGGCTTGATGCAGTTCGCGAATACGGTCACGATCTTCATCATTGCTGCGCAGCGCCGCGTAATAAGCCGCGATGCCTTCCAGCGCGTGACGGGTTTCCAGCAAATCGAATTGGGATTCAGGGTGGTCGGACAGGAGCTCGACCAACGGGTCGCTAAAGCTCTGCCACAGGCTGCTTTGTACAAAGGTTCCACCGCCCTGGCGACGAAGCAACAGGCCCTTGGCTTCGAGGCGTTGAATCGCCTCACGGAGCGAGGGACGGGAAACGTCGAACTGTTTTGCCAGTTCGCGTTCAGGCGGGAGTTTTTCACCGGGGCGCAACGTCCCCTCAAGAATCAGAAACTCCAGCTGCTGCTCTATCACATCAGAAAGTTTTGGTTGGCGGATCTTGCTGTAGGCCATATTCCCTGTCTCTGCCATTCGCCCGGAGTCAATTGGTCTTACCAATTTAAAGTTCGTAGCGCTAAAGTAACAAAGTATTCACCTCCTGTCCATACAGGTTTTGATTGAAATCAGTAAACCTGGCCTTTTTTAACAACCTTACAGAAATAACGTTTCAGAAATGTAACCTTGCACAAAACTTACATTTACCCAGCAAGGGGTAGCATTAACTTTATATAAACGAAAAATTACGCTTTCTGAACCGATTCAAGAAGCAAAAAAGTGCATTTATAAACCAATAAAGTGAATAGATAACCAATTAAGGGTAGCGGCGGCGGTGGTAAGAAAAAATGACAAACGGTGTCTTTTTGTTCGTTCCGTCATCATCCCTTCATAAAGCAGGTGCATTCGCACGCCCTTACCATTATTCTTCATCAGGCGAAAGATCTTTGAGGGAATTTCCGCTTTGCTTTCCGTAAAGAAATCAATACAAAAATGGAATTTCATAATTACACAAACACAACAATGTGTGCGTTGCGTCACTCGGGTAAAAACTGGCCTCAAACGCCTTGAAATTAGCTAACTATGCTATTTGGCAGAGACGGACAGCAAAGCAGCAACCTGAAGGATGAAGCGTATAAACATAATAACCACACACGAGGTTTCATGATGGAAGGTCAACAGCATGGCGATCGACTCAAGCGCGGCTTGAAGAACCGCCATATACAGCTCATTGCGCTAGGAGGCGCTATCGGTACGGGCTTATTCCTGGGTAGTGCGTCAGTGATTCAATCTGCAGGTCCTGGTATTATTCTCGGCTATGCTATCGCCGGGTTTATCGCCTTCCTGATCATGCGTCAACTCGGCGAAATGGTCGTCGAAGAACCGGTAGCCGGTTCATTCAGCCATTTTGCGTATAAGTACTGGGGCGGCTTTGCAGGCTTTGCCTCCGGCTGGAACTATTGGGTGCTGTATGTGCTTGTCGCCATGGCGGAGCTGACTGCCGTCGGCAAATATATCCAGTTCTGGTGGCCGGAAATCCCTACCTGGGCTTCGGCAGCAGTCTTCTTCATCGCCATTAACGCCATTAACCTGACCAACGTAAAAGTGTTCGGCGAAATGGAATTCTGGTTCGCGATTATTAAAGTCGTCGCGGTAGTGGCCATGATTCTGTTCGGCGCCTGGCTGCTGTTCAGCGGCAACGGCGGCCCGCAGGCGACGGTCAGTAACCTGTGGGATCAGGGCGGTTTCCTGCCGCACGGCTTCACCGGGCTGGTAATGATGATGGCGATCATTATGTTTTCCTTCGGCGGCCTGGAACTGGTGGGTATCACCGCGGCGGAAGCGGACAACCCGGAAAAGAGCATCCCGAAAGCCACCAACCAGGTTATCTACCGTATCCTTATTTTCTATGTAGGCTCCCTGGCCGTGCTGCTCTCACTGCTGCCGTGGACGCGCGTCACCGCCGATACCAGCCCGTTCGTCCTGATCTTCCACGAACTCGGCGACACGCTGGTGGCAAACGCCCTCAACATCGTAGTGCTGACCGCCGCGCTCTCGGTTTACAACAGCTGCGTATACTGTAACAGCCGTATGCTGTTCGGCCTGGCGCAGCAGGGTAATGCGCCGAAAGCGCTGCTGACCCTCGATAAACGCGGCGTACCGGTCAACACCATTATGGTATCCGCCGTAGTCACCGCGCTGTGCGTGCTGATCAACTACCTGGCGCCGGAATCGGCGTTCGGACTGCTGATGGCGCTGGTTGTCTCCGCGCTAGTGATTAACTGGGCGATGATTAGCCTCGCGCACATCAAATTCCGTCGCGCCAAGCAGCAGGAAGGCGTGAAAACACGTTTCCCGGCGCTGTTCTACCCGTTGGGTAACTGGGTATGCCTGCTGTTTATGGTCGCGGTACTGGCCATCATGCTGATGACCCCGGGGATGGCGATTTCGGTGTGGCTGATACCGGTATGGATTGCTGTTCTCGGCGTTGGCTATCTGTTTAAACAGAAAAGCGCCGGCGTCGTAAAAGCACAATAATACATCTCGTCACGCCGTGTCCGTCCTTTAGCGACGGGCACGGCGCATTGTTATCTGCTTCACACTTTCCTTCCTGTAACAGTTTTATCCATATCGATGACGGATTACTGCAACGTAATTCCCGACGCTAAGACCAATAATTCTCTCCAGACTGCAATGGAGAGTTCCAGGATGACAGGCAATAAACTTTCGCTGAAAGAAAAGATTGGCTACGGGATGGGCGATGCCGGATGTAACATTATCTTTGGCGCCATCATGTTGTTCGTTAACTATTTTTATACGGATATTTTTGGTCTTGCCCCGGCGCTGGTTGGGGTGTTGCTGCTTTCGGTGCGCGTCATCGACGCCGTCACCGACCCGATCATGGGGGCGATGGCCGACCGCACTCGCAGTAAATATGGCCGCTTTCGCCCATGGCTGCTGTGGATGGCCTTCCCCTACGCCCTGTTCAGCGTGCTGATGTTCACCACCCCGGAATGGACCTACAACAGCAAGGTTATCTATGCCTTCGTCACCTACTTCCTGCTGTCGATAACCTATACCGCGATTAACATCCCCTACTGCTCTTTGGGGACGGTGATGACATCCGACCCGCAAGAACGTGTCGCCTGCCAGTCATACCGCTTTGTGCTGGTCGGTATCGCGACGCTTCTGCTCTCGCTGACTCTGCTGCCTATGGCGGAGTGGTTCGGCGGCGCTGATAAAGCCAAAGGTTATCAAATGGCGATGACCGTATTGGCGTTCATCGGCATGTGTATGTTTTTGTTCTGCTTCGCCACCGTACGCGAGCGCATCCGCCCGGCGGTCCAAACCAACGACGAGCTGAAAAAAGATCTCAAGGACGTGTGGAAAAACGACCAGTGGGTTCGCATTTTGCTCTTAACCCTGTGCAACGTTTGCCCCGGCTTTATCCGCATGGCCGCCACCATGTACTACGTCACCTGGGTGATGGGGCAAACTACCCACTTCGCCACCCTGTTTATCAGCCTTGGCGTCGTCGGCATGATGATCGGCAGCATGCTGGCGAAAGTGCTGACTGACCGCTGGTGTAAACTGCAGGTCTTTTTCTGGACCAACATTGTACTGGCGGTCTTCTCCTGCGCATTCTACTTCTTTAATCCGCATGCCACGACGCTGATTCTGGCACTCTACTTCCTGCTCAATATCCTGCATCAAATCCCGTCGCCGCTGCACTGGTCGCTGATGTCCGACGTTGATGACTACGGCGAGTGGAAAACCGGTAAACGGATCACCGGCATCAGCTTCTCCGGCAATCTGTTCTTCCTGAAAGTGGGGCTGGCGGTCGCCGGGGCCATGGTGGGTTTCCTGCTGTCGTGGTACGGCTACGATGCCGGCGCGAAGCAGCAAAGCGCCTCGGCGCTAAACGGTATCGTGCTGCTGTTCTCTGTGATCCCCGGCGTTGGCTACCTGATTACCGCAGGCGTCGTACGCCTGCTGAAAGTTGACCGCAATCTGATGCGCCAAATCCAGAGCGATCTGGAAAAACGCCGCAGTAACTACAGCGAACTGAATGAACTCCAGGAATTGAAAACCAGTGAACACGTAAGGAAAGCCTGATGAACAACTGGCCTAACCCCTTTATTGAACAACGCGCGGACCCTTTTATCCTGCGCCATAAAGACCACTACTATTTTATTGCCTCCGTACCGGAATACGATCGGCTGGAGATCCGCCGCGCCGCCACGCTGGAAGGCCTGCGTGAAGCCGAGCCGGTGACCGTCTGGCGCAAGCCGCAAAGCGGGCCCATGAGCCAGCTGATCTGGGCGCCGGAGCTCCACCACATCGACGGCAAGTGGTATATCTATTTCGCCGCCGCCCCGACCCATGACCTCGACGCCGAGGGGATGTTCCAGCACCGGATGTTCGCCCTTGAGTGTACCGACAGCGATCCGCTCAGCGGCCGCTGGCAGGAAAAAGGACAAATCGTCACCCCGTTCGATACCTTCGCCCTCGACGCCACCACTTTCTGCCATCAAGGGAAACGCTGGTATTTATGGGCGCAGAAAGACCCGCAGATCGCCGGCAATACCAATCTCTATCTGGCGGAGCTGGAAAACCCGTGGACGCTAAAAGGCGCGCCGCTCATGCTGAGCAAGCCGGAGTTCGCCTGGGAATGCCGGGGATTTATGGTCAATGAGGGACCTGCGGTGCTGGTACACGGCGATAAGCTGTTTATCAGCTATTCCGCCAGCGCGACCGATGAAAACTACTGCATGGGATTATTATGGATCGACCGTGAAGCCGACCCGCTGGTGGCTGAAAACTGGCATAAATCCCCACAGCCGGTATTTCGTACCAGCTATGAAAACCGCCAGTATGGTCCCGGCCATAATAGCTTTACGCAAACGCCGGAGGGGGAAGATGTGCTGGTATACCACGCGCGCAACTACACCGAAATCGAAGGCGACCCGCTGTACGATCCTAACCGTCACACCCGGCTAAAGCTGGTACGCTGGCAAGAAAACGGGATGCCCGATTTCGGCATCCCGCCTGCTGACACGCTGTAGAGAATGAACAGCAAGCCGTCCGGGATCCAACGCCAGCGCTGGGATTTTCCCTGCTTGCGCTGCGCTTAGCAGGGCTACCGCTTCTGGCTTACCGGGCCGCGGACCGTAGGCCGGATAAGCGCAGCGTCATCCGGCGATATGAGTGCGCCAAGCCCGGCAGCGCCTGGCTTCGGGCTGTTAAATCAAAGTCCCGTAGATGGTCAGCAGCGCCATAATCACCACCACCACCAGCGAAGTTTTCTTCGCCATGGAAACCGCCGCTTTTGGCGTCTCAACCGCATCGACGTGCGGCTCGCGGGCCAGCGAGAACTGGGCCAGACGAGTTAATACCTGATACTGTGAAGAGTGACGGTCGCCTAACGAGGCAAACCACGCCGGCAGCGCTTTTTCGCCGTGACCCAGCAGCGCGTATACCACGCCAACCAGGCGCACCGGCACCCAATCGACAATATGCAGAATACCGTCAATGCCGGACTGTAAACGATGGCGCGGCGTCTGATAGCGCGCAAGCCAGGTCTGCCAGGCGCGCAGGACGCTATAGGCCGTCAGCGTCAATAACCCCCACGGGCCGCCGACCACCAGCCAGAACAGCGGCGCGAGATAGTAGCGATAGTTGATCCATAGCAGCGCGTTCTGCAGTTCACGCAGATACTCCTGGCGATCGCAGCCCGGCGGCACGCCGTGAATAAGCGTTAGCTCGCTGGCCATCGAATCGCAGGCGTGGCTATCGTTGTTCGCCGCCGCCTTCAGATAGGCATGATAATGCAGGCGCACCTTACCCGCGCCAATACACAGCAGGCCAAGCAAAATCCAGAACACCAGCAGCGGTACGTTAAATAGCTGCCCTTGTAGCAGGCGTTGAATAACATATACCACCGCCACCGCGACGACGGTCATCAGCACGGTGCCGAACAGCGAGAAATGCTTCACGCGGCGGAACAGTACCTCCAGGCGATGATCGAGCTGCCAGTGCTCGCCAAGCTTGAACAGACGCTCGGCGATGAGAACCAGCAGCGTAGTAAACAACGTCATGGTATCTCCTTATGTGACGATGCGGCCAACATACCGCGGTATTTTGCCCAATCAAAGGCCGGGCCGGGATCCGTTTTGCGTACCGGCGCGATATCGCAATGGCCGGTAATATTATCAGCAATACCAGGATAACGCTGGATAAGCGCCCGGGTAATCGCCGCTAGCTGCTGGTACTGCGCCTCGGTGTAAGCCTGAGTATCCGTCCCTTCCAGCTCAATGCCTATCGAAAAATCATTGCAGCGCTCGCGGCCGTGATAGCTTGAGACGCCCGCATGCCATGCGCGCTTATCAAAGGGCACATATTGGACTATTTCGCCATCGCGGCGAATCAGACAATGCGCCGAAACGCGCAGATGAGCAATCCCGGCGAAGTAAGGATGCGCGTCGGCATCCAACGTACCGGTAAATAGCGCGTCAATCCACGGGCCGCCAAACTCCCCCGGCGGCAGGCTGATATTGTGTACCACCAGTAAAGAAGGGTTTTCATCGTCCGGACGGCAATCGTGATGCGGCGAAGGCACCCGACGCGCGCCCACCAGCCATCCGCCATTCAACTGCATGGGGAATCTCCTTTCGCAAACGTGGATCCCGGCGGCCCCACAGGCGACGCGAAATCCATTGGGTATGTGTGGTACAGAAACGTGGTTCAGGTTAGCATGTTTCCCACTTCTGAATCTTATCTATCTGGAGCTTTATCATGACGCCTCGTCGCTACAGCCCCGACCGCCGCCGTGACGCGCTGCTGGAACGTATTAATCTCGATATTACCGACGCCGTCGCGCAATCACTACGCGAAGATCTGGGCGGCGAAGTTGACGCTAACAACGATATTAGCGCGCAATTATTGCCGTCGGACGCGCGCTCTCAGGCCGTCGTCATCACCCGCGAAGATGGGGTATTCTGCGGTAAGCGTTGGGTAGAAGAAGTTTTCATTCAGCTTGCCGGCGACGATGTCAGCATCACCTGGCACGTGGCTGACGGCGATACGGTTAAAGCCGATCAGCCGCTGTTCGAACTGGACGGCCCGTCGCGGGTGCTGCTGACCGGCGAGCGCACCGCGCTAAATTTCGTGCAGACCCTCTCTGGGGTAGCAAGCGAAGTGCGCCGCTACGTCGACCTGCTCAAAGGCACCAAAACGCAGCTACTTGATACGCGTAAAACGTTACCAGGCCTGCGTACCGCGCTGAAGTATGCGGTGCTGTGCGGCGGCGGCGCGAACCACCGTCTGGGCCTCTTTGACGCCTTCCTGATCAAAGAAAACCACATCATCGCCTCCGGTTCGGTACGCCAGGCGGTGGAAAAAGCCTTCTGGCTGCACCCGGACGTACCGGTGGAAGTCGAAGTCGAAACGCTGGATGAGCTGGACGAAGCGTTAAAAGCCGGCGCTGATATCATCATGCTCGACAATTTCACCACCGACCTGATGCGCGAGGCGGTGAAACGTACCAACGGCCAGGCGGCGCTGGAAGTCTCCGGCAACGTCACCTTCGATACCATTCGAGAATTCGCGGAAACCGGCGTTGACTATATTTCCGTCGGCGCACTCACTAAGCACGTGCGGGCGCTCGACCTGTCCATGCGTTTTCGTTAATTCTCTCCCCGATATCCACCGGGTATCGGGGCTATTTTTGCGAGACGCCTCGCACGCTTCGCATGCATCTTTGAAAGCACTACCGAAAAGCTGGATGCCTGCATCCTAAGCGTATTTTTCCTCCTCGCCGCCGCAACGTAATCGCGCCAAAGTCACCCCACAACCAACAAGGAGTGACTTATGGATAAGCAACGTGGTTTTA
Source organism: Klebsiella sp. 141251 (assembly GCF_050600725.1). Taxonomy (NCBI): domain Bacteria; kingdom Pseudomonadati; phylum Pseudomonadota; class Gammaproteobacteria; order Enterobacterales; family Enterobacteriaceae; genus Klebsiella; species Klebsiella sp. 141251. The sequence continues at coordinate 106,513 of NZ_JAQIRG010000010.1, forward strand.
CCCTGATCGAATTAATGGTGGTTATCGGCATTATCGCCATCCTCAGCGCCATCGGCATTCCCGCCTACCAGAACTACCTACGCAAAGCCGCCCTCACCGATATGCTGCAAACCTTTGTGCCCTACCGTACGGCAATAGAACTGTGCGCGTTGGACCACGGCGGACTAACCAGCTGCGATGGCGGCAGCAACGGTATTCCCTCGCCGTCGACTACCCGCTATGTATCGGCGATGAGCGTCGCCCAGGGCGTGGTCACCCTGACCGGGCAGGAGAGTCTGAACGGACTGGCCGTCACCCTGACCCCTTCCTGGGATAATGCCAACGGCATCACCGGCTGGCAGCGCGTCTGCGCCATCGGCGATGACAGCGCGCTAAAGCAGGCCTGCGAAGATGTCTTCCGCTTTAACTGAGGTGACAGCCATGAAAAGCGAACAGCTACTCTCACTCTGTCAGCGCCATCACGCCATTTTGTTGAAAAGCGATGAGCAGACCATCGTTATCGCCGTCGTGGATACGCCGGCGCCAGAACTGATGGAAGCGCTGCGCTTCGCTACCCAAAAGCGTATCGATATTGAATGCTGGAGCCAGGATCGAATGGATAAGCATCAGCACGAGGCGCAACAGTCAGCATCAGAGTCCGCCACGGGTAACACCCGGGGCGTAACCGATCTGCTGAATCAAATTCTGGAGCAGGCGCTGCGCCAGCGAGCCTCTGATATTCATATTGAGCCGGCGGAAAATCAGCTGCGGATACGCCTGCGTGTCGATGGCGTGTTGCATGCCCTACCGTTACTTGAGGCCGCGCTGGCTGCGCCAATGGCCGCACGGCTTAAGGTGCTGGGCAATCTCGATATTGCCGAGCATCGTCTACCGCAGGATGGACAGTTCACTCTGACGCTGGCCGGGCGCACGGTCTCCTTTCGCATTGCAACCCTCCCCTGCCGCGGCGGGGAGAAAATCGTCCTGCGTTTATTACACCAGGTGGAGCAGGCGCTGGATCTGGAAGCTCTGGGGCTCTCCTCTCGTCAGCTGGCTTTTTTCCGCGCCGCATTGAACCAGCCGCAGGGGTTGCTACTGGTTACCGGGCCGACAGGTAGCGGCAAAACCGTCACCCTGTATAGCGCGCTGCAGGCGCGGAATCGCGAAGAGGTTAATATCTGCAGCGTGGAAGATCCGCTGGAGATCCCGCTAATCGGGCTCAACCAAACGCAGATCAATCCGCGATCCGGCCTCACCTTCCAGAGCGTCCTGCGGGCGCTACTGCGTCAGGATCCGGACATCGTCATGGTCGGAGAAATTCGCGATGCCGAGACCGCGGAAATCGCCATTAAGGCCGCACAAACCGGGCATCTGGTGCTCTCTACATTACATACTAACTCCACCAGCGAAACGTTGATTCGCTTGCAACAAATGGGCGTGGCGCGCTGGATGATCTCCTCAGCGCTTTCGCTGGTGGTCGCCCAGCGGCTGGTGCGAAAGCTGTGTCCCCACTGCCGGCGCGATGGCGGCCGCCCTACCGAAGTGCCGCACAGTCTTTGGCCACGCCCATTGCCCGGCTGGTTGGCGGTTGGCTGTCCGCAGTGCTACCACGGTTACTACGGCCGCCTGGCCTTATTCGAACTGCTGCCGGTGGATAGCGTGCTACGCGAGGCCATTAATCGCGATCTCAGCGCGGCGGAAATCGAAACGCTGGCCCGCGAAGCTGGCATGATGACGCTGTTTGAAAGCGGCTGTGAAGCGGTGGAGCGCGGGTTGACCAGCCTGGAAGAAGTCGTGCGCGTTCTGGGGATCCCACATGGCGACTAAGCAGCTTTGGCAGTGGCGCGGGATGGATAAGCAAGGAATGCCGTGCGAAGGGGCACTCTGGCAAGAGACGCGCGCGCAGGCGCTGGCATCACTGGAACAGCAGCGGATACTGCTGCTGGCGCTACGGCGTCAAACGGTACAGGGTTCACTGTGGCGTCCGCGCTATAGCTGCGAGATTATCCGCCAGCTTGCCACGCTGCTGCAGGCTGGCTTACCGCTGGCCGAAGGGCTGGAGCTGCTGGCCCAACAACAGCCGCACAAACAGTGGCAGGCGCTGCTGCGAATGCTGGCGCAGGAACTGGCGCAGGGTGTTTCTCTCTCCAGCGCCCTGACGCAATGGCCGCGGGTCTTTCCGCCGCTCTATCTGGCGATGATCCGCACCGGCGAGCTCACCGGTAAGCTGGAACGCTGCTGCTTTCAGCTCGCGCTACAGCAGCAGGAACAGCAGCGTCTGACAAAAAAGGTAAAGAAGGCGCTGCGCTACCCAATGGTGATTCTGACTTTGGCGCTGGCGGTGGTCATGGCAATGTTGTTTTTCGTGCTGCCGGAATTCACCGCTATCTATCGGACCTTCAATACACCGCTCCCCTTGCTGACGCAAATGGTCATTCACATCGGCGATGCGTTGGCCCGCTACTGGCCGTTGCTGCCGCCGCTTTTTGCTATTCCGCTATTTCTCAACCGACTGGCCCGGCATCGGCCACGCTGGCTGCTGTTAAGGCAAAAGTTACTACACGCGATTCCGATTGCCGGTCGGCTAATCAACGGCCAACAGCTGAGCCAGATATTTACCATTCTTTCACTGACCCAAAGCGCGGGCATCAGCTTTGTACAAGGGCTGGAGAGCGTGGAGGAAACCATGGGGTGCCCGCTGTGGCGGCAGCGGATTGCACAGGCGCGCGCAGATATCATCCACGGCCAACCAATCTGGCAGGCGCTAACGAATTGCGGCGGATTCACCTTACTGTGTCTGCAGCTCATTCGTACCGGCGAGGCATCGGGAGCGCTGGATACGATGCTCGATAACCTGGCGCGCCATCATAGCGAGCAAACTCATCAACAGGCGGATAATCTGGCGACGCTGCTGGAGCCATTACTGCTGGCGGTGACCGGAACGATCGTTGGCGTGCTGGTGGTGGCAATGTATCTCCCCATTTTTCATTTGGGAGACGCGCTCGGGGGGATGGGAAGTTAATGGCTGGCGCTAAAGCGCCAGCCATCGTCATTACAGGCTGTTGAACACGCGGTTCTCTTGTTCCTGGACGCGGATAAAGGTTGTGCGTTTGGTCAGCTCTTTCAGGCGGGAAGCGCCGACATAGGTGCATGCTGAACGCAGGCCACCGAGGATGTCGCGCGCGGTATTATCAACCGGGCCGCGCAGCGGCAGCTTAACGGTTTTGCCTTCCGCCGCGCGGTACTTCGCGACGCCGCCGACGTGGCGAGTCATCGCCGATTCAGAGCTCATACCGTAAAACAGCATGAATTTTTCGCCGTTCTCTTCAACCACGGTACCGCCGCTCTCTTCGTGGCCCGCCAGCATCCCGCCGAGCATCACGAAATCGGCGCCGCCGCCAAAAGCTTTCGCGACATCGCCCGGCATAGTGCAGCCGCCATCGCTGATGATCTGGCCGCCGAGACCGTGCGCGGCATCGGCGCATTCAATCACCGCAGACAGCTGCGGGTAGCCAACGCCGGTTTTCACGCGGGTAGTACAGACGGAGCCAGGGCCGATGCCGACTTTAACGATATCAGCGCCGGAAAGAATCAGTTCTTCACACATCTCACCGGTCACTACGTTGCCGGCAATAATGGTTTTTTGCGGCCAGGCGGCGCGGGCTTTCGCCACGAACTGAACAAAGTGCTCAGAGTAGCCGTTAGCCACGTCGATGCACACAAAGTTCAGTTGCGGATTCTGCGCCAGGATCTGCTGAGTTTTTTCAAAGTCCGCATCAGAGGTGCCGGTGGAAACCATCACATGCTGCAGCACTTCTGCAGATTCGCTCTGCACAAACGCCTGCCATTCTTCAACGCTGTAGTGCTTGTGCACGGCGGTCAGAATGCCAAAAGCGGACAGGGCTTTCGCCATGCTGAAGGTGCCGACGGTATCCATGTTAGCAGCGATAATCGGTACGCCGGACCAGGTCTGGCCTGAATGCTTAAAGGTGAATTCACGTTCCAGCTGAACATCAGAACGGCTTTTGAGGGTAGAGCGCTTCGGGCGGATAAGAACGTCTTTAAAACCTAGCTTCAGATCTTCTTCAATACGCATGTGCGAATTCCTGGGGTTAATTGCATTAATGTGAGAGCACAACTCCAGTGACGCTATCATACGCACGAATCATAGCCGCGCAAGACTGCGATTTTCACTTTTTTTACGCTACAATCGTTTAAATTTACCTGGTGAATAGCGAAAAACACGCTCGTGTGCTTTCCTTACCAGTGCATCATTTTTAACCAATTGATTTTCATATATAAAGAAAGTAACGATTCACATTATGGATACTTTTTCGATTTAGCAAAATCTCGATTAAGCTATCCCCGGCGCCTGACGGGCGTGGTGAATCGCCAGGGTTTTGAACAATAATGTGACATCGGGATTGAAGTGTATGGGGTATACGGTAGCGTTAACAGGCGGCATCGGTAGCGGTAAAAGTACCGTTGCCGACGAATTTGCTCACCTGGGCGTAACCGTTATCGACGCCGATATTATTGCGCGCCAGGTTGTAGAACCCGGTACACCTGCCCTGCTCGCCATCGCCGAAAGATTTGGTCCACAGATGATCAACGACGATGGCTGCCTGAATCGCCGCCGCTTGCGCGAGCGTATTTTTGCTCATAGCGAGGACAAGGCCTGGCTTAACGCGCTGCTGCATCCGCTGATTCAGCAAGAAACGCGCCGTCAGATGCAGGCCTCAACCTCGCCTTATCTCCTCTGGGTCGTACCCTTGCTGGTCGAAAACCGCCTGACCGATAAAGCCGATCGCGTGCTGGTTGTCGATGTGCCGAAAGAGACGCAAATCGAGCGCACCATGCGCCGCGATGGGGTCAGTCGCGAACACGCTGAACATATTCTTGCCGCCCAGGCGACGCGCGAACAGCGTCTTGCCGCAGCGGATGATGTTATTGAAAACATGGGCTCCGCGGATGCCGTCGCATCCCACGTCGCCCGCCTGCACGAAAAGTATTTAATGCTGGCATCGCAGGCCGCCTCACAGGAAAAATCGTAATGCATACCCCTGTTCTCTTCGAACATCCGCTCAATGAGAAAATGCGCACCTGGCTGCGCATTGAATTTTTATTTCAGCAGCTCTCTTCTCGCCCCACCATCGCCAGTTACGCGGACGCCCTCCATTTTTTCCGCAATACCGGCGATCTCCTGGACGTGCTGGAACGCGGTGAAGTGCGTACCGATCTGCTGAAAGAGCTGGAGCGACAACAGCGGAAATTACAAACCTGGGCCGAAGTGCCCGGTGTCGACCAGCAGCGTATTGATGCTCTGCGTCAGCAGCTTAAACAGTCCGGCAGCACCTTGATTTCCGCTCCGCGCATTGGCCAGTTTCTTCGTGAAGATCGACTGATTGGCCTGGTGCGCCAGCGTCTGAGCATCCCCGGCGGCTGTTGCGGCTTTGATTTACCAACGCTACATATCTGGCTGCATATGCCGCAGGAATATCGTGATGAGCAGGTGGCGAGATGGTTAGCGAGCCTGACGCCGCTGATGCAGTCGCTGGAGTTGATTCTTGATTTGATTCGTAACTCTGCGCCTTTCCGTAAGCAAACCAGCCTCAATGGCTTTTATCAGGATAACGGCGACGATGCCGATCTGCTGCGCCTGCGCCTGGATCTCGCAAGCCAGCTGTATCCGCAAATTTCCGGCCATAAAAGCCGCTTCGCTATCCGTTTCCTGCCGCTGGACAGCGAGCATGGCATCGTGCCGGAACGCTTTGATTTTGAACTGGCTTGTTGCTAAGGAGATACTATGTCAGAAGAGACTATCGTTAACTGCCCAACCTGCGGTAAAAACGTCGTCTGGAGCGAACAAAGCCCGTTTCGCCCGTTTTGCTCGAAGCGTTGCCAGCTTATCGATCTTGGCGAGTGGGCGGCGGAAGAGAAACGTATACCCAGTTCCGGCGACTTGTCTGATAGCGATGACTGGAGCGAGCCGCAGCAGTAACCTTCCCTATCGCTAATCCGGGACGATCCGGATTAGCATTTCAGGCCGGCGCCGGGTTGCACGGCGCTCAGGCAAGCGTAATAAGTTTATTGATAATCGGCTCGTTCGCCGGCGGAAATGCCTGCGGATCCAGCGCCTGCTGCGCCATCCACTGCCCCGGTTGCCCTTCTTTGCCCCACGGCTCGCCTTGCCAGTTTTCCACCAGGAAGAACCATAGCGTGATATGACGGTCAGGGAACTGATAATCCAGTTTGTCGAACAACGTGGACGTCATCACCGTAATCCCGACCTCTTCCTGCAGTTCACGTACCAGCGCCTGTTCCGGCGTCTCACCTGATTCTATTTTGCCGCCGGGGAATTCCAGTTTATTAGCCATATGCGCGTCTGCGGCACGCTGGGTAATAAAAATTTCGCCTTGCGGATTGCGAATTATCCCGACGGCGATTTGCAGTTTTTTCATTAAATCAGCTCCATAAAAAAGGCGCAGAAATCTGCGCCCTGGTTTGCTTTTTATCAGCCCTTAGCTCAGACGGCCGTGGCACTGTTTATATTTTTTACCGGAACCGCACGGGCACGGATCGTTACGCCCAACTTTACGGTCGCCGGTCTGTTCCGCCAGCGAAGCGGCAGCCAGAGTATCGTCATCCTGGTGGCTCAGCTGCTGCATCTGCGCGAGACGCTCTGCCTCTTCGCGACGTTGCTGTTCCATCTCTTCGACTTCTTCCGGCATCCGCACCTGTACCTTGCTCAGGGTGCTGATGACTTCATACTTCAGCGATTCGAGCATGGCTGCGAACATTGAGAAGGATTCGCGCTTGTACTCCTGCTTCGGATCTTTCTGCGCATAGCCGCGCAGATGAATACCCTGGCGCAGGTAGTCCATCGCCGCCAGGTGCTCTTTCCACAGGGAATCCAGCGTTTGCAGCATGACGCCTTTCTCGAAGTGACGCATCATTTCGGCGCCAACCACTTCTTCTTTACGCTGGTAGGTTTCTACCGCGCTCTGCAGAATACGTTCGCGCAGGGTCTCTTCGTGCAGCTCCGGCTCTTTATCCAGCCACTCTTTGATTGGCAGATCAAGGTCGAAGTCGTTTTTCAGACGTTCCTGCAGGCCTTCGATATCCCACATCTCTTCCAGCGACTGCGGCGGAATGTGCGCATCGATAGTGGCTTTGAAGACATCTTCGCGGATGCTGTTGATGGTTTCGCTCACGTCGGAGATATCCAGCAGCTCGTTACGCTGGGTGTAAATAGCGCGACGCTGATCGTTGGCGACGTCATCATATTCCAGCAGCTGTTTACGGATATCGAAGTTGCGGCTTTCCACTTTACGCTGAGCGTTAGCAATCGCTTTGGTCACCCACGGGTGCTCGATAGCTTCGCCCGGCTTCATCCCCAGTTTACGCATCATGCCGGATACGCGATCGGAGGCGAAGATACGCATCAGGGCATCTTCCATCGACAGGTAGAAGCGGGAAGAACCGGCATCACCCTGACGGCCAGCACGGCCACGCAGCTGGTTATCGATACGGCGGGATTCATGACGCTCGGTACCAATGATGTGCAGACCGCCTGCGGCCAGTACCGCATCGTGGCGCACCTGCCAGTCAGCTTTGATTTTTTCAATCTGCTCAGGCGTTGGATTTTCCAGCGCGGCGACTTCTGCCTGCCAGCTACCGCCGAGCATAATATCGGTACCACGACCCGCCATGTTGGTAGCGATGGTGACCGCAGCCGGATAACCCGCCTGGGCGACGATATCCGCTTCGCTGGCGTGGAACTTGGCGTTCAGGACGTTGTGCTTGATGCCGGCTTTCGTCAGTTCGCGGGAAACCACTTCAGATTTTTCGATTGAGATAGTACCGACCAGCACCGGCTGACCGGCGGCGGTACGATCTTTAATATCTTCGATAATCGCCTGAATTTTTTCCGCTTCGGTCATATAGACCAGATCGGCCATATCCTTACGGATCATCGGACGGTTAGTCGGGACGACAACGGTATCCAGTTTATAGATGGAGCTGAATTCAAAGGCTTCGGTATCCGCGGTACCGGTCATCCCCGCCAGCTTCTCGTACAGACGGAAGTAGTTCTGGAAGGTGATGGATGCCAGAGTCTGGTTCTCGTTCTGGATCTCCACGCCTTCTTTGGCTTCTACCGCCTGGTGCAGGCCATCGGACCAGCGACGCCCCTGCATCGTACGGCCGGTGTGTTCATCGACGATGATGACTTCGCCATCTTTCACGATGTAGTCAACGTCGCGGGTAAACAGCGCGTGGGCGCGCAGCGCGGCGGTAACATGGTGCATCAGCATGATGTTGGTCGGAGAATACAGCGATTCGCCTTCCTCCATGATGCCTTCCTGCACCAGCAGCTCTTCGATCAATACCAGACCGCGTTCGGTCAGGTTAACCTGGCGAGCTTTCTCATCCACGGAGAAGTGGCCTTCACCGGTAAAGGTGTCGGAGTCTTCCTTTTCCTGACGGATCAGGTGCGGAATAATTTTGTTCACCTTGCGATACATTTCGGAGCTGTCTTCAGCCGGGCCGGAAATGATAAGCGGGGTACGCGCTTCGTCGATCAGGATGGAGTCCACCTCATCCACCAGCGCATAGTGCAGCTTACGCTGTACGCGCTCTTCCGGACTGAACGCCATGTTATCGCGCAGATAATCGAAGCCGTATTCGTTGTTGGTACCGTAGGTGATGTCGGCCGCGTAGGCTTCACGCTTCGCCGGCGCAGGCAGGCCGGACATATTGATGCCCACGCTCATACCGAGGAATTCGAACAGCGGACGGTTGTTTTCGGCGTCACGCTGCGCCAGATAGTCGTTGACGGTAACGACGTGAACGCCTTTACCGGTCAGCGCGTTAAGGTAGGCCGGCAGGGTCGCGGTCAGGGTTTTACCTTCACCAGTACGCATTTCCGCGATGCAGCGGTCGTTCAATACCATACCGCCCAGCAGCTGCACGTCGAAGTGACGCATACCGAAGACGCGTTTACTCGCTTCGCGCACCACGGCAAAAGCTTCCGGGATCAGGCTTTCCAGGCTTTCGCCTTTCTCCAGACGCGCGCGGAATTCTCCGGTTTTGGCTTTCAGCTCGTCATCAGAGAGCTTTTCCATCGCCGGTTCCATACCGTTGATGATATTGACGACTTTGCGCATACGACGCAGCGTACGGTCGTTACGGCTACCGAACACCTTAGTTAACATTTTAATTAGCATAATAAAATCTCAAACGCCCCGCAGTGCGGAGTAAAAAAATAGGATGGTCCGTGTTTATTTTCAGCTGAGACGTTGAGGCCCTGCGCGGATCCCCGCTACCTGGCTTATCCAGGCGCTGACGCGGAAGACAGAATAAGAGGAAGGGATATAAGCTGCCTGGCGGATAACCACCGGCGGTCTGCTGTCCTGGGTCAGCAGCGCGCTGAGCGTATCGAGCAGGGCCAGATGCTGAGCCTGAAGCGGCGACGATTCTTCCGCCACCGGCAAAGCCTGCGGCGCCATCGCGAACGACAGATGGCGAATAACGGTGCGAATCGCATGCTGATGCCAGTAATCGACGGTAAAGTTCGGCCGACGGTTGGCCTCCAGCAGCGCCAGCTGGGAGAAGTTAACTTTATTCGGGTTATGGTTGCTGGCCGTGGCTTTCGCCGGCGTAGTGGTTTCGTGGCTGTTGTTAAGCGCAGGCAGGCCGAGGCTAGCCGCGACCATCCCCAACAGGAGATGCGGCCAAAAATACCGTCTGCCAAACTGTCGCCAACGCGTCAGCAATCCACTCACTTTCTTTACCTTTAGTTGGTATTCCTGCGTCCTTTCAGGCGGTCCATTTTATTGGCGGTCTTCGCAGTACAGCCTGAAATCGACAGGATAAAGCAACCCAGAGAAAAATTTTGCGCCCAAATACTAACATTAATACCGCGCCGAGACAGCAGGAATGAACGCTAATGCTGCGGTAAAACGCTTAATAAAGCAGCGAACGCGCACAGGTTATTGCCAGCGAAACGCAGTGAAAAGCGGTTTGGGGAGGCTAAAAAGAAAAACGACTGGTTCCCTGGACGGAGAGAGTACCAGGTTACCAGTCGAATTTACTGAATGGTCAGGCTTACGCCAGAACCATTGACGGTGCGCGGAATGCCAGCGGCAGTTTTGCGTCGTCTTCGAAGGTCACATACTCCCAGGCTTCCTGTTTTGCCAGAACAGCCTGCAGCAGTTTGTTATTTAACGCGTGACCGGATTTGAACGCCGTGAATGCGCCGATAATGTTGTGACCACACATAAACAGGTCACCGATCGCATCCAGCATTTTGTGGCGTACAAACTCATCTTCAAAGCGCAGACCGTCTTCGTTCAGTACGCGATAATCGTCAACAACGATGGCACAATCGAAGCTGCCGCCCAGGCACAGGCCACGGGACTGCAGATATTCGATATCACGCATGAAACCGAAAGTACGAGCACGGCTAATCTGACGCATGAACGCATCGGCCGAGAAGTTCAGCGCATAGCGTTGGGTGCTGGAGTCAATCGCCGGATGGTTAAAGTCGATGGTAAAGTCCAACGAAAAACCATTGTACGGCTTAAACTCAGCCCATTTGTCGCCATCTTCAACGCGAACCGTCTCTTTGATACGCACAAATTTCTTGGCGCTGTTCAGTTCATCGATGCCGGCATCCAGCAACAGATAAACGAACGGAGCGGCGCTACCGTCCATAATCGGGATTTCCGGCGCATCGACTTCAACAATAATGTTGTCGATGCCCAGGCCAGCCAGTGCGGCATTTAAGTGCTCGACTGTAGAAATCCGCACGTCATGCTCGTTCACCAGGCAAGTACAGAGCATGGTATCACGCACAGATTTGGCATCAGCCGGAAAATCAACCGGTGGATTCAAGTCGGTGCGACGATAGATGACCCCGGTATTTGCCGGCGCAGGGCGTAAAGTCAGCGTGACTTTCTTGCCGGTATGCAAACCGACACCAGTCGCCTGAACAATACGTTTAAGAGTCCTTTGTTTGATCATCGTATAATCTCGCCAAGTTACCTATCCAACCGAAGTGTACTATACATTCGGCAGGGCAGTTTAGCACAAAGAGCGCAGATGCCCAACTTCCAGCCAATTCTTAATCGGCTTGCTTACGCAGGAAAGCTGGAATATCCAGATAATCCGGCTCTTTCGCGGTTTGCGGCGTATTGTCGTTCACCACTTTCGCGACCGGTTTCTGCTCTTGAGTTAATGGAGCCATACCGTGCTGCTGGTAGCGATCCATTACCGGCTGCTGTACCTGTTTGTTGGTCACCAGGGTAATTTCCGGACGCTTGTCCATACCGATACCGGTGGCAACAACGGTTACACGCAGTTCATCGTTCATATCCGGGTCCAGAGAGGTACCGATAACCACGGTGGCGTTATCCGAAGCAAAGGCGCGGATCGTGTTACCGACGGTCTCGAACTCATCCAGACGCAGGTCGAAGCCAGCGGTGATGTTGACCAGTACGCCGCGCGCGCCGGACAGATCGATATCTTCCAGCAGCGGAGAAGAGATAGCCATTTCAGCCGCTTCTTCCGCACGGTCTTCACCGCTCGCCACGCCGGAGCCCATCATTGCGTAGCCCATTTCCGACATCACGGTACGAACGTCCGCGAAGTCGACGTTCATCAGACCCGGACGGGTAATCAGTTCGGCAATACCCTGCACCGCGCCTTTCAGTACGTCGTTCGCCGCGCCGAAAGCGTCAAGCAGAGAGATACCGCGACCCAGTACTTTCAGCAGCTTGTCGTTCGGGATGGTGATCAGTGAGTCAACGTGCTTGGACAGCTCGGTGATCCCCTGCTCAGCAAACGCCATGCGCTTCTTGCCTTCGAAATTAAATGGCTTAGTGACGACCGCAACGGTCAGGATACCCAGATCCTTCGCCACTTCCGCGACCACTGGCGCCGCACCGGTACCGGTACCGCCGCCCATACCCGCCGCGATAAAGACCATGTCCGCGCCATCAAGCGCAGCGCGCAGCGCTTCACGGTCTTCGTCAGCCGCATTACGGCCAACTTCCGGGTTCGCGCCTGCACCCAGACCTTTGGTAATACCGCTACCGATCTGGATAGTCTGGCCAACAGCCGTTTTACGCAGCGCCTGCGCATCGGTGTTCACCGCGAAGAATTCAACACCCTCAATGCGCTCGCGCACCATGTGTTCAACGGCATTACCGCCGCCGCCACCGACGCCGATGACTTTAATCACCGCGTCGTTGGTCAGTTCCATAGGTTCAAACATAGTTTCTCTCCGTCTTGTGCCTGTCGCCTGAGAACGCTAATTGTCTGCGTTCTCTTAAAAAATTAAAACTCTTTTCGCAGCCAGCTGTTGAGTCGCTTAATCCACGAGCCCACTGACGCCGTCACGCGTTTTTCGACTTCTGCTTCACCACTGAGATGTGACTCTTTTCCGTAGTGCAGCAGCCCAACCGCCGTCGAATAATACGGCTCCTGAGCGTAATCCGTTAAACCGGTAATGTTCAGCGGCGCGCCAATGCGTACCTGCGTATGGAACACGCGCTGCGCGCAGGCCGCCAGGCCTTCGATTTGCGCGGCGCCGCCGGTTAAAACAATCCCCGCCGCCAGATGGTGTTTGACCCCTTGCTGACGGAGCTGTTCCTGCAGCTGCAGGATTTCTTCATTAACCAGATTGAGCAGTTCGGTATAACGCGGTTCAATCACCTCCGCCAGCGTCTGACGCTGCAGGCTACGCGGCGGACGTCCGCCCACGCTCGGTACTTCCACGTTTTCGTCTTTACCGACGATTGAACCTAATGCGCAACCGTGACGAACCTTGATGGCTTCGGCGTCGCTCGGCGGCGTACCGAAGGCATAGGCGATGTCGCTGGTCACCACGTTGCCCGCGTAAGGGATCACTTTGGTGTGACGCAGCGCGCCGCCGGTATACACGGCGATATCCATTGTACCACCGCCGATGTCCACTACGCAGACACCCAGCTCACGTTCGTCTTCCGTTAATACGGAATAACTGGCCGCTAAACCGGCGAAAATAAGTTGGTCAACTTTCAGACCACAACGTTCAACCGCTTTAACAATGTTTTTCGCCATATCGTTATGGCAGGTAATCAGATGTACCTTCGCCTGCATACGCACGCCGGATAACCCTACCGGGTTTTTAATACCTTCCTGGTAGTCGATGGCGTATTCCTGCGGGATGACGTGCAGTACGCGATGCTCGTCGCGCACGCGTACCGATTTCGCAGTATGAACGACGTTTTCCACGTCATCCTGCGTCACCTCTTCTTCGGAGATAGGCACCATGCCAATCTCATTTTGACAGCTAATATGCTTACCTGAAAGCGCCAGATACACTGATGAGATCTGGCAATCGGCCATCAGTTCAGCCTGGTCGATAGCGCGCTGTACGCATTTCACTACCGACTCGAGGTCATTCACCCCGCCTTTATCCATGCCGCGCGATGGGCAACTGCCCACGCCAATGATATTAATCATACCGTCGGGCAGAACTTCCCCTACTAAAGCGGCAACCTTCGCGGTGCCAATCTCCAGTCCAACTACCAGTTTTCTGTCCGTCGCCTTGATCATCGTTGTTCTGCCTGTGCCTGATTCTGTTGTTGATTATTTTCCTCTACGGGAGCAGGTACCCAACCTACCGCCGCACCCGAGTCATAGCGCAAATCAACGTAGCTTATCCGTTTGCCGTCGGTCTGTGCCTGCTGCTGAAGAACCGGGTAGAGTTCCATAAAGCGCTGAAGCCGTTTCATGGTGTCGCCGCGGCCAAGGTTGAGCTTAATATCGTTATTAAGCGTCAACTGCCAGGAGCGACGCGCGGTCATTGCCGCCACTTTCAACGTGAACTTATTCTTTGCCAGCACCTGCCCCATGTCGCGGTATCCCTGCAGCACTTCATTTTCGCTGCCTTCAGGGCCGTATAACATCGGTAAGTTCTGTTTGCTGGTACGATCCGCCGGCACGCTGAAAGAATTTCCTTCGACGTCTACCATATGTTGATCATTCCAGCGCGCAATCGGCACATATTCAACCAGATGAATCTTCAATTCATCGGGCCATTGTTTTCTTACGCTCGCCTGTTTAATCCACGGCAGGCGCTCAATTTGACTCTGGATGATATTGACGTCCTGAGTCATAAAAGTGCCCGGCGAGCCCAACGCCAGAATAGCCTGACGGATATCATCGTTACGCGTGTAGTGACGTTCGCCGGTGACGACCATTTTCGACAACGGCAGACGCTGCGCATCTTCCATCCATCCAAGAACCATCCATCCGCTGACCAACACGGTACACAACACCGCCAGCAGGAAAACGATACCTGCCAGCCGGGTTCCATTATTCCGACGCGAAGAAGCAATCGACTCTTCTTCCTGGTTCCGCGTATTCAGCGCCGCCTGCGACATATCACCCCGCCAGGTCCAGAATTCGTACAACAAGCTGCGAGAAGCTCATCCCCGCCTGGCGGGCCGCCATCGGCACCAGACTATGGCTGGTCATCCCCGGTGAGGTGTTCGCTTCCAGCAGATAAAACTGGCCATCGCTGTCCAGCATCACGTCAATACGTCCCCATCCTTTGCAACCCAGAACATTCCAGGCTTTAAGCACCAGGCTCTGGATTTCTGTCTCGCGGGCAGGTTCCTCAAAACCAGGGCAGAAATATTGCGTCTCATCAGAGAGATACTTCGCCTCATAATCATAGAAGGTTCCAGCCGCCTGGATACGAATTGACGGTAAAATTTCTTCACCGACGATAGCGACGGTAAATTCCGGGCCACTAAGCCATTTCTCAATCAGAACTTCATCATCATGCTGAAAAGCCAGCGCCAATGCATCCTGCATTGCACAACTTTCGCTAACTTTCGACATGCCGACGCTGGACCCTTCGCGGCTCGGCTTGATGATAACCGGCAGCCCCAGCGCCGCAATCTGCTCACTAACGCCAGCAGAAAGTCCTGCGTTGAACTGGGCGCGGGTCAATGCAACCCATGGCGCGACCGGTAATCCCGCCCCCTGCCACAGTAATTTGCTGCGCAGTTTATCCATCGAAATGGCGGAAGCCATTACGCCGCTGCCGGTGTACGGCAGTTGAATGAGCTCAAGAAGGCCTTGCAGCGTGCCATCTTCGCCGCCGCGCCCGTGCAGGGCAATAAACGCTTTCTGAAAGCCCATGTTTTTCAACTGGGTGATATCAACGTCACGCGGATCGACCGGGTGGGCATCCACCCCGCCTTCACGCAGCCCGGCCAACACCGCCGCGCCTGAATTCAGCGAGACTTCACGTTCAGCGGAGGTTCCGCCGAAGAGAACCGCGATTTTATCAGCCATGGCGGTCCTCCTCCGTTTTTTGCGGTACCAGTTTGATTTCAGCCAGGTGACGTGCGATTTTTCCTATGTTGCCGGCGCCCTGCACCAGCACCAGATCGTCGCCGGTCAATACCGACGCCAGCATCTCCGCGGCCTGCGCCGGATCGGAAACCAGAATCGGGTCAACTTTGCCACGACCGCGGATCGTACGGCACAGCGAGCGGCTATCGGCGCCAGGGATCGGCGCTTCGCCCGCCGGATACACATCCAGCATCAGCAGCGCATCGACCTGGGTCAGCACGTTGGCGAAATCATCGTACAGATCGCGAGTACGGGTATAACGGTGCGGCTGGAATACCATCACCAGATTTTTATCCGGCCAGCCGGCACGCGCCGCTTTGATAGTGGCGTCGACTTCCGTCGGGTGATGACCGTAATCGTCGATCAGCATCGCGCTACCGCTCTTGCCGTTGACTTCCGCCAGCGGATATTCGCCAAGGAAGTCGAAGCGGCGGCCGGTGCCCTGGAAACTTTCCAGCGCGCGCAGAATCGCCTCGTCTTCAATGCCCTCTTCCGTCGCGACGGCAACGGCCGCGGCAGCGTTAAGCGCATTGTGGCGACCCGGCGCGTTCAGCGTCACCTGCATGACCTCTTTGTCCTGGCGTACCAGGCGGAAATGGCCCTGCGCGCCGACCTGACGATACTCTTCAATGCGTACGTCGGCGTCATCGCTAAAACCATAGGTGGTGATTTGGCGGCCGACGCGCGGCAGCAGTTCACGAATCACCGGGTCATCCACGCACATCACCGCGCGCCCGTAGAACGGCAGGTTGTGCAGGAAATTAATAAAGGTCTGCTTCAGATTCTCGAAGTCGCCATGATAGGTATCCATATGGTCAGCTTCAATGTTGGTCACAATGGCGACCATCGGCTGCAGATGCAGGAACGACGCATCGCTCTCGTCCGCTTCCGCAATCAGATAGCGGCTATGGCCAAGACGGGCATGCACGCCCGCCGCCTTCACCAGCCCGCCGTTGACGAAGGTCGGATCGAGGCCGGCCTCGGCGTAAATGCTGGATACCATCGCGGTGGTGGTGGTTTTGCCGTGCGTACCGGCAATCGCAATCCCGTGACGGAAACGCATGAGTTCCGCCAGCATTTCCGCGCGGCGGATCACCGGAATGCGCGCTTCGTGCGCGGCGACGATTTCCGGGTTATCCGCGGAGATCGCGCTGGACACCACGACAACGCTGGCATCGCGCACGTTTTCCGGGCGATGGTTGAAATAAATGGTGGCGCCAAGCTGCGACAGCTGCTGAGTCACCGGATTCGGCGCAAGATCGGAGCCGCTAATCTGGTAGCCTTCATTCGCCAACACTTCGGCAATACCGCCCATACCGGCACCGCCGATGCCGACAAAGTGAATGTGCCGGACGCGACGCATCTCGGGCACTATGGAACGCAGTTTTGCCAAATCTTGTGTATTCATTCTTTACGCCATCAACTTCTTTATTCGGGCGGTGATAATCACCGCGATTAGCGCGCCAAAGCTACGGCGCTGACCTCTTCCGCTACCCGCTCGGTAGCATCCGGAATCGAAGCGCCACGCGCTCGTTCCGCCATATCCATCAGGGTTTCCCGATCCCAACCGGCCAGAGTGGCCGCCACGGCATCCGCCGTGAACTCGGGTTGTTCGAGAATTTTCGCCGCGCCGGCTTTTTCCAGCGGCAGCGCATTCCAGTACTGCTGACGATCTTTGTGCTGGAACGGGACGAACAATGCCGGTAAACCTGCGGCAGCGATTTCGCTGACCGTCAGCGCGCCGGAACGACAAACAACCACATCGGCCCACGCATAGGCTGCCGCCATATCATCAATAAACTCAGTCACTTTATGCTGCGGCTGACCGGCGGCGGCGTACGCCTGGCGCACGGTATCCATGCCGCCTTTCCCGCTCTGATGCCAGATGGTCACCGCATCGCCGAGCTTCGCGGCCACCTGCGGCATAGTCTGGTTCAGCACGCGCGCGCCCTGAGAGCCGCCGACCACCAGCACGCGAATCGGCCCCTGCCGGCCCACCAGACGCTGTCCCGGCAGCGGTAGCGCGAGAACGTCGGTACGCACCGGATTCCCCACGACATCTGCGTGCGGGAAGGCGCCGGGAAACGCCTGCATCACTTTCTTCGCAATCTTCGCCAGCCATTTATTGGTCAGGCCGGCAATCCCGTTTTGTTCATGCAGCACCACAGGGATCCCGAGCGACCATGCCGCCAGACCGCCAGGTCCGGAAACATAACCGCCCATGCCCAGCACCACATCCGGCTGGAAACGCTTCATGATCGCCCGCGCCTGCCGCCAGGCGTTGAAGATCCGCACCGGCGCTAACAGTTGCGCTTTTATCCCTTTGCCGCGCAGGCCGGAGATGCGAATAAAATCGATATCAATGCCGTGTTTCGGCACTAAATCCGCTTCCATACGATCGGCGGTGCCAAGCCAGCGAACCTGCCAGCCCTGGTCCATTAAATGGTGCGCGACCGCCAGCCCCGGGAACACATGTCCGCCAGTGCCGCCCGCCATCACCATTAACCGCTTTTCCTGACCGCTCATCGAACACCCCGTGTAAACGCCTGCGCTTTCTCGAGGCGCGTTTCATAATCTATTCGCAATAAAAACATAATGGCCGTCGACATAATCAGCAGACTGGAGCCACCATAACTAATCAATGGCAAGGTCAACCCCTTGGTCGGCAGCATTCCCGCCGCCGCCCCGACGTTAACCAACGCCTGGAAGCTAAACCACACGCCGATAGCACAGGCCAAAAAGCCGGAGAAGCGGTGGTCAATCTCCAGCGCCTTGCGGCCAATCGACATGGCGCGAAAGGCGACGAAGAATACCATTAAAAGCGCGAGTACCACACCGATATAACCGAGTTCTTCGCCGATAATGGCGAAGATAAAGTCGGTATGCGCTTCCGGCAAATACTCCAGTTTCTGCACCGAGTTGCCGAGGCCCTGCCCCCACATCTCGCCGCGGCCAAAGGCCATCAGCGATTGGGTCAGCTGATAGCCGCTACCAAACGGGTCTTCCCACGGGTTCCAGAAGGAGGTGACGCGGCGAATACGATACGGTTCGGCGAGGATCAGCAGCACCACCGCCGAGATCCCCATGCCGATAATAGCGATGAACTGCCAGAGTTTCGCGCCGGCCAGGAACAACATCGCCAGCGTAGTCACGAACAGTACAACCACCGTACCGAGGTCAGGCTGCGCCAGCAGCAGAATCGCCAGCACGAAAATCACGCCCATCGGCTTTAAGAAGCCGCGCAGGTTGTTACGCACCTCATCCGCTTTACGCACCAGATAGTTGGCGATGTAGCAGAACAGCGATAGCTTGGTAAACTCCGCCGGCTGAATACGCAGCGGCCCGAGCGCGATCCAACGCGAGGCGCCGTTAACCGAGCTCCCCACCACCAGTACGATCAGCAGCATCACAATCGAGGCGATCAGCATCGCGGTACTGTGGCGCTGCCAGAACTCCATCGGCAGACGGAGCGTAATCATCGCCAGCGCGAAAGCCAGCACAATATACAAACCATCACGCTTAGCAAACAGGAACGGATCGTTCGCCAGGCGCTGTCCGACCGGCATCGAGGCCGAGGTCACCATGATAAAACCGATAGCCGCCAGGCCGAAGGTCAGCCACAGCAGCATCCGGTCATACATGACCAGGCTATCGTTATCTTTCGGGCGCGAGCCCATCACCCAACCTTTCAGCGCGGCGAACAGCCAGGCGAAAATAAACATCCCCGGCAGTCGCGGCAGCTTCAACCGGGGCAGGCCCAGCTGTGGCATTCTCAGGCGTGGGAGAGAGAAACGCATCAACCTAACTCCTTCGCCAGACGGGTAAAGACATCACCCCGTTGTTCAAAGTTTTTAAACTGGTCCAGGCTCGCGCAGGCCGGCGACAGTAAGACCATATCGCCTGTTTTAACCTGCGAAGCGATTTGCCGCATCGCCTGTTCCATGGTTTCGGTTTGTACCGCGATTTCCGGACGCAGCGACGCCAGTTGAGCGCCGTCGCGGCCGAAGCAGTACAGACGAACGTTCTCGCCGCCAAGATAGCGTTTCAGCGGCGTGAAGTCGGCGGATTTACCGTCGCCGCCCAACAGCAGATACAGCGTACCGTCGAGATGCAGGCCGTTCAGCGCCGCCTCGGTACTGCCGACGTTGGTCGCCTTGGAGTCATTGATCCAACGCACGCCGTTATGCTCCAGCGCCAGCTGGAAGCGGTGCGCCAGACCGGTGAAGGTAGTCAGCGCCTTCAGGCTACTGGCGCGCGGCAAGCCCGCGGCATCCGCCAGCGCCAGCGCCGCCAGGGCATTGCTGTAGTTGTGCTGGCCGCTGATGGTCATTTCTTTCACGTTCAGCACTTTCTCACCCTTCACCCGCAGCCAGGTTTCGCCCTGCTGGCGGTTAAGGTGATAGTCGCCGACATCGACGCCGAAGCTGACGCAGCGTTCGTCAGCGCCGCGTACCGGCATGGTCAGCGCATCATCGGCATTCACCACGCAGGTTTTAGCATTTTCATAGACCCGCAGTTTCGCCGCGCGGTACTGCTGCAGCCCCAGCGGATAGCGGTCCATATGATCCTCAGTCACGTTGAGGATGGTGGCCGCGACGGCTTTCAGGCTGGAGGTGGTCTCCAGCTGGAAGCTGGAAAGTTCAAGCACGTACAGTTCGCGCGCCGGATCCAGCAGCATCAGCGCTGGCAGGCCGATATTGCCGCCAACGCCGACATTCACGCCCGCCGCCTTCGCCATCTCGCCCACCAGGGTAGTAACGGTGCTTTTTCCGTTAGAGCCGGTAATGGCGATAATCGGCGCCTGCGCCTCGCGGCAAAACAGCTCGATATCGCCGACGATTTCCACGCCAGCGTCCGCCGCCGCGCTCAGTGAAGGGTGCGCCAGAGCAATCCCCGGGCTTGCGACAATCAGATCCGCCGCCAGCAGCCAGTCGTCGTTAAGGCCGCCCACGTGGCGCTCAACGGCTTCCGGCAGCTTATCAAGCCCGGCAGGGGCGACGCGGGTATCCATCACGCGCGGGGTTACGCCGCGCGCCATGAAAAAGTCCACGCATGACAGGCCGGTCATGCCCAGCCCAATAATGACGACTTTTTTACCCTGATAATCTGCCATGATTAACGTACCTTCAGCGTCGCCAGGCCAATCAGCACCAGCATCAGCGAAATAATCCAGAAGCGCACGATAACGCGCGGTTCCGGCCAGCCTTTCAGTTCATAGTGGTGGTGAATCGGCGCCATACGGAAGATGCGCTGGCCGCGCAGCTTGAACGAGCCGACCTGCAGGATAACCGACAAGGTTTCCACGACGAAAACGCCGCCCATAATCACCAGCAGGAACTCCTGACGCAGCAGTACGGCGATAATGCCCAGCGCGCCGCCGAGCGCCAGTGAACCGACGTCGCCCATAAAGACCTGCGCCGGGTAGGTGTTGAACCACAAGAAGCCCAGGCCCGCGCCGACAATCGCCGTGCAGACGATAACCAGCTCGCCGGCGTGACGCAGATAAGGAATATGCAGGTAGTTGGCGAAGTTCATGTTACCGGTGGCCCACGCTACCAGCGCAAAGCCGGCGGCGACGAAGACGGTCGGCATAATCGCCAGGCCGTCGAGGCCGTCGGTGAGGTTGACCGCATTGCCGGTACCGACGATAACGAAGTAAGCCAGCAGGATGTAGAACAGTCCCAGCTGCGGCATCACATCTTTAAAGAACGGCACTACCAGCTCGGTCGCCGGGGTGTCTTTCCCCGCCAGATACAGCGCGAACGCCACGCCCAGCGCGATTACCGACATCCAGAAATACTTCCAGCGGGCAATCAGGCCCTTGGTGTCTTTACGCACGACTTTACGGTAATCATCGACAAACCCGATGATGCCGTAGCCGATTAATACCGTCAGCACGCACCAGACGTATGGATTTGACGGATAAGCCCACAGCAGGACGGAAACGGTAATCGCGGTGAGGATCATAATCCCGCCCATGGTCGGGGTCCCGCGTTTGCTGAAGTGGGACTCCGGGCCGTCGTTACGAACGACCTGACCGAAGGACAGTTTTTGCAGACGGGCGATCATACGCGGGCCCATCCACAACGAGATGAACAGCGCGGTCAGCAGGCTGACGATGGCGCGAAACGTCAGATAGGAAAAGACGTTAAAGCCGGAATAATATTTGACCAGATGTTCGGCCAGCCATACTAACATGTCGCAATCTCCTGTAATGCGCGTACTACCTCTTCCATAGCGGCACTACGTGAACCCTTCACTAAAATGGTCATGATTTTATGCTCTGCCAGCAGCTCGCGCAGGCGAGCTACCACGGCGGCTTTATCGTTAAAATGTTCGCCCACGCCGCTGGCGCTGCTGATATCCGCGCTCAGTGAACCGACGCTGAGCACGCAATCCAGGCCCGCCGCTTTCGCCGCTTCGCCCACTTCGCGATGACAGGCCGCGCTTTCCGCGCCGAGTTCAGCCATATCGCCGACCACCATCGCCCGGAAGCCCGGCATTTCCGCCAGCACCTGTACCGCGGCGGTCATCGAACCGACGTTGGCGTTGTAGGAGTCATCCAGCAGCAGCTGGTTTTCCGCCAGTTGGATCGGGAACAGACGTCCCGGCACCGCTTGCAGCTGCGCCAGCCCAGCTTTCACCGCGGCCAGATCGGCGCCTACCGCCATCGCCAGCGAAGTTGCAGCCAGCGCGTTAGCGATGTTATGGCGCCCCGGCAGCGGCAGCAGTACGTCGACGTTGCCGAACGGGGTCTGCAGCGTAAATTCGGTGCCATGACTGGTGATATAAACATTGGTCGCCGTGAAGTCGCTGTTCGCCGCGTTCGGCGAGAAGCGCCACACTTTGCGATCGCCAATCACGCTCTGCCAGTTCAGCCAGTCGTTATTGTCGGCATTCAAAATCGCGATGCCGTTTTGCGGCAGGCCGGTGAAGATTTCGCCCTTGGCTTTTGCCACGCCCGCCAGCGAGCCGAAGCCTTCGAGGTGCGCGGCGGCGAGGTTGTTGACCAGCGCCGCTTCCGGACGCGTCAGGCTGACGGTCCAGGCGATTTCGCCCTGGTGGTTGGCGCCAAGTTCAATCACCGCATACTGGTGATCTTTGTTCAGACGCAGCAGCGTCATCGGTACCCCGATATCGTTATTCAGGTTACCGGCGGTATACAGCGTATTACCGCACTGGCTGAGGATCGCCGCGGTCATCTCTTTGACCGAGGTCTTACCGGAAGAACCGGTGAGCGCCACCACGCGGGTCGGCACCTGCTGACGCACCCAGGCCGCTAACTCGCCAAAAGCCAGGCGGGTATCTTTCACTACGACCTGCGGTAAATCGCAGGCCAGTTGGCGGCTAACCAGCAGGGCGCCTGCGCCCGCCGCTTTCGCTTGTTCGGCAAAATCATGCGCGTCGAAACGCTCGCCTTTCAGCGCCACAAACAGGCAACCCGCCGTGACTTTGCGGGTATCGGACGTCACGTCATCGATAGCGATATCGCTACCCTGCAGTTCGCCGCGGGTGATATCGGCGAGCTGGCTTAATGTAAAGCGAATCATGCTACCGCTCCCAGCAGACGCGCGACAGTCACGCGGTCGGAGTAATCCAGACGGCGGTTGCCGACTATCTGATAGTCTTCGTGGCCTTTGCCCGCGACCAGCACAACGTCGTTCGCTTTCGCCTGCATCACCGCGCTGGTCACCGCTTCCGCGCGGCCTTCCATCACCTTCACCTGCCCGGCATCAAGCATGCCGGCCAGAATGTCGTTAATAATCGCCCGCGGCTCTTCGGTACGCGGGTTATCGTCGGTAACGACCACGATATCGGCAAACTCTTCCGCGATAGCGCCCATCAGCGGGCGTTTGCCCTTGTCGCGGTCGCCGCCGCAGCCGAAGACGCACCACAGCTTGCCGCTACAGTGCAGACGCGCGGCCTGCAGCGCTTTTTCCAGCGCGTCAGGCGTATGGGCGTAATCGACCACCACGGTCGGTTTGCCCGGCGCGCTGAACACTTCCATGCGGCCGCACACCGGCTGTAAACGCGAAGAGGTTTTCAATAGGTCCGCCAGCGGATAGCCCAGCGCCAGCAGCGTCGCCAGCGCCAGCAGCAGGTTGCTGACGTTAAAGGCGCCCATCAGGCGGCTTTCGATTTCGCCCTTGCCCCAGCTCGAGTCAAACTGAATGGTCGCGCCGCTGTCGTGATAGTTGACCGCGGTCGCCTTCAGCCAGCGGCCGTGGCAGTTCGGATTGATATGATCTTCCATCGACACCGCCACCGCATCCGGCAGTTTCGCCAGCCAGCGACGCCCCACTTCATCGTCGGCGTTGACGATGGCCTGGCCGCAATGGTGGGTGGAATAGAGCAGCCATTTCGCCGCTTCGTAATGTTCCATGTCGCCATGGTAGTCGAGGTGGTCACGGCTCAGGTTGGTAAACACCGAGGCGGCAAACTGCAGCGCCGCCACGCGGTGCTGAACCAGCCCGTGAGAAGAGACTTCCATCGCGCCGAAAGTCGCCCCCTGCCCTACCAGACCGGAAAGCACGTGCTGAACATCAACCGCAGAGCCGGTGGTGTTTTCGGTTGGCACCACTTTATCCAGCAGGCCGTTACCGACGGTACCCATCACCGCGCTGGTTTCGCCGAGCAGTTTCGCCCACTGCGCAAGCAGTTGAGTCGTGGTGGTCTTACCGTTAGTGCCGGTAACGCCCACCAGGCGCATCTGCTGCGAAGGTTGATGATAAAAACGCCCGGCCAGCGCGGATAACCGCTCGTTCAGTTGGCTAAGGTAGATGACCGGCACGCCGTGCATCTCGCGAACTTCGCCGTCTGCGGCCTCGCCCTGCGCCTCAGCAATAATGGCAGCAACACCTTGCGCTATCGCCTGCGGGATATAACGACGCCCGTCCGCCTGATGACCCTGTACCGCGACAAAGAGGTCGCCGGACGCCGCCACGCGGCTGTCCAGCGTCATCTCTCGCAGAATTCGCTCCGGCGCATTTGGCACCCACGGAGCGAGAAGGTCGCGCAAATTACGATCTGCCACCTGTTCCCTCGCCTTGATTAATCACAAATTCACTTTTTTCGCCCGTTGCCAGCGCATCCGGTTCGATGTTCATGGTGCGCAGTACGCCGCCCATGATGGCACCGAATACCGGCGCGGAAACGGCGCCACCGTAGTATTTACCTGCCTGCGGGTCGTTGATCACCACCACCAGCGCGAAACGCGGGTGGCTGGCGGGCGCAACGCCTGCGGTGTAAGCAATATATTTGTTGATGTAGCGGCCATCCGGCCCCACTTTTTTCGCCGTACCGGTTTTAATGGCGATGCGATAGCCTTTAATCGCCGCTTTCACGCCGCCGCCGCCGGGAAGCGCCACGCTTTCCATCATGTGAACGACGGTACGAACGAGCGAGTCCGGGAACACGCGCTCGCCCGGAACCGGTGGATCAACTTTGGTAATCGACAGCGGGCGATAGATGCCATAGCTGCCAATCGTTGCGTAGACTCGCGCTAACTGTAACGGAGTTACCATTAGCCCGTAGCCGAAAGAAAAGGTGGCCCTCTCTATGTCAGACCACCGTTGTTTTTGAGGATATAAGCCACTGCGTTCTCCGACCAACCCCAAATTGGTCGCCTTTCCAAGCCCAAAACGTGAGTAAGTATCTACTAACGCTGAGGACGGCATCGCTAACGCCAGCTTAGAAACGCCGACGTTACTCGACTTCTGTAGCACCCCGGTCAGGGTCAATTCGCTGTAGCGCGCCACGTCTTTGATTTCGTGGCCGTTAATTCGATATGGAATGGTATTCAGCACGGTATTTTCATTGACGATGCCGCGCTGCAGCGCCGTCATCACCACCATCGGCTTCACCGTTGAACCCGGTTCAAATACGTCGGTGATGGCGCGGTTACGCATGGTATCTTTGGAGGTACCCGCGAAATTATTTGGGTTGTACGACGGGCTATTCGCCATCGCCAGCACTTCACCGGTGTTGACGTCAACCAAAACGGCGGTGCCTGATTCCGCTTTGTTGAACGCCACCGCATTATTCAGTTCGCGATATACCAGCGCCTGCAGGCGCTCGTCGATGCTCAACGCGAGGTTATGCGCCGCCTGGCTGTCGGTGGAAGAAATGTCTTCAATCACGCGGCCATAGCGGTCTTTACGCACGATACGTTCGCCCGGCTGACCGGTCAGCCATTTATCAAAGCTTTTCTCAACCCCTTCAATCCCCTGGCTATCGACGTTGGTGAAGCCAATGAGGTGAGCGGTTACTTCACCTGAAGGATAATAACGGCGAGACTCCTCGCGCAGATGGATCCCCGGCAGCTTCAGTTTTCTGATGTAGTCGGCCATGTCAGGGTTCACCTGACGCGCCAGATAGATAAAACGCATCCGCGGGTTGCTGTTGATGCGCGATGCCAGCTGATCCAGCGGCATATTCAGCGCATCGGCTAGCGCTTTCCAGCGGTTATCGAGCGTCACACCGCCCGCATCATGCAGCTCTTTCGGGTCGGCCCAAATCGCTTTTACCGGAACGCTGACCGCCAGCGGGCGGCCGGAGCGGTCGGTAATCATGCCGCGCGCGGTGGAGACTTCCTGTACGCGCAGGGAACGCATATCCCCCTGACGCACCAGCATGTCCGGGCTGACAACCTGCAGCCACGCGACGCGGCCAAGCAGGAAGGCGAGAGCGATTAAAATACATCCGCACAGCAACGCAAAACGCCAACTGATAAAGTTGGCCTGTTCTTCCTGACGTTTTGCTTTTGGCGTTTTCGGCGCTGCTTTCATGCGTCGCAATAATCCTTATTTCTGTACCACTATATTTTCTTGTGATGGATCAACGTGTTGCATCTGCAACTTCTCTGTCGCGATCCGTTCAACCCGACTGTGATCGCCAAGGGCGTTCTCTTCGAGGATCAGGTTGCGCCATTCAATATCCAGAGCGTCACGCTCCAGAACTAATTGTTCACGCTGCGCGGTTAACAGACGGGTATGGTGCGCCGTCGTCACCACGGTCACTGCCGTTATGATGATGCAAATGAACAGGCAGAGTGGCAGCTTCCCAAACCGCAGAAGATCGTCCCCGATAACGCCAGGCAAGGCATGGCGCTCGTTGCTTCCTAACGATCCTTTAACTTTGCTTAAGGCTACTGTCACTCTGCCGATCATGCGTTCGTCCTCTCTGCGATACGCAGCACTGAACTACGGGCGCGTGGATTCTCTGCCACCTCTTCTTCGCCCGGCATCAACTTGCCTAGTGCTCGCAACTGACGGCCGCCCAGTTTCCTGAGCTGCTCTTCAGTCATCGGGATCCCTGCTGGAACCTGCGGACCGCGGCTTTGCTCACGCATAAAGCGCTTCACAATGCGGTCTTCCAGCGAATGGAAACTGATAATCGACAGCCGACCACCGGGGGCCAGCACGCCGAGCGAGCTTTTTAGCGCCTGCTCTATCTCCTCCAGTTCACTGTTCACCCAGATGCGCACCGCCTGGAAGGTACGGGTCGCGGGATGTTTGTGCTTATCTTTCACCGGCGTCGCCGCCGCGATAACTTCCGCCAGCTCTTTGGTACGGGTCATCGGCTCAATGCGGTTACGCTCAACGATCGCGCGCGCGATACGTTTACCGAAACGCTCCTCGCCAAAGGTTTTAATGACCCAGGCGATGTCGGCTTCTTCGGCGGTCTGTAACCATTCGGCGGCGGACTGACCGCGAGTCGGATCCATGCGCATGTCCAGCGGACCATCGCGCATAAAGGAGAACCCGCGTTCCGCGTCGTCCAGCTGCGGTGAAGAAACGCCAAGATCGAGAAGGATACCGTCGATCTTGCCGGTAAGATTGCGCTCGGCGACGTAGTCAGCCAGCTGCGAGAAAGGACCATGTACGATGGAAAAGCGTGGGTCATCGATGGTTTGCGCAACGGCAATAGCCGTCGGGTCGCGATCGATTGCCAGCAGGCGCCCTTCCGCCCCCAGTTGGGAGAGGATCAGACGCGAGTGACCACCGCGGCCAAAGGTTCCATCAATGTAGATACCATTTGGACGAATATTCAGGCCGTTAACGGCTTCATCCAGAAGTACCGTAGTGTGTTTAAAATTTTCCATCATTTTATAAAGACAAATCCTGCAGGCGCTCCGACAGTTCACCGGTAGCGGACTGCTCAGCGTCGATATCTTCCTTGACCCGTTGATACCAGGTCGTTTCATCCCACAGTTCAAATTTATTAAACTGTCCGACCAGCATCACTTCTTTTGTCAGCCCGGCATGTTGCCGCAGCACCGGCGCGATTAGCAATCGTCCGGCGCTATCCATCTGACATTCGCTGGCATGCCCCAAAAGCAGGCGCTGTACGCGCCGCTCAACGGGATTCATGCTCGACAAACGCGACAATTTTTGCTCGATGATTTCCCATTCAGGCAAAGGATAAAGCAGCAGGCACGGGTGATGAATGTCAATGGTGCACACCATTTGACCAGAAGCATCCTCGATCAGCCCGTCGCGGTAGCGCGTCGGTACGGCCAAACGGCCTTTACTGTCGAGATTGACTAACGTTGCTCCACGGAACATGCCAGCCTCACCCCTTTTCGCCACTTTACCCCACAAATTCCCACCTAAAGGAGTTTACGGAGCGGAGGAAAAGCTTGTCAAGCCAGCACTAATGCCAACGGAGCGCAAAAACCCATTATTTACAGCCGATATTAGCCCTGATGAATAAATCACCAACAAACGAGGCAAATTAACGTTATGAATACGTGTAAGAAAATAACCAACAAACTCGTAACAGTTAAAAGCGACAAAATATCTTCAGCGGGAAAATATAAAGTGTCAGTTTGCGACGCGAGCGGCATTTTAGGCCATTCTGATGTCCGTTAACAGTGCCTGTTGTGGACGGAGAAGCACTTGTGCCGCGGCCTGACGCTCTCAGATGCGATGAAGGTAGGATAAAGCGATTGTTAATTCAGCAATTATTCCGATGAATGTAACAAAATAATACTAACAAAGGGTATTGCGCATTTTCTTGCACCATTTGGATACAAAAAAATCTTTCTCAGGAATAAAACAAAATAAGGCGTAAAGAAGTTTAGGGATTTGTCTGAAAGCGAATAGATTTACGAATCTCTACGTAAATTGTATGGAATATCGCCAGATGCTAATCCATCTGGCGAATAACCTACGAAGAATCTTAACCTTTTTTCGCTAATGGATCAGCGGCGATTCAAACTTCCGCGATGATAAAGGTTACGACGAATACGGCTTAAGCCTGGTTTTGGCTTACGCGGTTCATCCAGGCTTGCCAGTACAATCTCTAAAACACGCTCGGCAACGTCGCGGTGACGCTGCGCGACCGCCAGCACCGGACACTGCAGGAAATCGAGCAGTTCGTTATCGCCGAAGGTGGCGATGGCGAGTTCGGATGGCAGTTTGCCTTCACGGCGCAGCGTGACGTCCATCACTCCCTGCAGCAGCGGGAAAGAGGTGGTGAACAGCAGTTGCGGCATCGGATGCGTTTCCAGCCATTTCTCGAAAAGATGGGCTGCAGCTTCGCGTTCGTAGCTGTTGGCATACAGGAAGTTCACTTCCCGCGGGTCATCCTTCCACGCCGAACGGAACCCCTGCTCACGCAGGAAACTCACCGACAGTTCCGGCAGCGCTCCCAGATACAGCACATTGTCACCGGGGAATTTGCGCAGCTCGGCAGCGAGCATTTCGGCGTCGTCCTGGTCCGCACCGACGACGCTGGTAAAGTGTTCACGATCGAGCGCGCGGTCAAGCGCGACAATTGGGAAGGGATCGTTCGCCCAGCGCTGATAAAACGGGTGCTCCGGCGGCAGCGAAGTCGATACAATAATCGCGTCCACCTGACGCTGCAGCAGATGCTCAATGCAGCGCATTTCGTTGTCCGGCTGATCTTCCGAGCAGGCGATCAGCAACTGGTAGCCGCGCTGACGCGCCTGACGCTCCAGGTAGTTCGCAATACGGGTATAACTGGTATTTTCGAGATCCGGGATTACCAGACCAATTGAACGCGTGCGTCCTGCGCGCAGGCCAGCAGCGACCGCATTCGGGTGGTAGTTATGCTCGCGCACCACCGCCATCACCTTCTCGACCGTTTTATCGCTGACGCGATACTGCTTCGCTTTGCCATTAATCACATAGCTCGCGGTGGTTCTTGAAACACCGGCCAGCCGGGCGATTTCATCCAGTTTCACAATTGCCCCTTGGGTAAGAAGTACAAAAAACAACCATTAAATAGATATACTCATTAGAGTATAGAGATCCATTTTTATAACATCTAAACGCAGAATAGTTAGCGCGGCAACCGCTTTCGTCCACAGTTCCTACGGAATTCGCAAAAAAATAACCCGACAGTTTGTGTCGGGCTATTTTTACGTCATTTTTTCAGCGTTTAGCGCATAATTTTATCGCCACGCGACAGGCCGACGACACCGGAGCGCGCCACTTCAACAATGCGCGCGACGTCGCGCAAGGAGGCCAGGAAGGCATCCAGCTTATCGCTGGTTCCTGCCAGCTGCACGGTATAGATAGAAGGCGTCACATCAATAATCTGCCCGCGAAATATCTCGGTGTTGCGTTTCACCTCTTCACGGCCATAACCGCTGGCCTGCACTTTAACCAGCATGATTTCACGCTCGACGTGGGAGCCCTGGCCCAGTTCGCTGACCCGCAGCACATCCACCAGCTTATGTAACTGCTTTTCGATCTGCTCAATCGCTTTCTCGTCGCCCACCGTCTGGATGGTCATGCGGGACAGCGTCGGATCGTCGGTTGGCGCTACCGTCAGGCTTTCAATATTGTAGCCGCGTTGGGAAAACAGGCCGATCACCCGGGATAATGCCCCCGATTCGTTCTCCAGTAATACAGATAATATCCGGCGCATAATCAGGTTCTCTCCGTTTTGCTCAACCACATTTCGTCCATGCCGCCGCCGCGGATCTGCATGGGGTAAACATGCTCGCTACCATCAACCGTAACATCAACGAACACCAGACGGTTATTACGTACCTGCTCCAGCGCTTCCGCCAGTTTAGCTTCCAGCTCTTGCGGCTCGCTGATGCGAATACCGACGTGGCCATACGCCTCGGCGACGCGCACGAAGTCCGGCAGCGATTCCATATACGACTGCGAATGGCGGCCGGAATAGAGCATATCCTGCCACTGCTTCACCATCCCGAGGTAACGGTTATTCAGGTTCAACACCAGCACAGGTAGTTCATACTGCAGGGCGGTGGAAAGCTCCTGAATGTTCATCTGGATGCTGCCGTCCCCGGTCACGCAGATGACGGTTTCTTGCGGTAGCGCCATCTTCACGCCCAGCGCCGCAGGCAGGCCAAAGCCCATCGTGCCGAGGCCGCCGGAATTAATCCAACGTCTTGGTTTATCGAATGGATAATAGAGCGCGGCGAACATTTGATGCTGGCCAACGTCGGAGGTCACGTAAGCATCACCGTTGGTCAGGCGCCAGATAGCCTCGATTACCGCCTGTGGTTTAATCTTGCCGCTTTGCGTGTCGTATTGCAGACAATGACGGGAACGCCACTGTTCGATCTGCTGCCACCAGTCGCGGATCTCATCCAGCGGCTGCTGGCTCTCTTCCTGCTCAAGCAGATCAAACATCTGGTCGAGCACCTGCCGCGCGTCGCCAACGATCGGCACATCCGCAGGGACGGTCTTGGAGATCGACGTAGGATCGATATCAATATGCAGCACCGTGGCGTTCGGGCAATACTTAGCCAAATTGTTGGTGGTGCGATCGTCAAAGCGTACGCCGACTGCAAAAATAACGTCGGAATGATGCATGGTCATGTTGGCTTCATAGGTGCCGTGCATCCCCAGCATGCCAAGCGCCTGCTGATGAGTCGCCGGAAAAGCGCCTAAGCCCATTAATGAAGAGACAACCGGTAACTTCAACTTTTCGACCAAGGTACGCAGCTGTGCTTCGCACTGCGAATTGATCGCCCCGCCACCGACGTATACGACCGGTTTTTTCGCCGCCACCAGCGTTTGCAACGCACGTTTGATCTGACCTTTATGCCCGCTGGTTGTCGGGTTGTAAGAACGCATGCTGACCGCATCCGGCCAAACGTAAGGCAGCTTTTTCGCCGGATTGAGAATATCCTTCGGCAAATCGACCACCACCGGCCCCGGTCGGCCGCTGGCCGCCAGCCAGAACGCTTTCTTTAAAATGCCGGGAATATCTTCAGTCTGTTTCACCAGGAAGCTGTGTTTGACCACCGGGCGCGAGATACCGACCATATCGCACTCCTGGAAGGCATCGTAGCCAATCAGCGAGGTGGCGACCTGCCCGGAAAGAATGACCAGCGGAATAGAATCCATGTAAGCCGTTGCGATACCGGTAATAGCGTTAGTCGCTCCCGGGCCGGAGGTCACCAACACCACCCCGACTTCGCCGGTCGCGCGCGCCAGCCCGTCAGCCATATGCACCGCCGCCTGCTCATGGCGCACCAGCACATGGTCTATGCCACCGAGGGTATGTAATGCATCGTAGATATCGAGGACCGCGCCTCCGGGATAGCCGAATACTTGCTTGACGCCCTGATCGACAAGCGATTGGACGACCATCTCGGCTCCTGACAACATCTCCATGGTTTGCCTCCAGGCTTTTTGTTTTCACGACGGCGGAAGTCATTTTCCGCGCGCGTCGTATGATGCGCCGCCATCGGCAGCGCATTGAAGTGAACAACTTGCTGTGCATTACCATAACTGCTCGCCAACAGGCAGGCAATTCGCCTGGCGGCGTCTGGAGCGGGTCTCAAAAGCAGAAAAGAAAGCATATGGAGAAATATATGGAGGATTGCTTCAGGAATAGAAAAATGAGACAGCCAATACTCGGGGAAAATGGCTTACGGCAGAAAATCATCCATTTTTCACCGTCGGGTTGCGAGAACCCGCGGTGATAAACAGAATAATATTCTGCTTTTTTAATGTTTACTCAGATAAGCTGGAACTTCCGCTCCCCTTTGTGGATGAGGACAATTAGCGCTGGCAGATATTCGCCAGTAACTCTTCCATCCATTGATGGCCTTTATCACGACCGGCCGCTTCGTGCCATGAAAGGAAGCAGGTGCGGCTATTTACCTTCAGCGGCAGCGGTAATATCTGCAGGTCTAATTTATCCGCGAATTCATTGGCTAACCAGCGTGGCGCTATCGCCACCATGTGGGTTTGCGAAACCACGTTTAATACGCTAACCATGGCATTACCCTGATAGGCAATGCAGGATTGTTTATCCACGGAGTCATACCACGGCTGGCTAAATGAAGCATAACGATCCAATGCGACGACCGCGTGCTCTTCCTGATAAATATCCGCTTCCGTTAACGGCCCGGAAATACGCGGATGTTTACGGCTGGCAACCAAAACCATTTCATCTTTGAATAAAGGTATGCAGGCGAACTCCGGACGACGGAACTCTTCATAGCCGATAACAAATTCAATTTCCTGATAACGCAGCTGATGTTCGGTGTTTTGATGTAGCGCTGATTTAAAGACCAGATGAATATTTGGCGCGATTTCACCAACTTTATTAAATATTAGCGAGGTTAAGTAATTATCCAATGGGCTACAAACGCAGAGGTTAAATACGCGCTCGCTGCTCAGTGGTTCAAAGCCGGAACCCGGCAGCTCATTTTGCACCAGTTGCAATGCCTGGCGTACCGAGCCGAACAGCTGATAGGCCCGCGCCGTTGGCTGAATGCCGCGCCCATAGCGAACAAACAGTTCATCATTAAACATCACCTTAAGGCGAGAGACCGCGTTACTCACCGCCGGTTGGGACATCCCGAGAGTATGGGCCGCACGGGTAATATTTTGTTCCTGCATCACCGCATCAAACACGGTCAGCAGGTTGAGATCCACCATCCGCAGTTGTGGTTTAACGACTTCCTGTCCCGGGGCTGATTTATATTCAGTATTTTCAATTAACATATCTAACTCCACCGTCACGCTAAATTCCTTTTACCAAAGTGCAGTAATTAATTAAGACAATATCATTTATCATGCATATTAAATCTGCAAAAGGGCAAAATGGAATTTTAGGAATATATCAAGGTTATGAGTAGCGACGAAAAACCTCACAGGACATCACCGGAACCCGCCTAAAACATATCATTTACTTGATGATATAAAGTGTACCCATAGATCACAGGAATAAACAACACCACTATTAGTTAATTACAATTTAAGTATCAATTAACTATCTAGTTTATCCCTGCGATTAATTAACACTTTGTTATCCTTCCTTTTGTCTAAACCCCTCAAAATCAG
This sequence comes from Klebsiella sp. 141251, assembly GCF_050600725.1. Classification (NCBI taxonomy): domain Bacteria; kingdom Pseudomonadati; phylum Pseudomonadota; class Gammaproteobacteria; order Enterobacterales; family Enterobacteriaceae; genus Klebsiella; species Klebsiella sp. 141251. The sequence continues at coordinate 140,211 of NZ_JAQIRG010000010.1, forward strand.
CGATGAGAATACCATTAATCTCTTATCTTTCATTAAGATAACAATGGAACCCTCTCTCATATTTTTCATCCCCTTTATGATAAAAAATTTTTCTAATTGTTTTATTTTTCCAGAGGCAGATGAATGTCTCAAATAGGATCGTCGGTAAAACAAGGGATAATCCAGCACAATTAGCTAATTCACCAGGCTGGTGAAAAACAGTTTTTATCTTGCCTGGGGTTGACATCAAAACCGCTATCCAGTAACTCTAAAAGCATATCGATTTCAACTGGAGTATGACGCATGATTCGCACCACTCGTTTCACCAGCCTACTACTACTAAACGCATCCATTGTGCGCGGTAGGCTGTTGGGCGACGTTCAGCGTTAAGTCATCTTCCAGCAAGACACTAAACCCGCGCCATTGCGCGGGTTTTTTTATGCTCGAAGCAAGGCGCCAGGCAACAGATTAAGGATCTAAACCATGAGCCAGCAAGTCATTATTTTCGATACGACCTTACGTGATGGGGAACAAGCGTTACAGGCCAGCCTGAGCGTGAAAGAGAAGCTGCAGATAGCCATGGCCCTCGAACGTATGGGCGTCGATGTGATGGAAGTCGGTTTCCCGGTTTCTTCCCCAGGCGATTTTGAATCGGTGCAGACCATCGCGCGCACCATCAAAAATAGCCGCGTGTGCGCGCTGGCTCGCTGCGTTGAGAAAGATATCGACGTGGCGGCGGAATCCTTAAAAGTGGCCGAAGCGTTCCGCATCCACACCTTCATCGCAACGTCTCCGATGCATATCGCCACCAAGTTGCGCAGTACGCTGGATGAAGTCATTGAGCGCGCTATTTACATGGTGAAACGCGCACGTAACTATACCGATGACGTCGAATTTTCCTGTGAAGACGCAGGTCGTACGCCGATCGACGATCTGGCTCGCGTCGTCGAAGCGGCTATCCGCGCCGGCGCCACGACTATTAATATCCCGGATACCGTCGGCTACACCATGCCGTTCGAATACGCCAACATCATCAGCGGTCTGTATGAACGCGTACCAAACATTGATAAAGCGATTATTTCAGTCCACACCCATGATGATTTAGGCATCGCCGTCGGTAACGCCCTCGCCGCCGTCCACGCTGGCGCGCGTCAGGTAGAAGGCGCGATGAACGGTATCGGCGAACGCGCCGGTAACTGCGCGCTGGAAGAGGTGATCATGGCGATCAAAGTGCGCAAAGACATTATGAACGTGCACACCAACATCAATCACCACGAAATCTGGCGTACCAGCCAGACCGTCAGCCAAATCTGCAATATGCCTATCCCGGCTAACAAAGCCATCGTCGGCACCGGCGCCTTCGCCCACTCTTCCGGTATTCATCAGGATGGCGTGCTGAAGAACCGCGAAAACTACGAAATCATGACCCCGGAATCCATCGGCCTGAACCAAGTACAGCTGAACCTGACTTCACGCTCCGGTCGCGCGGCGGTGAAACACCGTATGGAAGAGATGGGCTATAAAGAGAGCGACTACAACCTGGATCATCTGTATGACGCGTTCCTGAAGCTGGCGGATAAAAAAGGCCAGGTCTTCGACTACGACCTGGAAGCGCTGGCGTTCATCAATAAGCAGCAGGAAGAGCCAGAGCATTTCCGTCTCGACTACTTCAGCGTCCAGTCTGGCTCGAGCGATATCGCTACCGCCTCTATCAAGCTGGCCTGCGGTGATGACATCAAAACCGAAGCCGCCAACGGCAACGGCCCGGTTGACGCTATCTACCAGGCTATTAACCGCGTGACGGACTACAACATCGACTTAGTGAAGTATGGCTTAAGCGCCAAAGGTCACGGCAAAGATGCGCTGGGTCAGGTTGATATCGTCGTGGAATACAACGGTCGCCGCTTCCACGGCGTCGGCCTGGCGACCGATATCGTCGAATCGTCAGCAAAAGCGATGGTACACGTGCTGAACAACATCTGGCGCGCCGCCGAAGTCGAAAAAGAATTGCAACGCCAAGCTCAGAATAAAGAGAACAACAAGGAAACCGTGTAATGTCGAAGAATTATCATATTGCCGTTTTGCCGGGTGATGGAATTGGCCCGGAAGTGATGAACCAGGCGATGAAAGTACTGGAAGCCGTTCGTAACCGTTTTTCAATGCGTATCACCACCAGCCAGTACGACGTTGGCGGCATCGCCATCGACCGTCAGGGCATGCCGCTGCCGCAAGCCACCGTTGATGGCTGCGAGCAGGCAGACGCGATTCTGTTCGGTTCCGTCGGCGGTCCGAAGTGGGAACATCTGCCGCCGGCCGAACAGCCGGAACGCGGCGCGCTGCTGCCGCTGCGTAAGCACTTCAAATTATTCAGCAACCTGCGCCCGGCTAAACTGTATCAGGGGCTGGAAGCGTTCTGCCCGCTGCGCGCCGATATCGCCGCCAACGGCTTCGACATTCTGTGCGTGCGCGAACTGACCGGCGGCATCTACTTCGGTCAACCGAAGGGCCGCGAAGGCAGCGGCCAGCATGAAAAAGCTTTCGATACTGAGGTATACCACCGCTTTGAAATCGAGCGTATCGCGCGTATTGCCTTTGAATCAGCGCGCAAGCGTCGTCATAAAGTGACGTCAATTGATAAAGCCAACGTCCTGCAGTCTTCTATCTTGTGGCGCGAAATCGTCAACGAGATTGGCAAAGAGTATCCGGATGTCGAGCTGGCGCATATGTATATCGATAATGCCACCATGCAGCTTATCAAAGATCCGTCGCAGTTCGACGTCCTGCTGTGCTCGAACCTGTTTGGCGACATCCTGTCCGACGAATGCGCGATGATCACCGGCTCTATGGGCATGTTGCCGTCCGCCAGCCTCAACGAGCAAGGTTTTGGCCTGTATGAACCAGCGGGCGGCTCGGCGCCGGACATCGCAGGCAAAAATATCGCCAACCCGATTGCGCAAATCCTGTCGCTGGCGCTGCTGCTGCGCTATAGCCTGGATGCCGGCGACGCGGCGAGCGCCATTGAACGCGCTATCAACCGCGCGTTAGAAGAAGGCATTCGTACCGGCGACTTAGCGCGCGGTACGGCGGCGGTCAGTACAGATGAAATGGGCGATATCATTGCCCGCTATGTCGCAGAAGGGGTGTAATCATGGCGAAGACGTTATACGAAAAATTGTTTGATGCGCATGTGGTATACGAAGCGCAGAACGAAACCCCGCTGCTGTATATTGACCGCCATCTGGTGCACGAAGTCACCTCTCCGCAGGCGTTTGACGGCCTGCGCGCGCACGGTCGTCCGGTGCGCCAGCCGGGCAAAACGTTCGCCACCATGGATCACAACGTCTCAACGCAGACCAAAGATATCAACGCCTCCGGCGAAATGGCCCGTATTCAGATGCAGGAGCTGATTAAGAACTGCAAAGAGTTTGGCGTTGAGCTGTATGACTTAAATCACCCGTTCCAGGGCATCGTACACGTCATGGGCCCGGAACAGGGCGTCACCCTGCCGGGGATGACCATTGTTTGCGGTGACTCCCATACCGCCACACACGGCGCGTTCGGCGCGCTGGCGTTCGGTATCGGCACATCCGAAGTGGAACACGTATTGGCGACCCAGACCCTGAAACAGGGTCGCGCGAAGACCATGAAAATCGAGGTTCGCGGCAAAGCGGCGCCGGGCATTACCGCCAAAGACATTGTACTGGCGATCATCGGCAAAACCGGTAGCGCCGGCGGTACCGGTCACGTGGTCGAATTCTGCGGCGAAGCCATTCGCGACCTGAGCATGGAAGGCCGTATGACCCTGTGCAATATGGCAATCGAAATGGGCGCCAAAGCGGGTCTGGTCGCGCCGGACGAGACGACCTTCAATTACGTGCAGGGTCGCCTGCACGCGCCGAAGGGCCAGGATTTCGCCGACGCGGTGGAATACTGGAAAACGCTGAAAACCGACGATGACGCCACCTTCGATACCGTAGTCACGCTGCAGGCGGAAGAGATTGCGCCGCAGGTTACCTGGGGCACCAATCCAGGCCAGGTCATCTCGGTCACCGATATTATCCCGGATCCGGCATCGTTCAGCGATCCGGTCGAACGCGCCAGCGCCGAGAAAGCGCTGGCCTATATGGGGCTGAAATCCGGCGTGCCGTTGACCGAGGTCGCGATCGATAAAGTCTTTATCGGTTCCTGCACTAACTCGCGAATCGAAGATTTACGCGCGGCGGCGGAAATCGCCAAAGGGCGTAAAGTGGCGCCGGGCGTACAGGCGCTGGTGGTTCCCGGTTCCGGCCCGGTGAAAGCGCAGGCGGAAGCCGAAGGTCTGGATAAGATTTTCATCGACGCCGGTTTTGAATGGCGCTTACCGGGCTGCTCCATGTGCCTGGCGATGAACAACGACCGCCTGAATCCCGGCGAACGTTGCGCCTCTACCAGCAACCGTAACTTTGAAGGCCGTCAAGGCCGCGGTGGACGCACCCATTTAGTCAGCCCGGCGATGGCCGCGGCGGCAGCGGTGACCGGCCATTTCGCCGATATCCGTAACTTGAAATAAGGAGACCATCATGGCAGAGAAATTTACCCAACATACTGGCCTGGTGGTTCCGCTGGATGCCGCAAACGTCGATACCGATGCGATCATTCCTAAGCAGTTCCTGCAGAAAGTGACGCGTACCGGCTTTGGCGCGCACCTGTTTAACGACTGGCGTTTCCTCGACGACCAGGGGCAGCAACCGAACCCGGAGTTCGTGCTGAACTTCCCGCAATATAAAGGGGCGTCTATCCTGCTGGCGCGTGAAAACTTCGGCTGCGGCTCCTCGCGCGAGCACGCGCCGTGGGCGTTGACCGATTACGGTTTCAAAGTGGTGATTGCGCCAAGCTTTGCCGATATCTTTTACGGCAACAGCTTTAATAACCAACTGCTGCCGGTGACGCTCAGCGATGAGCAGGTGGACGAGCTGTTCAAGCTGGTACAGGCGAGCCCGGGCATTAGCTTTGAAGTAGATCTTGAAGCGCAGGTGGTTAAAGCCGGGGATAAAACCTACAGCTTTAAAATCGACGACTTCCGCCGCCACTGCATGCTCAACGGTCTGGATAGCATCGGCCTGACGCTGCAGCATGAAGAAGCGATTTCCGCCTACGAGCGTCAACAGCCCGCCTTTATGAACTAACCTTTAAGCCCGGCGAGCAAGCCGGGCTTTCTCTTTGTGTTCCTCTCTGGCGCACATAACTACGTATAATTTATAGATAAATTTATTCTTCCCGTCCTTTATCGTGCATTTATACCGGCGTAAGCGGGCTGTTTTTGTATATATCCACAATGACAAGTAAATAATCAGCAGAAGTATTTAAAACAAACCGCCCAATATGTGAATTAACGGTTAACTCCATAGAAAACCCCTATAGCTCAGCACAAAAAAAAGCATTATTTTTCCCCTCCCCGGCTCGTTATCTTTCCTGACAGAGAAATATTAACTTTAGATACGTCACGTCGCCTGCCTCACATCGTGGGCCGCCTGCCGTTCTTGTGGAGAGCCTAAATGAGCCACTATCCTCATCTATTCAGCCCGCTAACCATCAACGGGATGACCATAAAAAATCGCATTATCATGCCGCCGATGGGTACCAATATGGCCACTCTGAATGGCGAAGTCTCGCAGGAGCAGCTTGAATACTACGAACTGCGGGCGAAAGGCGGCACCGGGCTCATTACCGTGGAAAATATCTGCATTGATTTTCCCTTCGCCTCCAATGGCACGACGCAGTTACGTATCGATAACGATCAATATATTCCGCGCCTGTTTAAATTAACCGAAACCCTCCATAAACACGGCACCTGCGTAGCGATTCAGCTGAATCACGCGGGCGCTTCGGCTTATGCTTATCGCCTGAATGGGCAGACGCCGCTTTCGGCATCCAGCACGCCGTCGAAAAAGCACGGTAATATTCCGCGGCCAATGACTCACGAGGAAATTTATCACGCGGTAGACAAATTTGGCGACGCCGCTGAGCGCGTACGCCGCGCCGGTTTTGACTGCGTAGAAATTCATGGCGGCCATTCCTATTTAATTAGCCAGTTTTTGTCGCCGCTATTTAATAAACGTACCGACGAATTCGGCGGCAGTATCGAAAACCGCACCCGCATATTAAGCCTGATTATCGATAAGGTTCGCGCCTGCGTCGGACCACGTTTCCCGATAAGCCTGCGCATCAGCGCCGACGATTTCTTAAAGGGCGGCAACACGCTGGAAGATTCGCTGCGCATCCTCGAGCTGTGCCAGGATAAGGTCGACATTATTAACGTCTCTGCCGCGCAGAACGATAACCTGAATTTACAAATCGACCAGATGTCGCTGGAAGATGGCTGGAAGCGCTACCTCTCTCGCGCGGTACGCGATAAATTCCATAAGCCGACGGTCATCGCCGGCAACATTCGTTCGCCAAAAATCGCCGAAGATATCCTCGCCAGCGGCGATGCCGATCTGATCGCCATTGGTCGTGGTTTGATTGCCGAGCCTGAATGGGTACAGAAAGTACAAAGCGGCAATGAGCGTCTGATGCGTAAATGCATCTCCTGCAATATCGGCTGCGCGGATCACCGCATCGCCCGTTCTCGTCCGCTGCGCTGCTCGATCAACCCGGACATCATCCACGGCGACGCTTACAAGCAGCAGCGTGTTTCGCGCGAAACCAACGTTGTGGTAATCGGCGCCGGCACTGCAGGAATGGAAGCCGCCTGCACCGCCGCGGAAGTCGGCTGTAACACCTGGCTGCTGGAAGAGAAAAGCCACGTCGGCGGACTGGCCAGCACCATTGCGCTGCTGCCGGAGAAAAAGCGCATCGCCGATTTCCCGCAGTTTATGAAAAACCGCCTTTCCGGGCTCAGTAATCTGATGCTGCAGGTCGGTAAACGCGCCGATGTCGCTTCAGTCGCCGCGCTGCATCCACAGCTCATCGTCAACGCCACCGGCTCGGTTCCTCTGCTGCCGCCTATCGAAGGCCTGCGCGAGAACATTGACGCCGAAGGTGGCCGCCTGTTTTCAATAACCGGCATGATTGAACACCTTGACTCCTTTGCCGATGCCGCAGGTAAACGCATCGTCGTGGTTGGCGGCGGCGCCGTCGGCCTGGACGTCATTGAATACTTCTCAGCGCGCGGCGCCGAGACGGTGCTGATTGAAATGCAGGACGCGCCGGGACAGGACCTCGACATTATTACCAAAAACGCGATGTTGACCATGCTGGAAGAACACCAGGTGGAGCAACACATGCAGACCCGATTAACCGCCGTCGCTCCAGACCATTTCACCGTTAATACCGTCAACGGCACGTTCGACATTCCCTTCGACTATGGCTTTGTATGCCTGGGAATGCGCGCCAACCGCGCAGGTCTCGACGATATCGCCCAGTGGGCCGCCGCCAACAACGTAAAAATCATGAATATCGGCGACAGCCTGTCGGCCCGGAGAATTATCGACGGCGTGCGCGAAGGCCGCAACGTGCTGGAGATACTCGAAGACATGGGCGTACTCGGCAATCGCGAAGCGCAACAGATTCCATTTTTAACATATTGAGGATATTTATCATGGCAGAACGTCTTACCGGTCATACCGAACTGATTGGCCTAATCGCTACCCCGATTCGTCACAGCATGTCGCCGACCATGCACAACGAAGCCTTTGCCCATCTTGGCCTCGATTACGCCTACCTGGCGTTCGAGGTCGATAACCAGGAGCTAAAAGATGTCGTGCAGGGTTTCCGCGCGCTAAAACTGCGTGGTTACAACGTCTCGATGCCGAATAAAACCGAAATTTGCCAGTATCTCGACAAGCTTTCGCCGGCGGCGCAGCTGGTCGGCGCGGTCAATACCGTCGTCAACGATAATGGCGTGTTAACCGGCCACATTACCGACGGCACCGGCTATATGCGCGCGCTGTCAGAAGCCGGTATCGATATCATTGGCAAGAAGATGACCATCCTCGGCGCAGGCGGCGCGGCTACCGCCATCAGCGTACAGGCCGCGCTCGACGGCGTGAAGGCCATCTCGATCTTCAACCGTAAAGACAAGTTCTTCGCCAATGCCGAGCAGACCGTCGCCAAGATCCGCGACAACACCGACTGCGAGATCCATCTCTTCGATCTCGACGATCATGACAAGCTGCGCGCCGAAATCGACAGCAGCGTGATCCTCACCAACGCCACCGGCGTCGGTATGAAACCATTCGAAGGCCAGATGCTGCTGCCAAACGACAGCTTCCTGCGCCCGGACCTGATTGTCTCCGACGTCGTCTATAACCCGCGTAAAACCCATCTGCTGGAAGTGGCGGAGAAAAAAGGCTGCCGGACCCTCAACGGCCTGGGAATGATGCTGTGGCAAGGCGCGCGCGCGTTCGAAATTTGGACGGGCAAAGAGATGCCGGTTGACTACGTCAAGAGCATTCTGTTCTAAGAGGCAAGAGATGAAAAACAAATACATCCCTACTGCGGCAGGGCTGTATCTCAACTACCTGATCCACGGCATGGGGGTGCTTTTAATCACCCTCAACATGGCCCATCTTCAGGAACAGTGGGGAACAGACGCCGCTGGCGTATCGATCGTTATCTCCTCATTAGGTATCGGTAAGCTGGCGACGATCGTGACCGGCTTTTTGTCGGATCGCTTTGGTCGTAAGCCCTTTATCTATCTTGGGATCCTCAGCTACCTGATCTTTTTCGTCGGCATTCTGCTGACCAAAAATATCTATCTGGCCTACGTGTTTGGCATCATGGCCGGTCTGGCGAACAGCTTCCTCGACTCCGGAACCTATCCGGCGCTGATGGAGTCGTTCCCGCACTCCGCCAGCCGCGCTAACGTACTCATCAAAGCCTTCGTTTCCGCAGGGCAGTTCCTGCTGCCATTCATTATCAGCCTGCTGATATGGGCGAATCTGTGGTTCGGCTGGTCGTTTGTGATCGCGGCGGCACTGTTTGTACTGAGTGCAATTTATCTGCTCAAGATGCCGTTCCCCGACAGCCAGGCGGCCAAAAAGGAAGAGACTCCAACGGCGCAGACAGAAGCTTCCGCTAAGCCGCAAGCCAACAAACTGGATATGGTTGTCTTTACCCTGTACGGCTATATCGGCATGGCAACCTTTTACCTGGTCAGTCAATGGCTGGCGCAATATGGTCAGTTCGTGGTCGGCATGCCTTATGCCTCGGCGATCAAGCTGCTGAGCATCTACACCGTCGGTTCGCTGGTCTGCGTCTTCGTGACCGCCGCCTTTGTCAAAGAGGTGTTCAGCTCAGCGGTGGCCATGATCATCTATACCTGTCTGTCGATGGTCTCGCTGCTGTTAGTGTGCCTGTTCCCGACACCGGTGATGGTGACCGGCTTCGCCTTCGTCATCGGCTTTGCCGCTGCCGGCGGGGTACTGCAGTTGGGAGCGACCATCATGGCGATGAGCTTTCCGAATGGCAAGGGCAAGGCGACGGGGATCTTCTACACCGCTGGCAGCATCGCGAGCTTCACGATCCCGCTTATCACCGCCAGGCTTTCGCAGATTAGCATTGCCAGCATTATGTGGTTTGATTTCCTGATCGCCGTCATTGGCTTTGTGATCGCCCTGTACATCGGCTATCGTCAACTTCAGGCGCGCGCGGCGCAAAGAATGTCCCGCACCACCGTCACCGCCTGAGGTTCAACGACAACAATAATGGATACCTACATGACAACTGCAGTAACCGTAAAGAACATCACCTTCAAGGAAGGCGAAACCTTAGTTTGCGTACCGCTGATCGGAAAAACGCTGGATGAGCTGCTGACTAATGCTCAGGGCCTGGTTGACGCCGGCGCTGATATTATCGAATGGCGCGTTGACCATTTTACCCACGTCCGGGAAATCCCCCAGGTGCTGGCCGCGCTGGCGGAAATCCGCCATACGCTGAAAGCTCTGCCGCTGCTGTTCACCTTCCGCAGTAAGAAAGAAGGCGGCGAAACGGAAATCAGTGACGAAGCGTACTTTGAACTTAACCGCCAGGCGGCGCTAAGCGGATTCGCCGATGTTATCGACATCGAGCTGTTTAACGATGAAGCGCAAATTCGCGCGCTGGTGAACGACGCCCATCAGGCCGGCGTAAAAGTGATCATGAGCAACCATGATTTCCATAAAACGCCGGCACAGGAAGATATTATCTATCGCCTGCGTCGAATGCAGGATCTGGGTGCCGATCTGCCGAAGATCGCGGTGATGCCGCAGTCGCCTCAGGACGTACTCACTCTGCTTTCCGCCACGCTGACCATGAAAGAGAAATATGCGACGCGCCCGCTGATCACCATGTCGATGGGCAAATCCGGCGGCGTGAGCCGGGTAACCGGTCGCTTGTTCGGTTCAGCGATGACCTTTGGCACCGTCGGCCAGGCCTCCGCGCCGGGCCAGATTGCCATTGCAAAGCTGCGTGAGCTGATGGACATACTGTCCTGATAACCATGCCGCCCGGAGCCAGTCTCCGGGCGCTTACTCAGTTGATTCTCTGGCTATCATTAATAATGACGTTTTTAAATGATTGAATCGCTGAGGAAAGTACCCTTTCCTTCATCGTTGCCAGGTAGATATAACGAGGGGGAATCTCATTTTTTATTTTCAGAATGTGCACGTTATAATTTGCCAGCGCGGAGATCCTCGGCATAATCGCAATGCCATAATCGATGCTAACTAACCCCGCCATCGCGGTATCTTCATCGACGTAGCAGGCGATATCCGGCACCAGTTTTTGCTGCATGAAGACATTATCAATAAAAGGCCGCAGACCGCTGTTTTCTGAGAAGTAGATATAGGGATAGTGAATCGTCTCAACCAAATCGACCTCATTTTCATACAATCGGGCAAGCGGGTGATCTTTCGCCGTCACCACCACCAGCTCCTGCTGAATGATGGGAATAAAATCGATGTCTGGTTCATCGGCAATATATGAGCAAATCGCCAGATCGGTTTTTCCTGCCTTTAATGCTTGTAATAACGAAAGTGAAGTGCCTTGCGTGAAGGAAAAAGTCACCTTGTGACTGGATGGTGAATTAGTGTATTTATTAATTAACTGCGGAACAACAAATTCACCCATCGTATAAATAAAGGCGATACGAATATTCTCTTTCTTTTCACTATCATTGTTTTGCAGCGTCAGGCGCCCATTCTCTAAAGAAGCGAGCGCATCTTCCACATAGGGTAAAAAACGTTTACCGCTTTGCGTAATTTTGACGTTGCGGCCTTTTCTGGCGAACAGCGCCACACCCAACTCCTTCTCCAGCTCAGATATGGCGTGGCTTAACGAGGGTTGAGTGATGAACAGGCTGGATGCCGCCTCGGTGTAATGTTCCGTCTCGCTCAATCGCTTAAAATAATAAAGTTGCTTCAGGTTCATTATTTTTGTCCGTATAATATAAGAATAAAACCACTGCGCCTAATATACCATGCGGCAGGTGGATAATACGCTACAACGAGCCAATATCAGATTCCCATCAAATATTATTTGATATTTTCTTTTGTGCGTAACAAGGCGTTGCCATTCATAGACACAGTCTATGAATCATTAGAGTATTTCTGCATGCATTAATACATGCAAAAATATTTTAAACTTTAAAGGAAATCTATATGTGTATACCTGACTCTCAGGGTAGCCTGGCGTCATCGCCCGGCGCGCTAAAAAGAAGCAGAACGCGTATTTTTATTTTATCGCTCTTATCGCTGGGTACGATGATTAATTATCTCGATCGTACCATTCTTGGAATCGTTGCTCCAAAATTAACCACTGAAATCCATATCGACCCGGCGATGATGGGCATTGTTTTTTCCGCTTTTGCCTGGACTTATGCGCTGGCGCAAATTCCTGGCGGCATGTTTTTAGACCGTTTCGGTAATAAATTGACCTACGCCCTGTCCATCTTCTTTTGGTCGCTGTTTACCCTGCTGCAAAGCTTCTCGCTGGGGCTGAAATCATTGCTCCTTCTGCGTCTGGGGCTAGGCGTCAGCGAGGCACCCTGCTTTCCGGCCAATAGCCGCATCGTCAGCAAATGGTTCCCCCAGCATGAACGGGCCAGAGCCACCGCTACCTATACAGTAGGCGAATATATTGGGTTAGCCGCCTTCTCGCCATTGTTATTTTTAATCCTGGAACATCATGGCTGGCGCACCTTATTTTTTCTAACCGGCGGGCTAGGAATTTTATTCACTTTCGTATGGTGGCGTTTTTATCATGAGCCGCATGAATCGAAAACGGCAAATAAAGCAGAACTGGATTATATTGGCGCCGACCAGGTTGCCAATAAGAGTGAAAACATTCCATTTAACTGGCGTGATGCCAAACGATTACTCTGCTGTCGGCAAATTATCGGCGCCAGTCTGGGGCAGTTTGCTGGTAACACTACGCTGGTCTTTTTCCTTACCTGGTTCCCTACTTATCTGGCCAACGAACGCCACTTGCCGTGGCTTCACGTGGGCTTTTTCGCCACCTGGCCATTCCTGGCCGCCGCGGTTGGCATCATCTTCGGCGGCTGGCTTTCCGATAGGCTACTTAAGCGTACGGGCTCAGCCAATATAAGCCGAAAACTTCCAATAATTTCTGGATTATTGCTTTCCAGTTGCATTATCGCCGCCAATTGGGTGAGCGCGAATTCGACGGTAATTATTATTATGTCGATCGCTTTCTTTGGTCAGGGAATGGTTGGTCTGGGCTGGACGTTAATATCTGATATTGCCCCAGATAATATGGCTGGGTTGACCGGCGGTATATTTAATTTCTGCGCCAACCTGGCATCAATTATCGCGCCACTCATCATTGGCGTGATTATATCAGCCACCGGTAACTTCTTTTACGCCCTCATTTACGTTGGAGTGACCGCCCTGATCGGGGTAATTGCCTACATCTTTATCATCGGCGACATCAAGCGAATCGTACTGAAGTAACGCTCTCTCCGCGCCGGGCCAGCATGGCCGGCGCGGGAGATTGACTTAAATATCTTTCACCCGGCTGGTCAAAAACAGCGTCAGCAGCGAAATCGCCGCGATTGTCCAGTAGACGCTGGCGTGACCATAGCTTTGCGACAGCGCCCCCTGAATCACCCCGGCCAGAATAACCCCGGTGGAGATACTGTTGGTAAACAGCGTGGTCGCCGCCCCGGCGCGCCCCGGCATCAGGTCCTGGAACCACAACATGCCGATCCCCGCGATGATACCAATAAAGATGGCGTTGAATAGCTGCAGCGCCAGCAGCGCCGTGCGGCCATGGAACATAATCAGCCCCACATAGAACAACACGCCGGCGGCGACTGCCGCCACCATCATTTTGCGTTTACCCCAACGCTTAACGTAGTAGCCGGCCAGGATCATCGCCGGAATTTCAAGACCGGCGGCCGTGCCCATCAGTATCCCCGCCAGGCTATCCGGCAGGCCAAGATCGCTACTGATCCACAACGGCATATCGATGATATACATGGTGTTGCAGGTCCACATCAGCGTTGAGGCGATAAATAGCATGCGGACGTTTTTATCGCGCCAGCCGCCTTCCAGTTCCGGCAGGCTGCTGCCTTCCCGCAGTTGCGTCACTCGCGCCACCGAAGGCAGCTTAAAGGCAATCAGCGCCAGGCTGATGACAAAAATCCCGGCGGCGATGGAAAACATGGTCGTAAAGCCATAATTTAACGCCAGCATAAAAGCCAGCGGCGGGCCAATGACCCACGCCAGCGACAGCTGGGCGCGCATCACCGAGCTGAACATCACCACTTCGCGAGCAGAGCTATCGGCGTATTCGCGGGCAAGAGCAAACAGTTGCGGCATTGCCGCATTGGCGACCGACGCCAGCATCACGCCACAGGTGATAAGCGTCAGATAATGGCGGTTGAAAGCGAACAGCAGCGCGTTACCCACCGCCATCAGGCAGCAGAACATAATTAACCGCCGACGATCGCCGCGGCTATCGGATCGTTTGGCCAGCGCCAGGCTCACCAGGATACCGGCAATCGCATTCACCGTATAAAACAGGCCGACCCAGAACGGCTGCGCGCCGACTTCACGACTAAGAAATAGACTGAGCGTCGGCGCCTGCAGCGCCCCGGCCACGCCCATCATAAAAGCCACCAGCATAAAGGCGGCGTAGACGCCGTTTAACCGTCGCCCCATCGTCATCAACCACAGCATGAAATATCCTTAACACACGCGAAGTAAACGAAAAAAGCCAGCAGAAGCAATCTGCTGGCGGGTGATTCTATACTCTGTGGATTTCGAGTTGCAGCCAATGCGCTTGCAGCCTGAAAGACGGCGAGTATAACACCAATACTCAGTCACACATGATGTCGGCAAGTCAACGATCGGAGGTCGGCGACGTAACTCCCCACTGCATCAATTCCTCCAGCATTTTCTGCTGCCTTCCTGCTAACTGGCGGGCCAGCCAGGACGCGCCCTGCGTCGCAGAAAAGTACCGTTGATAGAACTGCTTAGTGGTTGACCTCGTCATATTCATCTCCTTACTTCATCGAGGTTCATTATTGGCTTAATATAGGAACTCATAAATTGCTGAGTTTTCGTCAGGAGTTCCTCTTTTATGCCTTCCAGCCGTCTGCAACAACAGTTCATCCGCCTGTGGCAATGCTGCGATGGCAGGTCGCAGCAGACCACCCTCAACGAACTGGCGGAAATGCTCAGCTGTTCGCGCCGCCATATGCGCACCTTGCTCAATCTGATGGAAGCGCGCGGCTGGCTGGCGTGGGAATCTGAAGCCGGGCGTGGCAAGCGCTCCAGGTTGACCTTCCTTTATACCGGTCTGGCGCTACAGCAGCAGCGCGCCGAAGATCTGCTGGAGCAGGATCGCATCGATCAGCTGGTACAACTGGTAGGTGATAAAACGGCGGTCAGGCAAATGTTGATCTCCCATCTGGGACGCAGCTTCCGCCAGGGGCGCCACATCCTGCGCGTGCTCTACTATCGGCCGATGAAAAATCTGCTGCCCGGCAGCGCGTTGCGCCGTTCGGAGACCCATATCGCGCGGCAAATTTTTAGCGCTTTGACGCGGGTAAATGAGGAAAATGGGGAACTGGAGGCCGATATTGCCCACCACTGGCAACAAATTTTGCCTAATCACTGGCGCTTTTTCCTGCGTCCCGGCATTCATTTCCATCATGGCCGCGAGCTGGAGATGGCCGACGTTATCTCTTCGCTACAGCGCAGCAGCGAACTGCCGCTATTTTCCCATATTGAGCGCATCGTCTCGCCGACCGCCTGGACGCTGGATATTCACCTCAGCCAGCCGGACCGCTGGCTGCCCTGGCTGTTAGGGCAGGTCCCGGCAATGGTGCTGCCGCAGGAATGGCGCACGATGGATAATTTTTCCAGTATGCCCATCGGTACCGGACCTTACGCGGTCGCGCGCAATAATCAAAATCAGTTGAAAATCCATGCCTTCGAAGAATACTTCGGCTACCGGGCGCTAATCGATGAGGTTAACGTCTGGGTGCTACCGGAAATTAGCGAAGAACCCAACGGCGGTTTAACCCTGCAGGGGAATACCGAAAGCGAAAAAGCCGTAGAGAGCCGCCTGGAAGAGGGGTGCTATTACCTGCTCTTTGATAGCCGCAGCCCGCTGGGCGGTAATGATGACGTGCGCCGCTGGTTAAGTTATCTGTTCCAGCCCGCCAACCTGCTGTATCACGCCGGTGAACACTATCAAGGCAACTGGTTTCCGGCCTACGGTCTGCTGCCGCGCTGGCACCACGCCCGCAGCCATGCCTGTGAAAAACCAGCCGGCCTCGAGTCAGTCACCCTCACCTACTACCGCGATCATGTGGAACATCGGGTCATTGGCGGGATCATGCGGGCGCTGCTGGCGGAACATCAGGTAAAGCTGAACATTCAGGAGCTGGAGTACGATGACTGGCATCGCGGCGAAACGGTGAGCGATATCTGGCTCAACAGCGTCAATTTCACGTTGCCGATCGATTTTTCCCTGTTCGCCTATTTATATGAAGTGCCGCTGATGCATCACTGCATTCCCATCGACTGGGAGGCAGACGCCAACCGCTGGCGCGCAGGGGAGTTCAACCCGGCGACCTGGAGCCAGCAACTGCTGGAGAAGCAGCATATTGTCCCGCTGATCCACCACTGGCTGATGATTCAGGGCCAGCGCAGTATGCGCGGCGTGCGCATGAACACCCTCGGCTGGTTTGACTTTAAATCGGCCTGGTTCGCCCCGCCGGAGCCCTGAATGCTTTGCGTCAACTAACAAAATCATTACACTATCGCCGTTCTCAACGGGGTGCTAATAAACATACGCAATATCATTCAAGTTGCATCAAGGCAGCAAGCGGGTGAATCCCCTGGAGCATAGATAACTATGTGACTGGGGTGAACGCGCGAAGCTAACGCAGATGCGGCTTGAAGGATGAAGCGTATGGGCTGAGAAAATACCCGTCGAACCTGATCCGGATAACGCCGGCGAAGGGATTTGAGGCCTACTCAAAATCCTTTGCCTCCCCATATACTGAGGTGCAAAGTGTTGAAAAAACTGCTTCCCCTGCTGGCGCTGGTCGCCGCCCCGGTCTTTGCTAAACCGATCCTGACCGTTTACACCTACGATTCGTTCTCCGCCGATTGGGGTCCTGGCCCGGCGGTGAAAAAGGCCTTCGAGGCCGACTGCGGCTGCGAGCTGAAATACGTCGCCCTCGAAGATGGCGTATCGCTGCTTAACCGGTTGCGAATGGAAGGCAAAAACAGCAAAGCTGATGTCGTGCTCGGCCTTGATAACAATCTGCTGGCAGCCGCGGCGCAGAGCAAACTGTTTGCCAAAAGCGGCGTTCCGGGCAGCGCGGTCACCGTACCTGGCGGCTGGGATAACGACACCTTCGTGCCTTACGACTACGGCTACTTCGCCTTCGTGTATGACAAAAACAAGCTGAAAAACCCGCCGAAAAGCCTGAAAGAGCTGGTCGAGAGCCCGCAGAAATGGCGCGTGATTTATGAAGACCCGCGCACCAGTACGCCGGGGCTCGGCCTGCTGCTGTGGATGCAAAAGGTGTATGGCGATAAGGCGCCGGAAGCCTGGCAGAAGCTGGCGGCCAAAACCGTCACCGTCACCAAGGGCTGGAGCGAAGCCTACGGCCTGTTCCTGAAAGGCGAAAGCGACCTGGTGTTGAGCTATACCACCTCGCCGGCTTATCACCTCATCGAAGAGAAAAAAGATAATTATGCGGCGGCGGACTTTACCGAAGGCCACTATCTGCAGGTTGAAGTCGCCGCGCGTACCGCCGCCAGCAAGCAGCCGGAACTGGCGGAGAAGTTCCTGAAATTTATGGTCTCGCCTGGCTTCCAGAACGCGATCCCCACCGGCAACTGGATGTACCCGGTAACTCAGGTCGCGCTGCCGGCCGACTTCAATAAGCTAACCAAACCGCAAACCACGCTGCAGTTCACCCCGCAGCAGGTCGCCGCTGAACGTCAAAACTGGATCGGTTCATGGCAACGCGCCGTCAGCCGCTAAGTTTCGGCTGGCTGATCCCCGGCGCCGCGGCGGCCTGCTTACTGGTCATCGTGGCGCTGGCGGCGTTTCTGGCGCTGTGGCTGGAAGCGCCGCAGGCCCCCTGGCAGACGATCCTCAGCGATAGCTATCTCTGGCACGTCGTTCGTTTCTCTTTCTGGCAGGCTTTTTTGTCGGCGCTATTTTCGGTGGTGCCGGCGATATTCCTTGCCCGCGCCCTGTATCGCCGCCGCTTTCCGGGGCGCACGCTGCTGCTGCGCCTGTGCGCGATGACGTTGATCCTGCCGGTTCTGGTGGCGGTGTTCGGCATCCTCAGCGTCTATGGCCGCCAGGGGTGGCTCGCCGCGCTGTTTCACGCCCTCGGCTGGCAATGGGATTTCTCACCATACGGCTTACAGGGCATCCTGTTGGCCCATGTGTTTTTTAATATGCCGATGGCGACCCGCCTGCTGCTGCAGGCGCTGGAAAACATTCCCGGCGAACAGCGGCAGATCGCCGCACAGCTCGGCATGCGCGGTTTCGTCTTCTTCCGCCTTGTGGAATGGCCGTGGCTGCGTCGGCAGATCCTGCCGGTGGCTACGCTGATTTTTATGTTGTGCTTCGCAAGCTTCGCCACCGTGCTGTCACTTGGCGGCGGGCCGCGGGCCACCACCATTGAGCTGGCTATCTATCAGGCGCTAAGCTTTGATTACGACCCGGCGCGGGCGGCGCTGTTAGCGATTATTCAAATGGTCTGCTGTCTTGGGCTGGTGCTGCTGAGCCAGCGCCTGAGCAAAGCCGTGGCGATCGGCGCCAACCAACTGCAGGGCTGGCGCGACCCCGATGACCGTCTGCATAGCCGCCTGTGCGATTGCGCGCTGATCGCGCTTGCTCTATTGTTGTTGCTGCCGCCGCTGTTAGCGGTAATCGTCGATGGCCTCAACGTCAATCTGCCGAAGGTGCTCGGCCAAGCCGCGCTATGGCAGGCGCTGTGGACATCGCTGCGTATCGCCCTCGCCGCCGGTCTGCTTAGCGTTATCCTGACCATGATGCTGCTATGGAGCAGCCGCGAACTGCGGGCCCGCAATCTGCCGCTGGCCGGGCAGACGCTGGAGCTCAGCGGCATGCTCATCCTCGCCATGCCGGGGATTGTGCTGGCAACCGGATTTTTCCTGCTGCTCAATAACAGCGTCGGCCTGCCGGAATCCGCCGACGGCATCGTCATCTTTACCAACGCGCTGATGGCAATCCCCTATGCCCTGAAGGTGCTGGAAAACCCGATGCGCGATATTGCCGCCCGCTACGGCGCTTTGTGTCAGTCGTTGGGGCTACAAGGTTTTAACCGGCTGCGGGTAGTGGAGCTACGGGCGCTGAAACGGCCGCTGGCGCAGGCTTTGGCTTTCGCCTGCGTGCTGTCTATCGGCGACTTCGGCGTGGTGGCGCTGTTCGGCAATGAATCCTTCCGCACGCTGCCTTTCTATTTGTATCAACAAATAGGCTCCTACCGCAGCCAGGACGGCGCGGTCACCGCGCTCCTGCTACTGTTGCTGTGCTTTATCCTTTTTACTTTGATCGAGAAACTACCGGGACGCGATGCTAAAACTCAATGATGTCACCTGGCTGTATCAGCATTTGCCGATGCGCTTTACGCTCAGCGTCGAGCGCGGAGAACGCATCGCCGTGCTCGGTCCCAGCGGCGCCGGCAAAAGCACGCTGCTGAATCTGATCGCCGGTTTTCTGCCGCCGGCCAGCGGCAGCCTGCTGATCGACGGCGAGAAGCATAACGCCACGCCGCCGGCGCAGCGTCCGGTTTCCATGCTGTTTCAGGAGAACAACCTGTTTAACCATCTCACCGTCCGGCAGAATATTGGCCTCGGCATCCACCCCGGCCTGAAGCTGAACCGCGAGCAGCACGCGCAGGTCACGGCGATAGCCGGGCAGATGGGAATGGATACGCTGCTGGATCGTCTACCGGGCGAGCTTTCCGGCGGTCAGCGGCAGCGAGCGGCGCTGGCCCGCTGTCTGATACGCCAACAGCCGGTGCTGCTGCTTGATGAACCCTTCTCGGCGCTCGATCCGGCGCTGCGTCAGGAGATGCTGACGCTGGTCGCCGATGTCTGTCAGCGGCAACAGTTGACGCTGTTGATGGTATCGCACAGCGTGGAGGATGCGGCGCGCATTGCGCCTCGTTCCATCGTAGTGGCCGAAGGGCGCATTGCCTGGGACGGCGCCACTGACGATCTGTTAAGCGGCAACAGCAGCGCCTCGGCGCTGTTGGGAATTAGCGCGAAATGACCTTATGCAGGATCTCAAGGTAGACCGGCATCAGGGGATGGCGGAAAACAAATGTTAGCGCCGCTACCGCCAGCGCCGCCATCAACGGCGCCAGCCACAGCAGGCGTCCGCGCGGTAACCAACGGGTCAGGCGATCGCCGGAGGTTTTCGCGCTCCGCCACAGCCGCCAGCACAGCCAGCCCGCCAGCCACGCCAGCAGCGCCGCGCCCAGCAGCAGCCATTTGAAGCTGGCGCTGTTTTCATCGGCAGGAATATCAATCGCCGCCCCCGCCAGAATACCGGGGAGGAAATAGAGCGGTGGCCAGAGCAGGCAGCCAATAATATTCGGCAGCACGAACTTCGCCACCGGCAGGTCGAGCATCCCGGCGACCATTGGCACCAATGGCCGCGTCGGCCCGACAAAGCGGCCAATCAGAATCGTCACCATGCTGTGCTGGTGCAGCGCGTGTTCGGTTTTCTCCAGCAGCGCGCGATTTTTTTTCATAAACGACCAGCGGTGTAACGGCTTTTTAAAGCGCCAGCCGAGCCAGAATGAGATCCAGTCTCCCAACAGGCAGCCGACAATCCCCGCCAGCCACGCCTGCCAGAAGTTAACTTCGCCGCTGCCGATGAGCGCCCCCAGGCCAGCCATCATGACCGTGCCGGGTAAAATAAGCCCCACCAGCGCCAGCGACTCAAGAAATGCCACCAGCATCACGGCTATCAATGAGTAGACCGTGGATTGGGTGATAAAGTGTTCCAGCAATGCCTGCATAATGTACCCGGTTAAAAAACGAAGCCCGGATTCTCCGGAGCCGTCACGTCGCCGTCAAGCCACCAATTGTCTTAATAGTTTACTGGCTGTGACATTTAAGCGGGTCATCATTTCACTTTCTTTACTTTTTATTCACATCCTGCGCGGAATTCACTGGGGCTGGCGCCGGTGCATTTTTTAAAGACCCGCGAAAAATAGAGCTGATCTTCGAAGCCAACGTTGCGGCCAACGCTGGCAATCGGCATCCGGGTAGTACTCAACAGCAGTTTGGCCTGGCTAATTCGCTGATCTTCCCGCCAGCCAAGTACGCTTATCCCCAACTGCTGGCGAAACAGGTGCGACAGACGCGAAGGCGACAGACAGACGTGCTGGGCGACGCTGGCGATATCGAAATGGCTGTCCGCCAGATGGTCACTGATGTACTGGCAGGCATCGCGAACCCGGTTATCCAGCGGCGGATGCAGCGATTCGTTAATCGCCTCCATGCGCCGCAGCAGCAACTGTTCCAGCAGGTTAATCGCCAACAGTTCGGAATAACGTCCCGCCCCCTGACCGGCATCGACAATCTGCCCGAACAGCTCGCCAAACCGCGCCTGCCACTGTTCATCCGGGCGGAAGAAACCGGTCTGAGCGAAGATCGTCGGCCAGTTAAGCCATTCGTGCCAGTAGGCGCGTGGGCGGAAATAGACCCACTGGTGATACCACTCGCTGGCGTCGGGATGGCGGCCATAGTGGTGAATCTCACCCGGCGGAAACAGCAGCATATCGCCGGGGCGACAAACGAACTGTTCGCCGTGGTTGTTAATCACCCCCTCGCCGCGGATCGTCAGGTTGAGAATATAGCCTTTCATGCCCAGCGGGCGGTCGATAAAGAAATCGAGATAACCCTGCGCCTCAATCGGCGTCAGGCCGGTGACCAGATGAGCGTTAAAGGAATAGCCCGGAAGCAGCGGATCGTTTTGCGTTTCGGCCATAAGCGTCGTTCTCCACGAGGTATTTTTGACACCAATTGTCCATATTCATCATTTTATCGCCATCCGCGCAGTTGCGACTGCGATACCGGTGGGAATTTAGACAAAAACCCGCACGGTGAGCGAAAAAAGCGCTACCAGCACGCATTTCGCGTTGATCCAGCGCATAACAAAAGTGTCTATAAATACGGCAGGAAAGTCCACATCGAATATTTGCACGGCGTCACACTTTGCGAGGTGACAGCAATATAGTCCATAAGATTAGCGAATACGGCCTGACGGATTTGGCCGGGGATATCTACTGTTGCTGCATGAATGATTTCAGCATGGAGTAACAAGATGGCAATTGCGATTGGCCTCGATTTTGGTAGTGACTCAGTACGCGCGCTGGCGGTGGAATGCGCTACCGGCGCGGAGCTGGCCGCGAGCGTAGAGTGGTATCCACGCTGGCAGGAAGGGCTGTTCTGCGATGGGCCGAATAACCGCTTCCGCCATCACCCGCGCGATTATATTGAATCGATGGAATCGGCGCTGAAAAGCGTCCTGGCGGCATTAAGCGCAGAACAACGAGCGATGGTGGTCGGTATCGGCGTCGACAGCACCGGTTCAACCCCGGCGCCGATTGATGCTGACGGTAACGTGCTGGCGCTGCGCGAAGAGTTCGCCGACAACCCGAACGCCATGTTCGTGCTGTGGAAAGACCATACCGCGGTGGAAGAGGCGGAAGCCATCACCCGCCTGTGCCACACGCCGGGTAAAGAAGATTACTCGCGCTATATCGGCGGCATCTACTCCAGCGAATGGTTCTGGGCCAAGATCCTCCACGTCACTCGCGAAGATAGCGCCGTCGCGCAGGCCGCGGCATCGTGGATTGAGCTTTGTGACTGGGTGCCCGCCCTGCTTTCCGGCACCACCCGCCCGCAGGATATCCGCCGCGGTCGCTGCAGCGCCGGGCACAAATCGTTGTGGCACGAGAGCTGGGGCGGACTGCCGCCCGCCAGCTTCTTCGACGAACTCGACCCGATTATTAACCGCCACCTGGCCTGGCCGCTATTCCGCGACACCTGGACTGCGGATCTCCCCGTCGGCAACCTGACCGCCGAATGGGCGCAGCGCCTCGGCCTGCCGGAGACGGTGGTGATTTCCGGCGGCGCTTTCGACTGCCATATGGGCGCGGTCGGCGCCGGCGCACAGCCTAACGCATTGGTTAAAGTTATCGGCACCTCCACCTGCGACATCCTGATCGCCGATAAACAGAGCGTGGGCAACCGCACGGTGAAAGGTATCTGCGGCCAGGTGGACGGCAGCGTGGTGCCGGATTTCATCGGTATGGAGGCCGGTCAGTCCGCCTTCGGCGATATCTATGCCTGGTTTGGCCGTATCCTCGGCTGGCCGCTGGAACAGCTGGCCCAACAGCACCCTGAATTGCGCGAGCCAATCAAAGCCAGTCAAAAACAGCTGCTGCCTGCGCTCACCGAAGCCTGGGCCAATAATCCGTCCCTCGATCACCTGCCGGTGGTGCTGGACTGGTTCAACGGCCGCCGCACGCCGAACGCCAACCAGCGGCTGAAAGGCGTTATTACCGATTTAAATCTGGCCACCGACGCCCCGGCGCTGTTTGGCGGACTCATTGCCGCCACCGCCTTCGGCGCCCGCGCCATTATGGAGTGCTTCACCGATCAGGGCATTCCGGTCAATAACGTGATGGCGCTCGGCGGCATTGCGCGTAAGAACCAGGTCATCATGCAGGCCTGCTGCGACGTCCTGAACCGCCCGCTGCAGATTGTCGCCTCCGATCAGTGCTGCGCGTTGGGCGCCGCCATCTTCGCCGCCGTCGCCGCTGGCGTCTATCCGGATATCCCTGCCGCGCAACGCAACATGGCAAGCGAGGTGGAAAACACCCTGCAGCCGCGCGCGCAGCAGGCGCAACGTTTCGAACAACTGTATCAGCGCTACCAGCAGTGGTCGGCCAGCGCGGAACAACACTATCTCCCTTCGGCTGCAAAGGCGGAAAACGCCCCGCAATCTCAGGCAGCGCTCACCCATTAAGGATACGAAAATGACGATTTTTGATAACTATGAAGTGTGGTTCGTAATTGGCAGCCAGCACCTGTATGGCCAGGAGACCCTACGCCAGGTGACGAAACATGCCGAACATGTGGTGAATAGCCTGAATGCGGAAGCAAAACTGCCGTGCAAGCTGGTGCTGAAACCGCTCGGCACCACGCCGGATGAAATCACGCATATTTGCCGCGACGCCAACTACGATGATAAATGCGCCGGATTAGTGGTCTGGCTGCATACCTTCTCACCGGCGAAAATGTGGATTAACGGCCTGACGCTCCTCAACAAGCCGCTGCTGCAATTCCATACCCAATTCAACGCATCCCTGCCGTGGGACAGCATTGATATGGACTTTATGAACCTCAACCAGACCGCGCACGGCGGCCGCGAATTCGGCTTTATCGGCGCGCGCATGCGCCAGCAGCACAGCGTCGTCACCGGCCACTGGCAGGATAAAGAAGCGCACCAGCGCATCGGCGCGTGGATGCGTCAGGCGGTTTCGAAGCAGGATACCCGTCATCTGAAAGTGTGCCGCTTCGGCGATAACATGCGCGAAGTGGCGGTAACCGATGGCGATAAAGTGGCGGCGCAGATTAAGTTCGGCTTCTCGGTCAACACCTGGGCGGTCGGCGATCTGGTGCAGGTGGTGAATAGCATCAGCGACGGCGATATCAACGCGCTGGTCGATGAGTATGAAAGCAGCTACCGCCTGACGCCAGCGGCGCAGGTGCACGGCGATAAACGCCAGAACGTACTGGACGCCGCGCGCATCGAACTGGGGATGAAGCGCTTCCTTGAGCAAGGCGGTTTCCACGCCTTTACCACCACCTTTGAAGATCTTCACGGCCTGAAGCAGCTGCCGGGTCTCGCCGTACAGCGCCTGATGCAGCAGGGCTACGGCTTTGCCGGCGAAGGCGATTGGAAAACCGCCGCTCTGCTACGCATCATGAAAGTGATGTCGACCGGTCTGCAGGGCGGCACCTCTTTTATGGAGGATTACACCTATCACTTCGACAACGGCAACGATCTGGTGCTGGGCTCGCACATGCTGGAAGTGTGCCCGACTATCGCTACCGCCGAGAAACCGATCCTCGACGTCCAGCCGCTGGGAATTGGCGGTAAGGCCGATCCGGCGCGTCTGATCTTCAACACCCAAACCGGCCCGGCGATCGTCGCCAGCCTGATTGATTTAGGCGATCGCTTCCGCCTGCTGGTCAACACCATCGAAACCGTCGCGACGCCGCACGATCTGCCGAAGCTGCCGGTGGCCAACGCGCTGTGGCAGGCACAGCCGGATCTGCGTACCGCGTCGGAAGCCTGGATCATCGCCGGCGGCGCGCACCATACCGTCTTCAGCCATGCGCTAACCCTCGACGATATGCGCCAGTTTGCCGAGCTGCAGGATATTGAGCTGACCGTCATCGACAACGATACCCGCCTGCCGTCGTTCAAAGACGCGCTGCGCTGGAATGAAGTCTATTACGGTTCAAAACGCTAAGAGGCCGCCCCTCACCCTAACCCTCTCCCCAGCGGGGAGAGGGAACCGACCGAGCGCGGTGTCGCCTTTATCCCACTCCCTTTGGGAGAAGGAACCGACCCGGCGCGGTGTCACCTTCCCCCTCCCTTTGGGAGAGGAGTGGGGAGAAGGAACCAACCGGCGCGGTGTCATCTTTCTCCCTCTCCCTTTGGGAGAGGGTCGGGGTGAGGGGAACCCAACTCACCTGCTATTCGGAGCACACTATGTTAGAAGATCTCAAACGCCAGGTGCTGGAGGCCAACTTAGCGCTACCGCAGCATAATCTGGTGACCTTAACCTGGGGCAACGTCAGCGCCGTCGATCGTGACAAAGGGGTATTGGTTATTAAACCCTCCGGCGTGGATTACGCAGTGATGACCGCTAACGACATGGTCGTCGTCAGTCTGGAGACCGGTGAAGTGGTGGAAGGCAACAAGAAGCCCTCTTCCGATACGCCGACCCATCGCCTGCTGTATCAGGCATTCCCGACGCTTGGCGGGATTGTGCATACCCATTCGCGCCACGCCACCATCTGGGCGCAGGCCGGGCAATCTATCCCGGCGACCGGCACCACCCACGCTGACTATTTTTATGGCCCGGTCCCCTGCACCCGGTTGATGACCGATGCGGAGATCAACGGCGAATATGAGTGGGAAACCGGCAACGTGATTGTCGAAACCTTCCGTCAGCAGGGCATCAACCCGGCGCAAATGCCCGGCGTGCTGGTGCATTCCCACGGCCCGTTCGCCTGGGGAAAAAATGCCGAAGACGCGGTGCATAATGCCATCGTGCTGGAGGAGATCGCCTATATGGGAATTTTCTGCCGCCAGCTGGCGCCGCAACTGCCTGCTATGCAGCAGACGCTGCTCGATAAACACTATCTGCGTAAACACGGGGCCAAAGCCTACTACGGCCAGTAATCACCCCTGTATAAAACCCCAGCACCTATCGTGAAACCAGGCTATAATCAGGCCTGGTTTTTTATCGTTGAGAGCACGCGTGACGCAGCCGCAAGCAGGATTTTTACTCACCCGCCACTGGCGGGATACCCCGCAGGGAACGGAACTGGCCTTCTGGCTGGCGACCGATAACGGCCCGCTGCAGGTCACGCTGCCGCCGCAGGAATCCGTCGCGTTTATCCCCGAAGCGCAGCGGCAGCAGGCTGAAAGCCTATTGCAAGGTGAAAACGGCTATCGCCTGTCCCCGCTTGCGTTAAAAGATTTCCACCGCCAGCCGGTTTTCGGCCTGTACTGCCGCGCCCATCGCCAGCTGATGCGGCTGGAAAAAAAGCTGCGTGAAAACGGCGTCACCGTTTACGAAGGCGATATCCGCCCGCCGGAGCGCTACCTGATGGAGCGCTTTATCACCGCCCCGGTCTGGGTGGAAGGCGAAACGCGCGGTTCGCAGTTGGTTAACGCGCGCATGAAACCTAATCCGGATTACCGCCCGCCGCTGAAATGGGTCTCGTTGGATATCGAAACCAGCCGCCACGGCGAGCTCTACTGCATCGGCCTGGAAGGCTGCGGCCAGCGGGTGGTCTACATGTTAGGCCCCGAGCCCGCTACGCCGCCGGATGTGGGCTTCAGCCTGGTCTATGTCGCCAGCCGCCCGCTGTTGCTGGAAAAGCTCAACGCCTGGTTTGCCGAACACGACCCCGACGTGCTGATCGGCTGGAACGTGGTGCAGTTCGATCTGCGGGTCCTGCAAAAACACGCCGAGCGCTACCGCATCCCGCTGCAGCTCGGCCGCGGCAATAGCGAGCTGGAGTGGCGCGAGCACGGTTTTAAGAACGGCGTCTTTTTCGCCCAGGCCAACGGCCGGCTGATTATCGACGGCATCGAAGCGCTAAAATCAGCGTTCTGGAACTTCTCCTCATTTTCACTCGAGGCCGTCGCCCGCGAACTGCTCGGCGAAGGTAAAGCTATCGACAACCCGTGGGATCGGATGGACGAAATCGATCGCCGTTTCCATGAAGATAAACCGGCGCTGGCCACCTATAACCTACAGGATTGCGAGCTGGTGACGCGGATCTTTCATAAGACAGAGATCATGCCGTTTCTGCTCGAACGGGCGACGGTCAACGGCCTGCCCGCCGATCGCCACGGCGGATCGGTCGCCGCCTTCAGCCATCTCTATTTCCCGCGCATGCACCGGCTGGGTTACGTGGCGCCGAATCTCGGCGAAGTTCCCCCGCAGGCCAGTCCCGGCGGCTACGTCATGGACTCCCGCCCCGGCCTGTATGACTCAGTGCTGGTGCTGGACTACAAAAGCCTGTATCCGTCGATCATCCGCACCTTTTTAATCGATCCGGTCGGCCTGGTTGAAGGGCTGGCACAGCCCGATGACCGCCACAGCACCGAAGGGTTTCTCGGCGCCCGCTTCTCGCGCGAAAAGCACTGCCTGCCAGGCATCGTCGGGCAGATCTGGCACGGCCGCGATGAAGCTAAGCGTCAGCATAATAAGCCGCTGTCGCAGGCGCTGAAGATCATCATGAACGCCTTTTACGGCGTGCTGGGGACCAGCGCCTGCCGCTTTTTCGATCCACGGCTGGCGTCGTCGATCACCATGCGCGGCCACGCGATCATGCGCCAGACCAAAGCGCTGATTGAAGCCCAGGGCTATGACGTTATCTACGGCGATACCGACTCCACCTTCGTCTGGCTCAAACGCCCGCATAGCGAAGCGCAGGCGGCGGAAATCGGCCGCAAACTTGTTGCCTATGTTAACGACTGGTGGGCGCAGGAACTGGGCAAAAGCCAGCTGACCAGCGCGCTGGAGCTGGAATATGAAACCCACTTTTGCCGCTTTTTAATGCCGACGATCCGCGGCGCCGATACCGGCAGTAAAAAGCGTTATGCCGGAATGATTCAGGAGGGCGATGCCCAGCGCATGGTGTTCAAGGGGCTGGAGACGGTACGCACCGACTGGACGCCGCTGGCCCAGCAGTTTCAACAGGAGCTGTATCTGCGCATCTTCCGCCATCAGCCGTATCAGGATTATGTACGGGAGACTATCGCAAGACTAATGAACGGCGAGCTCGACGAGCAGCTGGTTTATCGCAAGCGCCTGCGCCGACCGCTGGCGGAGTACCAGCGTAACGTGCCGCCGCACGTGCGCGCCGCGAGGCTTGCCGATGAACACAACGCGAAGCTTGGGCGGGCGCAGCAGTATCAGCAGCGCGGCACCATTAAATACGTCTGGACTACCGGCGGCCCGGAGCCGGTGGATTACCAGCAGTCGCCGCTCGATTACGATCACTATCTGTCAAAGCAATTGCAGCCGGTGGCGGAAGGAATCCTTCCCTTCGTCAACGACGACTTTGCTACAATAGTGACAGGGCAACTGGGGCTATTTTGACAGGTGACTAACACCTCGGCATCCAGTACCATAGCGCCCTTTCCATTCCTGGACCCAATTTTGATTCCTCAGCGTAACTATGCTGAGGATGCACTATTGCCTGCAATTAAAGAACA
The DNA here is from genome assembly GCF_050600725.1 of Klebsiella sp. 141251. Lineage (NCBI taxonomy): Bacteria > Pseudomonadati > Pseudomonadota > Gammaproteobacteria > Enterobacterales > Enterobacteriaceae > Klebsiella > Klebsiella sp. 141251. The sequence goes on from NZ_JAQIRG010000010.1 coordinate 168,729, forward strand.
AAGAGCCGAACACATATGCCTTTTACACTTGGTCAACGCTGGATTAGCGATACAGAGAGCGAACTAGGACTAGGGACAGTGGTAGCGCTGGATGCGCGCATGGTCACTCTCCTTTTCCCCGCCATCGGCGAAAACCGTCTGTACTCTCGCAACGATTCCCCAATTACCCGCGTGATGTTTAACCCGGGTGATACCATTACCAGCCACGAAGGCTGGCAGCTCCACGTTGACGAAGTAAATGAAGAGAATGGGCTGCTGTCCTACACCGGCACCCGCCTGGATACGCAAGAAGAACATGTTACCCTGCGCGAAGTCCTGCTCGACAGCAAGCTGGCCTTCAGCAAGCCGCAGGACCGCCTGTTCGCCGGGCAAATCGACCGGATGGACCGCTTTGCCCTGCGCTACCGCGCGCGTAAGTTCCAGAGCGAACAGTACCGCATGCCGTGGAGCGGCCTGCGCGGCCAACGCACCAGTCTGATCCCGCATCAGTTGAACATCGCCCACGACGTGGGCCGTCGTCACGCGCCGCGCGTTCTGCTGGCCGATGAAGTAGGCTTAGGTAAAACCATTGAAGCCGGGATGATCCTCCATCAGCAGCTGCTCTCCGGCGCCGCCGAGCGCGTGCTGATCGTGGTCCCGGAAACCCTCCAGCACCAGTGGCTGGTGGAAATGCTGCGCCGCTTCAACCTGCGTTTCTCGTTGTTCGACGACGAACGCTACGCCGAAGCGCAGCACGACGCCTACAACCCGTTCGAAACCGAACAGCTGGTTATCTGCTCCTTAGACTTCGTGCGCCGCAGCAAGCAGCGCCTGGAGCACCTGTGCGACGCCGAATGGGACCTGATGGTGGTCGATGAAGCGCACCACCTGGTGTGGAGCGAAGAGGCGCCGAGCCGTGAATATCAGGCCATTGAACAGCTCGCCGAACGCGTGCCGGGGATTCTGTTGCTGACCGCGACGCCGGAACAGCTGGGCATGGAGAGCCACTTTGCGCGCCTGCGTCTGCTGGATCCAAACCGCTTCCACGATTTTGAACAGTTTGTTGAAGAACAGCAAAATTACCGTCCGGTCGCCGACGCCGTCGCCCTGCTGCTGGCAGGCAACAAGCTGAACGATAATGAGCTCAACACCCTTGGCGATCTGATCGGCGAACAGGATATCGAGCCGCTGCTGCAGGCCGCTAACAGCGATCGTGAAGATGCTCAGGCCGCGCGCCAGGAGCTGGTTTCAATGCTGATGGACCGCCACGGCACCAGCCGGGTGCTGTTCCGTAACACCCGTAACGGCGTGAAAGGTTTCCCGAAACGCGAGCTGCACACTATTCGCCTGCCGCTGCCGACCCAGTACCAGACGGCTATCAAGGTCTCCGGTATTATGGGCGCGCGCAAAACCGCGGAAGAGCGCGCGCGCGACATGCTCTATCCGGAGCAGATCTATCAGGAATTTGAAGGCGATACCGGTACCTGGTGGAACTTCGATCCGCGCGTCGAGTGGCTGATGGGTTACCTGACCAGCCATCGCTCGCAGAAGGTGCTAGTGATTTGCGCCAAAGCCGCCACCGCGCTGCAGCTGGAGCAGGTACTGCGCGAGCGCGAAGGTATTCGCGCCGCGGTATTCCATGAAGGCATGTCGATTATCGAACGCGACCGCGCCGCAGCGTGGTTTGCCGAAGAAGACACCGGCGCGCAGGTGCTGCTGTGTTCCGAAATCGGCTCCGAAGGGCGTAACTTCCAGTTCGCCAGCAACCTGGTGATGTTCGACCTGCCGTTTAACCCGGATCTGCTGGAGCAGCGTATTGGCCGTCTCGACCGTATCGGCCAGGCGCACGATATCCAGATCCACGTGCCGTATCTGGAGAAAACCGCGCAGTCGGTGCTGGTGCGCTGGTATCACGAAGGCCTCGACGCCTTCGAACATACCTGCCCGACCGGCCGTACCGTCTACGATAGCGTTCACGACGACCTGATTAACTACCTTGCCGCGCCGGAAGCCACCGATGGCTTCGACGATCTGATCAAATCCTGCCGTCAGCAGCATGAAGCGCTGAAAGCGCAGCTGGAACAGGGCCGCGACCGTCTGCTGGAGATCCACTCCAACGGCGGCGAAAAAGCGCAGGCTCTCGCGGAGAGCATCGAAGAGCAGGATGACGACACCAGCCTGATCGCCTTCTCGATGAACCTGTTCGATATCGTCGGCATCAACCAGGATGACCGCGGCGAAAACCTGATCGTCCTGACCCCGTCCGATCATATGCTGGTGCCGGATTTCCCGGGCCTGCCGGAAGATGGCTGCACCATCACCTTCGAGCGTGACGTGGCGCTGTCGCGTGAAGACGCGCAGTTCATCACCTGGGAACACCCGCTGATTCGCAACGGTCTGGATCTGATCCTCTCCGGCGATACCGGCAGCAGCACCATTTCGCTGCTGAAGAACAAGGCGCTGCCGGTCGGCACGCTGCTGCTGGAGCTGATCTACGTCGTCGAAGCGCAGGCGCCGAAGCAATTACAGCTTAACCGCTTCCTGCCGGCGACCCCGGTTCGCATGCTGCTGGATAAAAACGGCAACAACCTCGCCGCGCAGGTGGAGTTCGAAAGCTTCAACCGCCAGCTGAGCGCGGTCAACCGCCACACTGGTAGCAAGCTGGTCAATGCGGTGCAGCAGGACGTTCACGCGATTCTGCAACAGGGCGAAGCGCAGATAGCCAAAGCGGCGCAGGCGTTGATCGACGCGGCGCGTAACGAAGCCGATGATAAACTGACGGCGGAACTGTCGCGTCTCGAAGCGCTGAAGGCGGTGAACCCGAACATCCGTGACGACGAACTGGCGGCGATCGAAAGCAACCGCCAGCAGGTGATGGATGCGCTGGCGCAGGCCGGATGGCGTCTGGACGCGCTGCGTCTGATCGTCGTCACTCACCAGTAACGGAACGCGAAAATGGCGATGGAAAACTACAATCCGCCGCAGGATCCCTGGCTGGTGATTCTGTATCAGGATGAGCACATTATGGTGGTCAACAAGCCGAGCGGCTTGTTGTCCGTGCCCGGCAGGCTGGAAGAGCATAAGGATAGCGTGATGACGCGTATCCAGCGCGATTTCCCGCAGGCCGAATCGGTGCATCGCCTGGATATGGCCACCAGCGGCGTGATTGTGGTGGCGCTGAATAAGGCCGCCGAGCGTGAACTGAAGCGTCAGTTCCGCGAGCGCGAGCCGAAGAAGCAGTACATCGCCCGCGTCTGGGGCCATCCGCAGCCTGCGGAAGGTCTGGTGGATTTACCGCTGATTTGCGACTGGCCGAACCGGCCAAAGCAGAAGGTGTGTTATGAAACCGGCAAAGCGGCGCAAACCGAGTATGAGGTGCTGGAGTACGCGGAGGACAACACCGCCCGCGTGCGCCTGAAGCCGATTACCGGGCGCTCGCATCAGCTTCGGGTGCATATGCTGGCGTTAGGGCATCCGATCCTCGGTGACCGCTTTTACGCCACGCCGGAGGCGCTGGCGATGGCCCCGCGCCTGCTGCTGCACGCCGAAACGTTAACCATTACCCATCCCGCCTACGGCAACGCGATGACCTTCCGCGCGCCGATCGACTTTTAAGTCGTTATCCGGACGCCCCGGTCGCGCTACGCCGCCGGGGAAATCTCTAACGCAGACGCGATTAATCGCGGGCGAACCACGCATCGATCATCTGCTCAACGCGAGCGACCACCAGCCCGGTGTCGTGACGACGGCTGCGCGCGCAGGCGTGGGCCGGCTCATCGCACAGCAGGCAGCGGCGCATCGCTTCGCCCTGCGCCTGGCGGCTAATCAGCCCCGCTTGCGGACAAATGACGTCGATATCCCACAGACGTCCCAGCGGATGATTCTGTTCCAGCTCGCTGCATAGCGCTTTGATCTCTTCCGCGGAGTGCTCAACGCACCACATCGCTTCCGGGCCGGTAGGGAGCCACAACACCTGGCGGTCGAGCGTTTTCCAACGCTGCTGCCACAAAAGTTGGTCACAGGCCTGCAGCGCAACACCCATCATATTGCGATAGCGAATACTGTCTTTTACCGCCCCTGGCGTTACCAGAGTGAGAGAAATGACCGGTTGTTGATAATGGTTGAGCCAGTCTTGTTGACGGGCTGCGCGCTGCTCTTTCGCCGCCAGCAGATTTTCCATGCTGACGCCCGCCCGGGCGGGAGTATGCACTGACATTCTTTCCTCTCCTTTAATGATCAAAAAGGCAGCTCGGGGCTGCCGTCGCTATCGCGGATAACGCCGCCTATTGTATCGCTAATTGCACAGAATTTAGGACGCAGGACAAAGAAATTTTCTTCGTCCTGCGGAGGGAAATGGCAGTTTTTGCTGTTAGCGCAGAACTAAATCACGATAAGAAATGACTTAAGAACAGCAGCCCTAACGACACATTAATCGCGCCGCCGATACGGGTAGCTATCTGAGCAAACGGCATCAGGTTCATACGGTTGCCGGAAGTCAGGATGGCGACGTCGCCGGTACCGCCCTGCCCACTCTGGCAACAGGAGACAATCGCCACATCGACCGGATGCATCCCCATTTTTTTACCAACGAAGAACCCGGTGGCCACCAGCGCCGAGACGGTGCAGACAATGACCAGCAGGTTGGTGAGCGTGAAGGCGTTTACCAGCTCCTGCCACGGGGTAATCGCCACGCCGACGGCAAACAGAATCGGATAAGTCACCGCGGTGCGGAAGAATTTATACACCACCTGCGAGCCCTCCTGCAGGCGCGGCGAAACCACATTCGCCAGCTTCAGCAGCACCGCGAGGAACAGCATGCCAACCGGCGCCGGCAGGCCAATCAATTTATGTCCGAGCATGCCCATCATATACAGCAGCACCGCCAGCAGCGCGCCGGAGGCCAGCGTCGCCACATCAGTTTTACCGCCAAATCCTTCGCTTTCGCTCAGGCTGCGGGTTTCATTACTGCGGTTCGGCATTAGCTGGCCTTCGCCGGTCAGATGCGGGAAGCGTTTGCCAAGCTGGTTCAGACAGCCAGCAATGACGATCGCCGTCAGGCTGCCCAGCATCACCATCGGCAGCACGCGTCCCAGCGCAACCCCCTGATCCATATGCATCAGCGCCGCATAGCCAATCGACAGCGGGATCGCCCCTTCGCCCACGCCGCCGGCCATAATCGGCAACACGATAAAGAAGAAGACCTGGAACGGATCCATTCCCAACAGGCTACCCACGCCGACGCCTACCAGCATGCCGACAACTTCGCCGCACAGCATCGGCAGGAAGATCTTCAGGAACCCCTGAATCAGCGTGGTGCGGTTCATGCTCATAATGCTGCCAACGATAATGCAGCAGATGTAGAGATAAAGAATATTGGTCGATTTATAGAATTTGGTGGTGGATTCAACCACCACATCCGGCAGCAGGCCGTAATGGACCAGCGCCGAAGGAATAAAGGTGGCGCAAATCGCCGCCGCGCCAAGCTTACCGAGTACCGGCAGACGCTTGCCGAACTCGCCGCAGGCAAAACCGAAGAAGGCCAGCGTCGCCACCATTACCACGATATCGCTCGGCAGCTTGCCGCCAAGGCAGTCCAGCGCGATAAGACCACCGGCCAGCAAAAATAGCGGCAGCGGGATAATCCCCACTTTCCAGCTATCCATCACGTGCCACCAGCGCTGCTTCAACGAGGCTTTCGGTTTGTTAATAGGTTCAAGGGTTGCAGAGAATGCGTTGTCTGTGGTGCTCATAAATTCAGCCCTGTAGTTATTATTCCTTTTCAGGGTAGAGGGGCTGGCACGGCGTTAATGTGAGAAAAGGCAGATTAAAAAAGAAGTTTTAATGGTCATTATGGTTTTTATGGTTTCTATACCCTAAATAATTCGAGTTGCAGGAAGGCGGCGACGCAGCGAATCCCCAGGAGCTTACTCCAGTAAGTGACTGGGGTGAGTGAGGACAAATTCGTCAGGAACGAATTTGAACGCAGTTCACTGCGCCCGTAAGGGCGAGGCCCAGGGATGGGCCGAGTTATTGCCAACGCCCATGCAACTTGAAGTATGACGGGTATATTAATCAGCGTGATACATATCTGATTTCTAAACGTGGTTTTTATGGTTTTTTTATTAACCGGATAATTACCCTTTATAAATAGGCGCCAGTAGATAAATTGTTCTTCTGGCCGCTGACGATATCGTTGCCGCATCTCAAATACTGTGCGCATAACTATGAAAGTTTCATTTCAATTTAAGCTGTTCATCTCCCTGGTGGCCTTTTTCTCCATCTTATTCGCTCTGCTTGGCGTTTATTATTATCTCGACGCCAGCCGCCAGCTGTATCAGGAAATGAGCGCCAGGGCGAAAATTCAGGCCGAAGAGATTGCGCTGATGCCCAATCTACGCCAGCAGGTCAGTCTGCACGACCCGCAGGCTATCGGCGCCTTCATGAGGCAAATCGCCGCCCACAGCGATGCCAGCTTTATCGTCATCGGCGATGATAAAGGCGTACATCTGTTTCATTCCGTGCACCCGGAATGGGTCGGCACCCGCTTAGTGGGCGGCGATAACCAGGCGGTGCTGGAAGGCAAAACTATCACTACCATCCGTAAAGGCGGTTTGGGCATCTCGCTACGCAGTAAAACGCCCATTGTCGACGACAACGGGCGGGTGATCGGCATCGTCTCCGTCGGCTATCTGACCAGCTATCTCGACAGCATCACCGTGCAAAAGGTAGTGAATATTTTTGTCGCCGCCATCCTGTTGCTGATCGCCCTGTTTATCTTCTCCTGGTATTTTACCCGCAGTATTAAAAAGCAGATTTTTTCGCTGGAGCCGCGCGAAATTGGCCTGCTGGTTCGCCAGCAAAAAGCGATGATGGAATCGATTTTCGAAGGGGTTATCGTTATCGACAGCCAGCGACGGATTGAGGTGATTAACCACGCCGCCCGCAGCCTGCTGGGGCTTAAGCAGCCCGCGCATCTGCTGCGCGGCAAATCGATTGATAGCGTGATCGCGCCGCAGCCGTTCTTCGCCAGCGGCGCGATGCTGGCGAACGATACGCACGATGAACTGTGTCGCTTCAACCAGCTGACGGTACTCGCCAGCCGGGTGCGCATCATGCTGGAAAACTCGCTGCAGGGCTGGGTGATCACCTTCCGCGACCGCGATGAAATTAACGCCCTCACCGCCCAGCTCAGCCAGGTGAAACGCTATGTCGATAACCTGCGCATTATGCGCCACGAGCAGCTCAACCGCATGACCACGCTCTCCGGCCTGCTGCATATGGGCCACTACGACGAAGCTATTCGCTATATACAGGCGCAATCGGAACATGCCCAGGAGCTGCTGGACTTCATCTCCTCGCGCTTCCGCTCGCCGACGCTATGCGGCCTGCTGCTGGGTAAAGCCACCCGCGCTTATGAAAAAGGCGTTGAACTGAGCTTTGATCCGGCCTGTCGTATCGATCGCCCGCTGTCGTCGCTGATGGAGTCGGAACTTATCTCGATCATCGGCAACCTGCTGGATAACGCCATTGAAGCGACGCAGCGCGCTGAACTACCTCACGAGCCGGTCGAGGTACTGATTCAACTCAACGCCCGCGAGCTGATGATTGAGGTGGCCGATCGCGGCGTCGGAATTCGCCCGGATATCCGCGAACGTATTTTTGAGCGCGGGGTGACGACAAAAACCCGTGGCGATCACGGTATTGGTCTGTATCTTATTGAACATTATGTGACTCAGGCTGGCGGCACGATTGAGGTTGCCGATAACGCGCCGCGCGGAACGATATTTACCCTGTTTATTCCCGCCGACCCGCCAGCCCATCCGCAACCGGAGGCCAACGATGCATCATGATCTGGTCGATGTGCTGATCATCGAAGATGAAAACGAGCTGGCCCGCCTGCATGCCGAGCTGATACAGAAACACCCGCGCATGCGGCTGGCGGGAATGGCCGCCTCGCTTTCCCAGGCGCGGCAGATGCTCAACGCCAGGCCGCCGCAGCTGGTCCTGCTGGATAATTATCTGCCGGACGGCAAAGGCGTTACTCTGATGACCGACCCGATTCTGGCCAATGCCAATTGCTCGGTCATTTTCATCACCGCCGCCAGCGATATGGAAACCTGCAGCCAGGCGATACGCAACGGCGCCTTCGACTACATTCTCAAGCCGGTTTCGTGGAAACGGCTGAGCCAGTCGCTGGAGCGCTTTATTCAGTTTTACGATCAGCAGCGGGAATGGAAAATCGTCGATCAGCAAAACGTTGATTCTCTGTATCAGCTGCAGGCTAAAAATTTTCGCGCCGATAACGGCAGCAAGGGCATCGAAGAAAAGACCCTGGCGCTGGTACAAAATTTATTTCATGGCCGCGAAACGCACTGTTTTTCGGTTGACGAAGTGGTCAGCGAAACCGGGTTGAGCAAGACCACCGCCCGTCGTTATCTCGAGCATTGCGTAGAAGTGAGTTTTCTGGAAGTGGAAATGCTGTACGGAAAGATTGGCCACCCGCGGCGGATGTATCGCCGCGCGCAGGGCGCGAACTAAGGCTTCTCCCCGCAGGAGAAGCCTTTCGGGATTCAGAAGCCGCGCTGCTCTTTGATGAGCTCCCAGGCTTTCTGGATTTCCTGCGCTTTCTGTTTCGCCATTTCCATCATCTCCGGCGGCAGCCCTTTGGCCACCAGCTTGTCCGGGTGATGTTCGCTCATTAGTTTACGGTAAGCGCGTTTGACGGTGGCGGCATCATCGGTCGGCTTGACGCCGAGAACGTTACAAGCGTCTTCAAGCGTCGGGCCGCGCTGTGCCTGCTGCCAGCCGCCATTGCCGCCGCGCTGACCATAGGATTGCTGCTGCGAGCCGCCGCCGAACTGCGCGCCGCCCTGCATCATGCGCAGGAATTGCTCAAACTGCGCACGCGAGATACCTAGCTCGTCGGCGATAACAAACAACACTTCGCGTTCATTGGGGTGTAATTCGCCGTCGGCGAAGGCCGCCTGCAGCTGAATTTCCAGAAACATCCTAATTAAATCGAAGCGACCAAAACAGACGCTGCGCAGCTGGCGCATTTTTTCGCGCAGCGGGTAATTATCGGCCTTGCCGGCGCGAAAAGCCTGCTGCGCCGCGGTACGCGACTCGCCGTGCAGATTCATACGATCCATCAGCACATTCGCCACATGAATATCGGCTTCCGTCACGCGCCCTTTAGATTTAGTCAGATGCCCCATCACTTCAAAAGTGGTGGAAAAGAACAGCGACTGCCGCTCCTGCTGGTTGGCAAATAAATTCAGCCGACGGCTACGGGCCCGGTCAAACATATGTCCGACTAAAAAGCCAAGCACCACGCCCCAGAAGCCGCCGCCCATCAATAATGCAACCGCGACACCAATCACTTTACCCAAATACTGCATAGACTCCCCAATCTTTCTGCTACCAGTTAAGCTATATCTGACCGCACGTTACCAAGCGTTGACGCCACGGTCATGTGGGACATCGCCTATAATTTGCTTTATCATACTCGCCATTCTACACGGTGCCTAACGCTCAGAAACGAAACGAGCGGATTAAGACTAGCGCGATTAAGATGAGTACGTTAGGCTCTGACCGTTTGCAAGCCGCTGCCACAAGATGACGGAACAACAAATAAAACGTATGAAAAAACGTATCCCCAGCCTCCTGGCCACCATGATCGCCAGCGCCTTGTATAGCCAACAGGGCATGGCCGCCGATCTCGCCACGCAATGTATGCTTGGCGTGCCAAGCTATAATCGCCCTCTCGTTGAAGGGAAGCCTAACGATCAGCCGGTGACGATTAACGCCGATCATGCGAAAGGCAACTACCCTGATAATGCCGTATTTACCGGCAACGTTGATATTAATCAGGGGAATAGTCGCCTGCAGGCCGACGAGGTGCAGTTGCATCAGCAGCAGCCGGCGGGACAACCGCAGCCGGTGCGTACCGTTGATGCGCTTGGCAACGTTCATTATGACGATAACCAGGTTATTCTGAAGGGGCCGAAGGCGTGGTCGAACCTGAACACCAAAGATACTAACGTCTGGAAAGGCGACTATCAGATGGTTGGCCGTCAGGGGCGCGGTACCGCCGACCTGATGAAGCAGCGCGGCGAAAACCGCTATACCATTCTGGAAAACGGCAGCTTCACCTCCTGTCTGCCGGGTTCTGATACCTGGAGCGTCGTCGGCAGCGAAGTTATCCATGACCGCGAAGAGCAGGTTGCCGAAATCTGGAACGCGCGCTTTAAGCTGGGTTCCGTCCCTATTTTTTATAGCCCATATCTGCAGCTGCCGGTCGGCGATAAGCGCCGCTCCGGCTTCCTGATCCCCAACGCCAAATACAGCACTAAAAATGGCGTTGAGTTCTCGCTGCCCTATTACTGGAATATCGCGCCGAACTTCGACGCCACCATTACGCCGCACTATATGAATAAACGCGGCGGCGTAATGTGGGAAAACGAATTCCGTTATCTGACCCAGGCGGGCGCAGGTTTATTCGAATTCGATTACCTGCCTTCCGATAAAGTGTACGAAGACGATCACTCCAACGACAGCAATAGCCGCCGCTGGATGTTCTACTGGAACCACAACGCGGTTATCGATCAGGTGTGGCGTCTGAACGCCGACTACACCAAAGTCAGCGACCCGGATTACTTTAACGACTTTAGCTCTAAGTACGGTTCCAGTACCGACGGCTACGCGACGCAGAAATTCAGCGCCGGTTACGTTAACCAGAACTTTGACGCCACCGTGTCGACCAAGCAGTTCCAGGTCTTCGACCGTAGCTCAAGCAACTCCTACGCTGCTGAGCCTCAGCTCGATATTAACGCCTACCAGAATGACGTCGGTCCGTTCGATACTCATCTGTATGCGCAGGCGGTGCACTTCGTCAACACCAACGGCGATATGCCGGAAGCAACGCGCCTGCACATGGAGCCGACGATCAACCTGCCGCTGTCTAACGGCTGGGGAAGCATCAATACCGAGGCGAAGCTGCTGGCGACCCACTATCAGCAGAGTAATCTCGATCAGTACAACACCGCTAACGGTACCGATTACAAAGATTCGGTTAACCGCGTGATGCCGCAATTCAAAATCGACGGCAAAATGGTCTTCGAACGCGATATGCAGGAAGGGTATACCCAGACCCTGGAACCGCGCATGCAGTACCTGTACATCCCGTATCGCGACCAGAGCCACATTGGCGTCTACGACTCGACACTGCTGCAGTCCGACTATAGCGGCCTGTTCCGCGACCGCTCCTACAGCGGCCTTGACCGTATCGCGTCAGCCAACCAGGTCACCACCGGCGTCACATCTCGCGTATATGATGACGCGGCCGTTGAACGTTTTAATATTTCCGTTGGTCAAATCTACTATTTCACCGAGTCTCGCACCGGTGCGGACAACATCAACTGGGAGAATAACGACACCACGGGTTCACTGGTCTGGGCCGGCGATACTTACTGGCGTATCACCGATAACTGGGGTTTACGCGGGGGGATCCAGTACGATACGCGTCTGGATAACGTCGCAACCGGCAACGGAACCATTGAATACCGCCGCGACGAAAACCGCTTAGTGCAACTGAACTACCGTTACGCGAGTCCGGAATATATTCAGGCGACGCTGCCTTCGTATTCCACCGCTCAGCAGTACAAAGAAGGTATTTCTCAGGTGGGTATGACCGCCAGCTGGCCGATTGTCGATCGTTGGTCAGTGGTCGGCGCGTACTACTTCGATACCAATACCAAAAAAGCGGCTAACCAGATGTTAGGGGTACAGTATAACTCTTGCTGCTACGCTATCCGCCTTGGCTACGAACGTAAGATCAACGGCTGGGATAACAACAACGGCGGTGAGAGCAAATACGACAACACCTTCGGTATCAACATCGAACTGCGTGGTCTGAGCTCCAACTACGGTCTTGGCACCCAGCAGATGCTGCGCTCGAACATTTTGCCGTACCAGAGCTCGCTGTAAGGCGTCTGGTTTAAAACGTAATCCGCATTTGCGGTTAATTGAAATGGAAAAAGTATGAAGAACTGGAAAACGCTGCTTCTCGGTATCGCCATGATCGCGAATACCAGTTTCGCCGCCCCGCAGGTGGTCGATAAAGTAGCGGCTGTCGTCAATAATGGCGTTGTTCTGGAAAGCGACGTCGATGGTCTGATGCAGTCGGTGAAGCTCAACGCTGGTCAGGCGGGACAGCAGCTGCCGGATGACGCGACCCTGCGTCATCAGATCCTCGAAAGATTGATCATGGACCAGATCGTTCTGCAAATGGGTCAGAAAATGGGCGTGAAAGTCAGCGACGATCAGCTTGACCAGGCCATCGCCAACATAGCCAAACAGAACAACATGTCGATGGATCAGATGCGTAGCCGTCTGGCCTATGAAGGCATCAACTACAACACCTACCGTAACCAGATCCGTAAAGAGATGCTGATTTCGGAAGTACGTAACAACGAAGTGCGCCGCCGTATCACCGTGCTGCCGCAGGAAGTTGAAGCGCTGGCTAAGCAGATTGGCGATCAGAACGATGCCAGCACCGAGCTGAACCTGAGCCACATCCTGATCGCGCTGCCGGAGAACCCGACCTCCGATCAGGTTGCGGCTGCGGAAGAGCAGGCGAAGTCCGTCGTTGAACAGGCCCGTAACGGCGCTAACTTCGGCAAACTGGCTATCACCTACTCTGCTGACCAGCAGGCGCTGAAAGGCGGCCAGATGGGCTGGGGGCGTATTCAGGAGCTGCCGGGTATCTTCGCTCAGGCGCTGAGTACCGCGAAGAAAGGCGATGTTGTCGGTCCGATTCGTTCCGGCGTCGGCTTCCATATCCTGAAAGTTAACGATATGCGCGGCGGCAGCCAGAACATCTCCGTCACCGAAGTCCATGCCCGCCACATCCTGCTGAAGCCGTCGCCGATCATGAACGACGCGCAGGCGCAGGCGAAGCTGGAACAGATCGCCGCTGACATTAAGAGCGGTAAGACCACTTTCGATAAAGCGGCGAAAGAGTTTTCCCAGGATCCGGGTTCCGCCAATCAGGGCGGCGACTTAGGCTGGGCGACGCCGGATATCTTCGATCCCGCGTTCCGCGATGCGCTGATGCGTCTGAACAAAGGCCAGACCAGCGGCCCGGTTCACTCCTCCTTCGGCTGGCACCTGATCCAACTGATGGATACCCGCAATGTCGACAGAACCGACGCCGCGCAGAAAGATCGTGCTTACCGCATGCTGATGAACCGCAAATTCTCTGAAGAAGCGGCAACCTGGATGCAGGAACAGCGCGCCAGCGCTTACGTCAAAATTCTGAGCAACTAAAGTTCTCCCCTCTCCACGCCTTAAAAGCGTAGCGGGAGGGGAGACCGGTCGCCCCAGCAACGGCTGGGGCCGACTGCGCAGCCGGGCCCCCCTGGCCCGAAGGAACGTTTCTATGCAACGTGTTGTTATCACTCCCGGCGAGCCCGCGGGGATTGGTCCCGATCTTGTCGCCGAGCTTGCACAGCGCGACTGGCCGGTTGAACTGGTTATCTGCGCCGATGGCGCACTGTTAACTGACCGAGCCCGCCAGCTCGGTCTTCCTTTATCGCTCCTCCCTTACGATCCAACCCTTCCTCCACAGCCGCAGCGGGCGGGCACGCTCACGCTACTTCCCGTTGCCCTCAACGCGCCGGTACAGCCGGGCGTGCTTAATGTCGCTAACGGCAACTATGTGGTGGAAACCCTGGCGCGCGCCTGCGATGGCTGCCTTAAGGGAGAATTCGCGGCGTTGATTACCGGGCCGGTGCACAAAGGCAACATCAATGACGCCGGTATCTCCTTCACCGGCCATACCGAGTTCTTTGAAGAACGCGCTCACGCCAGCAAAGTGGTGATGATGCTGGCGACCGAAGAGCTGCGGGTCGCGCTGGCCACCACCCATCTGCCGCTAAAAGCAATAAGCGAGGCAATTACGCCAGAGCTGCTGCGCGAAGTAATTACCATCCTCGATGCCGATCTGCGGCATAAATTCGGTATCGCTCAGCCGCACGTGCTGGTTTGCGGCCTGAATCCCCACGCCGGCGAAGGCGGCCACATGGGGACGGAAGAGATCGATACCATTATTCCCGTGCTGGAAGAGATGCGGGCAAAGGGCATGAATTTAAGCGGTCCGCTGCCTGCGGATACCCTTTTTCAGCCAAAATATCTCGATAATGCCGATGCGGTACTCGCGATGTACCACGATCAGGGCCTGCCCGTGCTAAAATACCAGGGCTTTGGCCGCGGCGTGAATATTACGCTCGGTTTACCATTTATTCGTACCTCCGTTGACCACGGGACCGCGCTGGAATTAGCCGGTCAGGGGAAAGCGGACGTCGGCAGTTTTATCACGGCGCTTAATCTCGCCATCAAAATGATTGTTAATACCCAATGAATAATCGAGTCCATCAGGGCCATTTAGCCCGTAAACGCTTCGGGCAAAACTTTCTCAACGATCAGTTCGTGATCGACAGCATTGTTTCGGCCATCAATCCTCAGAAAGGCCAGGCGATGGTCGAAATCGGCCCGGGTCTCGCCGCGCTGACCGAACCGGTCGGCGAACGCCTCGACCAGTTAACCGTTATCGAGCTGGACCGCGATCTGGCGGCCCGCCTGCAGACGCATCCGTTCCTCGGCCCTAAGCTGACCATTTACCAGCAGGATGCGATGACCATGAACTTCGGAGAACTGTCGGAGAAAATGGGCCAGCCGCTGCGCGTCTTCGGCAACCTGCCGTACAACATCTCAACGCCGTTGATGTTCCACCTCTTCAGCTATACTGATGCCATTGCCGATATGCACTTTATGCTGCAGAAGGAAGTGGTTAATCGTCTGGTTGCCGGGCCGAATAGTAAAGCGTATGGTCGATTAAGCGTAATGGCGCAGTACTACTGCCAGGTGATCCCGGTACTTGAAGTCCCGCCGACCGCCTTTACGCCGCCGCCAAAAGTGGATTCCGCCGTCGTGCGCCTGGTGCCGCACCGCACCATGCCGTACCCGGTGAAGGATGTCCGCGTGCTGAGCCGTATCACCACTGAAGCCTTCAACCAGCGCCGTAAGACCATCCGTAATAGTCTCGGCAATCTGTTTAGCGTTGAGGTGCTGACGGAGCTGGGCGTCGACCCGGCGGTACGTGCGGAAAATATTTCTGTAGAGCAGTACTGTAAGATGGCCAACTGGTTATCCAACAATCTGCCTTCGAAGGAGAGCTAACCATGATTAATTCGCCTCGTGTTTGCGTCCAGGTGCAAAGCGTCTATATCGAATCGCAATCTTCTCCGGAAGAAGAGCGCTACGTCTTCGCTTACACCGTCACTATTCGCAACCTGGGGCGGAGTCAGGTTCAGCTTCTCGGCCGCTACTGGCTCATCACCAATGGACACGGTCGCGAGACGGAAGTCCAGGGTGAAGGGGTGGTCGGCGAACAGCCGCACATCCCTGCCGGCGAAGAGTATCAATACACCAGCGGCGCGGTTATCGAAACGCCGCTGGGCACCATGCAGGGTCATTATGAGATGATTGATAGCAACGGCGCACCGTTCACTATCGAGATCCCTGTCTTCCGTCTCGCAGTTCCAACGCTTATACATTAAAAACAATGGCTACATACCTTATTGGCGACATTCATGGTTGCTACGATGAACTGATCGCATTGCTGGAGCAGGTGGAGTTTAATCCTGATACGGATACCCTGTGGCTCACCGGCGACCTGGTCGCGCGCGGCCCCGGCTCTCTGGAAGTGCTGCGGTTCGTGAAAACGCTCGGCGATAGCGTGCGCATCGTGCTGGGCAACCATGACCTGCATCTGCTGGCGGTATTTGCCGGCATTAGCCGCAACAAGCCCAAAGACCGTCTGACGCCGCTGCTGGAAGCGCCCGACGCTGACGAACTGCTCAACTGGCTGCGTCGCCAGCCGCTGATGCAGGTCGATGAAGAGAAAAAGCTGGTGATGGCTCATGCCGGCATCACGCCGCAGTGGGATCTGGAAACCGCCAAACAGTGCGCGCGCGATGTCGAAGCCGTGCTGGCGAGCGACTCTTATCCGTTCTTCCTCGACGCGATGTATGGCGATATGCCGAACCACTGGAGCAATGAGCTCAGCGGCCTGGCGCGCCTGCGCTTTATCACCAACGCCTTCACCCGCATGCGCTATTGCTTCCCGAACGGCCAGTTGGATATGTACAGCAAAGAGGCGCCGGAAGACGCGCCAGCCCCGCTTAAGCCATGGTTTGCCATTCCGGGCCCGGTCGCCCGCGAGTACAGTATCGCCTTTGGCCACTGGGCGTCGCTGGAAGGCCGCGGTACGCCGGAAGGTATCTATGCGCTGGATACCGGCTGCTGCTGGGGCGGCGACCTGACCTGCCTGCGCTGGGAAGATAAAACGTATTTCACCCAGCGTTCCAACCGCCAGAAAAGCCTCGACGAAGGCGAAGCGGTCGCCTCCTGAGTCGATCCCGGATGGCGGCGCGCTGCGCCTTATCCGGGCTACCTCCGGTACGGGAGATTCCTGATAAAATAAAACCCCGGTCACGCCTGACGCGACCGGGGTTTTTCAATCCACGCTATGTTAGCTTAACGACGCTCGAGGATCTCAAAGCAGTAGCTGTGGGAGTTTTGCGCGTCGGCATCGTGGAACTCACTGAACACCGATTCCCACTCGTCCGGATCGTAATCCGGGAAATGGGTATCTCCTTCCACTTCCGCATCAATATGGGTCAGGTAGAGTTTGTGCGCTTTTGGCAGGAACTGCTCGTAAACGCGGCCACCGCCGATCACCATAATCTCTTCCGCGTCGCCGCAGGCGGCAATCGCTTCATCAACAGACTTCACCCACTGCACGCGATCGTCGCTGCCTGGCTTGCTGCTGATAACGATATTTTTACGTCCTGGCAACGGGCGACCGATGGATTCCCAGGTCAAACGCCCCATTACCACCGGCTTGTTTAAGGTGTTACGTTTAAACCAGGCGAGATCGGCAGGCAAGTCCCATGGCATAGCGTTCTCCATGCCAATTACGCGATCTACAGCTAACGCCGCAATCAGACTAATCATTGAAAATATCCCGAATGCAAAAAATTGCCGCCACTATACGGAAAGCGTAATACTTCGTCGACTGAACGAAGAGTAAAGAATAAGAAAATTTTTAGATTTGCTGGCGAGCCCACGTAAGCCTCATGAGCCGCCAGATCAGGAACTAAATTGAAAACAAAATGTTAGCTGTAAAGTTAACGCAACATTTGCTTACCACCTTAGGTTGAAGGCTTATTCTCCGGCTCATCGCGGACGTCTCCGGTGTGCCGTCCTTCTTCAGTACCTTGCCAGCCGTGACGCTGCACTAGCGACAGATGATTACGGTCCTCATTAATGATGCCGGTAAGCATATCGCTGGTACGCTTGAACACCGCCACCCGCGAGGCAGCGTCATTTTCCGCCATCGCCACCATCTCTTCCACCATCTGCTGGTTAAAGCGGCGGAACAGATCGGCGCGCTCGCGGGCCTCATAAGCGCCCAGACCTAAGGCTTCCAGCGTCATGCGGCCGCTTTTCAGCGCCGATTCGAAGGTCTCGCGCTCCGGCGCTTCTACCCCGGCCTGGCGCAGCTGAATGTAGTGATCGACATCGCGGGCGCGTGAAATGATCTGCAGATGCGGGAAATGTTCTTTCGCCAGCTCCACCAGTTGCAGGCTGGCCTGCGGATCGTCGATGGCGTTAATCAGCACTTCCGCCTTAGCCGCCCCCGCCGATTCCAGCAGATCCACCCGCGTGGCATCGCCGTAAAACACCTTCATATCGAACTTGCGAAGGGTATCAACGTGGTCCGGATCGTGATCGAGGATAACCATTTTCACCCCGCTGGAAAGCAGCACACGGCCGGCTATCTGCCCATAGCGGCCAAAACCGGCGATAATTACCCGCGGCTGCTCTTCATCAATCTCGTCCGCTTCGCGCTCCTGGTTACTGGCGGATTTCTCCATTCGCGTCAGCAGCACCAGCAGGATAGGCGTTGCCGCCATCGATAGCGCCACCGCCAGCGTCAGCGCCTTCGCCCACTCGCTATCCAGCACATCGGCCATCTGCGCGGCGCCGAAGACCACGAAAGCGAACTCACTCCCCTGCCCCAATAATACGGCAAACCAGCGGCGCTGCGCGCGCGGTACACCCAGTGGTTTAGCAATCAACCATAGCATCAAGGCCTTAATCGCCAGGAAACCCACCAGCAGGATCAGGATACGTAGCGGATGGGTGACCAGGGTCCCAAAGTCGATAGACATACCGACGCCGATAAAGAACAGCCCCAACAGCAACCCTTTAAACGGTTCGATATCGCTCTCCAGCGCATGGCGGTATTCAGAACTAGCGAGAAGCACCCCGGCAAGAAACGCGCCCATCGCCATCGACAGCCCGACTTCCTCCAGCAGCAATCCGAAGCCGAAGACCAGGAACAGGGCCACGGCGCTGAACACTTCGCGCAGGCCGGAACGGGCAACAAAGCGCAGCACCGGCCGGGTCAAATAGCGCCCTAACAGCACCACCAGCGCCAGCGCGCCGGCCACTTTTAACGCCGACAGCGCAAACGCGGCCAGCGTGGTTGAACCGCCGCTGGCCGCCAGCAGCGGAATCATCGCGACCAGAGGGATAGCGGCGATATCCTGGAACAACAGCACGGCGAAGGCGCTGCGTCCCAGCTGCGTCACCGTCAGGTTACGTTCGTTCATCGCCTGCATCGCAATCGCCGTCGACGACAGCGCCAGCGTCATCCCGATCAGCTCCGCAACCTGCCAGCGCAAGCCAAGCAGCATGCAGAACAGGCCGATAAACGCGCCGCACACCACCATTTGCAGCGCACCGCCGCCAAATACCGAGGCGCGCAGTTTCCATAGGCGCTGCGGATCCAGCTCAAGACCTATAACAAACAGCATCAGCACCACGCCGATTTCGGCAAAATGCAGAATCGCCTCAGCGTCAGTAACCAGCCGCAGTCCCCACGGGCCGATAACGCAGCCGGCAATCAGATATCCGAGCACCGATCCCAGCCCAAGACGCACGGCGATCGGCACGATAAGCGCAGCGGAACCGAGGTAAATCAGCGCCTGTATTAGCGTATGGCTATCCATTGTTATGCGCCTCCTGCCATTCGATTAAGCGTTGACGATAATGACGGGCCTGCGCCTGCAGCGTTTCGTCATCGCAGATAAAGGTACAGTGCATGGCAAACGGCGGCAGCCATTTCATACCACAGTACAGCGCCGTTGCCTGCAGAGGCTGCGCCAGCACGTCAAAGCCGGGGAATGAACCAATATCGAAGTGGCTTTCGCCGCCGCCGGTAGTAACCGCCCACATTAACGATTTACCGTGTAACGCAATACCGTTGTGGCCGTACGCCCAGCCGTGGGACAGGACTTTATCCATCCACAGTTTTAACAGCGGTGGCACGCTGTACCACTGCATTGGATGCTGCCAGATAACCAGATCGGCGCGCGCCAGCGCCGCCTGCTCGGCAGCGATATCAATATTGAAGTCGGGATATAGCTCATAGAGGGAGCGTATCTCTACGCCATCAAGCGTCCCTGCCTGCTCAAGCATCCTCTTATTCGCATGGGAGTGATGCGGATAAGGATGCGAGTAAATTATCAGAATCATGAATGGGCCTGTCTTTTGTATTCTTGTAGCAGTGAGTGTAGACAGTTAACTCGCTCACTGAAAGGGGGGAATGCCTGAGGAAAAGTCGATCGCAGCTAATGATAATCCTCCCATCACAACAAAAATGCAGGCGTCCCAGAGCACAATTGGCGCCCCCATTTAATTCCCCATACGAATTTATCATTAGAAATGATACGGTCACTGGATATTTTAAGGCGAGATTAAATCATTCTTTAATAAATAAATCTATACACCCCACAATGTACAACCAATAATTTTACGCTCTTCATTTTGAGCCCCAAAATTTTAAATCAAAAACAAAACTCTAATATATAGCGTTAACCGGAAGCGCTATTTACGCAAATGGACGTGTATATGAGCAACAAACATTTTGAACTAAACAGAACAACCAAAACGCTGGCGAGAATATTTCCCGCCTTATTAATGTTTACGCCAATTGTTGTCAGCGCAGGCACGATTGCCGAGTCAACCTCCGTGCCGCAAGACTTCTCGGCTGATACCGAGTACGTCATCAATAGAGACGTCACCGTCTCCTCCGCAGATAACACCCCAGCAGTATCCGTTAGCGGGATGAAAGTCGAAAAAGTTACCAATGAAGGCAATATTTCCGGTTCGGGAATCGGTCTGAATATTAATATCGATGCGCAACCAGTAGAAATTAATAATAATGAAAATGCAATTATTTCATCTGCAACTGACAATGCCGTTAACGTGCAATCAATGGCGGGTGATTTTAATAATAGCGGAATCATTACTGGCGCCAACAACGGTATTTTCGTTAGCGAAGAGTCATCGGCAATTAGTATCACCAATACCGATACCGGCGTGATTAGCGGGAAAAACGGCCTGAGTTCGCAAATCGGCCTCGGGTTAGATAACAGCGGCGCCATCACCGGTACCGCAGGCGATGGTGTTGCATTAAGCGACGGCAACAGCAAAATTAACAACAGCGGCACCGTGCAGGGTAGCCAGAACGGTATCAACGTCGCTAATGACGCGAAAGCCGATATCATCAACAGCGGTTTACTCGGCGGCGGCGATGCGGCCGTGATGTTTGCCAGCAGCAAAAATAACAGCCTGGTACTCAATACCGGCTCTTCCCTCATCGGCGATGTCATCTCCACGGGCTCAACGGGTAACGCACTCTCGCTGGTCGGTTCTGGTACGGAAGACAGCAACTTTGTCGGCCTTAACGATGGCGACGGTTTTGCCTCCGTGAAAATGAACGGTGAAGACTGGACGCTCACCGGCAACCTCGACATCATCGGCAGCGGCGATTCCCTCCAGGTTAATAGCGGCCAGTTGACGCTGGCGGGCGCTGTCGCTAATAGCAGCAACACGCTGGTAGCGGAAGCGGCCACGCTACAGTTAGGCAACGGGCAGAAAACTGCGACCCTCACCGGCAGCCTGACCAATAACGGCACGCTGATCTTCAATCAGGGAAGCGACTCTACTTTTGCCACCGGTATCATCGGTAGCGGCAACGTGGAAAAAGTCGATGCCAATACCCTGACCTTAACCGGCGCCAATAGTTATACCGGCAATACGCTTCTGAAAAGCGGCACCACTCTGGTCGCGGAAGGCGCTACTCTCGGCGTCGCCGGCAGCGACGCCACCCTCACCATCGAAAATGGCGCGCAATTTGCCAGCGCAGGCGAAGTCAATAACAACATTGATGTCCTCAGCGGCGGTATCCTCGCGGCGTGGAATGCGGTTGACGATAACTCAACGCTAAGAACATCCGGCGTCGACACCATTAATGGCAATGTAAGCAACAGCGGCACGCTGTTACTCAGCGCCGCCGATAATAGCGTTGGCAACAATTTTACGATTAACGGCGACTATACCGGCTCCGCCGGCAGCCAAATCGTGATGAACAGCCAACTTGGCGAAGACAGCTCGCCGACCGACCATCTGTCCATCACCGGCAGCAGCTACGGTCAGTCTGGCGTCAGCATCGCCAATATCGGCGGGCTGGGCGCGCAAACCGTTAATGGTATGGAGGTTGTCAGCGTCGGCGGCAGTTCAGAAGCACAGTTAACTTTATCCAAACCGGTTGTCGCCGGGGCTTATGAGTATGGTCTGTATCAACACGACAACGGTAACTGGTATCTGGAATCCAAAGCGACCCCGTCAGACGATCCGTCGGATGATACTGACGATGGTGACAGCGGTACCGATGGCGGCAGCGGCACCGATGGCGGCAGCGGCACCGATGGCGGTAGCAACACCGATGGCGGTAGCGGCACCGATGGCGGTAGCGGTAGCGGTACCGATGGCGGTAGCGGCACCGATAATGGCGGTCAACCCCTGCCAGAAGTCATGGCCCCGGAAGTTGGCGCTTATCTGGGTAACTATCTCGCGGCGCAGAGTATGTTCCTGCATAAACGTGACGATCGTGACCAGCTCACCTTCCGTAATACAGACGACCTGAACACCTGGATGTACGTGAAGGGCCGCTATCATGAGAACGATGCCGGCGGCGATAAAGTCAGCTACGACACCACCACCACCGTACTCCAGGTGGGCAGTGATGTCATCAGCAAGCCGATGGACAAAGGGATACTGCGCGCGGGCGGCATGTTTGGCGCAGGTCAGGCGAAAACGGATTCAGATGCAAAACACAATGTGCGTACCGCACAGGGTAAAGTCGACGGTTTCAACGTTGGCCTGTACGCCACCTGGCAGGAAGACCCGAAATTGCGTCTCGGCAGCTACATCGATACCTGGGCATCATACAGCTGGTATAACAACACCGTCACCAGCAATCGCAATAATGAAAAGTATGACAGTAAAGGTTTTGCCGCCTCTGTTGAAGTCGGCCATGCGTGGGTGATCCCTTCAGAAAGCGCGCGTACGTGGAAGATTGAGCCTCAGGCGCAGGTGATCTACAGCTATCTCGATCAGGAAAATCACACCGACCCGGATGGCGTGCGGGTATCAACCCTGGACAACAACAGCCTGTTTGGCCGTCTCGGCGTGAAGACCAGCTACTTTGAGCAGCAAGATGTTAAAGCCTGGCAGCCGTATGTCGCGGTGAACTGGCTGAAAGGCGCGGGTCAAAACGATTTGGCGTTCAATGGCGAAAAAGTCAGCAACGATACGCCGGACGACCGCGGTCAGCTAGAGCTGGGCGTAACCGGCAATGTGAACGAGACGACCACAATCTCGCTGCGCGCCAGCGGCGAATGGGGTGAAAACAGCTACGCCGCTTATGGCGGCCACATTCTGCTGAATCACCGCTGGTAATCGCCGTACAATGAAAGGTAAAAAGCAGTGGCCGGAGCCACTGCTTTTTTTTTTTAGTTATCCAGCTCGTCCATTGACTTCACCTGGTCGCGATTAATCTGCTCCACGCGACCGGTTTCCGCATTTTTGTAGGATACCAGGCCAGTATCATCATCAACCTGCGGCTTACCGCTGGTCACAATTGTTTTGCCATCTGTCGTTTTGAGCGACTGATTTGATGAGCAACCTGCCACAAATACCATCGCCGTTGCCGCCAGCGCGGATGCCACCAGAATTTTGTTCCGCATTGTATCCTCCTGTCTTTTCATCAATTGGTATCGTTATCGTGCTAACTATAGTTAGCCTGACCTGGCAGGCAGATAAAAGCAGAACTCTCCGAAGATGGTTGCCGTAAAAAAAAAGGGCTGACGATATCGTCAGCCCCTCTGTTTCGCTTTCCGGCCCGGCCGGTGCGCTTATTTGGTGATTTGCGCGTGCATTTCCTGCACCGAAATGACCTTCTCGGTCGCATCGGCATTCAGCGCCATCGCGGTGGCGAAACCGCCGTTCAGGGTGGTGTCGTAATGCACCTTGTACTGCAGCGCGCTGCGGCGAATCAGCTTGGAATCCTCAATCGCCTGACGACCTGCGGTGGTATTGATGATGTAGGTATATTCGCCATTCTTGATACGGTCCTGAATGTGCGGACGACCTTCATGTACCTTGTTCACCAGACGCGGGTTGATACCGGCTTCACCCAGTACAATCGCGGTACCGTGGGTTGCATCCAGCTCGAAGCCCTGTTTCAGCAGTTTTGCCGCCAGGTCGACAACGCGCTCTTTGTCGCCTTCGCGAACGGAGAGCAGCGCGCGCCCCTGTTTCTTCATCGTGGAGTTGCTGCCCAGCTGCGCTTTGGCGAACGCTTCCGCGAAGGTGCGGCCCACGCCCATCACTTCCCCGGTAGAGCGCATTTCCGGCCCTAACAGCGGGTCAACGCCCGGGAATTTGTTGAACGGCAGCACCACCTCTTTCACCGAGTAGTACGGCGGGATGATTTCTTTGGTGACGCCCTGCTGCGCCAGGGTTTTACCGGCCATCACGCGCGCCGCCACTTTCGCCAGCGGTACGCCGGTGGCTTTCGAGACGAACGGTACGGTACGCGCCGCGCGCGGGTTCACTTCAATCAGGTACACTTCGTTGTTCTTCACCGCGAACTGTACGTTCATCAGGCCGCGAACCTGCAGCTCGAAGGCCAGCTTCTGTACCTGCTCGCGCATCACATCCTGAATTTCCTGGCTCAGGGTGTAGGCAGGCAGAGAACAGGCGGAGTCGCCGGAGTGCACGCCCGCTTGTTCGATGTGCTCCATGATGCCGCCAATCAGCACCATTTCGCCGTCGCAGATAGCGTCAACATCGACTTCAACCGCATCGTCGAGGAAGCGATCGAGCAGCACCGGCGCATCGTTAGAAACGCTCACCGCGGTCTGGAAGTAGCGACGCAGGTCAGCTTCGTCATAAACGATTTCCATCGCGCGGCCGCCGAGCACATAAGACGGGCGTACCACCAGCGGATAGCCGATCTCTTTTGCCTTCTCAACCGCTTGCTCAAGCGCGGTCACGGTGGCGTTCGCCGGCTGCTTCAGCTTCAGACGGTCAACCGCATGCTGGAAGCGCTCGCGGTCTTCCGCGCGGTCGATAGCGTCCGGGCTGGTGCCGATAACCGGTACGCCCGCGGCTTCCAGTTCACGCGCCAGCTTCAGCGGGGTCTGGCCGCCGTACTGCACGATAACGCCTTTTGGCTTCTCGATACGCACGATTTCCAGTACGTCCTCAAGCGTTACCGGCTCGAAGTACAGACGGTCGGAGGTGTCGTAGTCGGTCGAAACGGTTTCCGGGTTACAGTTGACCATGATGGTCTCGTACCCGTCTTCGCGCAGCGCCAGCGAGGCGTGTACGCAGCAGTAGTCAAACTCGATACCCTGGCCGATACGGTTCGGGCCGCCGCCGAGAACCATGATTTTATCGCGGTCGACGGACGGATTAGATTCACACTCGTCTTCATAAGTGGAGTACATGTAGGCGGTATCGGTGGCGAATTCCGCCGCGCAGGTATCCACGCGCTTGTAGACCGGGTGCAGGTTGTACTGGTCGCGCAGCTTGCGGATTTCCGCTTCGCGCACGCCCGCCAGCTTCGCCAGACGCGCATCGGCAAAGCCTTTACGCTTCAGGTGGCGCAGGAAGTCAGCGTCGAGGCCGTTGATGCCCACTGCCGCCACTTTCTCTTCCAGGCGCACCAGCTCTTCGATTTGTACCAGGAACCAGCGGTCGATGTTGGTCAGGTTGAAGACGCCGTCGACGGAGAGACCGGCGCGGAAGGCATCAGCGATGTACCAGATACGCTCGGCGCCCGCGTCTTTCAGCTCGCGACGGATTTTGGTCAGCGCTTCCGGATCGTCGAGGCTGACTTTCGGGTCGAAGCCGGTGGCGCCCACTTCCAGGCCGCGCAGCGCTTTCTGCAGCGATTCCTGCTGCGTGCGGCCAATCGCCATCACTTCGCCGACGGATTTCATCTGCGTTGTCAGACGGTCGTTAGCGCCAGCGAATTTTTCGAAGTTAAAGCGTGGAATTTTGGTCACAACATAGTCGATGGACGGTTCGAAGGAGGCCGGAGTACGGCCGCCGGTGATGTCGTTCATCAGTTCGTCAAGGGTGTAGCCCACCGCCAGCTTCGCCGCCACTTTGGCAATCGGGAAGCCGGTCGCTTTCGAGGCCAGCGCCGAAGAGCGGGATACGCGCGGGTTCATTTCGATAACGATCAGGCGACCATCTTTCGGGTTCACCGAGAACTGTACGTTAGAACCGCCGGTTTCCACGCCGATTTCACGCAGCACCGCCATCGAGGCGTTACGCATGATTTGGTATTCTTTGTCGGTCAGGGTCTGCGCCGGAGCGACGGTGATGGAGTCGCCGGTGTGAATCCCCATGGCATCGAAGTTTTCAATCGAGCAGACGATGATGCAGTTATCGTTCTTATCGCGCACCACTTCCATCTCGTACTCTTTCCAGCCGATCAGCGATTCATCAATCAGCAGTTCGTTGGTCGGAGAGAGATCCAGGCCGCGTTCGCAGATTTCTTCGAACTCTTCGCGGTTATAGGCGATACCGCCGCCGGTGCCGCCCATGGTGAAGGACGGACGGATGATGCATGGGAAGCCAACGTCAGCGGCCACCGCCAGCGCTTCTTCCATGGTGTGCGCAATGCCGGAACGCGCGGTGTCGAGGCCGATTTTCTTCATCGCCACATCGAAGCGACGACGGTCTTCCGCTTTATCGATCGCATCGGCGGTCGCGCCAATCATGGTGACGCCGAACTCTGCCAGCACGCCCTGACGCTCCAGCTCCAGCGCGCAGTTCAGCGCGGTCTGGCCGCCCATAGTCGGCAGTACCGCGTCCGGGCGCTCTTTTTCGATAATTTTACGTACCACTTCCCAGTGAATCGGCTCGATATAGGTCGCATCGGCCATTTCCGGGTCGGTCATGATGGTCGCCGGGTTGGAGTTCACCAGAATAACGCGGTAACCCTCTTCGCGTAGGGCTTTACAGGCCTGGGCGCCCGAGTAGTCAAACTCACACGCCTGACCGATAACAATCGGGCCCGCGCCCAGAATCAGGATACTTTTTATGTCTGTACGTTTTGGCATGGCTCTTTTACTCCTGATTATTTCGCGGACTGACGGTATTGCTCAATTAACTCGATAAAGTGGTCGAACAGCGGCGCGGCATCGTGCGGGCCCGGGCTCGCTTCAGGGTGACCCTGGAAGCTAAACGCCGGCTTGTCGGTACGATGGATCCCCTGCAGGGTCCCGTCGAACAGTGACTTGTGGGTCACGCGCAGATTGGCAGGCAGCGTCGCTTCGTCAACGGCAAAGCCGTGGTTCTGGGCGGTAATCATCACTACATTGTTATCGATATCTTTAACCGGGTGGTTGCCGCCGTGGTGACCAAATTTCATCTTAATGGTCTTCGCGCCGCTCGCCAGCGCCAGCAGCTGATGGCCAAGACAGATGCCAAAGACCGGAATATCGGTGGTGAGGAATTTTTCTATTGCCGCGATGGCGTAATCGCACGGCGCCGGGTCGCCAGGGCCGTTGGAGAGGAAAATACCGTCCGGATTCAGCTTAAGCACATCTTCTGCCGACGTTTGCGCCGGTACGATAGTCAGGCGACAACCGCGATCGACCAGCATCCGCAGGATGTTGCGCTTGGCGCCGAAGTCATAAGCCACGACGTGGAATGGCAGCTCGCTTTCCGCCTTCGCTTCCGGCAGGTCGCCCGCCAGTGTCCAGCTCCCCTGCGTCCAGGCGTAAGTTTCTGCAGTAGTGACCTCTTTCGCCAGATCCATACCGTTCAGGCCAGGGAACGCCTGGGCTTTTTCCAGCGCCAGCTGGGCATCAAGATTATCGCCGGCGATGATGCAGCCATTCTGCGCGCCTTTCTCACGCAGTAAACGCGTCAGCTTACGGGTATCGATATCGGCAATGGCCACAATGTTATGGCGCTTCAGGTAAGAAGAAAGGTCCTCGGTATTGCGGAAGTTGCTGGCAATCAGCGGCAGGTCGCGAATGACCAGGCCTTGTGCATGTACCTGAGAAGATTCTTCATCGGCGGCGTTGGTGCCGACATTTCCAATATGGGGATAAGTAAGAGTGACGATTTGGCGGGAATAGGAAGGATCAGTGAGGATTTCTTGATAACCGGTCATTGAAGTATTGAAAACGACTTCCCCAACCGCCGTGCCGGTTGCCCCGATGGCCCGACCGTGAAACTGGGTTCCGTCTTCCAGAACCAAAAGCGCTGACTTAATCAAAACACCCTCCAGAGAATATTCACTCACTTTATTTGCATATTAATTCAGACATGGATCTGAATCAATGCAAATTTTTGCCCGCAGAATTTTGGCAAACGGCGGCATTCTGGAGAGATGTCAGGTAAAAGTCAACTTAAAGCGGATATTTTTAACCTTATTTTACGTCACTGGCGCGCAATGGGCTATTTTCACGGTAAAAAGATCAACTAACCTGGTTGAGAAAACGCTTGCGGGCGAGGAAAACTGTAAAATCAGCCAGCGGAGGGTAAAAAAGTGGACCAGATGGTCAAAATTTACAATTCAATAACCAAAAACATCAGGAAGATATAGTTTTTTAATATCTTCAGAAGAAAAAAACACAAAAGCAGTCAAAATAAAAAAGGGCAATAAAATATTGCCCTTTGCAATCAATTACATATTGAATGCAATAACCACATCACGATGGGTAATAATCATTATAAAGAATTCAGTTCAAGCACATCACGCATATCGAAAAGACCACTTTTCTTATCTTTCAGCCACAAAGCTGAACGAACAGCACCATTGGCAAACGTCATCCGGCTGGAGGCCTTATGGGTAATTTCGATACGTTCGCCGATATCAGCGAACATCGCCGTATGTTCGCCGACGATGTCGCCCGCGCGAACGGTAGCAAAACCAATAGTACCCGGAACGCGTTCGCCGGTATGGCCTTCGCGGCTATAGACGGCGCAGTCCTTCAAATCTTTGTTCAATGCCCCGGCGATCGCCTCGCCCATCGCCAACGCGGTACCTGATGGCGCGTCCACTTTATGCCTATGGTGCGCTTCGATGATTTCGATATCGGTATAATCGCCCATTACCTTTGCCGCCTTTTCCAGCAGCTTTAACAACACGTTGACGCCAACGCTAAAGTTAGCGGCAAAGACGATGGCGATTTCCTGTGCGGCATCGCTAATCGCCTGCTTTCCGGCATCATCAAAACCGGTGGTGCCGATCACCATCCCTTTGCCGTGTTGACGGCAGAAAGCCAGATGGTTAAGCGTGCCTTCCGGGCGGGTAAAATCGATTAAAACATCGAAATCATTGCTTACCGCCGCCAGGCTGCTTTGGACGGTAACGCCTGATTTGCCTGCGCCCGCCAGCTCGCCCGCATCGCTGCCCACCAGGCTTGAACCTTCGCGCTCCAGCGCCGCGCCAAGCGCCACGCCTTCCATCTGCAGCGCAGCCTGAATTAACTGGCGTCCCATCCGGCCGCCCGCGCCGGCGATGGCCACGCGGATTTGTGCATCTTGCATAGCTATTCTCTTTTGTTAACTTCACGTGAATTGTTTTCAGAGTAACCAGCCCATTGCATAGCCGCTACTCAAAAACGCCGATAATTAGAAATTTATGACAAACGGCGGTCGATATCAGTAAAAACTATATGATTGTGCCGCGATTCGGCGTTTAAGTAGTGAAAATTGGGAGGGGACACGGTAGCGCCCCGCCCGCGCGACGCGGGCTAAGGCGTTGTGTACTCAATCAAAGGGGGAAAAGCGCGCCTGCGGGGAAAGCGGATAAAAACCAGGTTACCGCCAGTAAATCGGCGCTGCCGCCAGGGCTGAGATGGCGAGCAATCAGCTCGTCGTCGAGTTGGCGTAGCGCCTCCAGCCCGCCGTCAGCCATGACGCCGCCCTGCCACAACAGCCGCTGCGCCTCCTGCTGCACATAGTTCAGGCCCGCAAGCCCGCCGCGCGAGACCAGATTGGTGTCATCATTCCACGCCATCAGATGCAGCAAGGTTTGCAGCAGCGCCAGGTTGCTGTCGCCGGTCTCTTCCATCATGCGATTGAACACCGGCAGCGCCTGGGTACGCACGGTACGAAAGCCGCTCTCGGCCTCGCCGCGGGCGCCGGAGAGTCCATAACGTAAAAAATGGGCCTCGCCTTTGCTTAACTGTTCGCCGCTGGCGGAAGAGAGTTCTTGCATAACCATGCCGCGACAGAATCGCGCCACCTGATCGCAAAGCCGATGCTGTTCAATCGGTTCGCCTTTCGATACCAGCCTTCCCGCCGCCGCGCTCAGCAAACCGAAAGCGAAGATTGCCCCGCGATGGGTATTCACTCCGCCGGTGGCCTCCAGCATATCGTTCTCGCAGGCCATCCCCACCGGACGCAGCATCATTAACACCTGTTCCGGTACGATAGCCGCGGTATCGTGGCCCATGATGAAAAATTTCTCCATCCACGGAGCCACGACCGCGGTGCTGGCCTCAAAAGAGGCCAGGTCCATATCGTGATGGGCGCCTGTGTTACGAATGTCCACCAACCCGGGCTTTGGGGTCAGGCGAACTTCGGTCAAAAGCGCGCGTTCTACCGCGCTGACCACCTCTTCAGCGTTCAGCGATGTCATGCGCAGTGAACGCGGCGGATTGATTAACACTTCGCTCATTGCCCTTCCCCCTCTGCGTTTAGTCGCTGTTTTTCACCTGACGAATGACATCAAGAACGGAGCCATCACGATAGCGCACCACCGCCACCACGCGATCGGTAAACTCGATCGGCTGCGGTTTGCCGGTTAGCAGTTCCGCACGCTGCTGCAGTTCCTCAATAGTCATCAGCGCAATGCCCGCGTTGCGCAAATTGTCGATCAGATCCTGGCGGGCCGGGTTTACCGCAATGCCGTGGTCGGTGACCAGCACATCTACGCTGGCTCCCGGCGTGACGCGGGTCAGCACTTTTTCCACGACGCAGGGAATACGGCCGCGAACTAACGGCGCGGTAATGATGGTCAAATCCGCGCCGGCGGCGGTATCGCTATGGCCGCCGGATGCGCCGCGCAGCACGCCATTGGAGCCGGTCATCACGTTGACGTTAAAATCGGTATCAATTTCCAGCGCGCTGAGCATCACTACATTTAAACGCTCGCAGGAGGCGCCTTTAGAACCCGGGCTGGCATACTGATTGGTGGAAATCTCTACGTGGTTCGGGTTCTGCGCTAATGAACGCGCCGCGTCGCCATCGAACGATTGGGTATCCAGCAGCGTTTTAATCAACCCTTTTTCGTGCAGGTCAACCATCGTCCCGGTGATGCCGCCGAGGCCGAAGCTGGCGGTAATGCCGTTACGGCGCATTTTGTCTTCGAGGAAGCGGCTCACCGCCAGCGAGGCGCCGCCGGTACCGGTCTGCAGCGAGAAACCGTCTTTAAAGTAACCAGAATGCTCAACCACTTTCGCCGCCTGACGGGCGATCAGCAGCTCGCGCGGGTTGCTGGTCAGACGGATCGCGCCAGCGGTGATTTTTTCCGGATCGCCGACTTCGTCCACCTGAACAATCAGATCGACCTGATCCTGAGCGATGCTGGCCGGGTAGTTAGGGTAGTCCACCCACTCTTCGGTCAGCAGCACCACGCATTTGGCATGTTCCGCATCAACGCGCGCATAGCCCAGCGAACCACAACGTGATTTACCGCTAAAGCCGTTGGCATTACCAAACTCATCGCAGCAGGGGACGCCAAGAAACGCGACATCAATCGACAGCTCGCCGCTTTGAATCAGCTGTACGCGACCGCCATGGGAGTGGATCTGCACCGGGTTTTCCATCAACCCGGCGGAGATCTCCTCGCCCAGCTTGCCGCGCAGGCCAGAGGTATAGATCTGGCGGATCACGCCGTTTTTAATATGCTCGATCAGCGGCCAGTGGGCGTCGATCAGCGAACTGGACGCCAGCGTCAGATCGCGAAAGCCCATTTCAGCTAGTTTCGCCACCACCATATTGACGACTTTGTCACCGCCGCGAAACGCGTGGTGGAACGAAATGGTCATGCCGTTTTGCAAGCCGGAGCGACGGATCGCCGTTTCCAGCGAATCGCAGATTTTACGCTGACGTTTTTCGCTTTCGCTCGCCAGCCACGGGCTTTTCGCCGTCACGCCCGCATAAGGCGCTAACCCTTCCGGCATCACGTACTGCTGATTAAGCATTGTTACTGTCTCTTTCATCTTATTCCCCTTAATCACGAATACCGGAAGCCGAGAGCGCCACCACTTTGCGAGCATGGTCGATAATCGGTCCATCGATCATCTTGCCGTTCAGCGATACCACGCCAAGACCGCGCGTTTCGGCTTCTTCCGCCGCGGCAATCACCTCCAGCGCGTGATCGACCTCTTTGCGCGTCGGGGCATAGACCTGATGCAGGAGTTCAATTTGTCGCGGGTTAACCAACGATTTGCCGTTAAAGCCGAGATTTTTGGCCAGATTCGCTTCCGCCAGGAAGCCCTCTTCGTTGTTGATATCCGACCACACCACGTCATAGGCGGCGATGCCGGCAACGCGCGCGGCATGCAGCACGGCGCAGCGGGCATAGAACAGTTCAGTACCGTCACCACGGGAGGTGCCCATATCCATGACGTAGTCGAAAGCTGCCAGCGCGATCGCCGCCAGACGCGGGCTGGCGCGGGCAATCTCTACCGCATTCACCACGCCCAGCGCCGACTCAATAGCCGCCATTAGTTTGGTGCTGCCCACTTCCCGGCCGCATTCGCGCTCAATCCGTTCAACATGCGCTTCCAGCTCATGGATATCTTCTTTACTGTCAGTTTTCGGCAGACGCACCATATCCACGCCCGCGCGGACCACCGCTTCAAGGTCGGCAAGACCAAATGGCGTATTTAACGGGTTAATACGCACCACGGTTTCGATATCCTGATACAGCGGATGCTGCAGCGCCTGATGCACCAATAGGCGAGCGGTATCTTTTTCGCGTAGCGAAACGGCATCTTCAATGT
The DNA here is from genome assembly GCF_050600725.1 of Klebsiella sp. 141251. Taxonomy (NCBI): domain Bacteria; kingdom Pseudomonadati; phylum Pseudomonadota; class Gammaproteobacteria; order Enterobacterales; family Enterobacteriaceae; genus Klebsiella; species Klebsiella sp. 141251. The sequence goes on from NZ_JAQIRG010000010.1 coordinate 201,233, forward strand.
CGAACATCACCGCATCGGCGCCGTAAACAAATGAAGTGCTTAACATGGCGGCATTGGCGCCAGGGATGAACAGCATACTGCGACGTGGTTTCATAGCTGGCTCCATTGTAATTGGGACTGTTGCGCCGCCCGCAGCGCTGCGGCCTGTACGCGGGCCCGCAGTACGCATTCCAGCGCGCCTTTATCATCGACCACCACGTTGGCCTGGTTCACGCCAAGCTGCGCCAGCGTTTCTCTGACCACCTGCTCAATCGCGGCGCCAAACTGTTGTTTCACAATGCTGTCGATTTCCAGCTGAATGCCCGGCTGCGCCGCCGGTCCAATCCTGACCATTACATCGCTGGATTCCAGCGTGCCGGCCAGGGCGTCAATCTTCATTTCCATAGGGGAAAATCCTTAGTTAGGGCATAAAAATCAGGCGGTTTGATGTTCGCTTTCCGCCAGTTTCATCAGAAAAGAGAGGGTTCCCGGCGGCACCAGCGCCGCGACCGCCTGCCAGTTGCGCTGCCGATAAAGTTCGCGCACTCGGGAGGCCGACACGGGCCCGCCATTTTTTTCGATTCGCGTCAGCTCAACCACTTCAATGGGCGGCGCCTCGCCTGGCGCTTCCAGCAGTGACTTCATGCGTTGGTTGTAATTACGAGTCAGGGGACATAGCGGCTCGGTGCCGACAAAACGATGGGTAATCTGCAGCGCCGGGGCCAGACGTTCGCGAAAGAGCTGCAGGTCAATCTGGCTGTGACAGTCATCGACCACGCCCTGCTCTTTCAGGAAATAGCCGGGGAACGTCGCCCGCGAAATCAGATACGCCGAACCGGGGTGCAGCGTCACTTTGTCGATGCCGGTAATCCCCTGTTCGATCAGCTTGAAGCGATCGTGATAGGAAAAGCAGGATGCATCTTCCTTGACCACAAACAGATGCAGCCAGTCGCACTGCCGTGCCGCCTGTTCCACCAGCCAGCGGTGACCAAGAGTGAAGGGATTGGCGTTCATCACAATAGCGCCGATTTTTTTTCCCGGTTGACGGTACATTGCCAGCTGACGGCAGTAACGAGTCAGACGTTCGCGGCTGTTTTCCATCAATACGGCGCGATCGCCCGCCTGGGCTATCGGCCAGAAGCCGGCGCCGGAGAACAGCGCGGCATTGCTCGGCTTAGTAAATAAAAACAGTTCGCTACGCCCAAGTTCATAGGCCAGCGTCAGGAGCTCGGTCAGTAATTTAAGGCTCAGCCCCTCCCCCTGTAGCGAGGGATCGACGGCGATGCATTTCAGTACATTACCGGCAATGGCGCCGCAGCCGACCAGCCGTTGCCGATACTCCGCAACGATTGCCATCTCGCAATCGGTTTCTAACGACAACTGATGCTGATGAAGAAACCGATCGATCGCCTCTCGCCGCGGTTGATCCTTTAATAGCTGAACGCGTTTTAATATCAGAGTCATTTTTTAGCGCTTCGTTATTCTAAAACGAACTGTATTTCGCCAGCGTTCGACTATTGATACTTGTATTTAAGTCACAGTTTTCCCCGTGGCTTAATTAGCTTTATGGTTTTTATGTTGTTAATTAATTCAGAATAATAAAAATAATTAAATTAATAAAAAACACGAGTATTCAGTGAAGGCAATCACACCTTACCACTAAGTCTATTTATTACTATGCGCCGGTATTACTACTCCATCAATAAACAGGAAAACGTTTATGACCAACATGAGTCAGGCTCCGGCAACGGAGAAAAAGGGCGTTAGCGACCTGCTGGGATTTAAAATCTTCGGCATGCCGCTCCCCCTTTACGCGTTTGCGTTAATTACGCTATTACTTTCACATTTTTATAACGCTTTACCCACCGACATCGTTGGCGGCTTTGCCATCATGTTTATTATCGGCGCCATATTCGGCGAAATTGGCAAACGTCTACCAATATTCAACAAATATATAGGTGGCGCCCCGGTAATGATTTTCCTGGTCGCCGCTTATTTTGTTTATGCCGGTATTTTCACGCAAAAAGAAATCGATGCTATCAGCAACGTTATGGATGAAAGTAACTTCCTTAACTTATTCATCGCGGTATTAATTACCGGGGCGATTCTGTCGGTAAACCGCCGTCTGCTGCTGAAATCGCTGCTCGGCTATATTCCAACCATCCTGATGGGCATTGTCGGCGCGTCGATTTTCGGCATCGCTATCGGCCTGGTGTTCGGCATTCCGGTAGATCGCATCATGATGCTGTACGTCCTGCCGATCATGGGCGGCGGCAACGGCGCGGGCGCGGTTCCGCTGTCGGAGATTTATCACTCCGTCACCGGTCGTTCACGTGATGAGTACTACTCAACCGCCATCGCTATTCTGACCATCGCTAACATTTTCGCCATCGTCTTCGCCGCAGTCCTCGATATCATCGGCAAAAAATACACCTGGCTGAGCGGCGAAGGCGAACTGGTGCGTAAAGCCTCGTTCAAAGTCGAAGAAGACGAGAAAGCGGGACAAATCACGCATCGTGAAACCGCCGTCGGTCTGGTGCTTTCCACGACCTGTTTCCTGCTGGCATACGTCGTCGCGAAGAAAATCCTGCCAAGCATTGGCGGCGTTTCGATTCACTACTTCGCATGGATGGTACTGATCGTTGCGGCGCTGAACGCCTCCGGCCTGTGCTCACCGGAAATCAAAGCCGGCGCCAAGCGTCTGTCTGATTTCTTCTCTAAACAGCTGCTGTGGGTACTGATGGTCGGCGTCGGCGTTTGCTACACCGACCTGCAGGAAATCATCAATGCCATTACTGTCTATAACGTCGTTATCGCCGCCGTAATCGTTATCGGCGCAGTGCTCGGCGCGGCGATCGGCGGCTGGATGATGGGCTTCTTCCCGATTGAATCAGCGATCACCGCAGGCCTATGTATGGCTAACCGCGGCGGTTCCGGCGACCTGGAAGTCCTTTCCGCCTGTAACCGTATGAGCCTTATCTCTTATGCACAAATCTCCTCCCGTTTGGGCGGCGGTATTGTGCTGGTCATCGCCAGCATCGTGTTCGGCATGATGATTTAACCCACACGCACGATGGCGCCGTTGAGCGGCCGAAGAAGTTGACCCAGTCAGGGACCAGCGCCGGGGGCGGCTGCGGGAAATCCACCCTGCTCCTTAGCCGGAAGCGTCGACAACCTCGCCAACCAACGCGTCATCGTGCCCTTATACGAGATTTTGTATGACTGATGCTGCGCTGTTAGGCGAGGGCTTCACCCTGATGTTTCTTGGCATGGGCTTCGTGCTGGCGTTCCTGCTGCTGCTCATTTTCGCCATCCGGGGGATGTCTCTCGCCGTTACCCGTCTGTTCCCTGGGCCGCCTGCCGCGCCCAAAGCGGCGCCGGCCGCCGTCGCGCCCGCCGACGACTTCGCCCGCTTAAAACCGGCGATTGTCGCCGCTATTCACCACCATCGCCGCCTTAATCCTTAATTCACGGAGGAATTCATGACCGTTGCCATTACCGATGTCGTCCTGCGCGACGCCCACCAGTCCCTGTTCGCCACCCGTCTGCGTCTCGACGATATGCTCCCCGTCGCCGCTCAGCTGGATGACGTCGGCTACCGCTCGCTGGAATGCTGGGGCGGCGCCACCTTTGACGCCTGCATCCGCTTCCTCGGCGAGGACCCGTGGCTCCGCCTGCGCGAACTGAAAAAAGCGATGCCGAAAACCCCGCTGCAGATGCTGCTGCGCGGCCAGAACCTGCTCGGCTACCGCCACTACGCCGACGACGTGGTGGAGCGCTTTGTCGAGCGCGCCGTCAAAAACGGCATGGACGTGTTCCGCGTTTTCGATGCCATGAACGACCCGCGCAACATGAAAGCCGCCCTGCAGGCGGTGCGCAGCCACGGCGCCCACGCCCAGGGCACCCTCAGCTACACCACCAGCCCGGCGCACACCCTGCAGACCTGGCTCGACCTCACCGAACAGCTGCTGGAGACCGGCGTCGACTCCATCGCCATCAAGGACATGTCCGGTATCCTCACCCCGCATGCCGCCTTTGAGCTGGTCAGCGAAATCAAAAAACGCTTTGCCGTCACCCTGCACCTGCACTGCCACGCCACCACCGGCATGGCGGAGATGGCGCT
>NZ_JAQIRG010000011.1:0-178048 GCF_050600725.1 Klebsiella sp. 141251
GGAGCGGATTTGAACGTTGCGCAGCAACGGCCCGGAGGGTGGCGGGCAGGACGCCCGCCATAAACTGCCAGGCATCAAATAAGAAGAACCCCGTATCGGAAGGTGCGGGGTTTTTTGCTGTGTGGCGTATCGCTCCCCCGGTGCCGGTGGCGCTGCGCTTACCGGGGCGACAGACCGGCGTAGCAACCCGTAGCCCGGAAAAGGTGCGCAGCACCGCCTCCGGGAAAAGCCGCTGCCATAGCAACGTAAACGAAAGGCTCAGTCGGAAGGCCGGGCCTTTTGTTTTGGTGTTTTATGGCCAGACGCGCCGCCGTCTTCCCCGGTGACGCTGCGCTTACCGGGGCTACAGTCCCGTAGCCCGGAAAAGGTGCGCAGCACCGCCTCCGGGAAAAGCCGCTGCCATATCGACGTAAACGAAAGGCTCAGTCGGAAGACCGGGCCTTTTGTTTTGGTGTTTTATGGCCAGACACTCCGCCATCTCCCCCGGTGGCGCTGCGCTTACCGGGGCTACCGCTCCTTCCCCGGGCTACACCGCCTCCGGGGAAACACCCTGCCCAGCCGCCTGGTTCGTTAACATCAGTAATACCTATCGCACTAATAGCTCTCAGTATAATTGTCCTTATTAATTATATGGATTATCTTTCCTGCGTGATGACATCAACGCATCACTTCTCCTGAGGGAGAAAAAAGAAAGCAAATCGCTTATTTCTCATCCTGTTAACTGGTTATAAATTCAATGAAAAAACCGCTAATTGGGATTCTGACATTAGCTTATGGATTGAGCTTGCCTGCATTCGCTGCGGATACCGCTACATTAATCATCTCCGGGCGTGTGGCGACACCTACCTGCAGCACCAATATCATTAATGAAAAAGCTCAACAGCGTTGTGGGCAAAATACTTATCTCATTAACACGCAGAATATGGCAGTCCCTTCTCATGGGGTGGTTACCCAAACGGTGAATTTACCGAATGATGCGAACAGGAAAATAATTATCAGCAGCTACGATTAATCACCCACTTATATTTCCGCGCCATTATATTGCCCAGCGGCGAAATAATGGCGCGCTGCTATCAGCCATAAAAAATCAGCCACTTGTGGACTTGAAAATTTATTCCCGCCGCTTAATACTTCTCCCCCCGCTTATTTCCATGAACGACAGGGTTATCCACTCTTTTTGGGGTTGATGCGATACATCATTAACACTTTGTTAACTTGATCTGGTTTAAGTGACGGTAAATTTGATATACAAATAGGGTAGATTGCCTGTACGGACGCTGCCCGGAATGCCTTGCGATGAATGTTGCAGGTCATCGGCTGGCAATATGAGAATATAAATGAAAATCCTGCTTAACTGGCCGCCGCTGCGCCAGATCGTTACTTACATTCAGGAGCGCTTTACCTTTCTGGTTCTGCTCTGCTGGCCGGCGATTATCTGGCTGTTCTGCCGGGTTGGCGTGTGGCTTACTGATAGCGCCTATCAACTGCTGGGAAAATCGCCTGCCCACTCTTTCACCGTTTATCTTCAGCCATTTATGACGCCGGGCACGTTGCTGCGCATTTCTATCAGCTGGATTGTGCTGTTATTCATCCTTTTCAGTATGGCGATGGCCTTCACCTGGGGTCTACGTCGCTTTATGAATCGTCAAAAATAAGCCATCGGCGCAGCGCCCGGTTCAGGTTTATGCCATCTCACCAATTGTCTTGCGAAAACGCAGCAGCGCAATGGTAAAGAAAGCACTGCCGATAGCGAACAAAATTAAAAACTGCGGCCAGACGATGGCAAAGCTGGCGCCGCGGTACAGTATCGCCTGCGCGAGGCTGACGAAGTGGGTGGTCGGCATGGTCAACATAATGTCCTGAACCAGCTGCGGCATACTCTCCCGTGGCGTGGATCCGCCGGAGAGCATCTGCAGCGGCAGCAGCACCAGGATCATCAGTAGCCCCAGTTGCGGCATAGAACGGGCGAGCGTGCCCATAAAAATGCCGATGGAGGTGGTGGCGAACAGGCTGAGCGCTACCCCCAGCATAAACAGCGGGATCGACCCTTCAATCGGCACCTGCAACACTCCCTGTACCATAAGCAGTAGCGACAGCCCGGAGACAACCAGCACCACCAGACCCATCGACCATATCTTGGCCATCATTATCTCAAACGGCGTTACCGGCATCACCAGCAGGTGCTCAATGGTGCCGTGCTCTCGCTCGCGGATAAGCGCCGAACCGGTGAGGACAATGGCCAGCATGGTGATGTTGTTGATAATCGCCATCACCGCGCCGAAGCGCTCTTGTTCAAGGTTAGGGTTAAAGCGCATCCTCACCGCCAGCTCCACTGGCAGCGTACTGTTGTCGCGATAGCGGGCAACAAAGCTGTTCACTTCACCGCTGATAATATTCTGGATATAGCCGTTGCCGGTAAAGGCCTGGCTCATTCGCGTGGCGTCGACGTTGACCTGCACCTCCGGCTGACGACCGGCTAGCACATCGCGCTGGAAGTTTGGCGGAATATTAATGGCGAATGTGTATCGTCCGGCATCCAGCCCGGCATCCATTTCATCGGCGCTGATCAACTCTGGCGTTAAAAACCATGGCCGATAAAAGCCGTTAATGATCCGCGATGAGAGCTGTGATTTATCCATATCGGCAATAGCGATAGGCGCCAGGTGTAGAGAGCCGGGCATTACCGTGGCCGAGGAGTAAACCGACACGGTAAAAGCAAACACGATCAGCGCCAGCATCGCTTTATCGCCGAGCAGGCTGCGCAGCTCTTTGACGCCGAGGTTATAAATATTGCGTAATCCGCGCATCATCCCTCCTGTTTCTTCAGCAGCAACACGCTCAGCCCGAGCACCAGCGGCACCGCAATCAATAGTGGAATGAACGAAACCCACAAATCACTAATATTCAGCGCCTTGGAGAAGGTACCGCGGGCGATGGTCAGGAAATGGCTGGTCGGGTAGATTTGTCCGATCCAGCGACCTGGCCCCTCCAGCGACGCCACCGGGTCGATCATCCCGGAGAATTGGGTGGCCGGAATCAGCGTAATAATCGCGGTACCGAAAATGGCGGCGATTTGGCTCTTCATAAATGTCGAGATCAGCAATCCCAGCCCGGTGGCGATGGTGACATACAGCAGCGCCGCCAGGGTGAGGGTCAGGAAACTCCCCTTATGCGCGACGCCAAACACGAAGACCGACAGCGCGCACAGCAGAAAGAAGTTAAACATCCCCAACACGATGTAAGGCAGCTGTTTGCCGAGCAGGAATTCGCTGCGGGTGGTCGGCGTCACGTACAGGTTGATGATCGAACCGAGCTCTTTTTCCCGCACCACGCTCAGCGCGCTGAGCATCGCCGGGATCATCATCAGCAGCAGCGGGATCACCGCCGGGACGATGGCCGGCAGGCTCTTCACGTCCGGGTTATAGCGATAGCGGGTCTCGATAGAAATGAGCGAAGTATCACGATTCGGGCTACTTTGCCGCCCGGCCATCTCCTGCAGCCAGGCCAGGTGCATCGCCTGCACGTACCCGCGCACCGTTTCCGCGCGATTTGGCATTGCGCCGTCCACCCACACGCCAATCTGCACCGGCGTACCGCGAGCGATATCGCGGCCAAAGTTCGGCGGAATTTCTATCGCCACCGCTAGCTCGCCGTTACGCATTCGACGATCCAATTCGTCATAACTCTGCAGTGGCGCCTGCTCGATAAAGTAGCGTGAGCCAGCAATGTTCTGCGACCAGTTCTGGCTGCTGATCGTTTGATCGCGGTCGAGGACGGCAAAGCGCAGATCCTCGACATCCATGCTGATCCCATAGCCCATGATAAACATCAGGATCACCGTTCCCAGCAGCGCCAGCGTCGATCGCACCGGATCGCGGCGCAGTTCCAGCGCTTCGCGGCGGCTATAGCTAAACAGGCGGCGCAGGCTGAATGACTGGCGTGGGGACGCGTTCTTGTGGTGTGATGCGACAGCAGGCGGCGCGGGCGTTGTAGAGACAGAAACGGTCGGCTGTGTGGCATCCGCCGCCTCCTGCAGCCAGGCGATAAACGCCTCTTCGAGGCTGGCGGAGCCACGTTGCTCAACCAGCGCCTGCGGCGTATCGCTGGCCAGCACTTTGCCGGCGTGCATCAGCGAGATGCGATCGCAGCGTTCCGCCTCATTCATAAAGTGGGTAGAGATGAAGATGGTGACGCGATCCTGCCGCGCCAGGTCAACCATCAGTTGCCAGAACATATCGCGCGCCACCGGGTCAACACCGGAGGTGGGTTCATCGAGGATCAGCATCTCCGGGCGATGAATTACCGCTACCGCTAATGAAAGTCGCTGGCGGATCCCCAGCGGCAAGTCGGCGGGAAGCGCGTCTTCAACCTCGGTCAACATAAAACGCTCGCTCATTTCAGCGACCCGGCCGGCTATTTCATGATCCGGAATGTGAAACAAGCGGGCGTGCAGCTCCAGGTTTTGCCGTACGCTCAGTTCGCTGTAGAGCGAGAAAGCCTGCGACATATAACCCACTCGCTGGCGGGTGGCGATATCTTTCGGGTCGACCGGTTGGCCAAACAGCCAGGCCTCGCCTTCGCTGGCGGGCAACAGGCCGGTGAGCATCTTCATGGTGGTGGATTTGCCGCAGCCGTTAGAGCCGAGGAAGCCAAAAATTTCGCCACGGGCGATACGAAAGTTAACGTGATCGACGGCGACAAAGTTACCGAAGCGCATGGTCAGGCCGCGCGCTTCAATGGCGATCTCTTCCTCGCTGCCGTCGCGCGTCGGGATGACCACGTCTTTATGCGCCAGGCGCTGCGCTTCCGGCAGCAGGGCGATAAACGCCTGCTCCAGGGTCTGGCTGCCGGTCTGTTTTTTGAGCGCCGCCGCGCTACCGGTCGCCAGTATCTCGCCGGCGTTCATCGCCACCAGCCAGTCGAAGCGCTCGGCCTCTTCCATGTAGGCGGTAGCGACCAGTACGCTCATTTCCGGCTGGCGCTGACGAATGCTGTCTATCAGATCCCAGAACTGCGCGCGGGAGAGCGGGTCGACGCCGGTAGTCGGTTCATCAAGGATGAGTAGCTGCGGGTCGTGGATCAGCGCACAGCACAGCCCAAGCTTTTGTTTCATTCCACCGGAGAGTTTACCGGCAGGGCGATCGCGAAACGGCGCCAGCCCGGTGCTCTGCAGCAGTTCGTTGATGCGTAGTTCACGCTCGGCTTTATCATGACCAAACAGGCGGGCGAAGAAGTCGACGTTTTCATAGACCGATAACGTATGGTAGAGGTTTTTCCCCAGGCCCTGCGGCATCCAGGCGATTTTCGGGCATACCTGCTGGCGGTGATGAACGTCGCGCATATCGCCGCCGAGCACCATCACGTTACCCTGCTCGATGGCCCGCGCCCCGGCGATAAGCGAGAGCAGGCTTGATTTGCCGACCCCGTCCGGGCCAATCAGGCCAACCATACGCCGCGCCGGGATCGCCAGGTTGATATCGCGCAACGCGATGGTGGCGCCAAACTGCTGGCCAACGTTTTCCAGCAGGGCGACGGGGGGCGAAGTATCCTGCGGCGTGAGTTTCATTGCGGCAACCTCACCGTCAGCGCTTCAGGCCAGCTTTTCTGCTTATCCAGTCGTACCCAGGCCATCCCAGGCAGGCCGGTTTTGACATATTCCAGATGCTGTTCCAGCAGCTCTGGCGGAATGCGCGCCTTGACGCGGAACATCAGCTTGAGCCGCTCGTCGCTGGTTTCTACCGTTTTTGGGGTGAATTGCGCGACGCTGGCGACAAAGCTGATATTTGCCGGGATCACTAGATCTGGCGCGGCATCCAGGATCAAGCGCGCTTCACTGCCGAGCGCCAGGAGACCCGCCTGTTCCGTTGGCAGGAAGAAGGTCATATAGACGTCTGCCAGGTCGACCATGTTTAATACCCGCCCCCCGGCGGCCAGCACTTCGCCTGGTTCGGCGACGCGGTACTGGATGCGGCCGTCGCGCGGCGCTTTCAGCTGGCTATCGTCAATATCGGCGAGGATCCGCCGCTCGGTGGCTTCGGCGGCTTCAACGCGGGTTTTAGCCTGGATGATGCTGGTGCGGGCAGCCTCGATGGCGGCGCGGGCGGCGGAGACCTGCGCTTTCGCCGATTCCAGCGCCGCGCGGGCGCTTTCAGCGGCCGCGCGATCGTCATCCAGCTGCTGAGCGGAGACGGCGCCGCGCTGTGAAAGAGTGCTGGAACGGACGTGACGTTTAGCGGTGGAGTCTAGCTCCGCCTGGCGCTGTTTCACCACCGCTTCGGTGGCGCGCATTTCGCTCTGCCGCTGGTCGAGTAACGCGTTGGCGGCGGCAACCGCGCTTTGCGCTTCTTTGATTTGCGCGGCGGCTTCGAGGCGCTGCTCATTGAGCACCCGCGTATCCATCCGCGCCAGTACATCGCCTTTATGGACGAACTGCCCCTCTTTGACCAGAATCGTCTCGATACGCCCGGCAATTTTGGTGGCGATATCGACTTCCGTCGCCTCGATGCGGCCATTACTGGCGGCGAAGCCCGGCGGTAGCCCAGCCGGGCGCAACATCCACCATGCGGCGGCGATGACCACCGCTGCAACTACGATATACCCGGTCCAACGTCGTTTGTTCTTGTCCATACGCGACTCGCTCTGTTCCATATTGCTGAGTGGTGCGCGTTTCGCTATTTCGCCCGGCGGGACGATAAAACAAAAGGGAGATAAGGCCGTCCGGCGCAAAATCCTGTTACGTTGCCAACCGGTGGGGAAGATGTGCTTTTAGAGTGGTCATCATCAGCAATCCTGGCCTTAAATGAAACACGCATATTTATAATCTGGATACTAACATCGGTAGCGTCAAAGTCCATATATAAACTATGGAATTGCGACCCCCTCGCTATAATGACTGAGAAATACGCTATCCCTATGATTTTCTTCGTCTGGTTGACCTGCGGCAACTCATGTATGATCGGCACCCCCGAAATAGACTAACGCCCGGCGAGCGCTTTATTCATGAACGATGAAAGCAAAAAATATATCTCTGTTATTTTTAAGGAGTGGCTACCGCTGTATGACAGCCTGACGCCAGCCGTTAAGGAGGTACTTAAAAATATCGCAGAGGAGCAATCGGAAGCGTTAGCGGCCCGGTTTTATGATTTTATTTTTCAGGATCCGGATATTGCCCGCCACCTGACTTATGATTTAGTTCAGGAAAGACTGAGCCGCTCGCTGGCGCTATGGGTGAAGGAGATCCTGACCAGCGACAAAGCGCAGTTGCCGGCGCTGGCGGAACGGCAATATCAGATTGGCAGCATTCACGCGCGGATCGGTATCCCGGCGGAGGCGGTGCTGCGCGGCGCCCGGCAAATTAAGGCCGGGCTTATTGAGTATATCCGCAGCCACGTTAACGACCGCCAGATTGCCGTCGATGCCATCTATTACGCTATTATGGCGATTAATATGGCCGTTGAGATGATGTGCCATGCCTATACCTTATCGCACTATCGGGCGACCAAAAATGAAGAGGCTTATCGCCTGTATAGTTTGATGGACAATGTCCCGATGGAATATGGCAAACAACAGGCGGCGCTTTCCGGTTGGGAAAATACGGCAATTTTTAATATTGTTAGCGAAAATAAAGCGCATACTAACGCTACGTTATTATCTGAATCGGAATTTGGTCTCTGGTTCCGCCATAAATGCGTACGCTATTTTAACAAAAATAGCCAGATGGACGAAATCGCCGCATTAATTTCTCAGGTCGACGATTTATTAATAGGATGGCGGGCATCCGCCTCTGCCATGGATTATAAAAATACACAAAACCTGATTCAGGGGATCCATATTCATTGCCAGCAAATCGGCAGCCAACTGGGCGTAATTTTTAGCAGCCTGTCGCAGATGCAAAACGGCAAAGATGCATTAACCAGCCTGCTTAACCGCCGCTATTTGCCGGTGGTGCTGAAGCATGAAGTGACGCTGGCGATGGAGCATGAGTTGCCGATGACGGTGGCGATCGTCGACATCGATCATTTCAAAGGCATTAACGATAACTGGGGCCATATGGTGGGCGACCGGGCGATTAAACATGTCGCGGAACTGCTCAGCGACAATATCCGTTCCAGCGACTATATCTTCCGCTACGGCGGGGAAGAGTTTCTGCTGGTGCTGGTGGAGACCGGCGTGTCAGAGGCGTTTACCATCCTCGACCGCCTGCGGAAGAAAATTAGCCAACTGGCGTTTAACGTTGGCGGCGACACGCAGATCCCGATCACCGCCAGCATTGGCTATGCCGTGCACTCCGGCCATCCCGATTACAACCTGCTGTTGCGCGATGCCGATAATGCGCTGTACGCCGCCAAACGCGAGGGACGCAACTGCGTGAAGATGCACAAAGGCAGGGTATAAAACCGAGCCCCGGCAAGCGTAGCGCGACCGGGGCAGGGCTCTGAAGCTCAGAACAGCACCGGCAGCCCCAGCCCGCGCTTCACTTCATGCAGCGTCCGCTGCGTGAGCTGGTGGGCGCGTTCGCTGCCCTGGCGCAACAATTCCAGCAGCATTCCTTTATCCTGACTGTAAGTGGCCCGGCGTTCGCGGATCGGTGCCAGTAGCTCCTGCAAGCAGGTTTCCAGTTCATTCTTACACTGGCGATCGCCCAGCCCGCCGCGCTGATAGTGGGCTTTCATCTCAGCAACCAGCGCCTTATCGCTATGGAAAGCGTCGAGATAGGTGAACACTACGTTGCCGTCGACATGCCCCGGATCGCTGACTCTCAGGTGTGTCGGGTCGGTATACATCGCGCTGACCGCGCGGTGAATCTCCTCTTCACTGGCCGATAACGTCAGCGTATTGCCCAGCGATTTCGACATTTTGGCATTACCGTCGACGCCCGGCAGGCGGCTCACTTCGCTGAGTAGCGCTTTGCAATGGCGCAGTACCGGTTCGCCGGTGAGGCTATTCATTTTGTGGACGATTTCATTGGTCTGCTCAATCATCGGTAGCTGATCGTCGCCCACCGGCACCAGCTCGGCTTTGAAGGCGGTGATATCGGCGGCCTGGCTAATCGGATAGGCGAGAAAGCCAACCGGCAGCGAGCGGGCAAATCCCTTCTGGGCAATCTCATTTTTTACCGTCGGATTACGTTCCACGCGGGCGACGGTGACGATATTCATATACAGCGCGCTGAGCTCCGCCAGCGCGGGCAGAGCGGACTGCAGGCAAATAGTGGTGAGTCTGGGGTCGATGCCGACGGCCAGATAATCGGCCATGACTTCGAGGATATGGTGGCTGATTTTTTGCGGGTTGCTGCCGTTATCGGTGAGCCCTTGCAGGTCGGCGATCAGGATAAACTGCTGGTGGTCGTGCTGCAGCGCGACGCGCTGGCGCAGCGAGCCGACGTAGTGGCCAAGATGTAGTTGGCCGGTCGGGCGGTCGCCGGTGAGGATGGTTTGTGGATGGTTCATCAGGGACTCCTTATCAGACTGTTCAGCCGAAAGACGTCCTGAAAATAACAAAGCCGCCTTCCGGCGGCTTTGAAAATGGAAACGTGTATCGTGCCGCCTGTTATGCAGGCAGCCACCAACGACGGGGGTAGGTAACGATAACGTTTCTGTTCATCTTTTTATCCTGCCACGAAATCACGGCGGGGTAAACCTGTTGCGTACAAAGTATTACTCAGCAATCTGAAATCCTGCTCGTAAGCAGGTTTTGCTGAATTTGGTACCTCTGACTGGGAGGATCACATATGCTGTTCTTCAATTTTCAATTGCTTACGCCATACGCGGTTATGTAACGTCAAGACGATCGACTGGTAAAATGATGATGAATTCATCCACATGATATTCAGGCAGAAAAACATCAAACCTAAAGCAGATGTTATCTGTGGCGTATAATTGTCTACCGTGCCGAATAAAAATGAAAACCAGGAACCGATAAAGTAGATAATGCTAGTTATTCTTGTCATCGTGATAATAATCAGATGTAATTTATATCCGTTTAAAGAGCCTCGAGCAGTCAGTAACGTTGTAGTCATGATAACTACGCAATATACGATCGCTGCAAAAAAAACGCCCATCAGTACTTTGTATTCAGGTATTCCTAACCAGCGAAAGAGTAGCATCCATACATAAACCTGGGGCATCGCGTAGCAAAAGATAGCAAGTATCATGCTGATCGCGATAGGAATACCGGCCATGTGTATACCAGGCGCCGCGCCGAATCGGCTTTTTAACCGATCCTTTAGTTGTTCCAGGTGTTGCAGATCGCTGGTTGCCAGTTTTTTCTTGATGATAGCGCTCAACACGAGGCTCTTCTTAATATATTTCATCATTGTGGAGCAATGGAGCCCAGTGAATGGAAGCGATTGAATTAAGCCAAAAGATACTTCCCTGATTATGTCATATTCTGAGGGGCCTGATGGTGCCCGGAATCGCGCTACCGACAAATGCCGAGGCGATGTCCATGTAAATCACGGCTCTCACCCAGCATGGTGAATGAGCCGGGCAAGGCGTAGCCGCCGCCCGGCAAGATAAACAAACCGTTGTTACATGGTCGAGAAGACGTTCATGATCACGCCGCCGGAGATAATCAGCGCCATGGCGATAATGGCCGCCAGGTCCGGCTTCTGCTTATAGAGGATCATGGAGCAGATAGTCACGCCGACGATACCGAAGCCGCACCACAGCGAGTAGGCTACGCCCACCGGAATGGTGCTCATCGCGCGGGTGAGGGCGAAGTAGCACAGGCCGTAGGCGCAGACCACCAGCACTGAAGGCGCCAGCTTGCTGAAGCCGTTGGTCTTTTTGATCATCGAGGTGCCGGTGATTTCGGAGCCGATAGACAGCGCCAGCCATAAAAATCCGAGATTAAACATAGGGTATTCCTTTCCTGTTAGTTGGCGATTTTCTTATCCATGGAGGCGACTGGCGTGACGGGTGCTGCCTCTTCGCTCTCTTCGGAACCCATTTTCGAGAACAGGTTCATGATAACGATGCCGCTGGCGATCACCGCCATGCCGATGATGGCGGCGGTATCCGGGTGCTGGCCGTAGAATGCCATTCCCAGCGTCGAGACCACCAGGATACCGGTGCCGGACCAGGTGGCGTATGCCAGGCCGACCGGGATATCTTTCACCGCCCTTGAGAGCGAGTAATAGCAGGTGCAGTAGAGCGCAATCAGCAGGCCGAGCAGCAGCATTTTTGTGCTGCCTTCGCTGCTACCGAACATTTTTAACGTCGAGGTTGCCGAGGTTTCTGAGAGGATAACCAGCAGCATCCATAACCAGCATTTTGTTTTCGAAGACATCGTTAAGCTCCAGGTTCATAGTTGGGTAAGGTCATATCTTTCTGTTTTTTAAATAATCAATGGCCGCATCGGTCAGCTGCGCGTGCGGGGCCGCCGCCAGCGCCGGATTATTCACCACGTCTGTGACGGTGAGATAACGGCGCGGTTCGCTGCTGGTGGCGGCAGGCGCGGTGGGCGCGTCCAGCGTCGCCAGCAGCTCATTCATCGTGCCGAGGAAGACGCCGCAGGCTTCCAGACGAGCCAGCGTGGCCAGCAGATGCCCGGTATAGGCGCTGTCGGCCTGCGCGCCGCGTAGCTGGTTGAGTTCGCTAAGCGGATCGCAGTGATAGCGCAGCGCCAGCACGGGAATACCCTTCAGCAGCGCCTCGTGCGCGCAGCGGGCGAGCGGGCTGCTGCGCGTGCCGTTCAGCAGGTCTGAAGCCAGCGGGTAATCGAGAAACGGCAGCAGTACCGCCCGCCACGGCGCTGACGGCAGGGCATCCTGCCAGGTCGATGACGGGATAATCTCGCCCACCTCTCGCCACGCGGCGGCGTCGGCGAGACCATCCTCCAGCGCGAGGCGCAGCGGGTAGCCGCAGCTTGCCAGGCGCTGGCGGATTGCCGCGCGGTAGCCGTCAGCGGCGGTCACCATCACCAGTACCGGCGGTTGCAGGCGCTGTAAAATCCGCGCGACTAAACCTTCAATCTGTTCGTCGGTCATGGCGAGCCTCCGTTAGCCGATGAGCGTCACCTGCGCGCCGTTTTTCAACCCGGCGGCATTGGCTTCTTCGGTGTCAATGTGAAACTCCAGCGCGAAGTCATCGCGCACCCGCACCACCACTTCATCGAAAGTTAGCTGGCGCTCGCCGTTGCTGCGCACGCTGACCTTCTGGCCATTGCTAACGTTGAGTCGGCGCGCGTCCTGCGGCGACATATGAATATGGCGCCAGGCGCAGATCACCTGCGAATGGAGTTCAACGTGGCCTGCGGGGCCAATCAGCAGCGCGCTGCCGGCATTCTCCAGCTGGCCGGACTCACGAACAGGCGCCTTAATGCCCAGCGTGAAGCAGTCGGCGCGCGACACTTCCAGCTGCGATAGCGGGCGGGTTGGCCCCAGCACGCGGACGTTGGTCAGCGAGCCCTTCGGCCCGACAACGGTCACGCACTCCTGGGCGGCGAACTGCCCCGGCTGGCGCAGCGGTTTGAACGGCGTCAGGCTGTAGCCTTTGCCGAATAGTGCCTCGACGTCCTGTTGCGCGAGATGGACGTGGCGGTTGGAGATCCCCACCGGGATCGCCGGCGCCGTTGCGCTCAGGCGAACGGTGATTTTTTCGCGAAGCAAGGTGTCGATCATGACTTCTTCCCTTTCTTCAGCGCCGGATGCTTATCTTCCGCTTCGTTCGGGGCGGCAGGCGGAACGATGGGTTCCGGGGCGGCGATAACCACAGGTTCGGCCGCTTTTTTCGCAGGCGGCGGGTTGCCTTTGAGGTTGCTTAACGCTTCAACCACGCAGCGCTCCGGGCGGGCAATGACCAGCGACTTCACGGTGTGCTCGGCGCCAGCCACCGCCACGCCGCGCTCGATAGCGGTGTGGATGGCGCTGATTTCCCCTTCAAAGCAGACGCTCACCAGCCCGGAGCCTGGTTTGCGATAGCCAATGCAGGTCACTCCCGCAGCTTTACAGGCGGCGTCGACGGCCTGAATGGCGGCGACCCATCCTCGCGTTTCAATTACGCCTAAACTTTTCATGGTCGGCTCCTGTTAATGGCGGACTAAGCGAATATCAAAATCAAATTGCTGGAAGAAGGTTTCCAGCCGGTCCAGTTCGTCCGGTGAATAAGACGGGTCCTGGGTAATCGGGTAGGGCATATCCAGGCGTTCGTATTTTTTGCGCCCCAACTGGTGGTACGGCAGCATGTCGATGCGGCGGATATTCCCGCGCTTCGCCAGCTTCTGTACGTAATCAATCGCGCCGGTAATGGCGTCGAATGAGTCGTTGTAGCCGCGAATGAGCGGCATGCGCACAATCACATTGGCGCCGGAATCCACCAGCCATTCGAGATTGCGGCGGATCCCTTCGTTGCCGATGCCGAGCATCGCCTTGTGGTGTTCGCTGTTAATCTGCTTTATGTCGAACAAGAAGGTGTCGGTGACCGGCGCCAGCTTCTGGTAGTTGGCAAGCGGAGTGGTGCCCTGGGTTTCGACGGCGGTGTTAATCATCATCTTTTTGCATTCGCTAAATAAGGCGACGGCAAAATCGGTCTGCAGACTCATCTCACCGCCGCCGATGGTCACGCCGCCGCCGGAAGAGATGTAGAAGTCGTAGTCCTGCATGATGATCTCCATCAGCTCGCTGACGGTGACGTCCTTGCCCATAATATCCAGCGCGTTCTGGGTGCAAATCTCTTCGCATTTGCGACAGCCAATGCAGTCTTTGTTGCGGTCGACGAAGTGCTTCATTTCGCCGTTTTCTTCCGCCCGATAATGAATACCCGCCGGACAGACGCTGACGCAGTCGCCGCAGTTAATGCATTTGTCGTGCGAGAACATCACCTGGAACTGGCTGCTCAGCCCTTCCGGGTTGGCGCACCACGGGCAGCGAATGTTGCAGCCCTTAAAAAACACCAGCGTGCGAATGCCATCGCCGTCATAGATCGAATATTTCTGGATATTGAAAATTCGGCCCGTTAATTCTTGTTTTGCGATCACGCTTGCCTCCCGCTCCGTCCCGTTACGGGACGGAGAACTTCCGGTTATTTCTCAAATACAGCTCATTTAATTCTCTTTAAGAGAACTAGAACTTCTCAATCACCGTACGGCTGATGATCTCGTCCTGGACCTCTTTGCACAGCTCAACGAAGTAGGCGCTGTAGCCGGCGACGCGAACGATCAGGTCGCGGTATTTCTCCGGCTCCTGCTGCGCCTTCTTCAGCACTTCGTTATCGACGTAGCTGAACTGCATCTGGCCGTTGCCAAGAATCGAGGCGGTACGCAGCAAGGTAATCAAGCCGTGGCGACCTTCAGGGGTATCCAGTAGCCCTTTGAGGAACTTGAAGTTGTGCACCATGCCGATGTTCATGGTTTCCACGTTCATCTTGCTGACCGACTTGATAATCGCCGTCGGGCCTTGTTTATCCGCGCCCTGAGTCGGGCTGATGCCGTCGGAGAGCGGCATCCACGCCAGGCGGCCGTTAGGCGTGGCGTTGGTCAGCTCGCCGATTGGCGTATTGTTGGAGATAGACAGGGTGCCGTGGCTCAGGGTCGAGTAGAGCATTTTGTATTTACGGCACTCTTTCTCGGTCCATTCGGTAATATCCAGCGCGTACTGGTCGACGTAGTTATCGTCGTTACCGTATTTCGGCGCGTTCAGGCAGTCGCGGCGCAGCGCTTCGTAACCTTCAAAGTTGGCCAGCAGCGCATCGCGGATCTGCTCAAGGGTGTATTTCTTCTCTTCGAACACCAGCTTGCGGATCGCTGCCATCGAGTCGACGTAGGTCGCCAGGCCGGAGAAAATCAGCCCCGGACCGTGATTGACCATCGCGCCGCCTGCGGCGACATCTTTGCCGCTCTCCATGCAGCCTTCGACCAGCAGCGACATCAGCGGCTTCGGCGCCACATCGCGGTGGACGCGCTGGCTGATGACGGTGCCGATGGCCGACAGGCGCACGATGTGGGCGATCTGCTGTTTCACCGCCGCGTCGAAATCTTCGAAGGTGCGCAGGTCGCGCAGGTCGCCGGTATCCAGCCCCTGATAGCTATCGAACAGCACCATCCGCCCGCGGTTGAGCACGAATTCGATAGCGATAGGCCACTGGGTGTAGCCGGTGGAGGTCCACTGGTAGATGCGCCCGGATTTTTGCGGCTCAACGCAGCCCATCAGGCAGTAGTCGCGGGCGTCTTCAAAATCGAAGCCTTTGCGCAGCATCATCTTGATGTGGGAGTCATCAAAGTGGCAGGCCGGGAAGCCCATCCCTGCTTTCACCACGTCGACGATTTTTTCCATGTATTTCTGCGGCGACTGGTTGTGGATACGGCAGGCCAGCGACGGCTGATAAACCTTCACAAAGCGCACCGCGTCCATAATCAGGTAGGTCAGATCGTTACAGGCATCGCCGCCGCTACGTTTCTGGCCGCCAACGGTGAGGTTGATAAACGGCTGATAACCTGCGAAATATTTCGCTCCCAGCTCGCTCGACATCCACATCAGTTCGGCACATTTGATGATGAACGCCTGCAGCAGCTCCAGCGCGCTGTCGTGGGTCAGGCGGCCTTCGCGGATATCGGCTTCGAACATCGGGTAGCAGTACTGGTCGACGCGCCCCAGCGACAGCCCGGTCTGGTTCTCTTCGATTTCAAACAGTGACTCGACGGTCCAGATACTCTGCAGCGCTTCCTGCAGGGTCTTCGGCGGATTGGCCGGCACGTTTTCGTTGACGTCGGCGATGGTCAGCAGTTCG
Organism: Klebsiella sp. 141251; assembly: GCF_050600725.1. NCBI lineage: Bacteria > Pseudomonadati > Pseudomonadota > Gammaproteobacteria > Enterobacterales > Enterobacteriaceae > Klebsiella > Klebsiella sp. 141251. The sequence goes on from NZ_JAQIRG010000011.1 coordinate 15,726, forward strand.
GCGCGGCGCTGGGCGTTTTGCTCTTTAGCCGCCAGTTCGCGGGCGTGGGCGGCGATGCGGCGGGCGTAGTTGACCACCCCTTCACAGGTTTCAATCGCCGCTTTGTAGTAGTAGATACGGTCGATATCTTCCGGGTTTTCCATGCTAAGGCCGGCCAGATGCGCCTCAGCATCGGCTTTAATGCCGTTCATCCCTTTGGTGAACAGCAGCACGTCGTAGCCCGGACAGGTATCGCCGCCGCCGTTAATCTGGTGATAGGAGAGGTCGCTGACGAAGGTCTCGCCGCTGAAGGCCCAGACGCCGGCCTCACGGTATTGCGCTTCGCAAATCTCATCCAGCGAACGGCCTTCCCAGAACGGGACGATCTCTTCGCGAATGGTTTTTTTATCCGCTTCGCTGATTTCAAACGGATCCTGCGGGCGGGTGCTCATGGTGTCGAGCTCATCGCGCACCCAGCGCCAGGCGATATCCGGCGAGAAGGCGCCCGCGCGCGGCTTGCCGCACGGATGGCCGACGATCAGCTCATCGTCCTGAATCAGAATCGGCGCGGTTTCGCAGGCGTGGCGGAAAGCTTTGGCGCGCAGCAGAATGGTCGGCATGCCAGGGTTGGCTTTGACCACTTCGGTAAAGGCCAGCGCGCGGTAGATAGAGACGCTCGGGCGTACCGTCAGGTAGTGGTTACGCAGGCGCTGCATACGCGGAGTTAAGCCTTCCATCGCCGGCGTGTCGGCACAGGCGGCGAAAGGCGCGTGGCTGACCTGTTGCGCGCCGCTAAACAGACGTACCGGCAGATTCAGCGTGCTGAGGTTGCGCTGGGCGCTGATAAACATCGCCGAGAGTTCGTTCACTTCGGCGTTATCAAAAGAGGCGCCGTGCAGCATGGCGTCGAGCATCGGATAGCCGTCAATGGCGCAGGCGGCGCGGACTTCGCTCAGTTCAGCCAGCTTGAACCACAGGCACTCCACGATTTCATACGCCTGCTGGGTATTCAACGCGCCGCTGTTGATATCGCGCTGGAAGTAAGGCAGTAGCGCTTTATCCGCCCCGTGCGGGTTAACCGCATAGCTGCCGTTATCCAGCTGTAGCGCCAGCTGGAACAGATAGAATGCCTGGCAGGCTTCTTTGAAATTACGCGCCGGATGGGCCGGAACGTGGTGCAGAATGGCCGCGCTATCGAGCAGCTCGGCTTTGCGATAAGCATTGGTTTCCGCGGCCGCCAGCTGCTCGGCGCTGTTGGCCAGATTTTGCGCCAGCGCTAACAGTGCGTCGCAGGCGTAGATGGCGGCGCGGCAGCCGTTGACTTCATCCATACCGCTGCGGCTAACGGCGCTACCGAGGGCGCGGGTTTTCTCTTCCAACTGGTGCTTAATCGCCAGCACGCCTTTTTCGACGACCAGGTTGTAGTCCGGTGAATCGAGATCGCTGTTGAGGTTGAGGAACTGGAATACGGATGGCCGATGCGCGGCGCTTTCATCATGGAAAATCGCCCCGTGCGGTTTACGGGTCTGGTTACCGACGATCAGCTCATCGGCGCTGATGGTCAGCGGCAGCTGGCGCATCAGTTCATAGAAACGGCGAGCCGGTTTGACGGCGGCGGGGATCCCGGCGATATCGCCATCCAGCGCGCTCAGTACCGCGGCGTGCTCGGTGCACAGGGTGCTTGCCTGTGAGAGTAAACGGTCTGCCAGCACTTTGACGCGCGGCGTTAAGCTGTAGTGTGCCATGTAGTATTCTCCAGATGTTCTTTTTCCGCGGCTGATGACAACCCGGTTGTGGATACAGTGTCCGTATTCCTGCCGGGTGGCGGCTGACGCCTTACCCGGCCTACAAATAACTCAGCGATCACCCGGTTATTTGTTACCCGTAGGCCCGTGCAAGCGGAGCGCCGTCGGGCGATTCCAGGCAACCGGACCAGGCCCGGCGATAAAGCTCGGTTAACGCGTTAACGTCCGGCGCGCGTGGGTTGGTTGGGGTACAGCTGTCGCGCAGCGCCTGGCCGACCATCTCCGGCAGGCGGCGTTCGAATTCAGCCGCCTCAATACCGGTGTCGCTAATGCCGGAGGGCATGCTCATCTCTTCTTTTAAAGCCTGAATGGCGACCAGCAGGCTGGCGACGCCCTGGCGCGGCGAGGCGGCTGGCAGATCCAGCAGATGCGCCAGACGGGCATATTTCGTTGCCGCAAGGGTGTCGCACTGGCCGTTGAAATCGGCGTTCCAGGCGACGACTTCCGCCATCAACAGGGCGTTGGCGCGGCCATGGGGTACGCGGAAGACGCCGCCGAGGGCGTGGGCCAGGCTGTGGGTTATCCCAAGCGAGGCGTTGGTGAAGGCCATCCCCGCCATGCAGGAGGCGTTATGCATCTTTTCGCGCGCCTGCAGGTTGTCGCCGCTGCGCCAGCAGGTCGGCAGATAGCGGAATACCTGCTGCACCACTTTCTCCGCCAGCGCATCGGAAAAGTCGCTGGCGGCGCGAGAAACGTAGGCTTCCAGAGCGTGACACAGTACGTCCATGCCGGTGTCGGCGGTAATTGCCGGCGGCACCGAAGCCACCAGCGCCGGGTCAAGAATGGCGATATCCGGTAGCAGCGACGCATCCACCAGCACCAGCTTCTCCGCATTGGCTTTCACCACCGAAAAGGCGGTGACTTCCGAGCCGGTGCCGCTGGTGGTGGGGATGGCGACGAAGCACGGACGGGGACGGTTGCCCTGCGGACGGGTCTGCGCCAGGGAGAAAATAACCGCTTTGGCGGCATCGATTACCGAACCGCCGCCGAGCGCGATAACCAGATCCGGATAGTGGTTATCCATCAGCTTCATGCCGCGCACCACGGTGGCGATATCCGGATCCGCCACTACGTCGTCCCACATCTGCCAGGCGATCCCGCGCTGGCGCAACAGGGCGGTGACGCGCTCGGCGAGGCCAAACTTCACCATCGCTTTATCGGTCACCAGCAGCACGCTGCGGGCGGAAAGTTCGTTCAGCACCGAGAGGGCGTCCTGACCGAAGCAAATCCGCGGTTTCAGTAAAAATTCACTCATTGGGCTATTCACTCCTGTTAGGCGTCCCGAAACACGTTCTCGACAATGGCGACCACCGACATCGCTTTGTAGCGGTCTTTATTGAGCGCGAAGTACTCTTCCGCCAGCACGATGTCGTGCATGCCGGCGCCGACGTTATCGACGGCGACCCAGGTCTGGTCTTTCATCGGCTGCTGTTTGTCATCTAAGCGGGTGATCAACAGCAGGTTGCTGCCGCGTAGCTCATCGCATTTTTGCGTGGCGACGACATGGCCGGTTACCTTTGCGAGAATCATCGTTTATCGCCTTATATCAGTGCGTTACTTAGCGAGGCGCTCCAGCACCTGGCGAATAACGCGTTCCACGTTTTGTTCGTTGATTTCACCTTCCATACTGGCGGCGCCTGCGCTGGCGAAACGGTCATCGTTGCCTGCGGAGCACGCTGGCGCGGCATTGGCCGGAGCGTTGAAACGCACGTCATCAAGAATGCTGCGCTGCGGATCGCTCGCCGGAGTAACGATGGTCGGCTGGGGCTCAGGGCGGCTGCCCGGCGCGCGAAGCTCGTCAATCGAACGCACGCCATAGCCGACTTTGCGGATATTGAGCAGGTTCATCGGGCCGACGTTGTCGGAGCTGGAGCCGCCGCCGACCGCGCCGCAGCCGAGGGTCAGCGCCGGAGAGATGTTGGTGGTCGCGCCGATACCGCCGAGCGCCGCCGGAGTATTAATTAGAATGCGGTTGACCGGTTTTTCGAGGCAGAACTGGCGGATGACGTCCTGATTACGGGTGTGGATCACCAGCGTATGGCCGAGTCCTTCGTTGGTCAGCAGCTCCACCACGCGGTGGCAGGCGGCTTTCCAGTCCTCTTCCACGTACAGGCCGAGTACCGGGCACAGTTTTTCGCGCGAGTAGGGGTTTTTCGGCGATACGGTGGTCTGCTCGGCGATCAGCACTTTAGTGCTGGCCGGTACGCAGAATCCCGCCATCTGGCTGAGGTATAGCGCGGTTTTGCCGACCACTTTCGGGTTGATGGTGCCGTTCGGGCGCAGCAGCAGCGCCGCCATTTTCGCCGCCTCATCTTCATTCATGAAGTAGACGCCCTGCGCTTCCAGCTCGCGGTGAACCTCGTCGTAAATGCAGCGTTCGACGATAATCGACTGCTCGGAGGCGCAGATCACGCCATTATCGAAGGTTTTACTGGTGACGATATCTTTCACCGCGTGGTGGATATCGGCGCTGCGTTCGATAAACGCCGGGCCGTTACCCGGGCCGCCGCTGATGGTCGGGGTGCCGGAGGCGTAGGCCGCTCGCACCATGCCTTCGCCGCCGGTGGCGAGGATCAGCGACACGTCTTTGCTGTGCATCAGTTCGGAGGTGGCTTCGAGCGTTAACTGGGTGATGCCGTCAACGCTGCCTGCCGGGGCGCCGGCCGCTTCTGCCGCGCGTTTGACGATTTCAATCGCCTTCCAGCTGCACTGACGCGCGCCCGGATGCGGGGAGAAGATAATGGCGTTGCCGGCCTTGAGGGCGATCAGCGCTTTGTAGATAACCGTAGAAGTTGGGTTAGTTGAGGGGACCAGCGCGCAAATCACGCCGAGCGGCACGCCCACGTCCATCACTTTTTTTACCGGGTCGTCATGAATGATGCCAACGGTCTTCATATCTTTGATGGCGTCGTAGACGCGCAGCGAGGCGAAACGGTTTTTCAGCACTTTGTCCTGCCAGTTGCCAAAACCGGTCTCTTCCGCGGCCATTTTCGCCAGCGCTTCGGCGTGGTGCGCTGCTTCCTGGGCCACGTTTTTCACGATGGCGTCGATTTGCTGTTGCGAAAAGGTGGCCAGAATCGCCTGCGCCTTTTTGGCGTTGCGCACCAGTTCCCGCGCGTTCTGCCGGGACTGCAAATCGTTATCCAGTTCAATCATGAGTCTATCCTTCATCAGACGAAAAGAGTGGAGACGGGGCGCGCCCTGTCAGGTCATGCTTTGTGCTGCGCCGCGATTTTTTCGATGTCGTTATGTGGACGCGCAATGACGCGAGAACTGACGACTTCGCCGATGCGTTTCGCCGCTTCCACGCCGGAGTCGACCGCCGCGTTGACCGCGCCGACGTCGCCTTTCACCATTGCGGTGACGAGGCCGGAACCGACGTTTTCATAGCCGATAAGCTCGACGTTGGCGGCTTTACACATCGCGTCCGCGGCTTCAATGCAGGCCACCAGACCTTTGGTTTCGATAAGACCAAGCGCTTCTTTCATCAGGATTCTCCGTTAGTCCGCAATCTTGTAATGCGAGACGATTTTGTTGATGTCGTTATGCGGACGGGCGATAACCAGCGAGGTCACCACTTCGCCGATGCGCTGCGCCGATTCCACACCGGAATCCACCGCCGCTTTCACCGCACCGACGTCGCCTTTCACCATCGCGGTGACAAGGCCAGAGCCGACGTTTTCATAGCCGATAAGTTCGACGTTGGCGGCTTTACACATCGCATCCGCCGCTTCAATGCAGGCCACCAGACCTTTGGTTTCAATCAGACCTAATGCATCACCCATTTGCGTTCTCCTGGCCTTCAGGCCTTGTGTTTAATGACGATTTTGTTGATGTCGTTATGCGGACGCGCGATGACCAGCGAGGTCACCACTTCGCCGATGCGCTGCGCGGATTCCACACCGGAATCCACCGCCGCTTTCACCGCGCCGACGTCGCCTTTCACCATCACGGTGACAAGGCCAGAGCCGACGTTTTCATAGCCGATCAGTTCGACGTTGGCGGCTTTACACATCGCGTCCGCTGCTTCAATACAGGCCACCAGACCTTTGGTTTCGATAAGCCCCAATGCATCACCCATCGTGATTTCCTCCAGAACAGGTTTTGTTATTCGGGAAAACCGTCCGCGTAACGGCATCAACACGCGGAAGCGGCGTTCGGGGTTCACTATAGGGAATGGGGAAAGAAGTGAAATTTAAATCCGTGGAGATGAATATTTTAGGTTTTTACTCTGTGATTTAGCCTTATTTAGCCTTCCATTTATCTTTTCGTTCTGTTTTATGCGTGTTGATTTTTATGATGATATGGCGCTTTTTTAGGCTATTTATCGGCGAGAGGTGAATGTTAATAAGATGCTAATTACTTGCCAGCAGGCGGTAATATAGCCGCGTGATAATTGTGGGTATGCGCAAGTTTTGGCGTCGAAGCTAAATGCAAAACGTGCGCTTTTAGCATCGTGGAAAGAGGGGGCAATAACGGAGCGTGAGCGAGGGCGCATTTTCCTCGCGGCGATACAGAGGGGACGGGTTAGTTAAGCGTGCTGCCGGACTTCAGCGTGCAGATGTAGAGCGGTGAGTTGATAGAGCTCAGCAGGATAGCTTTGTCGTTAAGCTTCTGCGCGTTGAGGAACAGGCCATCGTGGCTGTCGGACATCTCGCGCATGAAGTAGTCGAAGATGACATTCGGCGATTCGTCGATGGACGAGGCGCTGGATTCCCATTTTTTAATGCGGTAGTGGCGTTCGGTTGCCGAGATACGTTGGCTGGTGTAGCTGAATTTGACGTAGCGCTGCAGATAGAGCCAGCCGGCGGCGGAATCGGTATAGCCTTCCACCACCATCGAACCGTTACCGTTGGCGGCAAAATTAAAATGGATATTGCCGTTCACATTCTCTTTATCCATGTTTTCAAAACGCATGATCGCTTTGGTGGAACAGCTCATCACGCCGTCGTTGGCATCCGGCAGCAGGCGCCAGGCGCTAAACCCGGCGGCGGCGATAAATGCGAGGGCGGAGAGGGCGAAAAAGGTGCGGGGCGCGAGTCTCATTGCGGCTTCCAGGAGTAGTAAAAGTAGTTATCGCAATAGCTAAATGGGTTGTCTTCGTGCATCGCGCAGTGGGCGAGAAATACCCGGCCCAGGCCGTTAGTCTCCAGCCGGTCGCCGTAGAAGAAAACGAAACGCTCCCCCGGCTTGCAGCTAAGCTTCAGCCGCTGACGCACCTCATCAAAATTCTTACCATAGGCCGTGGCCGAGACCGAACGCAGCATTTCATCGCTGGCCAGCAGTTCGCACTGGCTGTGGCTCATCAGCGTCAGATTGATTGGCCGGGCGACGTGGGTGCCGGCGAGACTAAATGCCACCAGCAGCAGGGCGATGAGCAACAGACAGCCGCCGGCCAGATACCAGCACATACCGCGCGCATGTAGAGAAGCGGTGGGCGGCGTTGGCGCCGCAGCGGGGGCGGCTTCATCAGGCGTATCGCATGTGAGAACGGCATCGGCGGGCGTCGGCTCGGCGTCGAGCAGTTCGATGCTGAGATCCTGATTCAGCTGCAGCATGCCGCGCGACACGGTGACAATAATGTTATCGATATCGTAGTGGCGGAAGGTTTTGCGCAGCATGCTCAGGTATTGATTGAGATTGCTGTTGGATGAGGTTAAGCCGTTATCGTCCCAGACCTTTTTCAACACTTCATCGCGACTGACAACGCCGGTATGGCGAAGAAAGAAATAGAGCAGCGCGTTGGCGGTAATGGATAGCTGACTATCCGGCTCATTGCCGCCCGGTAATGTTAGGGTGCCGTCCGTTGCGTCATAAATGAGACGGGCATTGATGTTGTAGCGCATCGCGGCCTCACTCTACTCGCTTCACGCGGGAAGCGTCATTTTTGTCAGATCGTTTACCAACGCCTGGCGGTGTTCGCTGCTCATGGTGCGCCCTTCGGTCAGTTCCGATAACCAGATGCCGTCGGCGGCGTAGCGCACCAGCGTGCCGGTCGGGCCGTTGTCGAGCGCATCGCCCTGCGCCAGATGATCCAGCATCCAGTCGCGCCAGCATTTTCGCAGCACCGGTTCGTCCGGCATCGCCAACGACAGCACCATCAGCTGGCGGCTCTCGTGGGTATCCGTCAGCTCCGGGTTGGACAGATAGCGCAAATAGGCGCGGGTAAAGCGTCCATAAGCGATGTTATCGGCGGCCATCAGCTCGCTAATCGCCTTTTCCATAATCGCCAACAGCCGGGCGAACAGGGCGAAAATCAGCGCCTGTTTATTGGGAAAGTGGTGCATGAGGCCGCCTTTGCTGACGCCAGCCTCGCGGGCGACGGCGTTCAGCGACAGGGCGGCGATACCGTCCCGGCCGGCAATCATCGCCGCCGATTCAAGCAGTTGACGATGCAGACGGACGGGGTCTTTTTTACGATGCTGGGCTTCCATGTTCATGGCCCGGATCATACCGACCAGACGGTATGATTATTCTTGATCGCTATCAATATGAGGGGGCGCTTCGGACGGCGGGATGTCGTTATTGCGTGGAGGCTCACAGATTGACAGTGACCTTCAGCAGATCAGGGAGTTAGCGCGTGCGGTAATAGTGGCCTACACCGCACGCGCGGGGGGATTAATCGACCAGTTCCTTGACGATGTTCATCAGAGCATGGACATCTTGCGGGCGGGTATTGCCGCTTTGCGGATCGATAATGGAACTATAAATATGCGGCATGACCTGCGCGACGCCGGCCTGCAGGCAGGTTTGTAGAATCAGCGCAAAGTTATCGAGATCGATGCCCCCGGTGGGCTCAATCAGCGTCATACCGTTTTCTACCGCGCTTTGGGCGAGCGCTTTCAGCTCCGCCAGCGACTTTTCGCCGCCCATCGGGAAAAATTTAGCCGCATGCGCGCCCATATCCTGCATCATTCTGACCGCCGCATCGCAGGATACCTGGGCCGGAATGCCCTGGGCGCTGTGCACGCCGGTGGAGATGCGTACTTCACCGGGCGTGCCGCTGGGGCTGACCAGCGCATTAATAAAGGTTTGCTGGCCGCCGGTCGCCGCCAGCGCCCCGGCGGCAAAGCCGCTGCCGGTGAAGGTCTGGTTGACGTGAGCGGGGTGGACCTGCGCGGCGATCATTGCCGCTTTGTAAAACTGTGCCGGATCGCCGGCGCCGAGACCGACGGAAATAGAAGGCACTTCCGCCATCCAGCGGCGCACTTCTGCAACGCCTTGTTCGACGCTGGTAAATTGCGCCGAGAGTACGCCAATCACCGCGTGCCCTTCAGCGGCTTCATAGATTTCCCGGGCGTTGGCGATGTCCTTCGCCAGCACGTTAATCGCCACCCGCTGGCGATAAAAGTTAATCCGCTGCATGCTGCGTAATCTCCTGTAAGCGCGTGACGATGAGCGACATTTCTCCTTCTCCGACGGTGCGAGGGTCAAGGCTAAAATGACCCTCATGCAGATAGTAGCGGCGGGCGTAAATAGCGATATCGCCGCCGCGTAGCTGGGCTTCAACCTCACGGGCGCTCAGTCCCAGTTCATTGGCGTCGACGCTGACCCGAATGCGCCAGATGGCGCGCCCGGCTTCATCCTGCTCGATTACGGCGCGCAGGCCGCGTAGCGCGGATATCGTTTCGGCGTACGGGCGCAGCGCGGCGGCGTCGGGCGCCGGTGCCGCCGTCCGGTAACGGTCCAGCGCGTAAACGAGACCGACCATATTCTCTTTGCCGATTTTCATCGCCCGCGCGATGCCGTGGTGCTGGGCTTTACAAGCGGCGATCCAGTTGCGCTTGCCGCTAATAAAGCCTGAGGTTGGGGCGTTAAAGGCTTTTGCCCCGCTGTAGATAACCATGTCCGCGCCGCTGGCGACCCACTGGCGCAAGTCTTCTTCGGCGGCGGCATCGACGATCAGCGGCAGATTATGCTGGCGGGCGACCTGCACGAAATCGTCAATACCGAGCATCCCTTTTTGCACGCAATGGTGGGATTTCACATACAGTAGCGCCGCCGTGCGTGCGTTCACCGCGCTCTCCAGCTGCCAGCGTGCCGCCAGATTGCTGGAACCGACTTCGACAATGCGCCCGCCGCCGAGGCGGATAGCGCTGGTGATTGGTGCGCCGTAATCGACATTATGCCCGCGCAGTATCACTATCTCGTTCGGCCACTGGCTGCTGTCCGGCATCTGCGCCACCTTTTCCGGCTCGCCGCGGGTGATCGCCGCCGCGACGGCGATGGCGATACCGGCGGAGGCGCAGGAGGTGATATAGCTGTCTTCCGCGCCGGTGTGGGCGGAAACCAGTTCGCCCGCGCGGTCGGTTAATTTATCGATTTCGACGAAGGCTCCCGCCGCCTGCGCGGTGGCCTGCATCACTTGCGGGTCGACGGCGGACACGCCGAGGATGGTCATTTTGCCGCAGGCGTTAATCACCCGTTTTAAGCCCAGTTGCTGGTAGATATTGCCGTTCATGATTTACAGCACTCCCAACAGCGAGCAGACGATGCTGATAGCGACTATCGACAGTAAAATGGTGGTGTAGCGCGGCCCTTTTTTCAGTAAGTAGAAATAGATAGCGAACACCGCCGCCAGCGGCAGCAGACCGGGGGCTATCGAGTCGAGGATCTGCTGGACCACCACTTCCGAGCCTTTAAGCGCGCTGATTTTCAGCGGGGTGGTGATTTTGACGTAGCTTGCCGACAGCGCGCCCATCATGATGAGACCCAGTACGTTGGCGCCGTAAATCAATTCTTTAATTCGCCCCCCTTGCAGCAGGCCAATAATGGAGTCACGGCCGAGGGTGTAGCCTTTATGCACCAGTCCGTAGCTTATCGCCATGGTGATCGCCGGGTAGAGGATCAGCGGGGCGATCCCGCCGAACGCGCTGCCGCTGGCGGCGAAGGGGATGAAAATCGCAATCAGCAACGGCATCACCGCGGCCCAGATAATCGAGTCGCCCATCCCGGCCAGCGGGCCCATCAGGCCGGTTTTTATCCCGGTGATTGAAGCGTCGCTGATCGGCTCGCCGCGGGTTTTCTGCTCTTCCATGGCGATGGAGATACCCTGGATAACCGAGCCGAAAGTCTGTTCCGAGTTAAAGAAGTTCAGGTGGCGTTTGAGCGCCTCGGCCTGCTCCTCTTTTTCCGGGTACAGCTTTTTGATAATGGGCGTCATTGAGGCGCAGAAAATCAGGCTCTGCAGACGTTCGTAGGAGCTGGATACCTCCGCCCCCAGCCAGTAAATCAGCCAGGCTTTGGTGATATCGGCTTTGCTCAGCGCCTGGGTTTCGCGGGCGCGTTCAACCAGTTCATGTTCCATTACATCGCTACTCATCATGCAGCTCCTTCATTTTTGGCCAGGCCTTTAATCAGGAAGGCGACGCAGGTACCGAAAATCGCCATCGCCATGATGTCCACCTTCAGGTAGAGCACCGCGAAAAATCCGCCGATAAACCACGGCAGCAGGCTCTTTTTGCCGATCACCATGATGGTGATGGCAAAGCCCAGCGCCGGCAGGATACCGCCCATAATTTCAAAGGAGTGGGTCAGCCAGTGCGGCATCAGTTTGAGGAATTTTTCCACTACGCTTTGGCCAAAGTAGTTGGCGGCGAAGACCACCGGGAAGCGCAGCACCAGCCCCAGCAGCGCCGGATAGATAAAGGCGCAGCGCATGATGCCCGCCATGTTGGCGCTTTCGGCGTGTTTGTCGGCCATGTGCACCCACGCGGCGTTGAGCGTACGGCGCAGCTGATCGAGGAATACCCCGATGACGCCAAACGGGATCGCCAGCGCGATCGCCAGGTTGGGCTCCATCCCGGCCTTCACGGCGATCGGAATGGCGATACAGGCGGCCAGCGCCGGGTCCGACGGCACGTTGCCGCCCGGCGTGGAGGTCACTCCAAGATAGACCAGCTGCATACCCGCGCCGATGATCATCGCGGTTTTCATATCGCCCAGCAGCAGGCCGACGAATACTGCGATCACCACGGGTTGCAGCAACATGGCGGAGAAGGTATAGCCTAAACGTAATCGGGCGAACCAGTAATACAACCCCATCAGGCTCGCAAAAAGTAAGGTATCCATAGTTTTTTACCTTTTTATCAACTGGTTAGAATTTTTTCAGGATGTCGTCCAGTGACTGTGGTTTATCTTCCGGGATGGTCTGAAAGAACACCTGAATGCCGCTATCCTTCAGAGCGCCGAGGATGCCGACATCTTTTTCATCAAGGGTGATGTTCTGGAATACGGCCTTGCGGTTCGGCCCGCCGCCCAGCCCGCCAACCTGAATCGTCTGCACGTCAAAGCCCAACTGGACGGCTTCCTGAACGGCTGATAGCGACGGGAATAGCACCAGCACATTGCCATCGCCGAGCTGATTCTCTTTCCAGGCGGCGGCGAAGCTGGCGTTGCCGTAACAGTCGACTTTGATGTTCGGCGGCGCGGCCATTAAATAGATATTTTTCATAAACGGATCGGCATCCAGCTCGTCGCTGACCACGGCGATACGATTGGCCTGCGACTGGCCGACCCATTTGGTGACGACCTGACCGTGGATAAGACGGCTATCGATACGACATAAAACGATTTTTGCCATGATGGGCTCCTTAAGAAGTTAACTGGTTCACGTGAGCGACAACGTCGCGGCAGCTGCTGCGTCCGGCTTCGACCAGCGCATCAACGCAGCCGGTGAGCGGACCCTGCTCGCGCAGATCCAATGCTTCCAGCAGTAGCGAGGCGTTAAGCCCGCAGACGACGGCGATGGGATAATCCGCGCTCAAGCGCGCGGCGACGTTGGAGGTGGTGCCGCCGAGAAAATCGGTCAAAATCAGCGAGCCTGCCGGCATCGCCTGTACGGCCGCTTCGACGCGCTGATAAAACTCGCCGAGGGTATCGACCGGCATAAGCGCGATTTCGCTGACGCCGGCAATTTCGCCGGTCACCATGCGCAGGCTGTCGCAAAGTTGCGTGCCCCAGCCGCCGTGCGTCAGCAGCAGAATCTGGGGTAACTGGGTGGTAGGTTCAGTGGATGACAAAGTGGCCTCCTGGCGCCGAATCGTTGACGCACTAATAAGAGCAAAGCGCGTGCCACAATTTGTGTCATCTACCGAAGAGGAAAAGGCTGGCGGGCCGCAAAGCCGCGCCAGAACAGGCGTTAACTAAATAATAATTCGTAGATATAAATGTACTCGGCATCGGATAAACGGATGGCGTAGGCCTCTTCAACCGGATGGAAAGCCGATTTGATGACACTAAACGCCTGAGCGTCCATATCCGGCCGCGTTTCCAGCGCCATCTGTAACGGTTTACGGTTGATCACGATACGCTCGACCATACAGCAGCAGTGGATCAGAAAGCGTAGTGTCACCTGGCGGTTAGGCGCGATGGCCAGCGTGTTCCTGAGCTGATTCAGGATCCCTTCCATTTCTTTTAATATGCGCTGCGGATTGAGCACCGAAATATGGTTGATAATGCTTTCCATAGTCAGGGCGCTGATAAACCGTGAAGCGCTGCGCTCCATCTCCAGACGGCGCTCGCTGCTGGACAGATCGGGGGTCAGCAGGCTGAGCACCAGCTCCGGCCCCTGCTCGGAAAACAGCTCCTCCAGCGAGATAAACGGGATATCGGGCAGCCCCGGCTGGAATGTCCCGACAATACCCGCCAGCCGTTCATGCGCCCTGATCGCCTGCTGCAGGCGCTCCGGGCTGCGAACTTCGTTGTAATCGAGGATCACCATCCGGGTATCCTGCGACATCAGCTCGCCAAAGCTCTCCTCCAGCACCTTTTTGATTTTTTCCGCCGTGCCCATGCCGGTAATGCAGGAGATAACCAGCACCTTGCCGGCGTTCTCCTGCTGCGGCGTGCACAGCTGGCTAGCGATGCCTTTTTCCTGCATCAGATTGACCAACCGCGGCAGGTCGCCGGTTTCGTAGCTGAGATCGAGACCGATCTCCAGTAGGCTGGTCAGGGTGATATTCGGCATCAGCAGGACATCGATCTGGAACAGTTTGCTGATGGTGCTGCCGAAATGGACCAGCGATCCGATGTCGACCATCAGGATCAGCCGCTGCCAGCCTTTGCTGTGGATCAACTGGATCAGCTTTTCCAGCGTATCGTGCACCGATTGTTCGAACGGCATGTCGATAGCGTTGAACAATTCGCGCTCCAGCACCCGATTGACGTATTGCGCCATGCTGGTGGCCGTGGTGGCGCCATGGGCAATGAGGATCGCCCCGCAGTCCGGGCTGGCGCTGATGCGCTGGCGGTAATGGCGGCACTCTTTGAGGAACAGGCACAGCCAGACCACCTCGGTGGCCGGACACTGGATATGCAGCAGGTCGTTGATCTTCTTGCACAACAGAGTGGCATTATCGTATTCATCTTTGCAGCGATCGAGGATCAGGCTCGAAGAGTATAACTGCGGGATCAGGCCGCGTTGTACGTAGCTGATGAGAGCGAGAAAGTGTTTACGCAGCGGGTTGACCAGGTTTTCCGGCAGGGCGAAGCCGAGTACCTGCTCAACGTAGCCGATAAGCAGGGTCACGCGCTCCTCAATCCGATCGCCATAGCGTGGCGCGTGGCTGGCGTTATCGCGGCTGTAGAGGCCATATTCAAAAATCGAGCTGAGCTTATTTTTAAGGATCGCCAGCGTCTCGGCGGGCGGCACGTTGCTGTTGCGCAGGTTAACGTACTCGCGGGTCAGGAAGCTGTAGAACAGGTCGCTCTCCTCGACGCTGTCATCGGCCGCTGAACTTTTCAACTGCGGAAGAGTACGGGCATCGATGTTTAGCAGGGGACGGCCGTTAAACAGCGCATCGACCAGCTGTCGTTGCTCCGGCGTGGCATTGATCGGGCCGTCCGCCAGTTTGCTGTCCAGCAGCAGTATCTCGTTATTAGCCGCCATTCCCAACGCCCATGCCTGGGCGCACAAGAACTGGATGTCGCTTTTAAGCTGGCCGATGTTGCCTTCCAGCGGCTTGTTCAGCAGCCACAGCAGCAAGGTTTTATCGATACTCACCGTGCGCTCGATTTTGCGACTTTCGCGTTGTAAAAAACCGATGATCAGTTCGATCTGCTCTTCAACTGAACGCTGGCGGATGCCGGGTAAATCGATAGCGACCTGAATACGCCGCTGAAAGGTACGTAATAGCGATGAGCTGACGGGCTCGGTGGTGGCGCAGATCAGACGTACGGCGATATTGCGCGCCGGACCACTGGCGCCGAGCGGGCGATATTCGCCTTTATCCAGCAGCGAAAAGAGCTTTTCCTGCCCTTCATAGGGCAGGCGATGCACTTCATCCAGCAGCAGATAGCCGCCGTCGGCCTGTTCGATTAGCCCGCTTTTGTTTTCCGTCGCCCCGGTAAAGGCGCCCTGACGGTGGCCAAAGAGATGGGATGACAGCAGCTCCGGGTTGTTGGCGTATTCAGCGCAGTTGAAGTAGACCAGCGGCGGCCGTTTTTCACCGCCATGCTCGCAGGCGTAGCGGTGCATCAGTTCGGCAAAAAAGGTTTTACCCACGCCGGAAGGGCCGGTCAGCAGGACGTGCAGCCCGTGGGGATACAATACCGCGGCTTTCCCTTTTTCCACTGCATCGTGCAGGCTGCGATCGTGGCCGATCAGCATGGCGAACGGATCGACAGCCTCATTGTGATCTTGCGGCTGCGGCAGGAGATCGGCGAGCGTTGCCGGCTCGCGTTCGCTTTCCGTCAGCGTACGGTCGAGCAGCGTTTCCGTCGTCCGGCGATGTAAAAAGAACACCGGGCGGCCGCGCGTTTTAATCACCAGCCCGTCGCTCCACAGCTGATTGAGATCTTTACTCACCGAGTTGCGCGCCAGCCCGAGGTTAAAGCCGATTTGCTCTGCGGTGAAGGCGTTCGAGCCCCTGGCTAAATCCTCCAGCGTCACGGCCTGGCTCAGCCTCTCCAGCTCCCGCAGTACTATCTCAATACGTCTCATCTCGTTACCGGGTTGTTCAATGTCGATAGTTGAGAACATACACTATTACGCGGCGTCAGAAAGAGACCGGGGGCGAAGTTGGCGGTCTTAACGATATCTACAGAGTGTCCTTTCACTGCCACAATGGTGGTTTAGGGTGGGATTGGATATGGTTAGCGCATCTCACCGGAGGAACAGATATGTTGAGCGGATTAAATCATCTGACCCTGGCGGTCAGCCAGCTGGCGCCGAGCGTGGCGTTTTATCATCAGCTACTTGGCATGACGCTGCACGCGCGCTGGGATAGCGGCGCGTATCTTTCCTGCGGCGATCTGTGGCTGTGCCTGTCGCTGGATCCGCAGCGGCGCGTCACTCCGCCGGAGGAGAGCGACTACACCCATTATGCCTTTAGCATCAGCGAGGCGGATTTTGCCAGCTTTGCCGCCCGCCTTGAGGTCGCTGGCGTAGCGGTATGGAAACTAAACCGTAGCGAAGGCGAGTCGTACTATTTCCTCGACCCTGACGGCCACAAGCTGGAGCTACATGTTGGCAGCCTCGCCCAGCGCCTGGCCGCCTGTCGCGAGCAGCCGTATAAGGGGATGGTGTTTTTTGACGAGTGATGGAGAGTCTCCCGGAGGCGGCGCATGCCGCGCCTTTTCCGGGCTACCGGCCCTGTAGCCCCGGTAAGCGTCAGCGCTACCGGGGATAACAGACAAAGACTCACTCCATCGCCACCTTCACCGCTTCCCCCAGCTTGACCATCACCTCTTTATGCTTCTCGATCGGCGGCAGGGCGCAGTTGATCCTTAAGCAGTTGCGATATTTCCCCGATGCCGAAAACAGCGATCCCGGCGCGACCTGGATCTTCAGTCGACACAGCTGCTTGGCGACGCAGACCATATCCACCTGTTCCGGCAGCTCGACCCACAGCATAAAGCCGCCTTTTGGCCGGGTGACGCAGATGCCGCAGGGGAAAAACTCCCGCAGCCAGCAGGTGTAGATCTCCATATTACGCTGATAGATCTGCCGCATCCGCCGCACGTGGCGGTGGTAATGGCCTTCGCGAATAAAGTTACAGGCCGCCAGTTGGGTTGAAGGGACGTTAGTGCCGCTGGCGGCGTACTTCATCTGCAGCAGACGATCGTAGTAGCGCCCGGGGGCAATCCAGCCGATGCGCAGGCCGGGGGCGATGGTCTTGGTAAACGAGCTGCAAAGTATCACCCGACCGTCGATATCCCATGAATGAATCGTACGCGGGCGCGGGTATTCCGTCGCCAGCTCGCCGTAAATATCATCTTCGAAAATCACGATATCGTGGCGCTGGGCAAGGGACAGCACCGCGCGTTTGCGCGCGTCAGGCATGATGTATCCCAGCGGATTGTTGCAGTTAGGCACCAGGATCACCCCTTTGATTGGCCACTGATCCAACGCCAGCTCTAAGGCCTCGATGCTGATCCCGGATTCCGGATCGGTTGGGATCTCAATGGCTTTCAGCCCCAGGCCGCGAAGTATCTGCATGGTGCCGTAGTAGCAGGGGGATTCGACAGCGACGATATCGCCGGGGTGGCACACCGACAGCAGCGCCAGCGATAATGCGCTGTGGCAGCCGCTGGTGATCAGCAGATCGTCGGCGGTGACGACCGATCCGCCGTCGAGCATCAGGCGGGCGATCTGTTCGCGCAGTTCGCGACGCCCGGCCAGCTCGTCGTAGTTGAGCACTTCGCTGAGGTTATGCTGAATTGCCCGGCTCAGTTCGCGCCAGATAGGCTTAAGGCTCGGCTGGGTGACGTCCGGCGAACCGCCGCCGAAGGTAATGATCGATTTATCATTGCGCGCATCGAGCATGGTCAACACCTGGTCCCACTGGGTGATCTCCACCGGGCGCTGCACCGGGCGCGACATCGTCGGTACCGGCGCCTGAGCTTTACGCGGGGCGACGAAATAGCCGGAGCGCGGCTGCGGCACGATCAGCTGTTGCTGTTCCAGCGTCTGGTAGGCCTGCTGAACGGTACTGATGCTGACGCCATGCTCCTGGCTCAGGCTGCGCACCGACGGCAACTTTTCGCCCTGGCGATACAGCCCTTGTTCGATACGCTCAGCCAGCAGGCTGGCCAGATGTTGATAACGGGTCATGCTGTATCCTTAGTAATTGCCATACAGATAGATAAACCAGTACAGATGGCGGTCAAAAATGGGGCATGGTGTACGTTTTAGCCAATCTGTATGTTAAAGAAAAGTGTTTTGTGAATCTGTATTGTTCAGGCCCGGATCCGTGAAGATAAAGCCTCTGGCAAGGCGAGGAGGTAGAGGATGGAATTTCACGAGAATCGGGCAAAACAGCCGTTTATCGGCTGGGTATTTCTGGCGCGAGCAATTAGAAAATGGTGGCTTCGTGGGCAAACGCGCAAAGTATTGCAGCGAATGAGCGACGAACAGCTGAAAGATGTCGGGTTGCGCCGGGATCAGATCAATTAAAAAGTGCTTTTTTGTAGCCCCGGTAAGCGTCAGCGCTACCGGGGAATTACATTCACAAAATTTATCAATTGATGCTTCTACTCCCATCGTTTCTTGATACTTACCATGATAAGTATTATTTTCCCCACAGCTAAGTGAGGAAAGTAACATGACCGAAGACGAACTGTTTGCCCGCCGCCCGATGGGGATGCGCATGGCGATGGTGGTGCGCCAGTGGCGCGCGATTATCGACAGCGCCATTACCGATACCGGCCTGACCCAGTCAAGCTGGACGGTGCTGATGCAGCTGCATCAACTGGGGTGCAACGTCTCGGTAAGCGAACTGGCGGAAGTGCAGGGTATTGAACTGCCGCCGCTGATGCGCACTCTCACGCAGCTGGAAAAGCAGGGGTATCTACTGCGCTCAACATCGCCATACGACAAGCGCATTCGTCTGCTTACGCTGACGGTAGAAGGCCGTACAGTCCTGGAAAAGCTGAACCGCGTGATTGAAACCTATCAACGGCGCGTGACGGAAACCATCCCCGATGCGGACCTCGACACCTTCAGCGCCACGTTAAATCAAATCGCCTGTAACTTGCGGATTATCCGCGAAGAAGATAACAAGATCTAAAACACTATGATGACGCCAGAACAAAAATTTGCCCGCTGGGTAAGGGTAAGTATTGCCGCTTTCCTGGTGATATTCGCCTGGTTTATCGTTGCCGATATCTGGATCCCGTTGACCCCGGACTCCACCGTGATGCGCGTGGTGACTCCGGTCTCGTCGCGGGTCTCCGGCTACGTCTCGCACGTCTACGTGCATAACAATAGCCAGGTGAAAAAGGGCGAGCTGCTGTATGAGCTCGATCCCACGCCATTCATTAATAAAGTTGAAGCGGCGCAAATCGCCCTTGAACAGGCCAAACTGAGCAACCAGCAGCTGGATGCGCAAATCGCCGCCGCTCGCGCCAACCTGCGCACCGCGCAATATACCGCGCGTAATGACAAAGTCACCCTCGACCGCTACCAGCGCCTGAGCACCATGCAAAACGTGTCGCAATCGGATCTCGATAAGGTGCGCACGACATGGCAGACCAGCGAACAATCGGTCAGCGCCCTGAATGCGCAAATTCAGAACCTGTTGATCCAGCGCGGTGAGCGCGACGATAAGCGCAACGTAACGCTGCAGAAATACCGCAACGCGCTGGAAGAGGCGCAGCTCAATCTCGGCTGGACCCAGGTTCGCGCCGAGACCGACGGTATGGTCAGCAACCTGCAGCTTAATCCGGGAATTTACGCCACCGCCGCCACCGCCGTGCTGGCGCTGGTTAACAACAACACCGATATCGTCGCCGACTTCCGTGAAAAAAGCCTGCGCCACACGGCGGTGAATACCGATGCGGCGGTAGTGTTCGATGCCCTGCCGGGTAAAGTCTTCCCGGCGCACGTGACCAGCAGCGACGCCGGTATTCTTGCCGGTCAGGAAGCGGTGAATGGCCAACTGTCGCAGCCTGAGCAGTCCACCCGCTGGGTGCGCGATGCCCAGCGCATGCGGATCCACGTCGCGCTGGATCAACCGCTGGATAAGCCGCTGCCGACCGGCGCTCGCGCTACGGTGCAGTTGTACAATAGCGACGGCCCCTTCGCCCGCACCTTTGCCGGCCTGCAGATCCACCTGGTGAGCTGGTTGCACTATGTCTATTAACACCCTGGCGCACGTCTTTACCCCGCACGGCAATATCGTCTACACGGCCAATGATTTTCGTCAGACGGTACGCATTGCCGTCGCCGGGACCATCGCGCTGAGTATTTCGACTTTCTACGACGTGCAGTACGGCGTGTTTTTCGTCGTTTATCCACTGATGCTGATGTCGCTGGTGCCGGTGTTTAACCGTCACGTCGCCCGACAGTTTGTGTTCAGCGCGGCGGTCAATTGCGTCGAAATGGTGCTCATCGTCGGCTATCTGTCGCAGTGGCCGGTGATAATGACGTTAGTTGTCTTTGGTCTGTATGTGATGCGCTTTCGCTTTATGAGCCAGGGGCCGCTGTTCTTGCTGGGGTCGATGGGAGTGGTGTGCCAGAGCACGATGCTCAATTTTATGAGCTATCCCTCCAGCAACTGGCACACGCTGATGTTCTCCAATATGGAGGCCTGCGTGATGGCGGTGGCGCTGAGCGCATTGCTCCATTACCTGATCCCGGATGTCGAACCGCGTAAGCCGCCGCCGCGCATAGAGAAAGACGCCGCGCGGATCCGCCATGAATCGCTGCTTTCCGGCACGGTCGCGACCATTATCTTTGTGATCTTTCAGATCTGCGATCTGAGCGATTCGCTATCGGCGCTGATGGCCGGGGTGCTGATCCTGTTTCCGATGCACTATCGCGGCGCGGTGATCAGCTCGATATGGCGTGTGGCGGGGGTCGTGCTGGCTTGTCTGTACATTCTGGTGGTGCAGCTGATTATCTATGATTTCAGCAACCACATGATCCTGATGATGCCGCTGATTGGTCTTGGTCTGGCCTTTAGCGCCCGCCTGCACGTGATGGAAAAAGTGGGCGCGGGCGTGGGTTTCGCCAGCATTACTACTATCGGTATTATGTTTGGCCAGAACCTGCATCCGAATCAGGATCTGGTGTTCAGCGACCTGTACCGTATTACTTCGGTCACGGTCTCGCTGGTGGCGACGCTGACCATGGTGTTCCTTGTCCATCGGGTACTGAACTGTTTTGCGCCGACGCGTTTTGTAGTGACCGATTAATCCTCCTGCGGGAAGCGGGCGATGCAGCGCCACGCTTCCCCGTTTTGCTGATAAAGCGCCGCAGTATGCCCGGCGATTATCCAACTTCGCGCCGCTTCTTCGCTCCCCTCAATCAATACGCACAGGCCGCAGCCGCTGCGCAGCTGGCGGGGAATATCCTTTACCTCGAAGGTTATCCCTGCCGCCTGCAGGGCTTTGCGCATCCGCACGACGCCCACTGTTGAATGGAATAAGAATAGATATTTGCTCATCCGCGCCTCCGCTGGCGCTGGCCGATCAGCGCCGCGCCGATCGCCCCGGCAAATTGGGCGTCGGGATGGGTCGCGACCGGCATGCCGAGATGCGTCTCCAGCATGCGGGCGAAGGCGGCGCAGTGGCTGACGCCGCCGGTGAACAGCAGCGGTCCTTGCGCCGATAAACGACCAATAAAGTTCGCGCTGCGCCGCGCCATGGCGTTGATCACCCCGGCCAGAATCGCCTCCGGGGCAACCCCCGCGGAACGCAGGCTGATGACTTCCGATTCGGCAAAAACCGTACACATGCTGGTGATGGCGTGCGGTTCTACACCTTCGGTAATGGCGTCAAGCTGTTCGACGCTGGCGCCGAGGGTCCGTGAAATCACTTCCAGAAAGCGCCCGGTACCAGCGGCGCATTTGTCATTCATCAGAAAGTCGCTGAGATTGCCCTGCGCATCCAGTTGAATGACTTTGCTGTCCTGGCCGCCGATATCAATTACCGTGCGGGTTTTCGGCGCCAGCAGACGCGCGCCGAGCCCGTGACAGGAAATCTCGGTGACTTGTTTATCGGCGAAATCGACCAACTGGCGACCATAGCCGGTGAGGGTTAAAAAAGGCGTTGCCGCGAGGCCCGCGCGCAGCGTCTCCCAGGCCTCGTGAATGGCATCGGCTGGGCGAAAGGGCGTCGGGCCGAGGAAACGGCGCACGATGGCGCCGTCTGCCAGCAGGATACCTTTGGTAGCGGTGGAGCCGGAATCAATACCTACCGAGTAGATCACGCTTGCTCCTTATAGCATTTCAATAAAGGCGGCGACGCGGGTGCTGAGCTGGCCGAGATCCGCCGTCGAATAGTCGGTTTCAATCGCGATATAAGGAATGTCGTGCCGCTGGCGCACGTGACGCTTGATCGCCAGCGATTCCACGGCGTAGGTATGGCAAGCCTGCAGAATCACATCGACCACGCCGTCGGCCTGATACTCCTCAACCATCTGACTTAGCAATTGCAGGCGCTGGTCGTTAGGTGAAATACAGGAGCAGCCGATGGCGAGATATTTATCGGTTAAGGCATCGTAGACGTCGCCATCTTCCGCTACGCAGCGTTCGGTGGCCTTCGCGCCGGTACAGTTCTCGTAGCCCACCACCCAGCCGCCGTTTTCTTCGATAGCGCGGACGACTTTTTCCGCCGCGCCGCCGATCGGGCAGCCGGTGATCAGAATACGCGGACGAGACGCCAGCCGTTGGCCTCCTTGCCATTGCTGATGGATACGTTCCGCCATCGCGTTCAGTTCGTCAATCAGCGCGCTTTTGTCGAAGCGGAAGGTGGCGCCATAAACCACCTTTAGAATATCGCTGCCGCTAAGCGCCGGCGGATTGAGTTGCCCGAGGCGATAGAAGTTGGCCAGCGCCCGGCGTTCGCGATTTTTCAGTACGATGGCTTCACGCAACGCCGCTTCGCTAATGGGCGTGGCGAACCGGGTTTCAACGACCTGCTGCAGGCGTTTGATTTCCGCTTTCCACAACGCGCGGGAGGCGGCGTCGCTGGCGCTGTTCGGTAGTTGCATTACGTGTACCGCCTTGAATTCGGCCATGTACTCGTACATCTTCTTTTTGCCGTCGCAGGTGGTTTCGCCGACCACCAGATCGGAGAAATAAAAGTAGGGGCATTTATCGGTTTTGCCAAAGCCGTAGCTGCTTTTAATCAGCGGGCAGAGATTGCGCGGCAGGTCTTTCTCCGCCTCTTCGATGGTTTCATCAGAAGTGGAACACAGTGAGACGACTACGGCGCCCGCCGCCATGGCTATCTCCTGGGGCATAAAAGTGCAGTAGGTACCGACCAGCGGCACGTTCTGCTCTTTGAGTTCCATTACGCTGAGAAAGCCTTTCTGGCGAGCTTCTGAGAATTGATCGAAGAGGGCGGGTAGATCGGTGATGAGCGACATGATTTTCCTTCCCCGTACACGGGAGATGATGAAAGAGTCGCCATTATAACCTTGTTATTTGTGCGTGTTTATTGATCTCCCGCCCATCCTGACGGCGTTAATAGACCTTCTTCAAATCCATCTCTTCCTGAATGCGCTCGCTCCATGCCAGATGGGTGCGGATGGCTTCCTCAATACCGGCGTTGTAGAACAAAGGCCCCAGCTCTGTGGCGATAAAGTCGACAAAAAACTCGGCGTCGAACTGTTCCAGCTCCAGGTTAAAGGTCTCTTCGCAGTACTTGCTTAGCCGCTCGCGTAGCAGATCGCGCTGCGCCGGGCTGAGTTCAATATCGCTCATGCGTGGTTATTCTCTGTGGGTTATTCAGGATTGCCGGGCTTCGATGACCGCCTCTGAACGCTGGCGCAAATTACGGAGTAACCCCGCCAGACAGCAGGCGGCGACGATCCCGGCGGCTACCGCCAGCAGGTGGAACGGCAATCTGCCGCCATGGAACCATAACCAGCGCGCGCCTTCAATCGACAATGCGCTGACGCTAAGGATCACGATATTCAGCGAGGCGGAAACGGTGCCTTTCGGCAAGTCGTTGGAAAAAAGGGTAAAACGGAACAGCGTCGGGAAAATCAGCCCGATGCCGAAGGCGTAGAAGCAGGTGCCGAGCACCGACCACAGCCAGACGTGCGGCCACGTCAGATTACCGATAATCAGGATCGCCAGGCCAACCATCTGGATGGGCACGGCGCTTAACACAAAGCGCGGGCGAGTCGGGTCTTTCACCCAGCGCGCCACCGACAGGTTAGCGATAATCACCGCGCTGAAGACCGGCACCTGGCTCCAGGCAAACTCGCTGGAGGTGAGCCCGCCGGCGTCCATTAAAATCACCGGCGATACTGCCACCCAACTCATCAGCGGAATATAGCTCAGCGCCAGCGTGGCGGCGCCGAGTAAAAAGATGCGGTTGCGGAAGACGTCGCGAAAATCGCACATCACGCCGAGCGGGCTAAACGGCACGTCGCCGCGACGCACCGTCTCCGGCATGTTAAACAGTAAACCCAGCCAGGCCACCAGCCCCATCGCGGCGATAATGCCAAACAGCGCTTTCCAGTGGATAAAATGCATCAACGCCGCGCCGGAAAGCGGGCCGACGATCGGCGCCACCAGCACGATGGAGGTAATCACCGCCATCAGCTTGATTGACCGCTTTTCGTCAAAGGCCTCCTGCACGGTGACGTAGCCGACGGTGGCGATAAAACAGATACTGGTGCCCTGCACAAAGCGGGCAATCAGGAACTGGGTCATTGAGGTCGTCCACAGGGTGGCGAAGCAGGCGAGGGTAAAAATCAGCGCGCCGCTCAGCAGTACCGGTCGGCGGCCAATACGATCGGAAAGCGGTCCCAGCAGCCACTGTAGCGCCATCCCACCGGCCATATACAGGCTCACCGAGGCCGGAGCCAGCGCCACATCGGCGTTAAAATCCCGTACTACGTGCAGGATCCCCGGCTGGATGAGATCGGTGGTCAGGTAGGCGGAAAAGTCATACAGGATCAGCGCCATCGGAAAGAACAGCGATGCGCTGTAGCGGGCGCTCAATCGCGAAATCCATGACATAACCTTCTCCTTGCCGTCGGGTATTCATCGTTCGAATGGTTATGATGCTACCATTGTCAGCCGATATGAAGATGCAGCAGCGCCGGAATTTGCGATAACAGCCACAGGCCGAGGCCGATAGTGCCGCCGACCAGCGTGCCGTTGATGCGAATAAACTGCAGGTCCTTGCCGATGTTGAGCTCGATCTGTCGCGACATATCGCGCGCGTCCCAGCTTTTGACCGTATCGCTGATATGGCGAGTGAGGAAAGCGGAGAATTCCGGTGCCACCCGATGCGCCGCCTGCTCCAGATGCTCATTCAGCGATTCACGCAGCGCGTCGTCGCGCACCAGCGTTTCGCCGAACCACTGACCGGCCTCGGCGATCCGCTGCTTGATGCGCGAATCGTCACTGCTGATATCGTTTTTCACCCAGCCGCGCAGATCCGCCCACACCTCGCCGAGATAGCGATTAAAGGTCTCATCGTTTTTCAGATACGCTTTGATGTTATCGGCTTTTTGCGCCATTTGCGGGTCGGATTTCAGATTGTCGATTAGCTTCTGTGCCGCGCGGTCGAAGGCCTGACGAATCTGGTGCGTGCGGTCCTGAGTGACCTCATCGAGCAGCGTATTCACCGCGTCAGTCACCATCTCGGCGCTGTGCTCGCCAAGCCACTCGGTGGGTAACAGTTTGGCCTTCAGCGGATGTTCGGTCTCCAGCCAGTGCACGATACCGCGGGCGATAAAGGCGCGGGAGCTGTCGCGCTGTAGCAGGGCGATCAGCTGGCTTATTAGTGAATCCAACAGCTTTTGATGACGATTATCGCGGGTTAGCCCCTCCAGCATCATGGCGCTGGTCTGCGTCAGGTCGACCTTATCGATAGCCTTGTGCACCGCGCGCCGCAGCAGACGCTGAATACGGGTGTCATCGGTGAGCTCGAGAAAACCGCTCATCACCTGTAGCAGATGTTGACCCACACGGCGGGCGTTTTCGGGCTGGCTGAACCAGTTGCCGAGCATCAGGGCCGGTTCATAGCGGCGGATCAGCGCCACCAGAGATGGGGTATCAAGAAACTTCTCCTGCACGAAATGGCCGAGATTATCGGCGATCCGGTCTTTATTACGCGGGATGATCGCCGTATGGCGGGCGACAAACGGCAGCGGAATGCGGCGAAACAGGGCCACCACCGCAAACCAGTCGGCCAGCGCCCCGACCATCGCCGCTTCGGAAATAGCCTTTAGCGCGCTGACCCACGGCGTCGGCGGTAGCAGCAGCGTAGTGATAAACAGCGCCGCCGCAATGAGCAGCAGCGACAGCGCCAGCAGTTTGGCGCGTTTTAATTCAGCGAGTTTTTCCATAGGTTTAAGCATATAACCTGACGGCGAGGTCATGCAAAAATTGGCAGCACTTCCTGTGCCTGCGGGTCAATTTGCGAGTGGGCTGCCAATATTGGATAACGATTGCAGCACGCAGAAATTAGCTTTCGGCACGGCTCGTGAAAACGCTTTTTGCCCTCATGGAATATTCCGGATATACCTAACTTTACCCGCATCGTCAGCTATCTCGACTACCCTTAATATCCTTAGCGGCATTTTTGACTGCGTTAATAGCGATAACAAGGAGACATGCGATATGGCTTATCAGACAGTGAATCCTGCGAATAACCAGCTAATTAAGAGCTATCCCGCACACAGCGATGCGGACGTGGAGGCGGCGCTAAAACAGGCCAATGCGCTTTATCATTCTGCATGGGCGAAAGGCGATATTGCGCAGCGTCTGCCGGTGCTGCATAAGCTTGCCGATCTTATCGACAGCCGGGCGGAGGAGCTGGCGAAAATCGCCAGCCAGGAGATGGGGAAGCTCATTAAACAGAGCCGCGGCGAGGTCAAACTCTGCGCGCAGATCGCCCGCTATTATGCCGACAACGCCGAACGGTTCCTGGCGCCGGTGAAGTATCCCTCCGAGCCTGGCGAAGCCTGGGTTGAGCACCATCCCATCGGCGTCTTAATGGCGGTGGAGCCGTGGAACTTCCCCTATTACCAATTAATGCGCGTGCTGGCGCCAAATCTGGCGGCCGGTAACCCGGTGATTGCCAAACATGCCAGCATCGTTCCGCACTGCGCCGAGACCTTCGCGCATCTGGTGCGCGAGGCTGGGGCGCCAGAAGGGGCATGGACCAATCTGTTTATCTCCCAGGATCAGGTGGCGAAAATCATCGCCGACGATCGGGTGCAGGGCGTGGCGCTGACCGGTTCGGAAAAAGCGGGCGGCATCGTAGCGGCGCAGGCGGCGAAACATATCAAGAAAGCGACGCTGGAGCTGGGCGGCAACGATGTGTTTGTAGTGCTCGACGATGCCGACCTGGAACGCGCGGTGAAAATTGGCGTACAGGCGCGGCTGAACAACGCCGGGCAGGTTTGCACCGCCGCCAAGCGCTTTATTTTGCATGAAAAGATCGCCGAGCCGTTCCTGAGCAAGTTTAGCGATGCCTTCCGCCAGGTGAAGATCGGCGATCCGCTGGATGAAAGCACTACGCTTGGCCCACTTTCCTCGAAAGATGCGCTGGAAACCTTAAGCAAGCAGGTCGACGAGGCGGTGAAGCATGGGGCCAAATTACACCTTGGCGGCAAGCCGGTTTCGGGCGAAGGCAACTTCTATGAACCCACCATTCTGACGGGAATTACCCGTGATAACCCGGCGTACTTCGAGGAGTTCTTTGGCCCGGTGGCGCAGATTTACGTGGTGAAAGACGATGATGAGGCGATTGCGCTCGCCAACGACTCTCACTACGGCCTGGGCGGCGCGGTGTTCAGTCAGGACATTGAGCGGGCGAAGCGCATGGCTTCGGGGATTGAAACCGGCATGGTCTATATCAACTGGTTAACGGATACCGCGCCGGAGCTGCCTTTTGGCGGCGTGAAGCGTTCCGGCTTTGGCCGCGAGCTCTCCGACCTCGGTATCAAAGAGTTTGTGAATCAGAAGCTGGTGGTCGTTCGCCGCTAAACCACCCTGCGCGCAATATCCCTCTCCCATCGGGAGAGGGTAACCTTTTTGCCGCGGCTATTTGCGTAGCCCGGCAAACGCGGCGCGGATTTCCTCTTCCGGCAGCTGAATGCCGATAAACACCAGCGTGCTGTGCGGCGTTTCATCGCCCCACGGGCGGTCCCAGTCGGCGCTGTAGAGGCGCTGCACGCCCTGGAACAGCAGGCGATTTGGCTCGCCGTCGATCCATAGCATGCCTTTATAGCGCATCAGTTGCTCGGCGAAGGAGAGCAGCAGGTTTTCCATCACCCGTGACACCTCACTGATATCCACCGGATAGTCGAGCTCGACCACAATCGACGAGACGTCGTTCTGTTTTTCCGCCACGAAGTGAAAGCGCGGTGTGGCGCTGACAACCTTCTCTTCGAGCATAAAACCGCTGGTATTAAAGAGCAGGCTTAAATCGATATCGCCGTGGATGACGGTATAAATTGGCGCCCGCGCGTTGATGCGCGCCAGCCGTTCGCGCAGCTTTTCGGTGTCGCCGGCGACATCGGTTTTGGTTAACAGAATCCGGTCCGCGTAGCCGACCTGCGACTGGGCAATGGTGAACTGATCCATCTGCTGGTCGGCATGGACGGCGTCGACCAGGGCGATCACGCCGTCCAGCAGATAGCGTTCGCAAAGCACCTCGTGGGAGAAAAAGGTCTGGATAATCGGCCCCGGGTCGGCCATGCCGGTGCACTCAATCACCAGTCGGTCGAAGGCAATCTCGCCGCGATCGCGGCTGTCGAGTAGATCGAGCAGGGCATCCTCCAGTTCGTTGGAGCGCGTACAGCAAATACAGCCGTTGGTCAGGGTTTTAATCTGCGTGGCGCGATCGCCGATCAGCTGGTCGTCAACGGAAACTTCGCCAAATTCATTTTCAATCACGGCGATTTTGAAACCGTGCTGCTCATTAAGGATGTGGCGCAGCAGGGTGGTTTTTCCCGCGCCGAGAAAACCGGTGAGTAGGGTGACTGCAATCGGTGCCATTATTGCCTCCATTAACAGCAGCGTACGCCGCCTTTGCCGTCGCCGCCGTAGCGGGCCTGCTGGCGTTCGCGGAAGAATTCTTCATAAGTCATGTACGGCTGATCCGGATGGTTGGTTTGCATATGGGTGACGTAGTTGTCGTAATCCGGAATGCCGATCAGCATTTTTGCCGCCTGACCGAGATATTTTTTTGCCTGACCTAAGTTACCAAACATTGTGAGTTCCAGATAACGAATAAAGCCGGATGGCGGCTAGCGCCATATCCGGCCTACGTTAATGCGCTTTTGGTAGGCCGGATAAGCGTAGCGCTATCCGGCATCAGGGTTAATGATGTGACGAGGTTTTCACGCCGCCTTCCGGTACCGGCACATACGGAGTCTCTTTGTCGGTACGCACCTTATTGTTGCGGACATTGAGCCAGGTTTTGATGCCGTAGAAGATGATGCTGTACACCACCACCAGGAACAGGATGCTCAGGCCGGCGTTGGTGTAGTTGTTAACCACGATATGGTTCATGTTGGCGACCTGCTGCGCGGTCAGCTCGCCGCCGGCGGCAATCTTCTCTTTATACTGCTGAGCCATAAAGAAGAAGCCTTCCATCTGCGGGTTGGTGCTGAACAGTTTCAGACCCAGCGCCCAGGTGGTGCACAGCAGCAGCCACGCAGCCGGAATAACGGTAACCCAGATATATTTGGTGCGCTGCATTTTGATCAGCACCACCGTGCCGAGCACCAGCGCCACCGCGGCCAGCATCTGGTTAGAAATACCGAACAGCGGCCACAGGCTCTTCACGCCGCCCAGCGGGTCGACCACGCCCTGATACAGCAGGTAACCCCACAGGCCGACGCAGCCCGCGGTACCGATAATACCGGCGACCAGCGAGTCGGTTTTTTTCAGGAACGGCACGAAGTTACCCAACAGATCCTGCAGCATAAAGCGGCCTGCGCGGGTACCGGCATCCAGCGCGGTGAGGATAAACAGCGCTTCAAACAGGATACCGAAGTGGTACCAGAAGCCCATATCCGCCATCGGGATGATTTTGTGGAACACGTGAGCGATACCGACGGCCAGCGTCGGCGCGCCGCCGGCGCGGTTCAGTACGGAAGGTTCGCCGATATCTTTCGCCGTTTGCAGGATCTGCTCAGGTGAAATTACGAAGCCCCAGGAGCTGACGGTCGCCGCCGCGTGGACGGTCACTTCTTTCAGCTGCGCAGCGATCATCGCCGCGTTTTCACCGCCCATTTCGTGCAGGTTTGGCATGACGATGCCAAGGC
This sequence comes from Klebsiella sp. 141251, assembly GCF_050600725.1. Lineage (NCBI taxonomy): Bacteria > Pseudomonadati > Pseudomonadota > Gammaproteobacteria > Enterobacterales > Enterobacteriaceae > Klebsiella > Klebsiella sp. 141251. The sequence continues at coordinate 45,699 of NZ_JAQIRG010000011.1, forward strand.
CCGCCGGCGGGGTGTTCATCGCGAAGTAGAGACCCGGTTCGATAATTGATGCCGCGACCAGCGCCATGATGGCGACGAACGACTCCATCAGCATCGCGCCGTAGCCGATAAAGCGGGCGTCGGTTTCGTTGGCCAGCAGCTTCGGCGTGGTGCCGGAGGCGATCAGCGCGTGGAAGCCGGAGACCGCGCCGCAGGCGATGGTGATAAACAGGAACGGGAACAGCGCGCCTTTCCACAGCGGGCCGGTACCATCAATGTACTGGGTCACTGCCGGCATTTTCAGGTCCGGGTTGAGGATAACGATCCCCAGCGCCAGGCCGACGATCACGCCGATTTTCAGGAAGGTGGCCAGATAGTCACGCGGCGCCAGAATCAGCCATACCGGCAGCAGCGCGGAGATAAACGCGTAGCCAATCAGGGTAAAGGTGATGGTGGTGTCTTTAAAGGTCAGCGCCGGGCCCCAGTACGGGTCGTGAGCAATGATGCCGCCAAACCAGATAGACGCCACCAGCAGCACGATACCGATAACCGAGACTTCACCGACGCGGCCAGGGCGCAGGAAGCGCATATAAATACCCATAAACAGCGCGATAGGCACCGTCGAGCAGACGGTAAAGACGCCCCACGGGCTCTCCGCCAGCGCTTTCACCACGATGAGCGCCAGCACCGCGAGGATGATGATCATAATCAGGAAGCAGCCGAACAGGGCGATAGACCCCGGTACCGGCCCCATCTCTTGTTTAATCATCTCGCCCAGCGAGGCGCCGTTGCGCCGCGAGGAGATAAACAGCACCATGAAGTCCTGTACCGCGCCCGCCAGCACCACGCCGGCCAGCAGCCAGAGGGTGCCCGGCAGATAGCCCATCTGCGCGGCCAGTACCGGGCCGACCAGCGGGCCGGCGCCGGCAATAGCGGCGAAGTGGTGGCCGAACAGCACGTAGCGGTTGGTCGGCACGTAGTTCAGGCCATCGTTATTAATGACCGCCGGCGTCGCGCGCGTTGGGTCAAGCTTCATCACCTTCTGCGCGATGTACAAGCTGTAATAACGGTAGGCGACGAGGTACACGGAAACCGACGCGACGACGATCCACAGAGCACTGACGTGCTCACCGCGGCGCAACGCGACGACTGAGAGGCAAAATGCCCCGATGATTCCAAGAATCACCCAGGGTATGTGCTTGAGTAGTTTTTTGGTATCCATAGTAAAACCTGGCGTTAATTAGATTAATAATTGGCCGAAGCCGTCTGGTTTTGTGTTTGGGTTGGTGGAGGTATTGATTAGCTAGGCTAGCGTCGATCTTGCCAGAACTGCGCGCGCGTAAAGTTGGGTAAATGAGTGAGTGGTTGTATGGGGGGTTAAGCGGTCGCTAGCTGGGGTAAGCGGTTGGCTATGAAGTGAACAGGAGATAAATATGTGATTGAGATCACAGGGTATTATGACCGGGAAGATGGTCATGAAAGATAAGGCTCCTCCCCGGGCGGAGAGGAGCAGACGAGGCCATTACACCGCGACTTCCATTTCCATCATCACCGGATGGAAACGGCGTTTAAAGTAAATCAGGCCGTGCCCTTGCGGGCTCAGGGTAATATTGCGGATCTCCACCAGATACACCAGGTGGGTACCAATGGTTTGCACCTGGCTTATCTCGCCTTCGAGGCTGGCCAGCGAGCCTTTCAGCACCGGCTGCCCGAGCGCGCCCTGCTGCCAGCCGCTGAGGGCGAACCGCTCTTCCATCGTCACCCCGGTCATCCCGGCGAAATGACGGGCCATGATTTCCTGCTCGTGGTTCAGCACGTTGATGCACAACTTGCCGTTGCCCTGAAAGACCGGGTTCATTGCGCTGTTGGCGTTGATACAAACCATTACCGATGGCGGCGTATCCGTCACCGAGCAAACCGCCGTGGCGGTAATGCCGCAGCGGCCGGCTTCGCCTGCGGTGGTGACAACGTTAACCGCCGCCGACAGGCTGGCCATGGCATCGCGAAAACGCAGGCGTTGTTCATCTAATTGCATTATGACCTCCCGCTGTGAATTACTTCAGCAGCTTATCCAACATGTTGATATCAGCGTTATTGTGCAGATGCGGCACCGTCCAGCCGTTCTGGTCGTACTCGGACAGGCAGCGGTCAACCATCGCCATCATTTTGTCCATATTGCCGGAGCTCTGCGCCTGGCGCAGACACTGCAGGCGAATTTCATCCTGGCTACCGGAGTAGTTGATTTCATACAGTTCATGACGGCCGCCGAATTCGCTGCCGATCGCGTCCCACATTAGTTTGAGGATCTTGATACGTTCAACGTGATCCATACCGTTGGAGCCGCGCACGTACTTCGCCAGATACTGGTCGATCTGCGGGTTGTTCAGATCGCGGGCGCTGGACGGCAGATAAATCAGGCCGCTGGTGACGTTACGCTCGATGATGTTCTTGATCTTGGCGTAGGCCATCGGCGCCATCACGCGATAGGTCTGCAGCGCGGCGTGATCCGGCAGCCATGCGCCGTTGACCCACGGCGTCGCTTCCGAGCACATAGAATCGCTTAACGCCCAGAACATGTTGCGCCACGCCACCACTTCGCCAAGGTCGGCCTGCACGCCGCGGAATTCGAGAGTGCCGGTACATTCCAGAGAACGCTTCAGCAGGGCGGTGATAAAGTCCAGTTTTACCGCCAGGCGCACGCAGGCCTGCAGCGGGTACATGCGGGCGAAACCGCCTTCCATGGTCCAGCGGCGGCAGCGGTCGAAGTCGCGATAAATCAGTACGTTCTCCCATGGGATCAGCACCTTATCCATCACCAGAATCGCGTCGTTCTCGTCGAAACGGCTGGAAAGCGGATAGTCGTACGGCGAGCCGGTCGCACCGGCGACCATCTCATAGGAGGCGCGGGAGATAAGCTTGACGCCTTCGGCATCCATCGGCGCGACGAACATCAGCGCGAAGTCCGGGTTCTCGCCCATCACCTGCGCGGAGCCGAAGCCGATCATGTTGTAGTGGGTCAGCGCCGAGTTGGTGGCGACCACTTTCGCGCCGCTGACGATGATCCCGGCATCGGTCTCTTTTTCCAGCTTGATGTAGACGTCCTTCACTTCATCGGCCGGCTTGTGGCGGTCGATCGGCGGGTTGACGATAGCGTGGTTAAAGTACAGGCCGGTTTCCTGAATGCGGGTGTACCAGTTGCGGGCGTTCTGCTCGAACTGGCCGTAAAACGCCGGGTTGGCGCCTAGCGAGCAGCCGAAGGCGGCTTTGTAGTCCGGGGTGCGGCCCATCCAGCCGTAGCTTAAGCGCGACCACTCGGCGATGGCGTCGCGCTGCTGGCGCAGATCGTCGGCGCTTTTCGCCACGCGGAAGAATTTATGGGTGTAGCCGCCGCTACCGGTATCGGTGCCCCAGCACAGGGAATCCTGCATCTCCGGTTTGTGCAGCGCATCGTACAGCTGAGCGACAGAAGCCGCGGCATTACGGAAGGCCGGATGCGTGGTGACATCCTTCACGCGCTCGCCGTAGATATAAATTTCGCGGCCATCCTGCAGGCTTTTTAAATACTCTTCGCCAGTTAACGGGCGTTTCGCGTCGGCGCGGAAATCTTCAGGTTTCATAGGGGCCTCTTCAGTATTTATCGGAATAATGATGTTAAATATATGTTTTGTTTTTGTTGTTTAATTGAAGCGGTTATTGCGCTTATCGTGAAGGGACGTTTGCGACAACGGCGGGTACTTTTCAGGCGGGAGTGAATTTTGTGATCTCTGCAGCTTTTGGCGGGTGGCGCGGCGCTGACCCGCCCTATGGACCGTAGCCCCGGCAAGCGCGGCGCCGCCGGGGTATTACGACACCGGTACTTTTTGCGCCCGGTAACTGCTTGGCGAGCAGCCGACCTGGCGGCTAAAAAAGCGCGCAAAATAGGCGGGATCTTTAAACCCCAGTTGCCAGGCTATCTCATTGACCGCGCTATCGGAAAACAGCAGCAGCCGCTTCGCCTCGCGTAGCTGGCGGTCGAATATCAATCGCTTCGGCGGGCGGTTGGCGAAGCGGCGGCAGATATCGGTCAACCGCGATTCGGTCAGATGCAGCTCGTTGGCGTAATCCGGTACCGTCCAGTGTTGATGAAAGTGGCTGTCGATCATCTGGTTAAAGCGCTGGAATAATTTCAGCTCGCCGCGCATGCCGCTGGCGGCATGATCGTCGAGCCTGGCGTTGCGCAGCAGCAGGGTAAATACCGCCTGCGCCAGCAGCGCCAGGGTATGCTCGCGCCCCGGCAGCTGAGCGGTGGATTCGCGGCGAATCAGCTGCCAGTAGTGCGCCAGCGCCGCCAGCTCGTCGGGTTTATCCGCCAGCGACAGGCAGATCCCCGGCAGGCCGAAGGTCTCCCGCGTGCCGGGATAAAGTACCTCCAGCAGCGGCCAGATGAGTTCTTCGTGCACCGTCAACACGTGACCATCGCTATCGGACTCGGTAATAAAGGCGTGCGGCACCGAAGGCGGCGTTATCACAAACAGCGGCGCCTGCACCGAGTAGCGATGGTCATCAAGCTGCAGCTCAATCTGCCCGGTATCAAGAAAGTGCATCTGAAAATAGCGGTCGTGGCGATGCGCCTGCATGTCGCGGCCAAAAAAGGCCGCCATACGGGCAAACGACTGATAGTGCACCTCTTCGGTACCCAGGCTCTCGTCGTAATCTTTATTGATATCGATGTTGGCGATTGAATGCTGACACATACCCGCTCCTTAGTGGCCTTTTTGCGCCGCTAAGCCCGGCGCGGCGGCGGCATCATCGCGCTGGCTCATCGGAATGCGGGTGAGCACCAGCGCGCCGACGATTAGCAGCCCGGCGACAAACCACAGCCCGGAGCTAAAGCTGCCGGTGGTATCGCGCAATATGCCGATCAACAGCGGGCTGACGGCAGAGCCGACGTTGCCGATGGCGTTGATCACCGCCAGCGCCACCGCGCGCGACTGCAGGCTGATCACCCGATCCGGGGTGGTCCAGAAAATGGCCATCGCGGTAAAAGATCCCACCGAAGCCATAATAATGCCGATCAGCTGGATCAGACTGTGGTGGGTTGCCGAAGCCAGCAGCCAACCCGCTGCGGCGAACAGGTAGGGCAGGATGGTATGCATCTTGCGCTCTTTGCACCGGTCGGAGCGGCGACTCCACCAGATCATGCCGAAAATGGTGCAGAACTGCGGGATCGCCGCCAGCAGGCCAATCATGATGTTGCTGCTGCCGGTGTTAAAGCTCTGCAGGATCTGCGGCGTCCAGATATTAATGGCGCTGAGGGTATTGGTCAGGCAGAAGTAGGCGAGGGTATACATCAGCACCGCTGGCGTCAGTACTTCGCGCAGCGTGGAGCGCGGCGAGGCCGGGACGATCGCCGCATGTTCCCGTTCGCGATCGATCATCGCCTTCAGCGCCTGTTTCTCTTCGTTGTCCAGCCAGTTGGCTTTATCCGGCGTGTCGTTGAGGAAGAACCAGGTGACGACGCCGAGTACCACCGACGGCAGGCCTTCCAGCAGAAACAGCCACTGCCAGCCTTTCAGGTTCCACAGGCCGTCGAGCGCCAGAATATAGCCGGAAAGTATCGAGCCGAGCATCATGGTCACCGGCATGGCGATCATAAACAGGGCGTTGGCGCGGGCGCGATGGTAGGCCGGAAACCACCAGGTCAGATAGACGAGGATCCCCGGCAGAAAGCCGGCCTCGGCGATGCCGACCAGCATGCGCAGGATGTATAGCGTATGTGGATTGGTGGCGAACATGGTACAGGTCGAGGCGATCCCCCAGACCACCATGATCCCGGCAATCCAGCGGCGCGCGCCGACTTTCGCCAGCATGATATTGCTGGGGATCCCGCACAGCACGTAGGTGACGTAGAACAGCGTCGCCGCCAGGCCGAACATGGTGGAGGTCAGGCCGAGATCTTTGCCCATCGTCAGGCCGGCGAAACCGATATTAATTCGATCCAAAAATGAGAAAACAAAGAGAACAAACAGGAAGGTGATCAGGCGGCGGAACAGCTTTTTGATCACCCGGTTTTCTACTTCAACGGCTTTATTATCATTGTGTTGCAGGGTAGAGGTAGTCATGTTGCGCTCCACATTATCCGTTCAATAGACGGATTTATTGTTATCGGTTGTGGTCGTTGCGGTGTGGGTAAAACGGGCCGCCAGCGCTTCTGCGCCGCGGGCCAGTAGAGTGGTATCGACGCCGACGGCGACGAACAGCGCGCCCAGTTCAAGATAGCGTTTCGCCAGTTGTTCATTGGCCATCAGGATCCCCGGCGCCTTGCCGGCCTGACGGATTTGCTGGATGGCATCTTCGATGGCGGCCTGCACTTCCGGGTGCTGCGGATTGCCGCCGTGGCCCATATCGGCGCTGAGATCCGCCGGACCGATAAACACGCCGTCCACCCCGTCGACATCGAGGATCTGCGGCAGATTTTTCAGCGCTTCGCGGGTCTCAATCTGTACCAGTAGGCACATGGCGTCGTTGGCCCGGTGGATATAGTCCGGGACGCGATTCCAGCGCGAGGCGCGGGCCAGCGCGCTACCGACGCCGCGGATGCCGGCAGGCGGGTAGCGGGTGGATCTGACCGCCAGCCGCGCTTCTTCGGCATTCTGCACCATCGGCACCAGCAGGGTTTGCGCGCCGACGTCCAGTAGCTGTTTAATTTGTACCGGATCGTTCCACGACGGGCGCACCACCGGCTGGCTGGGGTAGGGCGCGATGGCCTGAAGCTGGGTCAGCACCGTTTGTACATTGTTGGGCGCGTGTTCGCCGTCGATCAGCAGCCAGTCGAAGCCCGCGCCGGCCAGCAGTTCGGCGCTGTAGCTGCTGCACAGCCCAAGCCACAGGCCGATTTGCGGACGCCCGGCCTTGAGCGCCTCTTTAAATGCGTTGTTCATGTTGCTCTCCTCAAACAAAGCGGCAGCTGATGGCGCCCATGTTGCCGTAGTCGACGTGGAAGGTATCGCCCTTGCGCGCCGGGACCGGGCGGGTGAACGAGCCGCCGAGGATAATCTGCCCGGCTTCGAGCTGGACATCGTACGGCGCCAGTTTGTTGGCCAGCCAGGCCACGCCGTTGGCCGGATGATTAAGCACGCCCGCGGCGACGCCGGTCTCTTCAATCACGCCGTTGCGATACAGCAGGGCGGAGATCCAGCGCAGGTCGAGCTCATCCGGTTTAATCGGCCGGCCGCCGAGGATCACCCCGGCGTTGGCGGCGTTATCGGAGATGGTGTCGAACACTTTGCGCGGACGCTGGGTTTCCGGGTCGATGTTGTGGCAACGCGCGTCGATAAGCTCAAGCGCCGGGATAACGTAGTCGGTGGCGTTGTAGACATCAAACAGCGTGCAGTTCGGGCCGCGTAGCGGTTTGGCCAGCACGAAGGCCAGCTCGACTTCGATACGCGGCACGATAAAGCGGTCGGTGGGAATATCGCTGCCGTCGTGGAAGAACATATCGTCGAGCAGCGCGCCGTAGTCCGGCTCGCTGATCTGCGAACTGGCCTGCATCGCTTTAGAGGTCAGGCCGATCTTGTGGCCTTTGAGCACGCGGCCTTCGGCGATCTTCATTTCGACCCACTCGCGCTGGACGGCGTAGGCGTCCTCAATGGTGATCGACGGATAATCCAGCGAGATCGCGCGGATCTGTTCACGCTGTTTTTCGGCCTGGTTCAGCCGCTGGGCAATCAGGGTTCGGGTCTGTTTATCGAGCATAGTGATTCCTGTGGCATTACCGGAAATGTGCACAATCGAGTAGCCCGGGCGAGGCGTTTACGCCGACCCCGGGGTGGCCCGGAGCAAACCCCGGCGTCGCGTTGCTCGGCCGGGCTACCTGCTTGAGCCTCGATGTATTATTTAAATAACGCGTGCACGTTGTTCTGTTTGTAGTTCAGCGTCGGGTCGAGCTCTTCCATGGCGAACGACAGCGCCAGATAACGGCTCTCCATCAGCGCGGCAAAGTGGGCCTTGATCAGCGCGAACAGCATTTCGCCCACCTCCTGACGGCTCTCCAGGCTACGGCCGGCGCCGATCTTCAGGGTCATATGCACGAAGGCGTAATCATGCTTGCCGTCGGCCATCTGCCAGGTATCCAGCCAGTGGGCGCGGCTGCGAATACCGCCAATCGGAAAGATGCCGGTGGCGGCCAGCGCCTCGTTGACTTTGGCGAACAGCCCCGGTAAATCGGCCTGTTCGCGGATATTGTCGCTACACTCGGCGATAAAATGCGGCATGGGGCCTCCTTACGCCTGCGCCGGCAGCGGGAACACGGCGTTAACCTGGCCGGTACCGGAGCTGGCGAATAGCTCGGTGATAAACTCCACCTTGCCGTCGTATTTATCCCAACCCAGCAGGCCGAGCAGCATCACCGTGTCGTGCATGTTGCCTTCGCCGTAGCAGTAGTCGGCGTACTCCGGCAGCATGGTGCAGAACTCTTTGAATTTGCCTTCGCGCCACAGCTTCACCACGCGCTCATCCATCTGATGGTCAAACTCGCGGGTATAGCTGTTCATGCCCTCTTCGGCGCGCTGGTCGTCGATAAAGCGATGCGACAGCGAACCGCTGGCCAGCACCGCCACGGTGCCGTCATATTTGTCGATGGCCTTGAGGATGGCCTCGCCCAGCTTGCGGCTGTCGGCAAAATCGTGAACGGTACAGAAGGCGGAAATGGACACCACTTTGAAATGCTTATCGCTATTCATGTAGCGCATCGGCACCAGGGTGCCGTATTCCAGCTTCAGGCTCGGAATATTGTGCGCCTTGGCGCGTACGCCAAGCTTGACGGCCTCGTCGGCAATCAGGTGACCCAGTTCCGGGTTGCCGTCGTAGTCGTAGGTCATGTCGCGAATAAAATGCGGCAGTTCGTTACTGGTGTAGACGCCCTGGAAATGGTCGGCACAGTTGATGTGGTAGGCGCTGTTGACCAGCCAGTGGGTGTCGAACACGATAATGGTATCGACGCCCATTTCACGGCAGCGCTTGCCAATTTCTTTATGTCCGTCGATCGCGCCCTGACGGCAGCCGTGGTTTTTCCCCGGCAGCTCAGACAGATACATCGACGGCACGTGAGTGATTTTTGCTGCTAACGCTAACTTACCCATATCAGACTCCCCATTTCGGGATCGGATGGTCGCCCATCGAGATGCAGACGTTCTTCATTTCGGCGAACACTTCAAAGCTGTACTCGCCGCCTTCGCGGCCGGTGCCGGAGGCCTTCACGCCGCCGAACGGCTGACGCAGGTCGCGCACGTTCTGGGTGTTGACGAACACCATTCCGGCTTCAATACCGCGCGCCAGACGCAGCACTTTGCTGACGTCCTGGGTCCAGATGTACGACGCCAGACCGTATTCCACATCGTTGGCCAGACGCAGCCCTTCCGCTTCGTCTTTGAACGGCAGCAGGCAGGCGACCGGGCCAAAAATCTCTTCCTGGGCGACGCGCATGCGGTTGTCGACATCCGCCAGTACCGTCGGGCGCAGGAAGTTGCCGGCTTTCAGATGCGCCGGCAGATCGGACGGCTTATCCGCGCCGCCGGCCAGCAGGGTGGCCCCCTCTTCGATACCGAGGCGAATGTAGCCGGACACTTTCTCCCAGTGCTGCTTGCTAATCAGCGCGCCGACTTGGGTATTCGGATCGGTCGGATCGCCTACGCGCAGGCGGTTGGCGCGCTCGGCGAAGCGCTTGACGAACTCCGGATAAATACTCTGCTGAATGAAAATGCGTGAACCGGCGGTGCAGCGTTCGCCGTTGATCGAGAAAATGGTGAACAGCGCGGCGTCGAGCGCGCGCTCAATATCGGCGTCTTCAAAAATCAGCACCGGCGATTTTCCGCCGAGCTCCATGGAGTACTTTTTCAGGCCGGCGTTCTTCATAATGTTGCGGCCAGTGGCGGTGCCGCCGGTGAAGGAGACGGCGCGCACATCATGATGGCGTACCAGCGCGTCGCCAGCGGTGGCGCCATAGCCCTGCACCACGTTGAGCACGCCAGCCGGGATCCCGGCTTCCAGCGCCAGTTCGCCCAGACGATCGGCGGTCAGCGGCGACAGCTCGGACATTTTCAGCACCGCGGTATTGCCCAGCGCCAGGCACGGCGCCACCTTCCAGGTTGCGGTCATAAATGGCACGTTCCACGGCGACACCAGCGCGCAGACGCCAACCGGCTGCACGAGGGTGTAGTTAAGCATCTTGTCGTCGACCGGATAGGTCTTGCCGTTCATCTGCTGGCATACTTCGGCGAAAAATTCGAAGTTATGCGACGCCCGCGGGATCAGCACGTTTTTGGTCTGGTGGATAGGCAGGCCGGTATCGGCGGTTTCCATCGCCGCGATCTCCGGGACGTTCTGATCGATCAAATCGCCCAGGCGGCGCATCAGGCGCGCGCGCTCTTTCATCGGCAGGTTAGCCCACTTCGGGAAGGCCTCTTTCGCCGCCGCTACCGCCTGGTTGATTTCGGCTTCGCCGCCGGAGGCGACTTCAGCCAGTACCTCGCCGGTGGCCGGGTTGGTGGTATGAAAATAGTCTGCGCCGGCAACGTTTTTACCGTTGATCCAATGGTTAATCTTTTTCATGACAGTGTCTCCTCATACGCTTGCTGGCTGATGATATGGTTGACCAGGCGGCCCACGCCCTCGACTTCAACGATCACCTCATCACCCGGCACCACATCGGATAGCCCTTTCGGCGTGCCGGTGGCGATCATGTCGCCCGGTTGCAGGGTCATAAATTCGCTTAAATAAGCGATGAGGAACGGGATGCTGAAGATCAGATCGGCGGTGGTGCCCTGCTGGCGCAGTTCGCCGTTGACCCAGGTACGCAGGGCCAGATTATGCGGATCCGGGATCGCCTCTTTGGCGACGATCCACGGGCCGATCGGCGTCAGGGTGTCGCGGCTTTTCACCCGCAGGTTCGGGCGGTAGTAGTTTTCCAGATAGTCGCGGATCGCGTAGTCGTTGCACACGGTATAGCCAGCGACATAGTCCATGGCCTCGGCTTCGCTGACGCGGCGCGCGGTTTTCCCGATCACCACCACCAGTTCGGCTTCGTAGTGCATGTATTCGACGTTATCCGGGCGTACCGACTGCTGCTGGTGGCCAATAAAAGTGTTCGGCGCTTTGATGAATACCAAAGGCTCGGTTGGCGGTTTAAACTCCAGCTCGCTGGCGTGGTCGGCGTAGTTGAGCCCCAGCGCGAACAGCGTGCCGTCGGCGGGCGGCAGCCAGCGGAATTCGCCTTCTTTCAATACCGTGCCATCGGGCAGGCGCACCTGGTCGCGTTCATCGACCAGCACGTCGCGTACCTGTCCCTGCCATTCAATACGTGCCTGTTTCATGCCAGCTCTCCTTCTGCGACAACCGGGTTTTCGAGCGCCGGGAAACCGTCGGCGAGAATACGTACGCGGTCGCCGGGGCGCAGCGTGACGCGGGAGTGGGGCGTGCCGATAAGGATCGCGTCGCCGGGATTGAGGGTAGCGAACTCGCTTAAGGCGCTCAGCAGCTGCGCGGCGCTACGCTGCAGATCGCCGGTATGCCAGCTATCCGCCTCGCGGCCGTTGATTTCGGTGATGATGGTCAGGTTATCGACGTTGCGCACCGCCGACAGCGCGCCGATGGGGCAGAAGCCATCGCGGCATTTGGCCTTGATCGCCGGGCGATAAAAACTCTCTTCCGGCAGGCTAACGTCGTTAGCCAGCGCGTAGCCGGCGATATAGTTCGCCGCCTCTTCCGCCGCCACTTTACGCGCGGTTTTGCCGACAATCAGCGCCACCGTCGCGCCGCTTTGTACGGTCTCGCCCTGCGGATGGGGAATGGCTTCGCCATCGCCAATCACGGTATTACGGGGTTTGATGAACCAGACCGCAGTTTTCGGCGGCGTCTTGTAGGGGGCCTGTTGAAACGCTTCGCGCCAGGCGTCGAGCTGGCTGCGATGATTGAGCGCAACGGCGAAGATGGTACCTTTCATTCACCACTCCTCTGGTACTGATTTCGGATTCGAAGGGATTTCATTAATATGTTAATGATCATCTTTTATTCTTTGCGCGAAGGTTTGGCAAATAGAAGTGAATGTTTTGTGATCTGATTAACACAATATTTACATGTTTTTTATTTATATCTTATATATCAATTATATATATTTATTTTTGATAGCGACTGGTACTTTTCAGGTGCAGAAACCGGTTGTACATGGCAGGATTAGGGCTAATTATTAAAGTGTTAATAAGTTTTGGTTAGCGTTGTTGAGGGGATACCATGCATGATTCATTAACCATTGCGCTGCTGCAGGCGCGAGAAGCGGCGATGGGCCATTTCCGGCCGATCGTTAAACGCCACAACCTGACCGAACAGCAGTGGCGTATTGTGCGTATCCTTGCGGAAAACCCATCGATGGATTTTCACGACCTGGCCTGGCGCGCCTGCATTTTGCGCCCCAGCCTGACCGGGATTTTGACGCGCATGGAACGCGACGGTTTAGTGCTGCGCTTAAAACCGGTCAACGATCAGCGCAAGCTCTACCTGTCGTTAACGCCCGCCGGGCTGGCGCTGTATGAGAGCGCCCAGGCACAGGTGGAAGAGGCCTACCGGCAGATAGAAGCACAGTTTACGGCGGAAAAGATGCGCCAGCTGACCACGCTGTTGGAGGAGTTTATTGCGCTTGGCGTCCCTGCCGCGCGCGGTGATGAAGAAGAGTAGCGGTTACGGCTCGGCGCTCGGCCGGGCGAGGGCAGTAAGCGTTTCCGCGCGGGCGGGGGCCAGCGGTTCTCTCGGCTGCGGCAGCGGCCAGCCGTACAACCAGCGGGCGCTGGCGGCGCAGGTGCGCCCCTGACAGGCGCCCATTCCGCAGCGCTGGGTGAGTTTGGCCTGCGGCCAGCCCCCGGCGGCGTCAACATCGCCGCAGCGCACATCTTCGCAGCGGCACAGCAGGCTCTCCGGCGTTGCGGCGTTTTTCAAGGACTCCCTCAGCCGGAAGGTACGGTTGATTGCTTCGGCGAAACGCTGCCAGCGGGCGCGGCGGGCAAATAACGCCTGCGCTTGATGGCTGGCCCCGGCGGCGGCAAAACCGGCGATTTCGCCCTCCGCCAGCGCCAGTTCGCTACCGCCGAAACCGGTGCACTCGCCGGCGGCGTAGATATCCTCGATGCTGGTCTGCTGCCAGCGGTTAACCTGTATCGCCTCCTGCGCCGTGGCGCAGCCGAACAGCAGCGCCGTCTCGATATTGGGTATCAGCCCGTAGCCGATAGCCAGCCGATCGCAGGCGATAGTCCGCTCGACGCCGCGCTGGCGAAGCGTAACGGCTTCCAGCCGCGTTGTACCGTGAGCGCGGATCGCCTGCGCGCCGCTAAGATAGCCTTTCGGGGCCAGCGTCGCTAACTGGCGCAGCTTCTGCGGCCAGCGCCACAGACCGCAGGCGAAGCGCAGCAGCGTCGGGAGCGGCGCTTGCTCAATGATATTCGTCACTTCGCCTCCGGCCTTGTTCACCGTATCCGCCACCGCCAGCAGTAGCGGACCGCTGCCGGCAATCACCACCTTTTCACCTTTCAGCGACAGCCCATGTTTGATTTGCGCCTGTAGGCCGCCCGCGCCGGTCACGCCGGGTAAGGTCCAGCCGGGAAAGGGCAGCGACAGCTCGCGCGCGCCGCAGCAGAGGATCAGTTTCTGCCAGTAAACCACGCCGCCGCCGTCGGCGGTTTCAAACAGCACGCTGTGTGCGGAAGGGCGGGCAATCAGCCGCGCGCCGTTCACTACCCGGATGGAGGCAGACGCGGCGATGGCGTCGCGGTAGCGCCGGGCCAGGGCGGGCAGCGTCGCCTGCGGACCCGCGCGCCAGATTTGTCCGCCAGGGGCGGGGTTATCGTCGAGGATGATGACCTGTTTATCGCAGGCGGCGGCGGAGAGCGCGGCCGCCATGCCGGCGGGGCCGGCGCCGAGGATTAAAATGTCACAGCGCAGCGTGTTCATCGCGGCTCCTTTCTATTTGCATACCGGCCCGGCACAGGGTCTGGCAGGCCAGCACCCGTAGGCCATCGACGGCGATCCGGCACTCCTGGCAGACGCCCATGCCGCAAAACGGCGCGCGGAGCTCGCCGTTAACCGCCTGGCGGGTGGTGGGGTCGCCGGTCAACGCCAGCGCCGCCGCCACGCTGATCCCTTCCGGCACCGTCAGAGGCTGGCCATCGACGGTGATGTTGAGAGTGGCCTTCATGCAATCGCCTCCTGTTGACACAAACGAGCCGGGAGCCAGACGTCGGGCGCCAATGGGCAGCGTTCATCGAGGATCTGCGCCGCCAGCAGTTCGGCCGTGGCCGGAGCGGTGGTGACGCCCAGCCCTTCATGGCCCAGCGCTAACCATACGCCACGGCGAGCGGGGTGCGGGCCGATCAGCGGGTTGCCATCCGGCGAGGCGGCGCGCAGACCGCTCCAGCAGCGGATAATATTCAACGTCGCCAGCGCCGGCACGAAGTGGCGGGCGCGATCGAGCATCTGCGCCAGCAGGGGCAGATCCAACTCGCGCTCGCGGTTATCAAACTGACGCGAAGAGCCAATCAGCAGCTGGCCGGTGGGCCGCGGCTGAAGGTTAAACGCCACCGAGGTGCCGCCGCCGTGGGCGCTGGCGCCGTAGCCCAGCTCAACCAACTGATGATGCACCCGCGGCCGGTAGCGATCGGTAATCGCCAGTTGGCCTTTTTTCGGTCGCAGCCAGTTTTCCGCTAACAGCACATTGGCTTCAAGGCCGCAGGCCACCACGATCGCTCGCGCCTGTAGCCGTTGGCCGCTGGCGAGCAGCACCTGCGGCTCTTCAATCGTCTGTACGCTGTCGCGCAGGCAGGTAAGATGGTCTCCGGCATCGGTAATCAACCAGCGGGCGACGTTCGGCGCGTAGACGATGCCATCGCCCGGCACCCATAGCCCGCCGGCCAGCCCGCCGCGCAGCAGCGGCTCTCGCCCGGCGATCTGCTGCGGAGTCTGGAGTTCGCTGTGCACCTGATGGCCGGCTATCCGCCGCTGTTTTTCGTCGGCGACGGCCATCTCTTCTTCGCTTTCCGCCAGCCACAGCGTGCCGCAGCCGCGCCAGGCGCAATTGTCGGGCATCCGCGGCGTGATAGCGCGCCAGCGTTCCAGCGACCACGCCGACAAGGCAAGCTCGGCGGGGTCATCATCCATGCACACCAGATGGCCCATACCGGCCGCCGTGGCGCCGGGCTGACCGTTATCGATAAGCGTCACGCTTTGCCCCCGCTTCGCCAACTGCCACGCGCAGGCGGCGCCGATGATCCCGGCGCCGATCACGATGACATCGCTCTGCTTCACGGCGCGATCCCCCAGCAGAAGGGATCGTCAGGGTTGAGGATCAATTGGTTATCGCCGCAGACCCAGGCTTCGCCGCGGATCGTTGGGATGATGCCTTCAGCGGTGCGCTGGTAGCTGGCGGTAAACTGGCTGCCGATGATGCTGGCCTGACGCCATATTTCCCCTGGCTGCAGCTTGCCATCCTGCGCCAGACAGGCCAGCTTGGCGCTGGTGCCGGTACCGCACGGCGAGCGATCCCAGGCCTTTCCCGGGCAAAGTACGAAGCTGCGGCTGTCGGCGGTATCGTCATCGGCGAAGAGTTCGATATGGTCGATAACGCCGCCGTCGTCGCCACGGATCCCCGCTGCTTCCAGCCCCTCGCGCACTGCCCAGGCGTAGTCGGTGAGCTGTGGAATTTGTTCGGGGGTAATGGCGAACGGGTGGTCGTTAATCAGGAAAAACCAGTTTCCGCCCCAGGCAATATCGCCGATGACGGGACCCAGCGCGGTTTCAACGCGGATCTGTTTTTTCCAGCGACGGGCCGGGACGTTTTGCACCGATACGCTGCCATCGTCGTGCAACGTCGCGCTTACGTCGCCGACCGGCGTTTCAATCAGGTGTACGCCGGGCTTGATACGCCCAAGCCAGGCCAGCGAGGCGATAAGCCCGATAGTGCCGTGGCCGCACATATTCAGAAAACCGGCGTTGTTGAAGAAAATCACCCCAGCGGTAGCCGCCGCCGAGACCGGTTTGCACAGCAGCGCGCCGACCAGTACGTCATTGCCGCGCGGTTCAAGAATGGCCGCCTGACGCCAATGGTCGAAGTCGCGGGCGAAGCGGTCACGGCGCTCCGCCATGCTGCCGTCGCCGAGGTCGGGGAAGCCGTCAACGATCAGGCGGGTCGGTTCGCCGCCGGTATGTGAATCGATAGCTCTCAGCGTAATAGGGGGGCGTGGCGCGGTCATCAGACTCTCCGGAAGTTAACAACATGTTTCATCATGCTGGCGCAACCTTTCCCCGCCTGCTTGAGCGCTTTCGTCAGAGAAAATGACGAAATCTGCATAGTAATGAGCGCGGTATATTTCTATTTAACATATTTATTTCTTATTAATCATTTACTTAATGCTGTGGTAAACCGAAAGTGACCATTGCGCCAGTGGCTAAATCAGGGGAAGGCGTAAAGCGGATCCAGGATCGCAAATCCAGCGCTTGCTGCTTGTGGTGTTAACGGAAAGTGAATAAATATCCCTCGGTCACTTACCATGAGGAGGCCTTATGATCGGTGTTTCTGATGCGGCGCCGCCGCGCGCGGTTAACCAACCTGAGCTGGCCGTCGATGAGCTGAGCCAGATCTGCGAAGGGCTGGCGCGCCAGCGGCCGGAAAATATGCCGGCGCTGCTGAATGCGCTGGCGCTGATTGCACCCCTGCTCAATGCCATTCCTAATGTGGTCTTTTTTATCAAAGATCGCCAGGCGCGTTATTTGTTGGCGAACCTGACGCTGGCCCGCCGCTGTGGTTTCAAAAGCGTCTCCTCGCTGCTGGGCAAAACCTCCGCCGATGTCTTTCCTTCCGCGCTGGGCCAGGGTTACACCGAGCAGGATCTTCGGGTACTACGGGAAGGCGTGACCCTGCGCGATCAGCTGGAAATGCATCTCTACAATGGCCGCGAGCGCGGCTGGTGCCTGACGCAGAAATTGGCGCTACGCGATATCAGCGGCCAGGTGATCGGCATGGCCGGGATCTCGCACGATCTGCAGGAGGCCCACGCCCGCCATCCGGCATGGCAGCGGCTGGCGATCGTCGACGATCATATCCGCCGCCATTATCACCGGCCGATCGCCATGGAAGAGTTAACCGCCTTAAGCGGAATGTCGATTGCGCAGATCGAACGCTATTGCAAACGGATCTTTCATCTCACTCCGCGGCAAATGATCCACAAAGTGCGGCTGGAAAAAGCCACCGAACTGCTGGCTGGCGATACGCCGATTACCGATATCGCCCTGCAGTGCGGTTATACCGATCACAGCGCTTTTAGCCGCCAGTTCAAGGCGATGACCGGCTCGACGCCGCGCGATTTTCGCCTCACGCTGCTCGGATAAACGCTGGCTCACACTTTTGCCGACTGTGCTAATTTCGTCATCGTATTGAGGGAAAACCGACAAGCCGCCGGTTCCGCGACACGTCAATCTGTCAGTGAATATTCACCATTCATTCACTTCGACTTAACAAAATGACGACAAGGAACCGAGCATGAGCAAAAAAGCGATTCACTGGAGCGGCGTATTCCCGGCGGTCAGCACGCAGTTTCGTAGCGACTACTCCCTCGATTTAGACGCCACTCACGCGGTGATGAAAAACCTGGTGAAAGATGGCGTTTCCGGGCTGGTGGTGTGCGGCAGCGTAGGTGAAAACACCTCGCTGAGCACCGATGAAAAACTGCAGATTATCGAGGTGGCGAAGGACGCCGCCGGCGGCAAAATTCCGGTCATCGCCGGGGTGGCCGAGTTCACCACCGCCTTTGCCCAGAAAATGGCGAAAGAGGCGGAGCGCGTCGGCGTCGACGGGATCATGGTGATGCCGGCGCTGGTCTACTCCTCAAAACCACATGAAACCGCGGCCCACTTCCGCAGCGTGGCGAGCGCTACCGACCTGCCGATTATGGTCTACAACAACCCGCCGATTTACAAAAACGACGTGACGCCGGACATTCTCGCCACCCTGACCGACTGCGACAACATCGTCTGCTTTAAAGACTCCTCCGGCGATACCCGCCGCTTTATCGACCTGCGTAATACCGTTGGCGACCGCTTCGTGCTGTTTGCCGGGCTGGATGACGTGGTGGTGGAAAGCATCGCCGTCGGCGCGGAAGGCTGGATCTCCGGGATGTCCAACGCCTTCCCGCGCGAAGGGGAAACGTTATTCCGTCTCGCCCGTCAGCAGCGTTACGAAGAGGCGATGGCGCTGTACCGCTGGTTCATGCCGCTTCTGCATCTCGATGCGCGTCCGGATCTGGTGCAGTGCATCAAGCTGTGTGAAGAGTTGCTGGGTCGCGGCAGCGCCATCACTCGTCCGCCGCGTCTGGCGCTGGAAGGCGAAACGCGCCAGCAGGTGGTGACGATCGTTGAACAGGCGCTGGCGACTCGTCCGACGCTGCCGGATGTCGGCCTCTGAGCACAGGAGTCAATATGAATGCATCTCAGACCACGGCGGGACGGCAGTTTATTGCCGGACGCCGCATTGCCAGCGGTGAGGCGACGCTATTGAGCCTGCGGGCGGTGGACGGCGAAGCCACCGGCCACCGCTTTTATCCGGCTTCACGCGAGGAAGCCGCTCAGGCCGCAGAAGCCGCGCAGCAGGCCTTTGCCATCTATTCACAAACCACGCCGCAGCAGCGGGCGCGCTTTCTCAACGCCATTGCTGATGAACTGGATGCGCTGGGCGAGGCGTTTTTTGCTATCGCCGGGCAGGAGACCGCGCTGCCGCTGGCGCGGCTGCAGGGTGAACGGGCGCGCACCAGCGGCCAGCTGAGAATGTTTGCTGGCGTGATTCAGCGCGGCGATATCTTCGCCGCCCGTATTGATACCGCCTTAGCCGACCGTCAGCCGCTGCCGCGCCCGGACCTGCGCCAGTATCAGCTGGCGTTAGGGCCGGTGGCGGTGTTTGGCGCCAGCAACTTTCCGTTGGCCTTTTCCACCGCCGGCGGCGATACCGCCTCGGCGCTGGCGGCTGGCTGCCCGGTGGTGGTGAAGGCCCATCCGGGCCATATGGCCACCGCCGAGCTGACCGCTGAAGCGATCGTCCGGGCGGTGGTGCGGTGCGGTTTACCCGGCGGCGTATTCAATATGATTTTCGGGACCGATATTGGCGCCGAATTGGTCCGCCATCCGGCGATTCAGGCCGTTGGCTTTACCGGTTCGCTGGCCGGTGGTAAGGCGCTGTATCAGCTGGCGCAGCAGCGCCCGCAGCCAATCCCGCTGTTTGCTGAAATGTCGGCGATTAACCCATTGATTATTCTGCCGCAGGCGCTGCAGACGCGGGCCGAGGCGCTGGCAAACGAGCTGGTGGCGTCATTCACCCTCGGCGGCGGCCAGTTCTGTACCCGTCCGGGGCTGATTCTGGCGCTGCGCGGCGCCGGGCTGGAACGCTTTAAGTCGGCGCTGTGCGCGGCGGTAGCGGGCTCCCCGCCGCAGGTATTGCTCAATGCGCCGACCCTTCAGCACTACCATCAGGGCGTGGCGGCGCTTGCGGCGCACCCGCGTATCGAGAAGCTGGCGAACGGCATCGCCGCCGGCACCGGGCAGGCGCAGACCCTGCTGTGGCAGGCTCAGGCCGAGGATCTACTGGCGCAGGATACGCTGCTGCAGACTGAGGTTTTCGGCCCGTTATCGCTACTGGTGGAAGTGGACGACGTGGCCCAGCTGCAGGCGGTGGTGAAAGCGCTGCAGGGGCAGCTCACCGCGACGCTGCATGCCGAGGCGGATGATGGCCCGCTGGCGGCGAGCCTGCTACCGCTGCTTTGCGAAAAGGCCGGACGGGTACTGTTTAACGGTTATCCCACCGGCGTGGAAGTGTGCGATGCGATGGTCCACGGCGGCCCGTGGCCGGCGACCACCGACGCGCGCGGGACTTCGGTTGGCAGCCGGGCGATTGAACGCTTTCTGCGCCCGGTCTGTCTGCAGAACGCGCCCGCCGCCCTGTTACCGCCGGCGCTGCAGGATGCGAACCCTTTGAACCTGCTGCGCCTGGTCAACGGCCAGTGGACCCGGGAAGCGATTTCCTCCTCTCATTGACGCAAGGGCATCACCATGACCATTCACTCTACGCATAACAGTCAAACCCGCGTTGCAGAGTCGGGTAAGTTTAAAAAACAGCTGACCCTAACGGATCTCACGTTTATCGGCCTGGGCGCGATTTTCGGCTCCGGATGGTTATTCGCCGCCAGCCACGTGGCCTCCATCGCCGGTCCGGCCGGGATCGCGTCGTGGGTGATCGGCGGCTTTGCGGTATTGCTGTTGGGGATTGTCTACTGCGAACTGGGGGCGGCGCTGCCGCGCGCCGGCGGCATTATTCGCTACCCGGTCTTTTCCCACGGTGAGCTGATGGGCTATCTGCTGGGGTTCATCACCTTGATCGCTTTCTCCAGCCTGATCTCAATTGAAATCGTCGCCGCCCGGCAATATGCCGCGGCCTGGTTTCCGGCGTTGACCCAGCCGGGTTCCAGTTCGCCGACGCTGCTGGGGTGGGTGGTGCAGTTCCTGCTGCTCTGTTTCTTCTTTGCGCTGAACTACTACAGTGTCAAGACCTTCGCCCGATCGAACAACTTCATCAGCGTGCTCAAGTTTCTGGTGCCGCTGCTGGTGGTGGTGACGCTATTCGCCTTCTTTAAACCGGAGAACCTGCACGCTCAGGGTATTGCGCCATTCGGCATGTCCGGGGTGGAAGCGGCGATCAGTGCGGGGGGAATTATCTTCGCTTACCTGGGATTGACGCCGATTATCTCGGTAGCCAGCGAAGTGCAAAAGCCGCAGCGGACTATCCCTATTGCGTTGATTTTATCAGTGGTGCTGTCGACGATTATCTACGTGCTGCTGCAGCTGGCGTTCCTTGGCAGTATCCCCACCGAGATGCTGAACGGCGGTTGGGCCGAGGTGAGTAAACAGTTCTCGCTGCCGTATCGCGATATCGCCATTACCCTCGGCATGGGTTGGCTGGCCTTTATGGTGATAAGCGATGCGATTATCTCCCCGAGCGGCACCGGCAATATCTATATGAACGCGACGCCGCGGGTGATCTACGGCTGGGCGAAGGCGGGTACCTTCTTTAAAGCCTTTACCCATATTGATAAAGAGTCCGGTATTCCGCGCCCGGCGCTATGGCTGACTTTTGGACTGTCGATTTTCTGGACGCTGCCGTTCCCCTCCTGGGAACAGCTGATTAGCGTGGTGTCGGCTGCCCTGGTGCTGAGCTACGCCATCGCCCCGGTAACCGCCGCCGGGCTGCGCCGCAACGCGCCGGATCTGCCGCGGCCGTTCCGCGTGCGCGCCTTCGGCATCATCGGCCCGGTATCGTTTATGATCTCGGCGCTGATTGTCTACTGGTCCGGCTGGAATACGCTCTCGTGGCTGTTGGGGCTGCAAATCGTGATGTTTGTCGTCTATGTGATGTGCAAAGGTAAGGTGCCGGAACATACCGTGAGCCTGGCGCAGCAGGTGAAATCGTCGCTGTGGCTGATCGTTTTTTATGCGTTGATTATCCTCTTTTCCTGGCTGGGCAGCTTCGGCGGGCTTAATGTCATAGGTCACCCCTGGGATACGGTGCTGGTGGCGGCGATGTCGTTGGGGATTTACTACTGGGGCGCGCGCAGCTGCCTGCCGCAGGCTAACTTTAGCGGAGACGAAGAAGAGTAAAGGAGAACAGTATGGAGTCGGTAACTCTATCGTTACCTGAAGCTTATGACCTGGCGCTGGAGGTACTCAGCGCCAATGGATTTAGCGCCGACCACGCGGCGGCCATTGCACGTAATGTGGCCGCCGGGGAGCGCGACGGCTGCGCTTCCCACGGCCTGTGGCGGCTGTTGGGCATTGTCGATACCTTGCGTAAAGGCAAGGTATCGCCTGATGCCGAGCCGCAAATCCACGATCAGGCGCCGGCGATTGCGCGGGCGGACGCCGGCGGGGCCTTTTCGCTGCTGGCCTACGAGCGCGCGCTGCCGTTACTGCTGGAGAAGGCGCGGCACAGCGGCATTGCGGCGTTGGCGATTAACCACTGCGTCCATTTTTCCGCGCTGTTTGCCGATATTGAGCCGTTGACCGAGGCAGGGCTGGTGGGGCTGTCCTGCACGCCAAGCCACGCCTGGGTCGCTCCGGCGGGCGGCACGCGTCCGCTGTTCGGCACCAACCCTATCGCCTTTGGCTGGCCGCGGCGAGATAAGCCGCCGTTTATTGTTGATATGGCGACCAGCGCCGCGGCGCGCGGCGAGATCCAGCTGCATCAGCGCGCCGGCAAAGCGCTACCGCAAGGGTGGGGAATCGACAGTCAGGGACAGCCGACGACCGATGCCGCGGAGGTGCTGAACGGCGCGATGTTAACTTTCGGCGGCCATAAGGGCTCGGCGCTGGCGGCAATGGTCGAGCTGCTGGCCGGGCCGCTTATCGGCGATATGACCAGCGCCGAATCGCTGGCGTGGGATAACGGCGCGGGCGGTCTCCCCTACGGCGGCGAGCTTATCCTGGCGCTGGATCCGCAGCGCTTTCTCGGCGCGCAGGCACCAGAGCAGCTGGCGCGCGCCGAAACGTTGTTCAATGCGATGCAGGATCAGGGGGCGCGGCTGCCGGGCGAGCGGCGTTTCGCCTGCCGCCAGCAGAGTGAGCGGCAGGGGGTAGTCATCAGCCGTTCATTGCATGATGAGATTTGCGCCTTGCGCCAGGGCGGGTAAGGCGCAGCCGCCATCCGGCGCGAAATTGGCTCTTTACCCGCGGTTATTGCCCGGCGGCGCTGCGCTTGCGCGGGCCTACAAATCACATGCCGGCGTAGCCCGGGTAAGGCGCGAAGCGCCGCCACCCGGGATATCTGTCAAAACAGCGTGTCGAGCTCGTCCAGCACGTTGTAGTCGTTATCGACCAGCAGCAACGTCTTCCACTTATCAAAGGTCAGACACGGGTGCGAGGTGCCGAACAGCAGAATATCGCCGACCTGCACATCGCTGCCCGGCGCCAGGCGCAGCATGCAGTGCTGATCCATGATGCCGGTGCTGACGATCGACTCCGCGCGCAGCGCTAACTGGAGGCCGTTACGATAATGGGCGATCGGCTGCGGCAGCCCGGCGTCGAAAGCGCAGTCGCGCTTGCCGAAATTCACCACCGCGCGATCCGCCTCCGGCACCGATTGCACCATCGCCATCAGCTCCAGCGCTGAAGTGAGATCGCCGGCGAGATCGCAGGCAATCGGATCGCGGGCGATCAGCTCTTGTTGTGCGAGATCGTAGATCCCGCGATCGTGGGTGATATAACAGCCAGGGCGAATAACGATACGGCAGCGGCGCGGTTTTGCCGCCGCCAGCCAGATGTTGCACACCACGTCATACCAGACTGTGCCCGCGCCGGTGAGAATAAATTCGCCGTCAACCAGCGGCTCCATGCGGCAGGCAAGCGCCGCGGCCTGTTGTAATAACGCTTCCACCTGCGGTTGCGGATCGTCGCCGTGCAACACTCCTTCATACAATTCCAGTCCGCGTAGCCGTAACCCCGGCAGGTCGCTTACCCGCTGCGCAAGCGCCAGCGCGTCATCGACGCTACGACAGCCGCAGCGCCCGCCCGGCACGCCAAGTTCAATCAGCACATCCAGCGTTTGCCCCTGGGCGGCAAAGAACGCGGAGAGGGCGCGCACGTTGGCCTCGCTATCGACGCAGCAGATAAAATCCACTGCCCGATAGTGCGCTTTTAGCTGCGCGACCACCTGCATATTGGCCTTGCCGACCAGCTGATTGACCATCAGGACGCGTTGGATGCCGCTGGCCATCGCCGCGCTGGCCTGCCAGGCGCTACCCACGCCGATCCCCCACGCTCCCGCTCGCTGCTGCGCCTGAAATATCCATGGCGTCATTGTCGTTTTACCATGCGGCGCCAGCGACACGCCGCGGGCGTCGGCATAGCGCTGCATCCATGAAATATTGTTTTCCAGCGCCGACTTTTTTAACAGCGCGGCGGGCAGACAGACCTCTTCCGCCAGCAGATTAGCCGGCGCGGACATGAGGGCGGATTTGTGCGGGATGAGCGGTGCTGAATGGTATTTCATAACACTATCCTTTCAGGGTTTATAATCGGTTAGTCGCTGGGTATCATTTATAACTATTTGATAAATATATTTTTAATATAAAAATGTTATTTGTTTTGAATAAAAGTATCACAAAATGATCTGGGTTTTGCGTAGTTTTCCACTGTTTTTTGCGCTTGTAAATGGTTAACTTATCGGCATGTCGAAAGGGAGTAATTGCTATGAAAGTTGACTGGCTTTTCAAAAACGTCACGGTGATCGACGGGAGCGGCGGGCCGCAATACCGTGCCGATGTGGCGGTGAAGGGCGACCGAATAATCGCTATCGCCCCGGCGCTGGACGTCGCGGCGGAGCAGGAAATTGATGGCCAGGGGCGGGTACTGGCGCCGGGCTTTATTGATGTGCATACCCATGATGATATCAACGTTATCCGCATGCCTGAGTACTTGCCGAAGCTCAGCCAGGGGGTGACGACGGTGATCGTCGGCAACTGCGGGATTAGCGCGGCGACCGCCACTATGCGCGGCGAGGTGCCGGACCCGATGAATCTCCTTGGCGAGCAGCAGCACTTTATCTATCCCACCGTGGAGGCTTATGCCCATGCGGTTGAAGCGGCGCGGCCGTCGCTGAATGTCGGCACGTTAATCGGTCACACCGCGCTGCGCAATAACCATATGGACGATCTGTTTCGTCCGGCGAACGAGACGGAAATCGCCGGCATGCGCGTACAGCTACGCGATGCGCTGCGCCAGGGGGCATTAGGGCTCAGTACCGGGCTGGCCTACGCCAGCGCCTTCCAGTCGACCACCGAAGAGGTGATGGCGTTGGCGGAAGAGCTAGCCGCCGGGAAGGGTGTCTATACCACCCATTTACGTTCAGAGTTCGAGCCGATTCTTGAGGCGCTGGACGAAGCCTTCCGTATCGGCCGTCACGGCAACGTGCCGGTGGTGGTTTCGCACCACAAGTGCGCCGGGGCGAAAAACTGGGGGCGTACCAAAGAGACGCTGGCGTTTTTCGATGAGATGCGCCAGCAGCAGGATATCGCCTGCGACTGTTATCCCTACTCCGCCAGCTCGTCGACGCTGGATATGAAACAGGTGACCGATGAGTTTGATATCGTGATCACCTGGTCCGAAGCGCAGCCGGAGCAGGCGGGGAAAACGCTGCAGCAGATCGCCGATGAGTGGCAGGTGAGCCTGCACGAGGCCGCGGCGCGGCTGATGCCGGCGGGCGCTATCTACTACAACATGGATGAACAGGACGTACGGCGGGTGATGCGCTATCCGGTCACCATGATTGGCTCTGACGGGCTACCGAACGATCCGATGCCGCATCCGCGCCTGTGGGGCGCCTTCCCGCGGGTACTTGGTCACTATAGCCGCGACGAGCAGCTATTCCCGCTGACTACCGCGGTACACAAGATGACCGGGCTGTCGGCGGCGCGCTTCCAGCTGGCGGATCGCGGGCTGGTGAAAATTGGCTACTTCGCCGACCTGGTGCTGTTTGACCCGCAGACGGTGCGCGATGTCGCCAGTTTCTCCGACCCGAAACGCCCGGCGGACGGCATTGAGGCGGTGATGGTCAACGGCGTGATGAGCTACGGCAGTGATAAGAAAATTACCGGGCGGGCAGGGCGTTTCCTGCGCCGTCGGATGGACTAAGGAGTTGAGTATGAGTATCAAACGTTATGGCGTGGAAGGCGGTACCGGAACCGGCGGTCAGCATCTGCCGTTCGCCCGCGCGGTGGAAGCGGGCGGTTGGCTATATGTCTCCGGGCAGACGCCGATGAAAAATGGCGAAGTCGTGGAAGGCGGCATCGTCGAACAATCGCGGCTGGCGATCCAGAACTGCGTCGACATCATGAGCGAAGCAGGTTACGGCATGGCGGACGTGGTGCACGTGAAAGTGATCCTCACCGACGCGCGCTATTTTCAGTCGTTCAATAAGGTATTTCGCGAGTTCTTTGGCGATAATCCGCCAGCGCGCATTTGCTGCGTGGCGGACCTGGTGGTGGATTGTAAAGTAGAAGTGGATGTGACCTGTTTTAACGCTGCGCGACAATAACGCCCGAAACCTAAAAATAAATCCCTCCCTTTGCGGGAGGGAGCATCAAAAAAGTGTGATATCGGCACCAGAGTGAATAAATAAATCGGTGCCACTGGGTTCGCTATGCCTTTTTTCAGGCATGGTTCCTGTTAACTCATAATATTCAGCGGCACGAATATTATTTATTACGTCTGGATGTGAGCCATGAATAATATGTCATTTATGATTTGGTTTTCCGTTTATGCCTGCGCGATGATTACCTTAGGCTGGTACGTTTCGCGCAAACAGAAAACCGGCGAAGACTTTTTACTTGGCGGCCGTTCGCTGCCGATGATCCTCACTCTCGGTTCGACGGTCGGCACCATGGTGGGCACCGGCTCCAGCGTCGGCGCCGTCGGCTTTGGCTACAGCAACGGCTGGGCCGGGATGCTTTACGGCCTCGGCGGCGCGGTGGGGATTCTGCTGGTGGCATGGTTATTCGCTCCGGTACGTAAACTTCGCTTCATGACCATGAGTGAAGAAATGTCGTATTACACCGGCGGCAGTAAAATAATTAAAAACCTCGTCGCGATACTTATTTTTATTGCCTCTATCGGCTGGCTGGGAGCGCATATATTAGGTGGCGGATTATATCTGGCGTGGGCCAGCGGCATTGATATTAATGTCGCGAAAATTATTATCGCGCTGGCTTTTGTGGTTTATGTCGGTATTGGCGGCTATTCCGCGGTGGTGTGGATCGATACTATTCAATCGATCGTGCTGTTCGTCGGCTTTATTTTAATGGCGGTACTCGCAGTCCATCACGTTGGCGGCTGGAGCCATATTCAGCAGGCCGTCGATCCGGCGGCGCAAAGCCTGTTCGCGGTCGATAAATTAGGCGTGCTGCCGGCGCTATCGCTGGCGATGGTGATCGGCGTCGGCGTGCTGGCGACCCCTTCTTATCGCCAGCGTATTTACTCGGCGAAGACCGTCTCTTCGGTACGTCAGTCCTTCACGATTACCGGCCTGCTGTATTTGGGATTTTCCTTCCTGCCGGCGATCATCGGTATGGCGGTATGGACCATGAACCCGCAGTTGGAGAACAGCGGCTTCGCCTTCTTGTTTGCCACCCAGGTGCTGCCGCCGGTGCTGGCGATGGCGATCCTGATTGCCGGCATGTCGGCCAATATGTCTTCCGGCAGCTCTGATGCCATCGCCGCGGTGTCCATTATGCTGCGCGACCTCTACACCCTGGTGACCGGCCATATGCCCGCGCCGGAGAAAGCGATTCGCCTGTCGCGGATCTTCCTGGTTCTGGTGATTGCGCTGGCGCTGCTGTTTGCCCTGACCTCCAACGACATCATCAGCTATATCACCAAAATGATCTCGATGATTATGTCCGGGATGTTTATCTGCACCATGCTTGGCCGTTTCTGGACACGCTTTAACTGGCAGGGCGCGGTCGCTGCGCTGGCCGGCGGCGCCGGGGCATCGGTTGCGGTGCTGGTGGATAGCGACTGGCTGGCGTTCTGGGGCAACCCGTGTATTCCGGCGGTACTGACGAGCCTGGTGGCTTCGGTTGTGGTGACGTTAGTGACCCCGGCCAGCAGCCTGAGCCGCGAGCAGGCGCTGGAAATGATTACCCACGAACGTGAAAGCCGCCCAACGCCGCCGCCGCTGCCAATTGGCAAACGTCATACCTCACGCGGGTAAGGGGCCATCATGAACGAGTATATTGCCGTCGATTGGGGCTCTACGCAGCTGCGGGCATGGCGGATGCGCGATGGCGAATGCATCGACAAGCTGAAGCTGCCTTACGGCATCACGCGCCTGAACGGGCAACGCGCCGAAGCGGTTTTTCAGCAGCAGCTGGCGCCGTGGCGCGGCGACCCCGCACTGCCGGTGGTGATGGCGGGCATGATCGGTAGCGATGCCGGTTGGCAACCGGTGCCTTATCTGGCCTGCCCGCTGGCGCTGGAGGCGCTCAACGGTCAGTTACATGAGGTGGCGGAAAAAGTGTGGATCGTGCCGGGGCTGAAAGTAGCGCAGGCCGCAGAGTACGACGTGATGCGCGGCGAGGAGACCCAGCTACTGGGGGCCTGGCAACGGATGCCCGCGGAGTGTTACGTGATGCCCGGCACCCACTGCAAATGGGTGCAGGTGCAGAACGGCGTGGTGCGCCAGTTCGCCACCGCGATGACCGGCGAACTGCATCACCTGTTGCTTAACCATTCGCTGCTCGGCCAGCAACTGCCGGCACAACAACCTGATGACGCCGCTTTCGCCCTCGGTATGGAAAAAGGGCTAAATCAGCCGGCGCTGCTGGACGGGTTATTCAGCGCTCGCGCCGCGCGGGTGTTAGGGGCGCTGGCGGCAACTTCGGTGAGCGATTATCTCTCCGGGCTGTTGATTGGCGCGGAAGTGGCGACCTTTAGCGAACGCTACCGCGCCAGCCGCGTGGTGCTGGTTGGTGAGCACTCGCTCAGCGCACGTTATCAGCAGGCGATGGCGGCACGCGGATTGGCCGTTTCTTGTTGTTCCGGCGAGGCGGCGTTTCTTTCGGGTATGGCGAGGATGATAGATGGACAAGGTTAAACTGGTGGCGATTTTACGCGGTATTCAACCCGATGAGGCGGCGGAGCATATCGCCGCGCTAATCGATGCGGGTTTTCGCTATATTGAAATTCCGCTTAACTCGCCGGACTGGCAGCAGAGTATTCCAGCGATGGTGCGCCAGTTTGGCGAGCGGGCGGTGATTGGCGCAGGGACGGTGCTGAAGGTTGAACAGGTTGATTTTCTGGCTGAAGCCGGGGCGAAGCTTATCGTGACGCCCAATACGGCCCCGGCGGTGATCCGCCGCGCGGTAGATAAGGGGATGCTGGTGTGCGCCGGCTGCGCGACGGCCTCCGAGGCGTTTAGCGCGCTGGATGCCGGGGCGCAATGGCTGAAAATCTTTCCGTCATCGGCATTCGGCCCGGACTATATCCGCGCGCTGAAAGCGGTGTTGCCGCCGGAGGTGCCGGTGCTGGCGGTCGGCGGCGTGACGCCGGAAAATCTGCACAGCTGGCGTCAGGCGGGCTGCGCGGGGGCGGGATTAGGCAGCGATCTCTACCGCGCCGGGCAGCCGTTGGCGCGTACCCGCCAGCAGGCGCACCGCTTTATCGCCGCCTGCGGCGATTAATCGCCGAGCGGCAGTCGGTCGACGCCGTCACGGTGGTCGTCGAGCGCCAGCTTAATGCGGCGCAGACGGTCTTTCGCCTGCGGTTTATTGGCCATCGCCAGCTCGGTGGCCAACACATCTACCATCGCCAGCATCGCATAGCGTGAAGCGCTGGGCTTAAAGATATAGTCGTTTTCGCTCACCAGTAGCGGCAGCACGATATCGGCCTGCGCCGCCAGCGGTGTTTCCGGCGGGGTAATGGCAACAATTTTCGCCCCGTATTGCCGGGCGATGGCGGCGCTTTCGATCATCTCTTTGGTATAGCCGCCGAGCGACAGCACAATCACCACATCTTTCGCCGTCACCGCTGAACTCATCATGCGCACCAGCAGGCCGTCGCTCTGGCTGACTACCGGCAACCCGAGGCGGAACAGGCGATACTGGATCTCCTGCGCGCAGATGGTCGAACCGCCGCCCATACCCAGCGCAAGCACCTGACGGGCGTCGCTAATCCATTCCACCGCGCGTTTCAGCGCCGCAAGATCCAGCGCCCGGCGGTTGGTTTCCAGCACGCTGATGATCGACTCATAAATTCCCTGTACGCCTTCCAGATCCGGCACATCGAGAATAAAGCGCTGACCAATGGCCAGCGACTGGGCGAGCTTCATTTTCAGTTCGCGCACGTCTTTACAGCCCAGCGCACGCGCAAAGCGCGTCACCGATGCCTGGCTGGTGTCGGTCAGGCGCGCCAGTTCGGCAATCGGCATTTCCGCCGCGGCGGCGACGTCGTCGAGAATAAACTGCGCAATGCGCTTTTCGGTCGCGGTCAGCGCCATAAAGCGGTCGGTGATGCAGGAGATG
The DNA here is from genome assembly GCF_050600725.1 of Klebsiella sp. 141251. Classification (NCBI taxonomy): domain Bacteria; kingdom Pseudomonadati; phylum Pseudomonadota; class Gammaproteobacteria; order Enterobacterales; family Enterobacteriaceae; genus Klebsiella; species Klebsiella sp. 141251. The sequence goes on from NZ_JAQIRG010000011.1 coordinate 75,797, forward strand.
ATATCGATCGAGTAGGCCATTCCGGGTATCAGGTTATGTATTGGGAATGGTACTTTGTACCATATACCGGTGACAAAATCAGCGCGGCGCCTCTCGCGGCGTTAAAAATCAAGGCGCATCGCGCAGCGGGTTTCCGCCGTCAGGCCGTGCTCTGCTTCCAGCGCGCGTTTCGCCGCCAGCCCTTCGGGTAGGTGCAGTTCATTGAGGATGGTGAAGCCCAGCCGGGTATAAAAGGGCGCGTTCCACGGTACCTCGCGAAAGGTGGTGAGCGTCACCGCCGGGAAGCCGTCGCGGCGGGCGGTGTCGATAGTTTGGCTAAGCAAGGCGCGGCCAATGCCCTGGCCCTGCCACTGCTGATGGACGGAGATTTCTACAATAAATAGCGCATCGTCCAGCGGCTCGCTCAGCAGGAAACCGACGGGCCTGTCGTCAGCGAGCGCCAGTAGACTGTGGCCGGTTTCCAGGTATTGCCGGTGCTGTTCAACGCTCATCACCGGGCTTTCCGCCAGCCAGGCGAAAGCGGGAATGCGCGCAAAGGACTGTGCCGCCGAACGTTCCAGCGCGGGCAGCTGCGGCAGATCGCGTTCTTCGGTCAGGCGAAAAGTGATGGTGGGGTTTATAGTGTTAGTTTTCATTGCCTCAGCATAGCAGCCTCAGGGAGAAATGCATGGAGTTCACCGCCGTTCCTGCCGTCCAGTTTAGCGGCGCGCAGTTGACTACGATTTTGAATGACTGCTTTGCCGATTATCTGGTGCCGGTGTCGATGTCGGTAGATCTGTTTGTACAGCGCTTTAGCGCCGAAGGGTTAAACCTGTTGCAGTCTAAAGTGTGGTTGGCAGGAGATGAACCGGCCGCTATCGGGCTCATCGCCCGCCGCGGGCGCGATGCGCGGCTGGCGGCTTTTGCTATTCATCCCGGCTTTCGCGGCAAAGGACGAGGGCGACAATTGATGACTTCGCTTATCGCCGATTTACGCGCTCAGGGCGTACAGCGAATGTGGCTGGAAGTGATCCGCGATAATCACCGGGCGGTGGCGCTGTATCAGTCATTGGGTTTTACCGTGCGTCACGGGCTGTGCGGCTATCTCAGCGCGGCGCAAGCGGAGCCGCGTGAGTCCACCCTGGAGGATTACGATTTGCTGAGCCTGCTGCGTCATGCAAGCGTAGAGCTGGAAGGACAACTGCCGTGGCTGCTGGATCCGCTGACCTTTATTACCTTGCCCTGTCGGGCGTTGACGCTGCAGCAGCAGGCCTTCGCCGTGCTGGCAACCACCGCCAGCAAGCCGCAGCTACAGTTTTTATGGCTGACGCCGGCGGCGCGCGGACGCGGGCTGGGGCGAGAAATGCTGCTCGCGCTGGCTCAACAGTTTCCTGGACTAAGCACTTCGGTGACCATCCCGGAAACCTTCACGCCGCTGTTTAAATCGGCGGGCTATGCGCCGCTGGCGCTGCAGCAGTACGAGATGTGCCTACCGTTGAACTAGCCCGGCGGCGGAGCCGGGCTACGGGTATTAGCCTTCGCGTCTGACGATTTTAATATCCACCATGCCAATGCCTAACTGGCGCGGCGCGTGACCGACAATGTTGCCTTCGTTGGTGGACTGCGGTTCCGGCGGAGTGATAGTTAAGGTGTTGCTGCGCGCCGGATTGTCGAAATGCAGCGTTGTGGTGGTCACTTCATTGGCTAAAGTAAGTACTTGCTCACTTTTCCCGACGCGTACCGGTATCGGCTGGTTGGCGTTCGGGCCGAAGGCTTTGGCGGTGATCACCAGGTCGAATTTTTCCGGCAGTGGCTCTTTGTACTCAATCTTCACTTCGTCTCCGAGCTGAGCGTTGGACCAGCGTCCCCATAGCTCAGGTCGCGAGATGCCGCTGAACTGTTTGACCTCTTCCGGCGCGCCGGCGACGTTAAACACGAAACTGTCGGCTTTGTAGCGAATATCGTTATCGACAATTTTCAACGTATCGACGTTGCCTTTATAGCGCTCCATATCGATGACGGTATCTTTGAAGGCGGTTTTGCCCTGCCACTGTGGTTTATCGACATGCTGTACTTTTTGTTCGCCGCCCAGTTGTCCTTGCGAGACACACCAGTCGGTGGACAGCGCCAGTTCCGGCCGCCACAGTTGGCCCATCTTGTAGCAGCGGTCGACCCATACGAAGTTGTCGCGCGGGGCGAAGTCCGCCAGCTGGAAGCGCAGCGGTGCCGAGTATTCGCTTTCCGGAATCGGTTCGACGCGCTGATCCGAGACCCGCAGCAGCAGCGGCAGACGGAAGTGGCTACCGGAGAATGCGATCATGTTCTTCTGCGAGTCGATACTGAAGCTCTTAATCTCCTTCGGGAAATTCCACAGACGAATGACATCTGGCTTCCAGGCCAGCACTTTCTCTTTCATATTCATGAAAATGGTTGAAAGCGATTCGGCGGAAAGGCTGCTGCGGCCGAGGCCGATATAGTTATCGCCGCCGAGAATATCCAGCACCGTTGCGCCGTTATCCATGGTATTACGCTTCACGGCCAGCACATCCTGTTGAGGCTGGTCGCCGCGCAGGATAAAGAACAGATTGCTGCGATCCTGTTTGTTCAGATAATCCCAGGCGCTGTTTTTCATCGCCAGATGATCGGACGAGACCACGATGACCGTATTTTTGAAGTACGGCGAGGCCTTAATCTTTTCAATCAGCGCGGCGATGTGCTCCTGGCTACAGGCCACGGCGCTGAAGGAGAGGTTCTTTTTGCCATCCATGTCATAGCGTTTGCGCTCGCAGGTGCGCGAGATAAAGCCGTCAGGGTGGTGGGTATCGACGGTGAGGGCGAACAGCGAGAAGCGTTTGCCGGATTGGGAGAGCTCTTCGAACTTTTTCCACGTTTCGTCGAGCACGGTGTCATCGTAGAAGCCCCAGTCGTTGCGGTAGGACGGGTCGGCCACCGTTGTTTTCAGCTCTTCCGCGCCGAACAAGTGATCGAAACCGTGAGATTTGAGGAAAACGTCTTTACCGGCAAAACGCAGGTTGGCGCCCTGCACAAAGTAGTTTTCGTAACCGGAGTTTTTCAGGATATCGCCAAGGCAGATATTTTGCGGGAAGAAGCTGGATACCGCCGCGGAAGCGTTGCCTTCGAACGGCGCGAACAGCGGAATACCGCACTGGGAAGCGACCATACCGGCGATGGTGTAATCGGTGCCGGGAAGCTGTGCGGTGTTGCTGAAATCCAGCCCTTCGCTTTTGATTTTACCCAGTTCCGGCGTCAGCTCCGGGAAAGCCTCGTTATTGAAGTAGGTGCGTTCCAGGCTCTCGCCGTAGATATAGACCAGATTCAGATGCGGATTGTTGATGCTTTTCGACGGCTCTTTGTAGTAAGCCGTGAAGTCCGGATCGCCGTCGCGGGACTGCGATTTCACGAGTTCGGTGATTTGGCGGAACGCCGGGCTGGCATCGACGGAGGCCAGCGCCAGTACCAGCGCAATCAGGCTGTAGCCAAAGTGATGCGGATGATGGCGGCGACGGCGTAATATCCAGCCGAGAGCGCCAAATACGGCGACCAGCGCCAGCACCAGACCGATACCTGGCAGAATATATTTACTGACGCCCGCGCCGGTCAGGCTGTTGGTCAGGGTATAAAGTACCGCGTCGTTAATACCGTCGCCGGTGAAGTAGTCGCTGGCGTAGAGGGTGATATTGAGCACAACAAACAGCCCCAGCACCGCAAGAGTGGCAGAAAACCACCAGGTATTGCGACCGGCTTTCCAGGCATAGATCACCACCGAGGCGAGAAACAAGGCGATGGATAACAACTCTGACACAGCTAACCCTCATGTGCGCCAGCGGCGGGCTGGCCGGATAGATCGATTTTCACGCTACACTGTAATGGCAGCGTCTTTCTGCTGCAATTGTAGTGTCATGAAAGTGTGCTGTGATTCAGAATTGGTTTAGAAAGCGTCTTTTTTGTACGATGTCTCATCCTGTCATAGCGCGGAAAACAGGAGCAGAAAAGTAAAAATAGCGATTGCGGCCGCGCTGGCAACGCTAAAGCGCCAAACGCGGCATCGGCGGGGAAATTTAAGACAGGAAATTAACGCCCTGTTTCAGCACCAGGTCACAGGCCTTGGTCTTCACTTTTTCAGCCAGCGGGCTGCTGCCGAGGGTGTTGAGATTCAACTGCTGGCCGTTATTGCTGCTCAGCAATCCCTGTAGCCCTTCCAGATAACCGGTATCTTGTTTCTGTTTCTCCGGCGTGCTCAGGCCAAGCTTATCCAGTACCTGGTTTTTCACGTTGTCGGCGTTGGTGACCGAGGTCAGTTTTTTTTGCGCGCAGTAAGAGAGAATGCCGGCGGCATTGTTCATGCTGCTGGAGGTGAGCGCCTGGTTGCCGCCGTTGAGCAGGCTGGTTAAGGACGACATAGACATACCGCCGCCGCTCTGTTGGGAACTGCTGCTGAGCTGGCTGGCGGCGCTATTGAGTGAGTCCTGCCAGGAGGCGGCGTAGGTGGGGGGCGCCATCAACGCGCCGGCTGCGATAGCGGCGCAAAAAGCTGTCTGCAAAGATTTCATAAACGTACTCTTCGTCGTTACTTAAGAATCTCTTCAGTATAACGCCGCTTGAGCTCGGAAATCTCTCAATACTCTTTACCGGTAACGCGATCGCGGTAGCTATCCCAGGTGAAGTTCACCCACAGGCTATTGCCGAGGCGCATGCGATCCATGACGCGTTCGCCGAGCAGTTTGTTCATTTCGTCCATCGTACTGTTGGTCAGCATGCCGGTTGGACGTTTCGAGGAGGAGCGACGATCGACAATCTGGTTGATTATCACTTTCTCGTAGCGCGATTCCGTTTGCATACCGATTTCGTCGATAACCAGCAGATCGACCCGGCTCAGGTCGCTTAGCAGTTGCTCTTCGCTGGTTTCCCGATTACCGAAGGTATCTTTCATTGCCGACATAATATCGGCGACGGTGATGATTAATACTGATTTACCGCGCAGCAGCAGCTCGTTGCAGATAGCGGCGGCAAGATGATTTTTACCGGTGCCCGGCTTGCCGGAGAAAATAAAGCTCGCGATGTTGCCGTCAAACTCTTCAACGTACTGACGAGCGCGGGACAAGGCGATCATCTGCCCGTCGTTTTCGACGCGGTAATTATCGAATGAACAATTTTGATGTAAGGGGCGGATCCCGGAGCGGTTAAAGGTGCGCTGCATTTTCATCGCCCGGTTTTCCCGCTCCAGCGCCTCCGAACGCAGCTTGCCTTGTTCTTTTTGCCAGGCCAACAGCTCTTCGCCGGTTTTAAACGCCGGTTGCACGTGGGCTGGCATCATTTTTTGCAGGCGCTTCATAAGATCGCCAACGTTTTTCATGCTCATCCTCGGAAACCTCGCGGGATCTGGTTATCGGGTTCGCTAATGGCGTTTACGTCGCGCTTCGGCTGCCCGCCGTTGCTGGCGCGGCCAATTTGCACACTACGCGCCAGCTTTTGCTGCCACTGCACGTGGTGGAAAACTTTGCCTTCCGCTTGCCAGTAGGCGACGAAGGCGGCCAGTTCTTCCGGGGTGACCGGCTGCGTCAGGGCGATGCCCCATAACGCCGCCAGACGTTGAAAATCGGCATCCGGCTGCCAGCCGGCATACATAGCGAATTTACCCATCGGCACGGCGACGGGCGCGGCGCTCGGCTCGTCAAAGAACTGCGCATCCAGCGCGATATCGCTGGTGGGGCGCGCCAGTTTCGCTTCCAGCTCCAGCAGCTGCGCCAGGCGCTCCGGCGTCAGCGCGTAAAACGCGGGGGCGTTATTGGCAAACACGGCGACGGCGCCGCTGGCTGATTTTTGCAGCCTGGCCGTGTGGTTCTCGACGAAATCGTCAAGACCGCAAAAGTCGGTGGTTAAAATTCGTGAAGACATAACGCTATCTCAACTCTGAACAGCAAAGAGTGGGGGAATTGCTGACATAGTAGCATAGTGCGAGGCCAGGAAGCAGCGCTGCCGGTTACACGCGCGGGCGTTTGCGGTACAGCCACAGCCCAGGGATAGAAAGCCCGATAGAGAGCGCCCCGACGATGGAGGAGGCTTTTAAAAAATTGCTCAGCAGCATAATCATCATCTCCTCGGAATAACCAAAATGGCTAATTTTGACGGCCGAGATCATCGCCGTATAGGCCGAAATACCCGGAAACATTGGGATCACCGCGGCGACGGTAAATATCTTCGGATGCGCCAGATACCAGCGCGACCACTGAATGCCGATACTGCCGACCAGTAACGCGGCGAGAAAGGTGGCCCATTCAATGTTGAAGCCTGCGCTCATCATTACCATCCGCGAGCCGTGGCCGATAGCGCCCAGTAATGCGCACCAGCGCAGCGCGCGCTGCGGGACGTTGAACACCATCGCAAAGCCGACAGCAGGGATGGCCGCCAGCGCCATATCCTGCGCCAGGTCGAAAAGAAAAGAGATTATGCCCATCCGCGTAGCCCCCACACGGTCATTGCCATCACCACCCCGATACAGGTCGCCAGCGTCAGCAGGCTGGCGATCGCCCAGCGGGCCAGCCCGGTATTGATATGGCCCTTGAACATATCGGCGACGGCGTTAATTAACGGAAAGCCGGGAACCAGCAACAGCACGCTGGCGGCCATGGCGATAGTCGGCGTGTCGCTAAATGTCGGCAGGCGCAGCATCAGCCCGGAAATCGTGGTGGCGACGAAGGCGGTAATGCAGAAATTAATCTGCGGATGCATGGAGCGATGGGTCAGCAACTGGCGAATATACATGGCGACGGTGCTGGCAAAGAAGGTGACCACCGCGCCATCCCAACCGCCGTTGTTCAATTTACAAAAGCAGGCGCAGGAAAGGCCAACCATCAACACCAGCAGCCAACGCGGGTAGCGTAGGGGTTTAATTTGCGCGAAGCGCTTCTCGACGTCTTTATAATCCAGCAGCTTATGTTCGGCCATGATCACGATATGCTGTACCTCCGTCACCACGTGCATGTTAATTCCGCGATCGCTGTTTTTGCGCGTGGACGTCAGGCATTCACCATCTTTAATCGTCGTTAGCACAATCGCGTTAGAAGAGATGGCGCTCTCAACGCTATCCATGCCTAATGCCCGCCCAAGCCGGGTAGAAAGCTCTTCCACCAGCGCGCTTTCCGCGCCGTGCTGGAGTAAATAAAGGGCACACTGAATACACAGCCGGGTGATGGCGCGCTGTTCTGATTTATCTACCTGCATAAGTACCTGCTGTCCGCGTCTCTATTGATACTTTTACCTGAACTCCACCCCGTTGTGCGGCGTGCGGGATCAAACAATGTGCAAAAATTGCTCCATCAATGGCGTTGGCTGAAATTTGAACCGCGCCACACTTTCGTCACTTCGTTGGAAAGTGCAATTTTTACCGCCATTCATCCCTTCTTTTTCCCGTTTGAGTTATCAAAAATGCATCTGTGAACTTTTAATAAACAAAAAAAAAACAAATAATTAACTTTCGAGAGCGAGTACCCTATGAGAACACAGGTTGCCATTATTGGCGCGGGCCCGTCGGGGCTGCTGTTGGGCCAACTGCTGCATAACGCTGGTATTCATACCGTTATCCTTGAGCGTCAGAGTGCGGAATATGTGCTGGGGCGCATCCGCGCCGGGATACTGGAAAATGGCACCGTCGAGCTACTGCGCGAAGCAGGGGTGGCAAAGCGAATGGACGCGGAAGGGCTGGTTCATCATGGCGTAGAGTTTTTATTTGAAGGCCAACGAGTGCCGGTACCGCTCAGCGAGTTGACCGGCGGTAAAAGCGTGATGGTCTATGGTCAGACCGAAGTCACCCGTGACCTGATGGCGGCAAGACGCGACAGTGGCGCGCCGATTATTTATGGCGTTAGCGAGGTTGCACTCGAAGATGTTAAAAGCGATCGGCCGGCAGTCTCATACGTAAGCGGCGGCGAAAAATGTCGCCTGGAGTGCGATTTTATTGCAGGTTGCGATGGCTTCCACGGCGTTTCGCGGCAAACCATTCCACGTGACATTCTCAAAGAGTATGAAAGCGTGTGGCCGTTTGGTTGGTTAGGTTTGCTGGCGGATACGCCGCCGGTGAATCCGGAACTGATTTACGCCCATCATGAACGCGGGTTTGTATTGTGTAGTCAGCGCTCACTCACCCGTAGCCGCTATTACCTGCAGGTGCCGCTAAGCGATAGCGTCTCGGCGTGGTCTGATGAACGCTTCTGGGATGAGCTAAAACGCCGTTTGCCGGAGGATCTGGCAAATAAGTTAGTAACTGGTCACTCACTTGAGAAAAGTATTGCGCCGCTGCGCAGTTACGTCGTTGAGCCGATGCAGTACGGCAGACTGTTTCTGGTCGGCGATGCCGCGCATATCGTGCCGCCAACCGGCGCAAAGGGGCTGAATCTGGCGGCGTCGGATGTCAATTATTTATGGCGGATCCTGCGCGAATATTATCACCATGGCCGCGAGGACCTGATCGCCAGCTATTCACGCTTTGCTCTCGACCGCGTGTGGAAAGGAGAAAGATTCAGCTGGTTTATGACTCGCCTGTTGCACGACTTTCCTGAACAGAATGAATTCGATAAAAAAATGCAGGCCGCCGACCGCCGCTACTATCTGGGTTCTCGCGCTGGGCTAACGACCATTGCCGAAAACTATGTGGGGTTGCCGATGGAGCGCGTCACGTAACGACAAACGAAAACTGGAGAGACCATGTTAACCGCGAACACGATTCCCGTTTTTACCTTGTATGGCGAAGAGCGCGGTTGGCCGACGCCGGATCTGCTGCATTGCGAATCCATTTTGCAGCGCAGCAGCCTTTATGAGTGGCATATCCGCGTACATCAACATGCCGAAATGGTACAGCTGTTATATCTGCATAAGGGGCGTGCTGAAATTGAAATTGAAGGCGTCACCAGGGTGATGACCGAAGCCTGTATTCAGGTCGTGCCGGCATTATGCATCCACGGCTTTCGTTTCTCGCCCGGTACCCAAGGGTTTGTCCTGTCGCTGTCGCAGCCGTTGCTGAGCCGCTTTGAAAACCAGTTTGGGCGTACGCTTGATGTGCTATCGCAGCCGCAGTGCGTGGCGGTGAAACGCTCCCGCGGCCATATTCGTTCACTGTTTACCGCCTTGCGTGAAGAGTATTGCGAGGAGCATGATGCGCGCGAAATGATGCTGCATTCGCTGCTGGGAGCACTATTGGTATGGTTAAATCGCCAGTGCCAGCCGACACCAATGACAGAGGACAAAGCAGAGCGTAAGCGCAGCGTCATGCGGCATTTTTCACGTCTGATTGAAAGCCACTATCGGGAACATCTGCCGCTGGCTGAATATGCAAGGCTCGTGGGGCTCTCCACAACGCATTTAAATTATTTGTGTCGTGAATTTCATGGCTGCAGCGCATTAGGCGTATTACATCAACGTTTAATGTTAGAAGCACGGCGTAACCTACAATATACCAGCATGACTATCACCCAACTTTCTGATTATTTAGGATTTACTGATGCTGCTTATTTTTCGAGATTCTTTAGGCGCTATAGCGGGATCTCACCGAAAGCATTTAGGAAAGAAATTAAATAAGTTATTTATTTAATTTTTAAGGTAATTTTACTAATGAGGGTTTTAATTTTTTCTAATTTATTGATGACATCATTTTGTGTTAGGGTAAATCGCTGGTGAGAGTAATGCTAATATATCTCTCATGGTTATGGAATGAAGTTCAGGGCATACGTCATGCCCGCCAGGGACGATAAAGATTCAATTGGCAAATAATATTTATTGTAGCCATTCATCCATTACTTATTTGGGTTTGAATCTTTGACAGGAGGTGGAGGTTTTATGTTGCCAGGACAAGGTAAGTTTGGCGTCATCATTAGTAGAATACCGGTTATGCAATCGGGTTTGAACGCTATTTTAAGGGAGCATCTCCCTGATTACGATTTGAGTTTCTGTGCTTCACAGGATGAACTCACGCTACTTCAGCTTCGGCGCGCCGTGCTGGTCCTCGTCGACCTCTCCGGTCACATTGAACACCCGCGAGATATTTGTGAGCATTATTATTCATTAATGAATCAATACCGGGACATTCACTGGATCTTTATGGTTAGTCACTCCTGCTTTCCACTGGCAGTTGAGTTTTTGATGCGGCCGGAAAGCTCTCTGATTTCTGATAGCGAGCCGGTTAAACGTTTCATCGAGGTCATCCGTGCTGGTAAAGCTTCTGCCGAAAGAATTAGTCAGACACTTTTTTCACCCGAGATGGACAACTTAGGTGATGATGCTAGTGATACGGTCATCTTAACCTTTTCAGAGCGCAAAGTTTTGCGGCTACTGGCAAAAGGGTGGGGAATTAACCAAATTGCTGCCTTGCTGAAAAAAAGCAATAAAACGATAAGCGCGCAGAAAAATAGCGCCATGCGCCGACTGTCGTTACGCAGTAATGCAGAAATGTATGCCTGGATCAATAGCGCTCAAGGAATGAAGGAACTGAATCTGTATTCAGCCTATGGAGATAACACGGAATGGAAAAAAATCTCACAACACGATGTGTCGCTATCGTAGAAAAATGCGCAATGACTGAAATGGCGCTTCGTTATATTTTAGATAACGAAGCAGGTAAAAAATATAGCATTCATTTTTATAAAAATACTCAGGCCTTAAAGCGTGAATTCGCTTCCAAAAACTTTATCGCCGTTATCTTTTCCCTTTCCGGTAGTCGACGTATTCGTCTGGAAAGCCTGCTTTTTTTACATGAAATAGCGCAAACACGCCCCGAAATACAGCGAATTGTACTGGCGGATAATACTGCGGAAATGCGTCTGATCAGTCATCTGACACCTTCAAGCCCGCAAACTATTTTGAATAAATCATCTTGTCTTACTCGTTTGCAGGAGCGTTTACTGCAGCTGATCGAGCAGGCGCCGCTGGATAAAGAAAGCATTCTGGAGCGTAGCAATAGCTCCTGCGGGCAAATTCTTAGCCCGACGGAGCATACGATACTTCGTTATATGACCTATGGTTATTCGTTGCCCGAAATCGCTACCCAGCTTGATAGAAATATCAAAACTATTCGCGCACATAAATTTAACGCGATGACCAAACTGGGCGTTAACTCTGATATTGGCCTGCTCAGCGCGGCGGACATTCTGCTGTGTCTGCCGGCGAATAACGACGATGGGCAGGGAATGTGCCTGGCGCAATAATTGGCAATTTACAGACAGACGTCAACCCAGTCGGCTTCTGTCAGTTGTGCCATGCGCTCAGGCGAAATTCGTACCGCGCTATGAATGGCACCTGCTGCCGGTAGAACTTCGGCATACTGCTTGAGTGAAACATCACAATAGACCGGCAGAGGGTTTTCCAGGCCAAACGGACAGACGCCGCCGACGGGGTGGCCGGTTAGCGTAACAACTTCATCACTGCTGAGCATCCGCGCTTTTGCGCCGAAGGCGTCTTTCAGCTTCTTGTTATCAAGGCGAGCATCGCCTTTAGCGACGATCAATATAACCCGATCTTTTACCTTTAAAGATAAAGTCTTAGCGATTTGCCCCGGCTCGACACGATGCGCGGCGGCGGCAAGCGCAACGGTCGCCGTACTTTGATTCAACTCGATGATTTCAATATCGGGGGCATGTTCAGCAAAAAACTGCCTCACGGACTGCAGACTCATGGGGTTCTCCTGGTAGTTATCCGCTTAAATCTGTCACAAGGCCGGAAATCTGTAAATATTGTCGATGGATAATCAGGAATTATTCCGATTTCTGGATCTTCTTCACAATCGCCGCAACCGGTTACTGTAACCGGTTGCAGGATCGCGCTCGTCGATGAATACTGACAGGGTAACTCCCTGTTCCAAAGATAACTAACAGCCGCGCATGAGATGTTCCTGCTGACAATATGGCGACCTGACATCCCGGTCAGCCACAGTCCGTAGGCAGTTAATTTCAGCATAGCGGCAAGATTACCGTTGTTGGGCCTGTTTCGATAGCCTGTCAGGAGGGCTGCTATGTCTGCAAACCATGCTGCGTTTAATCTGATATTTCGCTTTGTAGAGAACTATATAAGTCCCGTTGCCGGGCGCATTTCTTCGCAGCGCCACGTCATGGCTATTCGTGACGGATTTATCTCGGCCATGCCGTTTATGATCGTAGGTTCCTTTCTCTTAGTCTTCGCTTATCCGCCTTTTTCACCGGATACCACCTGGGGCTTCGCCCGTGCCTGGTTGGATTTAGCCAAAGAGTTCGAAGGACGCATTCTGACGCCTTTTGATATGACCATGGGCATCATGTCCATTTATATCTGCGCGGCAATTTCCTACAATCTGGGCAAACATTATGAAAAGGCGCACCAGCTCGATCCTTTCATGTGCGCCATGCTGTCGATCATGGCGTTCCTGCTGATCGCTGCGCCAAAAACCAATGGTAATCTGCCGGTTGATAGTTTGGGAGGCACCGGGATCTTTACCGCGATCCTGGTGGCGATTTACTGTGTAGAGATGATGCGTTTCTTAAAGGCGCACAACATCGGGATCCGTCTGCCGGATCAGGTGCCGCCGATGATCAAAAACTCATTTGATCTGTTGATCCCAGTTCTGGTGGTGGTACTGACGCTTTATCCGCTGAGCTTGTTTATCCAACATCATTTCGACATGCTGATCCCGCAGGCAATCATGGCTATCTTTAAGCCATTGGTCTCTGCCGCAGATTCATTACCGGCTATTTTACTGGCGGTTTTGATTGGCCACCTGCTATGGTTTGCCGGGATTCACGGGGCGGCGATAGTCTCCGGTATGCTGCAGATGTTCTGGCTCACTAATCTGGGGATGAACCAGCAAGCACTGGCGCAGGGCGCACCGCTGCCGCATATTTTTATGGAAGCGTTCTGGACGTTCTTTATTGTCGTTGGCGGTTCCGGCGCCACGATGGGGCTGGTGTTCTGTTATTTGCGCAGTCGTTCTGCGCATTTGCGCTCGATCGGTCGTTTAAGCGTGGTGCCAAGCCTGTTTAACATTAACGAACCGGTTATCTTCGGCACGCCCATCGTCATGAACCCGGTATTCTTTATTCCGTTCCTGTTGGCGCCGATGGTTAACGCAGTCATTGCCTGGGCGGCCATGAAGTTAGATCTGATCGGCCGTGTTATCTCCGTTGTGCCGTGGACGGCGCCGGCGCCGATTGGCGGCGCATGGGCTTTGGGATGGGATTTCCGTGCGGCGATCCTGGTCGTTATTCTCGCTTGCGTGTCGGCTATCATCTACTTCCCGTTTTTTAAGGTGTACGAAAAGCAGCTGCTGGCGCAGGAAGCTGAAGAGGCGCAGCGCGCGGCGCAGGAGAACGAGCAGACCGCGTAAAATAATAACGGGCGGCATATTGCCGCCCGTCAGATGATTACTTTAACGTGCAGTCGCCGCATTGCTGAACGTCCGGCAGGCGATAACGCTGACAGCAAGTTCGGCGTACCAGTAGACCTTCACGCAAGACCACCGTTCGCCACAGCGGGTTATCCTCGCCACTGGTCTGCTGCTTTGCAAAAAAACAGTGTTGACGTAACGCGTTCACCTGCTCGTCGCCAAGCAGATTTTTCATTTCACCGAGATACCAGTTAATCAGATAGCCGGTATTGCTCCAGATAAGCTTACCGTTAATGTCGCCGGTCGCTTCCAGCGCTTCCACCACCGGTTTCAGCGCTTTATTGACCAACATATCCATACGCGCTTGTGCGGAAAGCGTCAACGCATCATGGTTGGCATGCACGTCAATCCAGAAGCAGGCCGCGCGCCCGCTTTCATGGAATTCAACGCGGAAATGCTCCGGTTCAAGGCTAATAGCCTGTTCTTCAGTGAGTAACGCCAGCATCAGCGGCGGCACCAGCAGGCCGATATACCACTGCGCCCACAGTGAAAGCAGGGGTTTTTGTTCGCGCGGCTGGCTGGGTTGGTGACGGTAAATATGGTCGGAATAGGTGGCCAGCAGCGAAGTAAGGGTAGTAGGTTGTGACCATTCCGCGAGGGTTAGGGCACGCGGCGGCGCTTCTTCATCCAGACGCAGGAAATCCAGCAGATGCGGGCGTACCGCCGCGATCTTTTCCCGTACCGCATTCGCCAATGCATGCTCGACGGGCGCAAGCGGCGCACGCCAGATGATTTCATCGCTGAAGGAGAAGGTACGGTAAGCCATCAGATTTCCAGATACAAATCTAAATGATAATGATTGCTGATACTAGTTGTTCGTTGCAGGGAGCGCAAGCGATTTGTCAGCGCCGCATATCCCTCGCGGCGGGCTGGAGGGGTTAGTTGACGAGAATGATATTACGCCCCTGGTTTTTGGCTTCATATAGCGCGCTATCGGCGCGTTTTATCGCACTGTCGATATCGCCATTCACCAACGGGGTCATACCGATACTGATGGTGACATTGGTGGCGACGCTTTCATTAAAACGGTGTGCGATTTTTAAATCGTAAACCCGCTGGCGAATACGCTCTGCTGTCTGGAATGCGGTTTCCGCCGTGCTACTGGTCAGTACCACCATAAACTCTTCACCGCCAAAGCGAGCGACGATATCGCGCGAGCGCACGGAATTACGAATCGCCGCCGATACCTGAATTAGCGCCTGGTCGCCCATCATATGGCCATAGTTATCGTTGTAGGCTTTGAAGTGATCAATATCCAACAGCAAGATGAAATGTTCGCGAGTATCCACCGTCAGGATGTTATCCAGCCGGTTTTGCAGGCCACGACGGTTATACAGGCCGGTCAATGGATCAAGCATGCTGAGATCGTTCAGGGTGTTACGCTCTTGCAGCAGTTTATCCATTAGCCCTTGGGTAAAATTATCGCTGCGCTTTTGCATAATGTTCTGCAACGTAATTCCGGCAACCGGCAGGACAAAGCAGTAAAACATCCGCATCCATTGTTCTCCGCCAGCCAGCGCCAGACACACAATAAAAGTGGGTAGGGAATGTAGAGTAAAGGCAATGATATTGTTAGAAAAAGCGATAGTTCCAATAAACAGAATGCTTAATAAGGCGATAACCAGGAAGTTAAAATGCGGTGGCGGTAACAATGAGGCTTTTATTACGATGTGCCAGGCCCATAGCATGCCAAATAACAGAGAAATAACAGGAATATTTATTTTCTGTTGTGGGAATTTCCAATTCCATAACAAGAGGCCCAGGCTGGCCGCGCATATCAGCGCACACGGTAGCGTGACGGTGACAATGGTAAACAGCGGGCTGAGCAGCGACAGAGCGGCAGAAACACAATTAAGTAATAAAAAAAGTCGTAAGGAATACTGATATTTTTGCTCGTAATGAGCCCGCCAGGTTTGTGCAGTCATATTGGTACTATCATTATTAGTAGTTAAGTTTCAAGATGATGGCTGCCAAAGGGGAAAAATATAAAACAACACGTAATATAAGGCTATCTGCGCAAATGATCAGACAATTTAATATATAGATTTAATTTGCTTAATTTATCATCCCAATGAATGTATGTCATTACTCCTGAGTGCAAGAGTAATAAAAGTTAAACGGCCTGGCATGACAAATGATAAAAATTATCATATGATATTGGTTATCATTATCGTTGTGAGAGGCGAAACCATGTTGCAGCGAGCTTTGGGGAGTGGTTGGGGAATTCTGCTGCCGGGCGTACTGGTGATGGCGTTAGGCATAATTGGCCTGCCGGTAGAAGCCTGGCGCGTGATGATTGCTCTGGGATTACTACTATCGGCGGCAATGATCTGGCACCGTCAGTTGCGTCATTTCGTACTGTTGCCGTCAAGCGTAGCGCTGATCGGTGGAATGATGCTGATAATGTTGAATTTGAAGCTGATGGGATAAAACAGAGAAGGGTAAGAATATTGGTGCGAGGGGGGGGACTTGAACCCCCACGTCCGTAAGGACACTAACACCTGAAGCTAGCGCGTCTACCAATTCCGCCACCTTCGCACAGTATTCTTAATCTGATATCGCCTCGTTGGTGCGAGGGGGGGGACTTGAACCCCCACGTCCGTAAGAACACTAACACCTGAAGCTAGCGCGTCTACCAATTCCGCCACCTTCGCACAGTGCGAGCGATATCAACGTGGATTATGGTGCGAGGGGGGGGACTTGAACCCCCACGTCCGTAAGGACACTAACACCTGAAGCTAGCGCGTCTACCAATTCCGCCACCTTCGCATACCATCGACACTATAAAAGTATCGTTACCACGGAGGCGCATTCTAGTGGTTTTCGGCGACACGTCAATAGTTAATTATGCAGGTTTTCTCGATTGCTGCAAAAATGGGCTATTCAGAGCCCAGGGAAGTACCGGCGGCACGTCGAGCATGCCGCCGATAGGAAACGAAGATTATTTCTTCGCCTGGCGAGTCATCACCGTGCGGTAAACTTTGAAACGGCCGGTTTGGGCGATTACTTCATGAAAACCAAACGTCTCATCCAGCACCTGCGGATAGGGCAGGAAGGCGTTGGCCACGATACGCAGTTCGCCGCCGCTGTTCAGATGGCGGACCGCGCCGCGGATCAGCGCCTGCGCCGCTTCAAGGCTGGTTTGCAGGCCGTCGTGGAATGGCGGATTTGAGATGATCATGTCAAAACGGCCGTTGACCTCAGAGAAGACGTTGCTGGCAAAGACCTCGCCTTCAAAACCATTCGCGGCAAGCGTCGCGCGGCTGGCTTCGACCGCCGGAGCGCTAACGTCGCATAGCGTCAGGCGTACCTTCGGCGAATGGCTGGCCAGTACCGCGGCCAGCACCCCAGCGCCGCAGCCGACATCGAGCACTTTGCCTTTGGTATGCGGTTGCAGAGTCGACAGCAGCAGTTGGCTGCCAACATCAAGGCCGTCGCGGCTGAACACGCCCGGCAGCGTTTTAATGGTCAGGTTATCGAGCGCGTACTCGTTCCAGTACTGTTCGGCGTTGAAGGAGGGCTGTTTTTCCAGACGGCCGTGGTAGAGACCGCAGCGGCGGGCGCTATCCACTTTATTCAGCGGCGCGTATTCGGCGAGCATTTGCTCGGCGCTACGCACGCCGCTGCGGTTTTCGCCGATCACGAAAATATCGATCCCCACCGGCAGCAGAGAGAGCAGGTTCATCAGCTGGAACTGCGCTTCCGGCTTGTTCTTCGGCCAGTAGTAGATCAGGGTGTCGCAATCGGCGACGTCGGCGGCCTCGGCGACTAAGCTAAAACGGACGTTATCGCCCATCTGGCGATTCAGGACCTGCCAGTGGTGGAATTGTTGGGTATGAGCGCGGCTGGCCGCGGTATCCAGACGTGCAGGCAGGTCATCCTGCAGGTCACCGGCAAACAGAACGCGGGCGGACTCGAAATCATCACTGTGGCGCAGCAAGACTTCACTTGCCGGGGTAAAAGCTGACATGAAACACTCCTTCAATAAGACTGGCGCCGATTATAGTAGTTTGTTGGCGCAGATACGACGGATTTGCTATATTGCGCGCTTGTTTAACAGGAGTGTTTCGCTATGACTTCCCGACGAGACTGGCAATTACAGCAACTGGGGATTACCCAGTGGTCGCTGCGTCGCCCAGGGGCGTTGCAGGGCGAAATCGCTATCTCGCTTCCTGAACATATTCGTCTGGTGATGGTGGCGGAAACCC
This sequence comes from Klebsiella sp. 141251, assembly GCF_050600725.1. Classification (NCBI taxonomy): domain Bacteria; kingdom Pseudomonadati; phylum Pseudomonadota; class Gammaproteobacteria; order Enterobacterales; family Enterobacteriaceae; genus Klebsiella; species Klebsiella sp. 141251. The sequence goes on from NZ_JAQIRG010000011.1 coordinate 93,404, forward strand.
CGCCGTCGCTGACTGAACCGCTAATTAGCGATATTCTGCGCGCGCTCTCGATTAATGCCGATCAGGTGCTGCAACTTACGCCGGACCGGGTAGCCATGCTGCCGCAAAATAGCCGCTGCAACAGCTGGCGACTGGGCTGCGAGACGCCGCTGTCGCTGGCGGGCGCCCAGGTCTCGACGCCCGTTTTTGATGAACTTCAGAGCAGCGTGCCGGCTCGCATCGCGCTCTGGCAACAAATCTGCGCACATGAACACGATTTCTACCCTCAGCACGGCTGATTTATCCAAAGCCTGGCAAATCGAAAAACGCGCCCACGCTTTTCCGTGGAGCGAACAAACCTTTGCCAGCAATCAGGGTGAACGTTATCTGAATTACCAACTAGCAGTTGATGGGGAAATGGCGGCCTTTGCCATCACCCAAATTGTCCTTGATGAAGCGACGCTTTTTAACATCGCCGTCGACCCCGCATACCAGCGCCGCGGCCTGGGACGGGAACTGCTGGAACATGTTATTGATGAAGTCGAAAAACTCGGCGTCGTTACGCTGTGGCTGGAGGTGCGGGCATCGAATGTCGCCGCCATCGCGCTCTACGAAAGCTTAGGCTTTAACGAGGCGACTATCCGCCGCAATTACTACCCTACGGCCGATGGGCGTGAGGACGCAATTATCATGGCTCTGCCAATCAGTATGTAAGACAAGGTGAAACGATGAAATGGGACTGGATTTTCTTTGATGCCGATGAAACGTTGTTTACGTTTGACTCTTTCAGCGGCTTACAGCGGATGTTTCTCGACTATAGCGTGACATTTACCGCCGAAGATTTTCAGGACTATCAGGCCGTTAATAAGCCGCTGTGGGTGGATTATCAAAACGGCGCCATCACCTCGCTACAATTACAGCATCAGCGTTTTGATAGCTGGGCGGAACGTTTGAACGTCCCCCCGGGCGAACTGAACGACGCTTTCATGAATGCGATGGCCGAAATCTGCGCGCCGCTGCCGGGCGCCGTATCGCTGCTGGATGCGCTGCAGGGCAAGGTAAAAATGGGCATCATCACCAACGGTTTTACCTCGTTGCAGCAGACTCGTCTGGAGCGTACCGGCCTGCGCGATCACTTTGATTTGCTGATTATTTCTGAGGAAGTCGGCGTCGCGAAGCCGGATGCGCGTATCTTCGATTATGCGCTGGCGCAGGCGGGTAATCCGTCGCGCGACAGGGTATTGATGGTCGGCGATACCGCCGAGTCGGATATCCGCGGCGGCGTCAACGCCGGGCTTGCCACCTGTTGGCTGAATGCGCACCAGCAAACGCTGCCGGCAGACCTGCAGCCCGACTGGACGGTGACCTCTTTAAGCGAACTGGAGCAACTCCTGTGTAAACACTAATTGCCTCCCCCCCATTGATGGGTAAAATAGCCGCAATTTTTCGTATTCCACATGCGCGGCCCATTGCCGCGTTTACTTAGAAGATTGAATTATGACGTTGTCTCCTTATCTGCAAGAGGTGGCCAAACGCCGCACTTTTGCCATTATTTCTCACCCGGATGCCGGTAAGACCACCATCACTGAAAAAGTGCTGCTGTTCGGACAGGCGATTCAGACCGCCGGTACCGTGAAGGGCCGTGGTTCCAGCCAGCATGCAAAATCCGACTGGATGGAAATGGAAAAGCAGCGTGGGATCTCGATTACCACCTCGGTGATGCAGTTCCCGTATCATGACTGCCTGGTTAACCTGCTGGATACCCCGGGGCACGAAGACTTCTCCGAGGATACCTACCGTACCCTGACGGCGGTTGACTGCTGTCTGATGGTTATCGATGCGGCGAAAGGCGTCGAAGATCGTACCCGCAAGCTGATGGAAGTTACCCGTCTGCGCGATACGCCGATCCTCACCTTTATGAACAAACTCGACCGTGATATCCGCGATCCGATGGAATTGCTGGATGAAGTCGAAAATGAGCTGAAAATCGGCTGCGCGCCGATTACCTGGCCTATCGGCTGCGGCAAGCTGTTTAAAGGGGTTTATCATCTTTATAAAGATGAAACTTACCTCTATCAGACCGGTAAAGGGCACACCATTCAGGAAGTGCGCGTGGTTAAGGGGCTGAATAACCCTGAACTCGATGCCGCGGTGGGCGACGATCTGGCGCAGCAGCTGCGCGATGAACTGGAACTGGTACAGGGCGCATCGAACGAGTTCGATAAGGATCTGTTCCTGGCGGGCGAAATTACTCCAGTGTTCTTCGGGACCGCATTAGGCAACTTCGGCGTGGATCATATGCTGGATGGCCTGGTGGAGTGGGCGCCGGCGCCGATGCCGCGTAACACTGATACCCGTGAAGTGACGGCCGCAGAAGAGAAATTCACCGGCTTCGTGTTTAAGATTCAGGCCAACATGGACCCGAAACACCGCGATCGCGTGGCGTTCATGCGCGTGGTTTCCGGCAAATACGAGAAAGGCATGAAGCTGCGTCAGGTGCGTATCGGCAAAGACGTGGTGATTTCCGACGCGCTGACCTTTATGGCGGGCGACCGTTCGCACGTTGAAGAAGCCTACCCGGGCGATATTATCGGCCTGCATAACCACGGCACCATTCAGATTGGCGACACCTTTACCCAGGGCGAAATGATGAAGTTCACCGGTATTCCGAACTTCGCGCCGGAACTGTTCCGTCGTATTCGCCTGAAAGATCCGCTGAAGCAGAAACAGCTGCTGAAAGGGCTGGTTCAGCTCTCTGAAGAGGGCGCGGTACAGGTCTTCCGTCCTATTGCTAATAACGATCTGATCGTCGGCGCCGTCGGCGTGCTGCAGTTCGATGTGGTAGTTGCGCGTCTGAAAAGCGAATATAACGTTGAAGCGATTTACGAATCCGTCAACGTGGCCACCGCGCGCTGGGTTGAATCAACTGACGTGAAGAAATTCGAAGAGTTCAAGCGTAAGAACGAAGTTCAGCTGGCGCTGGATGGCGGCGATAATCTGACCTATATCGCCCCGACGATGGTTAACCTGAACCTGACGCAAGAGCGTTATCCTGATGTGGTGTTCCGCAAAACGCGCGAGCACTAATATCTCTCTGGAGCGCGGCGATGCTGCGCTCCAGCCCGTTTTGTCCGCCTTCATCCTTACCATAGAAAGTTCTTAAATCTGCGCAAATCGTAGCTTTTTTATTCAAACCCTCCGCCGCATCTCCGCTCATCTACTATATTTATTAAGCACTTTTCAGAAACCTGGCTGAATAAATAGCCATTTGTTTTACCAAAGCAGACATCGTGAGGGCATACCAATGACCAGACTAAAGAGCGCCAGGCTATTGCTGCCTCTCTTCTTAGGCTCAGCGTTGATAAGCGCCTCGACCTATGCGGAAACCACCGCAACCGATAGCGCGAAGGCTGCCGCGACCAGCGCCGGAGAAAGCGTCGATAAATCGATCAACAAGGTTGGCGATTTTATGGATGACAGCACGATCACCGCCCGTGTTAAAGCGGCGCTGATTGATGACAAAAGTATCCGTAGCACCGATATCTCGGTGAAAACGGAAAACAAAGTCGTGACCTTAAGCGGGACCGTGGAGAGCGCTGAGCAAAAATCACAGGCCGTCAGCGCGGCGAAAGGCGTCGAAGGAGTGAGTTCGGTAAGCGATAAGCTGACCGTGGCGGGGGAAAAATCAGCCAGCCTGAAGGGCTATGCTGGCGACACCGCAATCACCAGCGAAGTCAAAGCCAAACTGCTGGCGGACGATATCGTTCCGTCGCGTAAGGTTACGGTGGAGACCAGCAACGGGGTAGTTCATCTCTCCGGGACGCTGGAATCCAGCAAGCAGGTCGATCGCGCGGCAGACATTGCCAAAGCGGTAACCGGTGTTAAGAGCGTGAAGAACGATCTTAAAGTGCAGTAAGGGTATTCATTAAAAGATATTCGCCAGCGGCGAGACCGCTGAGCGAGTTGTACGCAGGGTTGATGTATGCGCGGCCTGAGCGCGCAGAAAAGCGACCGTTAATCATATGGTAAGGAGAACAGTATGTTTAGATGGGGCATTATTTTTCTGATCATCGCGTTGATTGCCGCCGCATTGGGCTTTGGTGGTCTGGCGGGTACCGCGGCGTGGGCGGCTAAAATCGTCTTTGTTGTCGGTATTATCATTTTCCTGGTCAGCCTGTTTACCGGTCGAAAACGACCCTAGAGGCGATGTGCCGAAAGGCGTGAATCAATAACCGCGCAGTGATGACATAACGTCTTACATAAAGCCAGTCAATGTGACTGGCTTTTGCGGTTTCAGGGGACGACAATTTGCGTTACTTTAATGACAGAAAATAAACAAACAGGAAAGCAGGGTGGGGCAGCGCATTCCCGTGACGTTGGGCAATATTGCCCCGTTAGCGGTAAAACCCTTCCGTCCAGGCAAACTTGCTCTGGTGTGCGAAGGCGGTGGTCAGCGAGGTATTTTCACAGCCGGGGTTCTGGACGAATTCATGCGCGCCGGATTTAACCCTTTCGACCTGATGCTTGGCACTTCCGCTGGCGCGCAAAACATCTCCGCTTATATCTGTAATCAGCAGGGCTACGCCCGCAAAGTCATTACGCGTTATACCACCTCAAGGCAGTTTTTCGACCCGATGCGCTTTGTTCGCGGCGGCAATCTTATCGATCTCGATTGGCTGGTCGATTCCACTTCGCAACAAATGCCGCTGGCGATGAACTATGCCGAGGAGCAGTTTGCGCTGGGTAAAGAGCTGTGGATGTGCGCCTGCCGCGGTGACGACTACACGGCAAACTATTTTTCCCCCACCCGCCAGACCTGGCTCGACCTGATCCGCGCCTCCAGCGCCATTCCCGGCTTCTACCGTAGCGGTGTCCTGCTGGATGGCGTGAGCTACCTCGATGGCGGCGTCAGCGATGCGATCCCTGTGCAGGAGGCGGCGCGCCGCGGCGCGCAGACTATCGTGGTGATCCGTACCGTCCCTTCGCAGATGTTCTACACCCCGCAGTGGTTTAAACGAATGGAACGCTGGCTGGGAGAAAGCAGCCTGCAGCCTTTTGTGAACCTGGTACAGCACCACGAAACCACCTATCGCGCGACGCAGCAGTTTATTGAAAAACCGCCGGGTAAACTGCGGATATTCGAAATTTATCCGCAGCGGCCGCTGCGCAGTATGGCGCTTGGCAGCCGTCTGCCGGCGCTGCTGGAAGATTATAAAACCGGGCGCCAGTGCGGCCGCTACTTCCTCGCCACGGTAGGGAAACTGCTGACCGAGCAACCGCCTCTGTTACGCCATGCGCCGCGTGTGGCAAGGCCGACGCCGGTGGTGGTGCCGCCGCTGCCGGTGGCTAACGAAACGCCGCAACAGGCGATTATCACCGCGCCGCAGGCTAATGACCCCAGCTTTAATAACGAGGATCTGGCGTGACGTTACGCTTTATTGATACCCACTGTCACTTCGATTTTCCCCCGTTTACAGAGGATGAACCCGCAGGTATCGCGAGGGCGGCGCAGGCCGGCGTTGGGCGTATTATCGTGCCGTCGATATCCGCCGCGCGCTTTGCTCGCGTGCTGGCGCTGGCGGAGCAACACGAGCCGCTGTATGCCGCGCTAGGGATGCATCCTATTGTTATCGAACAGCATGATGACCGCGGATTAGCGCAACTGGAAAGCTATCTTGCACAGCGTCATCCGAAACTCGTGGCCCTCGGAGAGATTGGCCTCGATCTCTACCGTGACGATCCGCAATTCGATCGCCAGCAGGCGCTGTTGGAAGCGCAGCTGCGGCTGGCGAAGCGTTACGATTTGCCGGTGATCCTGCATTCGCGGCGCACCCACGATAAGCTGGCGATGTTGCTAAAAAAACATAACCTGCCGCGCGCTGGGGTGGTGCATGGTTTTGCCGGCAGCCTGCAGCAGGCGGAACGTTTTGTACAGCTGGGCTATAAGATTGGCGTCGGCGGCACCATTACCTATCCCCGCGCCAGCAAAACTCGTGATGTTATGGCGCGTCTGCCGCTTTCTTCGCTGTTGCTGGAAACCGATGCTCCGGATATGCCGCTCAATGGTTTTCAGGGGCAGCCGAACCGCCCGGAACAGGCGGCCCGCGTCTTTGACGCGCTATGTGAACTGCGCGCGGAACCGGCGCAGGAAATTGAAGCGGCGCTACTGGCGAATACCAAAAGCCTCTTTACCGCGCTAACCCTCTAACGCCCCCACATTCTGGACAAAATCGTCCCGGTTTTGACGGGTTGTGACAATCCCATCATTTTTGGTAAATATAAAATCTATTAAATTTCAATGCGAAAGTGTTTTTATGTCCCGGTATTGCACAATTTGTGCGCCACATCGTCGAGATAATACGTTTCGTTATGTTAGAATAATAACATCATCATGAGCTTCGATTTGCCAATTATGCTTAAACAGGACCTCACGATGAGGATCGAAGTAAATGGTAGGTAATTGTGATTTGTATCACGTTACAGTAATGCAAATTAGTAACTAGTTTTCATTAACTGTGATGAATGTCGAAGTGTAATGGCGAGCGGATGTTACAATAGTAACAGGCTCGCATGGTGAACAAACTATTGAACCGGCAACACGCCGTCGGAGTATGAAATGACTGATTTAAAAGCAAGCAGCCTGCGCGCGTTGAAACTGATGGATCTGACCACCCTGAATGATGACGACACCAATGAGAAGGTGATCGCGCTGTGCCATCAGGCAAAAACCCCGGTGGGCAATACCGCTGCAGTCTGCATTTACCCGCGTTTTATCCCGATTGCCCGTAAGACACTGAATGAGCAAGGAACACCGGACATCCGTATCGCGACGGTGACCAACTTCCCGCATGGTAACGACGATATCGATATCGCGCTGGCGGAAACCCGCGCGGCAATCGCCTATGGCGCGGATGAAGTGGATGTGGTTTTCCCGTACCGCGCGCTGATTGCTGGTAACGAGCAGGTAGGTTTTGATCTGGTGAAAGCCTGTAAAGACGCCTGTGCGGCGGCGAATGTGCTGCTGAAAGTGATCATCGAAACCGGCGAGCTGAAAGAAGAAGCGCTGATTCGTAAGGCATCTGAAATCTCTATTAAAGCGGGCGCGGATTTCATCAAAACTTCTACCGGTAAAGTGCCGGTGAATGCGACGCCGGAAAGCGCGCGCATCATGATGGAAGTCATCCGCGATATGGGCGTTGAGAAAACCGTTGGCTTCAAACCTGCCGGCGGCGTGCGCAGCGCGGAAGACGCGCAGCAGTTCCTGGCGATTGCCGATGAACTGTTCGGCGCCGACTGGGCTGATTCCCGTCACTACCGTTTTGGCGCATCAAGCCTGTTGGCTAGCCTGCTGAAAGCCCTGGGTCACGGCGACGGTAAGAGCGCCAGCAGCTACTAATCCCTTGATATGCCGGATGGTTATGCGCTTATCCGGCCTACGAATTGATGCCTGTAGGCCGGATGAGGCGTTCGCGTCGCCATCCGGCAATTGATACCATTTGGGAGGTTACCGTGTTTCTCGCACAAGAAATTATTCGTAAAAAACGTGATGGTCATGCATTAAGCGATGAAGAAATTCGCTTTTTCATCAACGGCATCCGCGATAATACTATCTCTGAAGGACAGATCGCCGCGCTGGCGATGACCATCTTCTTCCATGATATGTCTATGCCGGAACGTGTCTCGCTGACCATGGCGATGCGGGATTCAGGGACCGTTCTCGACTGGAAAAGCCTTAACCTCAACGGCCCGATCGTTGATAAACACTCGACCGGCGGCGTGGGTGACGTTACCTCGCTGATGCTGGGGCCAATGGTTGCCGCCTGCGGCGGTTACGTACCGATGATCTCCGGGCGCGGCCTCGGCCATACCGGCGGTACGCTTGATAAACTGGAAGCGATCCCGGGCTTCGATATCTTCCCGGACGACGCGCGATTCCGCGAAATTATTAAAGATGTCGGCGTGGCGATCATCGGGCAGACCAGCTCGCTCGCGCCGGCTGACAAACGTTTCTATGCCACCCGCGATATTACCGCGACGGTGGATTCCATCCCGCTGATTACCGCATCGATCCTGGCCAAGAAACTGGCGGAAGGTCTGGATGCGCTGGTGATGGACGTTAAAGTCGGCAGCGGCGCCTTTATGCCGACTTATGAGCTTTCAGAAGCGCTTGCCGAAGCGATCGTTGGCGTCTCCAACGGCGCCGGCGTGCGCACGACCGCACTGTTAACCGATATGAACCAGGTGCTGGCCTCCAGCGCAGGTAACGCCGTTGAAGTTCGCGAAGCGGTACAGTTCCTGACCGGGGAATACCGTAACCCGCGTCTGTACGACGTCACCATGGCGCTGTGCGTGGAAATGTTGATTTCCGGCAAGCTGGCGGCGGATGACGCCGAGGCGCGCGCGAAATTGCAGGCGGTGCTGGATAACGGTAAAGCGGCGGAAGTCTTTGGCCGCATGGTGGCGGCGCAGAAAGGGCCGAACGACTTTGTCGAAAACTATGCGAAATACCTGCCGACGGCAATGCTGAGCAAAGCGGTCTATGCTGAAGGCGCCGGATTTGTCTCTGATATGGATACCCGCGCGCTGGGGATGGCGGTGGTGTCGATGGGCGGCGGTCGTCGTCAGGCATCCGATACCATTGACTACAGCGTTGGTTTTACTGATATGGCGCGCCTTGGCGATAAAGTCGATGGCGAACGTCCGCTGGCGGTGATTCATGCGAAAGATGAATCCAGCTGGCAGGAGGCGGCCAAAGCCGTGAAAGCGGCAATTAAACTGGACGCTCAAGCCCCAGAAATTACACCGACGGTCTATCGCCGAATCACCAAGTAGCGATATACTGATCTGATCGCTTTTTTGCAGCGCATGATGTATGGAGAACAAGATGAAACGTGCATTTATTATGGTGCTGGACTCCTTTGGGATTGGCGCAACGGAAGACGCTGACCGCTTTGGCGATGTGGGCGCCGATACCATGGGCCACATTGCGGAAGCCTGCGCCAAAGGTGAAGCTGACAATGGTCGTAAAGGCCCGTTGAATTTACCTAACCTGACCCGCCTGGGCCTGGTGAAAGCGCATGAAGGTTCTACCGGTAAAATTGCCGCCGGTATGGACGGTAATGCTGAGGTCGTTGGCGCTTACGCCTGGGCGCATGAACTCTCTTCCGGTAAAGATACGCCGTCTGGCCACTGGGAAATCGCCGGCGTGCCGGTGTTGTTTGACTGGGGCTACTTCAGCGATCATGAAAACAGCTTCCCGCAGGAACTGCTGGATAAACTGGTTAAGCGCGCGAACCTGCCGGGCTACCTCGGCAACTGCCACTCTTCCGGTACCGTGATTCTGGACCAGCTGGGTGAAGAACATATGAAAACCGGGAAACCGATTTTCTATACCTCTGCTGACTCGGTATTCCAGATCGCCTGTCACGAAGAGACTTTCGGCCTCGACAAGCTGTATGAGCTGTGCGAAATCGCCCGTGAAGAACTGACCGAAGGCGGCTATAACATTGGCCGCGTCATCGCGCGTCCGTTTGTCGGCGACAAAGCCGGTAACTTCCAGCGTACCGGTAACCGTCACGACCTGGCGGTCGAGCCGCCGGCGCCGACCGTGCTGCAGAAGCTGGTCGACGAGAAAAACGGCCACGTGGTTTCCGTGGGTAAAATCGCCGACATCTACGCCAACTGCGGCATCACTAAGAAAGTGAAAGCCACCGGGCTGGACGCGCTGTTCGACGCGACCATCAAAGAGATGAAGGAAGCGGGCGACGAGACTATCGTCTTCACTAACTTCGTCGACTTTGACTCCTCCTGGGGTCACCGTCGTGACGTCGCGGGCTACGCGGCGGGTCTGGAACTGTTTGACCGCCGTCTGCCGGAGCTGATGGAGCTGGTTGGAGAAGACGACATTCTCATCCTCACCGCCGACCACGGCTGCGACCCGACCTGGACCGGTACCGACCACACCCGCGAGCACATTCCGGTGCTGGTATATGGCCCGAAAGTGAAACCAGGTTCGTTAGGCCACCGCGAAACCTTCGCCGATATCGGCCAGACCCTGGCGACATACTTTGGTACGTCGCCAATGGCGTACGGTAAAAACATGCTGTAATACCCGTTGTCTTTCGCGCTGTAGATGCGTTGACTTCATTCGCTCACCCCGGTCACATAGTTAATCTATGCTCCCGGGGATTCACGAATTCGTCGCCTTCCTACACCGCGAAATCTTTAGGGTATTTGAATACGTTTTGTAGGCCTGATATGGCGTAGCCGCCATCAGGCACGAACAATTTATATAAGGATAAAACGATGGCTACCCCACACATTAACGCAGAAATGGGCGATTTCGCTGACGTAGTTTTGATGCCGGGCGACCCGCTGCGCGCGAAGCACATTGCCGAAACTTTCCTTGAAGACGTGCGTGAAGTAAATAACGTGCGCGGCATGTTGGGCTTCACCGGTACCTACAAAGGCCGCAAAATCTCCGTGATGGGCCACGGTATGGGTATCCCATCCTGCTCTATCTACACCAAAGAGCTGATCACCGATTTCGGCGTGAAAAAAATCATCCGCGTTGGATCCTGTGGCGCGGTACGTGAAGATGTCAAACTGCGTGATGTGGTTATCGGCATGGGCGCGTGCACCGACTCTAAAGTCAACCGTCTGCGTTTCAAAGACCATGATTTCGCGGCGATTGCTGATTTCGGCATGGTGCGTAACGCGGTAGACGCGGCGAAAGCGCTGGGCGTTGACGCGCGCGTCGGCAACATCTTCTCTGCTGACCTGTTCTATACGCCGGACCCGTCTATGTTCGACGTGATGGAAAAATACGGCATTCTGGGCGTGGAAATGGAAGCGGCCGGCATCTATGGCGTCGCGGCGGAGTTCGGCGCGAAAGCGCTGACCATCTGCACCGTTTCCGATCATATTCGTACCCACGAGCAGACCACTGCCGCTGAACGTCAGACGACCTTCAACGATATGATCAAAATCGCGCTGGAATCCGTACTGCTGGGCGATAAAGAGTAAGGCCTGTTGTGCCGGGTGGCGGCTTCGCCTGACCCGGCCTACGGTTTCCCAGGCCCGCTAAGCGCAGCGGGCTTTTTTATTAGCGCACCGCGCCGGCCATCCACACCGACAGTTCTTTCAGTTCCGCTTCCTGCTCAGGGTAATCTCTAATCAACGCCTCACACTGCTGCTGCAGGACCTCCGCCCGATACTGACAGCCGACTAAGCGTGCCGCCAGCGCCTCCAGCGGCGCCGGATTCAGGCTATCGGTAAAAGCCTGGGCGCGGGTGATATGGCCTTTTTCTACGTCAAAATGCAGCTCGACGCCGCCCCAGCGAAAGCGCTCATCCAACAGGTGGGAGAAAGCGGGCGCCTGACCGAAGTTCCACTCCCAGCTGCTCTGGCGAGCGAAGGTCTCGGCAAAATTCGGCAGATCCGGCGTATTGTCCGGCGATATGACTTCCGCCTCTACCCGCTCGCCGTAATGGCTGAAGAATGCTTCCTGAATGGCTTCGCAAATTTGCTGATGGGTGATACCCGGCAGCAGCTCAACCAGGTTCGCTACGCGCCCGCGCACTGAGGTAATGCCTTTGGCCTGCAGCTTTTTCTTGTCCGGATTGAGGTAGTTAGCGAGACGGCTTAGGTCGGCGTTCAGTAGCAGGGTGCCGTGATGAAAACCGCGGTCCATCGTTTCTCGATAGGCGGACCCGGAAACTTTGCGGTCGCCGTTGTCGGTTTTGACCACCAGATCGTTGCGCCCGGAGGCTTCGGCCGTTACGCCGAGTGAATTCAACGCCGCCAGCACGATAGCGGTGGAGACGGTTTTGTCGTATTCCGGTTTACCCGCCATAAAGGTAAAGCAGGTGTTGCCGAGGTCGTGGAATACCGCGCCGCCGCCGCTGCTGCGCCGGGCCAGCCGCACGTTATCTTCTTCCATGCGCCGGGTATTGCACTCCTTCCACGGATTCTGCGCGCGACCAATAACGACGGTGTCGGCGTTGCGCCACAGAAACAGCACCCGTTGGGTGGCCGGCATCTGGCGGAAAATACACTCTTCGACCGCGAGGTTAAACCAGGGGTCGTAGGAGTCGGAGAGCAGCAGGCGGAGCGTCGGCATAGGATATCCTTGTCTGGTTAATCTTTATCTTCGTCCTGGACGGGCTTATTCGCGGTGAGCAGGAAGGGCGATTGCTGCCAGCGGGTACGTTTGCCCTGCAGCAACGTGCGGGTCAGCACCACGCCGATGGCCAGCGACAACAGCAGCATCAGGCGTAAGATATTGGTGGTATTATCCACCTGTTTCGCCTCGGTCGCCAACGTGTGGGTATCCAGCGTCAGGCGCAGATAGCCGACCGGGCCGTTTTTGCCGAGGATCGGCTCGACGATTTGCTGGTTAAAGTAGCCGCCGGCTTTTTTGCCATCCAGCGCCAGGCGGTCGCGCACATCAACGCTTTCGCCGGAGCGAGCCACCAAATCGCCTTGTTCATCATATACCCCGGCATCGAGCACCCGACTTTTATCCGTCAGCTGTTCCAGCAAGCGGGTAATGCGCTTTTCGTCGGGCGTTTCGCTGCGCATCAGCGGCGCCAGGTTCAGTGTAACCTGCTGCGCCAGCGTCCGCGCCAGCTCTTCCAGCTGCGGATTACGCTGCTTTTGGCTATTCTGACTGAACCACGAGGCGCCCTGCATCAGCGCGACGAGAAGCGCGAGACAGATCAGAACAATGACGGCGCGATGCAGTCGGAATTTCAGTTTTGCTCGTACCATATTCCACCTTTGAAAATTTGCAGCTTAATGTTGCCAGAAGCGCTGGTTACAAGGTAGCCTCATGCGTTATTTTCCTCGCCTGAATGAAGAGATGTGGAGCCGTAATGCCTAACAGTTTGACCTGGTGCGACCTGCCCGAAGATGTTTCCTTGTGGCCTGGGTTGCCGCTTTCCCTGAGCGGCGACGAGGTCATGCCGCTGGATTATCACGCCGGGCGCAGCGGCTGGCTGCTGTATGGTCGCGGTCTCGATAAACGTCGGCTGACGGCGTGGCAGCGCGAACTCGGCGCGGCGCTGGTTATCGTCTCTTCCTGGGTCGTGGAAGACTATCAGGTGATTCGCCTGGCGGGCTCGCTGACGCAGCGCGCCACACGCCTGGCCCATGAAGCCGGGCTGGACGTCGCGCCGCTGGGCAAAATCCCGCATCTGCGCACGCCGGGCCTGTTGGTGATGGATATGGACTCCACGGCGATTCAGATCGAATGTATCGATGAAATTGCTAAGCTTGCCGGCACCGGCGAGCTGGTTTCGGAAGTGACCGAACGCGCGATGCGCGGCGAGCTCGACTTCACCGCCAGCCTGCGCCAGCGCGTCGCCACCCTGAAAGACGCCGACGCGAACATCCTGCTGCAGGTGCGGGAAGCGCTGCCGCTGATGCCGGGGCTGACGCAACTGGTGCTGAAGCTGGAAACGCTGGGCTGGAAGGTAGCCATCGCCTCCGGCGGCTTTACCTTCTTTGCCGAATACCTGCGCGATAAGCTGCATCTCGACGCGGTATTCGCCAACGAGCTGGAAATCATGGACGGCAAGCTCACCGGCAACGTTATCGGCGACATTGTCGATGCCAAATATAAAGCCAATACTCTGCGTAAACTGGCGGAAAAATATGAGATTCCGCCGGCGCAAACCGTGGCGATTGGCGATGGCGCCAACGATCTGCCGATGATCAAGGCGGCAGGCCTCGGCATTGCCTATCATGCGAAACCAAAAGTCAATGAACAGGCGGAAGTCACCATCCGCCACGCTGACCTGATGGGGGTATTCTGTATTCTCTCCGGCAGCATGAATCAAAAGTAAGAGGTTAACGTGGCGAAAGCTCCAAAACGCGCATTTGTCTGTAATGAATGTGGTGCGGATTATCCGCGCTGGCAGGGGCAGTGCAGCGCCTGCCATGCCTGGAATACCATCACCGAGATGCGCATCGCCGCCTCGCCGCAGGTGGCGAGAAACGAGCGTCTGTCAGGCTACGCCGGTAATGCCGGCGTGTCGAAGGTACAGAAGCTATCGGAGATAAGCCTGGAGGCGCTGCCGCGTTTCTCCACAGGATTTAAAGAGTTCGACCGCGTGCTCGGCGGCGGCGTGGTACCGGGTAGCGCCATTCTAATCGGCGGCAACCCCGGCGCCGGGAAATCGACGCTGCTGCTGCAAACGCTCTGCAAGCTGGCGGAAGGAATGAAAACGCTGTACGTCACCGGGGAAGAATCCCTGCAGCAGGTCGCGATGCGCGCGCATCGTCTCGGGCTGCCGACGGCGAATCTGAATATGCTCTCGGAGACCAGCATCGAGCAAATCTGCCAGATCGCCGATGAAGAAAAGCCTCAGCTGATGGTTATCGACTCCATCCAGGTGATGCATATGGCTGATGTCCAGTCGTCGCCGGGGAGCGTGGCCCAGGTACGCGAAACCGCGGCCTATCTGACGCGCTTTGCCAAAACTCGCGGCGTGGCGATTGTGATGGTCGGCCACGTCACCAAAGACGGCTCGCTGGCCGGTCCGAAAGTACTGGAACACTGTATTGACTGCTCGGTGCTGCTGGACGGCGATGCGGATTCCCGTTTCCGCACGTTGCGCAGCCATAAAAACCGCTTTGGCGCGGTCAATGAACTCGGCGTCTTCGCGATGACCGAGCAGGGCCTGCGCGAAGTCAGCAACCCCTCCGCCATCTTCCTCAGCCGCGGCGATGAAGTCACCTCTGGCAGCTCGGTCATGGTGGTATGGGAAGGCACCCGTCCGCTGCTGGTTGAGATCCAGGCGCTGGTCGATCACTCGATGATGTCTAATCCGCGTCGCGTCGCGGTAGGTCTGGAGCAGAACCGTCTGGCGATCCTGCTGGCGGTGCTGCACCGTCATGGCGGCCTGCAGATGGCCGATCAGGACGTCTTCGTTAACGTGGTTGGCGGGGTCAAAGTCACTGAAACCAGCGCCGACCTGGCGCTGCTGCTGGCGATGGTTTCGAGCCTGCGCGATCGCCCGTTGCCGCAGGATCTGGTGGTCTTTGGCGAAGTCGGATTAGCCGGTGAAATTCGCCCGGTGCCAAGCGGCCAGGAACGTATTTCCGAGGCGGCGAAGCACGGGTTCCGTCGCGCCATCGTACCTGCGGCAAACGTGCCTAAAAAAGCGCCGGAAGGGATGCAAATCTTTGGCGTGAAAAAACTGGCCGATGCGCTGAGCGTTTTTGACGACTTATAATGATACCCGTCATACTTCAGGGTATGACGGGTATCAAACCCGAGTTTGCAGGAGGCACGCATAAACTATGTCGTCATTCGACTATCTGAAAAACGCCATTAAGCAAAAGGGTTGTACGCTGCAGCAGGTGGCGGAAGCCAGCGGGATGACCAAAGGTTATCTCAGTCAGCTATTAAACGCGAAAATCAAAAGCCCGAGCGCCCAGAAGCTCGAAGCCTTACACCGCTTCCTCGGCCTTGAATTTCCGCGCAAACAGAAAAGCGTCGGGGTGGTTTTTGGTAAATTTTATCCGCTGCATACCGGGCATATTTACCTGATTCAGCGCGCCTGTAGCCAGGTCGATGAGCTTCATATCATCATGGGTTATGACGACACTCGTGACCGCGAGCTGTTCGAGGAAAGCGCCATGTCGCAACAGCCGACGGTTCCCGATCGTCTGCGCTGGCTGCTGCAAACCTTTAAATATCAAAAAAACATTCGCATCCACGCCTTCAACGAAGAGGGGATGGAGCCGTACCCGCACGGCTGGGACGTCTGGAGCCGCGGGATCCGCGCCTTCATGAGCGAGAAAGGGATCGAACCTAACTGGATCTACACCTCGGAAGAGGCCGATGCGCCCCAGTATCTGGAGCATCTGGGGATCGAAACCGTGCTTATCGATCCGAAGCGAACCTTCATGAGTATCAGCGGCGGCCAGATCCGCGAAAACCCGTTCCGCTATTGGGAATATATTCCGACCGAAGTAAAACCGTTCTTTGTGCGTACGGTGGCGATCCTCGGCGGCGAGTCGAGCGGTAAATCGACGCTGGTGAATAAGCTCGCCAATATCTTCAATACCACCAGCGCCTGGGAATACGGCCGCGATTACGTCTTTTCACACCTCGGCGGCGATGAAATGGCGTTGCAGTATTCCGATTACGATAAAATCGCGCTGGGGCATGCACAGTACATTGATTTCGCGGTGAAGTATGCCAATAAGGTGGCGTTTATCGATACCGACTTCGTCAGCACTCAGGCCTTCTGCCTGAAGTACGAAGGCCGCGAGCATCCGTTCGTGCAGGCGTTAATCGATGAATACCGCTTTGATCTGGTGATCCTGCTGGAGAACAACACGCCTTGGGTGGCCGATGGGCTGCGTAGCCTCGGTAGTTCGGTAGATCGCAAAGAGTTTCAGACGTTGCTGGTGTCACTGCTGAAAGAAAACGGCATCGAGTTCGTCCACGTGGAAGAGTCGGACTACGACGCCCGGTTCCTGCGCTGCGTTGAGCTGGTGAAGCAGCTGATGGGCGAGCAGGGGTAGAGGCTCTGCGGGGTGAGGCCCTCACCCCGGCCCTCTCCCAATGGGAGAGGGAGCAAACATTAAAAAAGGCAACTTGCGTTGCCTTTTTGCATTTACCTTACCCTCACCCCGGCCCTCTCCCAATGGGAGAGGGAGCAAACACTAAAAAAGGCAACTTGCGTTGCCTTTTTGTATTTTATTTTGAGATACGTTTGTACTTGATACGCTTCGGCTCCAGCGCATCGGCGCCGAGGGTGCGTTTCTTGTACTCTTCGTACTCGGTAAAGTTACCTTCGAAGAACTCAACTTTACCTTCATCCTGGTAATCCAGAATGTGGGTCGCAATACGGTCAAGGAACCAGCGGTCGTGCGAGATAACCATGGCGCAGCCCGGGAACTCCAGCAGGGCGTTTTCCAGCGCGCGCAGGGTTTCGATATCCAGGTCGTTGGTCGGTTCATCGAGCAGCAGTACGTTACCGCCGACCTGCAGCAGCTTCGCCAGGTGCAGACGACCGCGTTCACCGCCGGACAGCTCGCCAACGCGTTTGCCCTGGTCGACGCCTTTGAAGTTAAAGCGGCCAACGTAGGCGCGGCTTGGCATCTCTGTGTTGCCGATCTTCATGATATCCAGGCCGCCGGACACTTCTTCCCAAACGGTCTTGCTGTTGTCCATCGCGTCACGGAACTGATCGACGGAGGCCAGCTTAACGGTTTCACCCAGCGTGATGGTGCCGGAATCAGGCTGTTCCTGGCCGGACATCATGCGGAACAGGGTAGATTTACCCGCGCCGTTCGGACCGATGATACCAACGATAGCGCCTTTCGGTACGGAGAAGCTCAGATCGTCAATCAGTACGCGGTCGCCGTAAGATTTGCGCAGATTGCTGACTTCCAGAACTTTATCGCCCAGACGCGCTCCTGGCGGAATGAACAGTTCGTTGGTCTCGTTACGTTTCTGGTATTCGACGTTGTTAAGCTCTTCAAAGCGCGCTAGACGGGCTTTGCCCTTAGACTGACGGCCTTTCGCGCCCTGGCGAACCCACTCTAGTTCTTTCTCGATAGATTTGCGGCGTGCGGCTTCCTGAGAAGCTTCCTGCGCCAGACGCTGATCTTTCTGCTCCAGCCAGGAGGAGTAGTTGCCTTCCCACGGAATACCTTCGCCGCGGTCAAGCTCGAGGATCCAGCCGGCGACGTTATCGAGGAAGTAACGGTCGTGGGTAATCGCCACTACGGTGCCTTCGAAATCGTGCAGGAAGCGCTCCAGCCAGGCGACGGACTCGGCGTCGAGGTGGTTGGTCGGTTCGTCGAGCAGCAGCATGTCTGGTTTTTCCAGCAGCAGGCGGCACAGCGCGACGCGGCGGCGTTCACCACCGGAAAGATTGGCGATTTTCGCATCCCAGTCCGGCAGGCGCAGGGCATCGGCCGCACGCTCCAGCTGCACGTTCAGGTTATGGCCGTCGTGCGCCTGGATGATCTCTTCGAACTTGCCCTGTTGCGCGGCAAGCTTATCGAAGTCGGCATCCGGCTCGGCGTATTTGGCATAAACTTCGTCCAGGCCTTTCAGCGCGTTAACCACTTCGGCGACCGCTTCTTCAACGGATTCGCGTACGGTGTGCTCCGGATTCAGCTGCGGCTCCTGCGGCAGGTAGCCGATTTTGATCCCGGGCTGCGGGCGCGCTTCACCTTCGATCTCGGTGTCGATACCGGCCATGATGCGCAGCAGGGTAGATTTACCGGCGCCGTTCAGACCGAGAACACCGATTTTCGCGCCAGGGAAGAAACTGAGGGAGATATTTTTCAAAATATGACGTTTCGGCGGAACCACTTTGCCGACACGATGCATGGTATAAACGAATTGAGCCACGTTGGACTTCGCCTCTTTCTATTCTGATAGATAGTTCAAAGGCGAAGTGTAGCCTTTTTCGCGCGGTAATCCCAGCGAGGCGACAGGATTCACAGAAGCGTAAAAAAATGTTCAGGACATGGCATGTTTTCAGTTGTCTGATTAGCATAACTAAGCAATACCTGATTTTTTTGAAGCGGCACGATGCCGCGGTGATGCACCAAACTAGAGGAAGAGCTTGTGGAAAAAGCCAAAACTACGGCATGGCGTCTTCTGGCTGCCGGCGTGAGTCTGCTGACGCTAAGCCAGCTGGCGCATGCGGATTCACTGGATGAACAGCGCAGCCGCTATGCTCAAATTAAACAGGCGTGGGACAACCGCCAGATGGATGTCGTCAACCAGTTGATGCCCACGCTCAGCAGCTATCCGCTGTATCCCTACCTGCAATATCGACAAATTACCGATGACCTGATGAACCAGCCGCCGCTGGTGGTCACTAATTTCATTGCGGCGAACCCGACGCTACCGGCGGCGCGTTCGCTGAAATCACGCTTTGTTAATGAGTTGGCGCGGCGTACCGACTGGCGAGGCTTACTGGCGTTCAGCCCGGATAAACCGGCGACAACCGAAGCGCAGTGTAACTACTACTACGCTAAACTCAGCGTCGGCCAATCGCAGGAAGCGTGGAGCGGGGCGAAAGAGCTGTGGCTGACCGGTAAGAGCCAGCCAAATGCCTGCGATCCGCTGTTTAGCGCATGGCGCGATTCCGGGCAGCAGGATCCGCTGGCTTATCTCGAACGAATCCGCCTGGCGATGAAGGCCGGCAATACCAGCCTGGTCCGCGTGCTTGCTCAGCAGATGCCGTCAAACTATCAGAGCATCTCTTCGGCAGTGGTGGCGTTGGCCAACGATCCTAATAGCGTGATGACCTTTGCCCGCACCACCGGGGCCACCGACTTTACCCGCCAGATGGCGGCGGTCGCTTTTGCCAGCGTCGCGCGTCAGGATGTGGAAAACGCCCGTCTGATGATCCCATCGCTGGTGCAGGCGCAGCAGTTGAATGAGGATCAAACCCAGGAGCTGCGCGATATCGTCGCCTGGCGCCTGATGGGCAGCGATGTGACCGAAGCGCAGGCGGAGTGGCGCGATGACGCGATCATGCGTTCGCAATCGACCCCGCTTGTGGAACGCCGGGTTCGTATGGCGCTCGGCAACGGCGATCGTCATGGGCTGAACACCTGGCTGGCGCGTCTGCCGATGGAGGCGAAAGAGAAAGACGAGTGGCGCTACTGGCAGGCGGATCTGCTGCTGGAGCGCGGGCGCGATGACGAAGCGAAAGCCATCTTGCATTCGCTGATGCAGCAGCGCGGCTTCTATCCGATGGTTGCCGCTCAGCGTCTGGGCGAAGAGTACACCTTCCGCATTGATAAAGCCTCCGGCACTATCGACCCGGCGCTGGCCTCTGGCCCTGAGATGGCGCGCGTTCGCGAGCTGATGTACTGGAACATGGACAACACCGCGCGCAGCGAATGGGCGAACCTGGTGAGCAGCCGGACCAAATCGCAGCAGGCGCAGCTGGCGCGTTACGCTTTTGATCAACACTGGTGGGATCTTAGCGTACAGGCGACGATCGCCGGTAAATTGTGGGATCAGCTGGAAGAGCGCTTCCCGCTGGCGTACAACGATCTGTTCGCGCGTTATATTAGCGGCAAAGATATTCCGCAGAGCTACGCGATGGCGATTGCGCGTCAGGAGAGCGCCTGGAACCCGAAAGTGCGTTCACCGGTCGGCGCCAGCGGCTTGATGCAGATTATGCCGGGCACCGCGACGCATACCGTTAGCATGTTCAGCATTCCTGGCTATAGCGGCCCGTCGCAGCTGCTGGATCCGGAAACCAATATCAACATTGGTACCAGCTATCTGCAGTACGTCTACCAGCAGTTCGGCAATAACCGTATTTACGCTTCCGCCGCCTATAACGCCGGGCCTGGACGCGTGCGAACCTGGCAGGGCAATAGCGCCGGGCGCATCGATGCGGTGGCATTTGTCGAGAGTATTCCGTTCTCGGAAACCCGCGGCTATGTAAAAAACGTCCTCTCTTACGATGCCTATTACCGCTACTTTATGGGCAAGCAGGATAACTTGCTGAGCGACGCCGAATGGCAACAGCGTTACTGATTGTTCGGAAGTATGTTATTCTTTGTACTCGTTGATGAGTACATTCGACGGGCAGCCTGGCTGCCCGTCTCAACATGGCGACGTAACATGACCCAACAATCTCCCTATTCAGCGGCCGTGGCCGAACAACGTCATCAGGAGTGGCTACGTTTCGTGGCGCTGCTGCAGCAAGCTTACGCCGAAGACCTTCACCTGCCGTTACTGCAGCTGATGCTGACGCCCGACGAGCGCGAAGCGCTGGGCACCCGGGTGCGTATTATTGAAGAGTTGCTGCGCGGCGAGATGAGCCAGCGCGAGCTCAAAAACGAACTCGGCGCCGGTATTGCCACCATTACCCGCGGTTCGAATAGCCTGAAATCGGCGCCGGTAGAGCTACGCCAGTGGCTGGAACAGACCCTGCTTAACGATAAATAGCGTTATGGAATGGGCTGAGTGCCAGCACGACCGCCTGATGGTAGACGCTGCTGCGCGTCAGCTTGCCGCCGGTAAAGACGCCAATAGCGCCATCTTTGCGGCCTATCTCATCGATACCGGTATGCTGCGACATGACCGGCCCCAGCGCTTCCCCGGCGCGAACCTGCGCAAGAATGACTTCCGGCAGCGGCAGGGTTGCCGAGCGCGCTTCGCCGCGCTGCTGCTGGCTCTCAATTACCACCCAACTGAAGGTGCTGCCTTCATCGATCCCGGCTTCTATCGCCACCCAAAAATCGGCTTGCGGCTGCGCGATACGGGCATTAGCGACGCGATTTCGTGCGCCAGCCCGCGTTTCCTCGCTGCCGAAGGGCTGTTCCGGCACGCCGCTCTCGACGGCGACGGACTCAATGTGGCAGGATCCTTCGCCGAAGATCTCGTTAAAAGCCTGCAGAATTGCCTGAATTTTGGCGGGATTAGTGGTAGCTGAGACAACATGGTGCATAATCAAAACAACTCAGAATTAATTAACGTCATCGCAGTATACTCTAAATCACTCTGGCGGTAGCCGATAGCGCCGATCGTCGATTGATGAAGGGTTCAGAACGGAAAATAAGCATGTTACAGGTATACCTTGTTCGCCACGGTGAAACGCAGTGGAACGCCGAGCGACGTATTCAAGGCCAGTCCGATAGCCCACTGACCGCTCACGGCGAGCGCCAGGCATGGCAGGTGGGCGAGCGCGCCAGAACGTTGGGGATCACCCATATTATCGCCAGCGACCTCGGACGTACCCGCCGCACGGCAGAAATTATCGCTGAAGCCTGCGGCTGCGGCGTCGTTACCGATCCGCGCCTGCGCGAGCTGGATATGGGGGTGCTGGAGAAGCGCCATATCGACTCGCTTAGTGAGGAAGAAGAGGGCTGGCGCCGTCAGTTGGTCAACGGTACGCCGGATGGGCGCATACCGCAGGGCGAATCCATGCAGGAGCTGAGCGAGCGTATGCGCGCGGCGCTATCATCCTGTCTGGAATTACCGCCAGGTAGCCGGCCGCTGCTGGTGAGTCATGGGATGGCTCTGGGCTGTCTGGTGAGCACAATCCTCGGGCTGCCTGCTTATGCGGAGCGCCGTCTGCGCCTGCGCAACTGTTCGATTTCACGCGTTGATTATCAGCAGAGCCCGTGGCTGGCGTCAGGATGGGTCGTGGAGACCGCGGGGGACGTTTCGCATCTCGATGCCCCCGCGATGGACGAACTACAGCGTTAACGACGAATCGGAATCAGGTATTCGCAGCGCAGCTGAATTGGCGTGGCCTGGTTCCGGTTATCATCTTCCGGATAGAAGCGCTCAATATCCAGGCCTTTGCGGCGGGTGAGGTTCAGCATCGGCATACAGGTGCCGTATACCGTCAGGATAAACTCCTGCAGCCCGGTGCCTAATCCTTCGTAAGTGAACATCACATACTCGCCGCCTTCCAGAATCACCGGATGAGAGTTATGCAGGTGCCCGTTCGCCATCTCCGGCGTCAGCGCGGTGGTGTAGAACACCTCCTGTTCGTCATCTTTTTCCAGACTTGGACGCGGTTCATGCAGGCCGTACAGCGTTGGCGGAATGCTGGGCGCATTGCCGAGGAATTCGCGCCAGAACTGAACGCGCATCTGGTTACGGAATTCAGAAATCTCTTCAAGCTTACAGGTATAGCTTTGGGTCACGCCGACCAGTTGCGTGGTGCTCAGGGTCACAAACTCATGCTTCGGCATGGTAAATTCGCCGAGCCGCAGCGGCGGACGCATACCGAACGAGCTCCAGTCCGGAGAACGGCGGTAGAGCGCTGGGGTCAAATTAAACTGTTTTTTAAAGGCGCGGGTGAACGTCTGTTGAGAATCGAAGCGATACTGCAGCGCGATGTCGAGAATCGGGCGTGCGGTCAGGCGTAGCGCCACGGCGGATTTGGAGAGACGGCGTGCGCGAATATAGGCACCGATAGCTTGACCCGTGACGTCTTTAAACATACGTTGCAAATGCCACTTGGAATAACCTGCCTTCGCCGCCACATTATCCAACGAGAGGGGCTGATCCAGGTGACCTTCCAGCCAGCTCAGGAGATCGCGAATAATCCCAGCTTGATCCATAAAATGTCCCCATCCTTTAAACTCAGGTACCTATATTAAGGTAGCGGATAATAGCATTTTTTGATGTTTTAGCATTCAGTGTTTTTTTTGCTTATAAATGCGATTATCTGGTGGATATCGTTGGTAATTTTGTAAAGCTGTGATCTTTAAACCTTTTCCACAGCGTTTGTGATTATCACGCAGCGGAATTTTAAGAAATGGTAACAATATGAAATACAAGAAGTTAGTGGCAGGTTTGTTCTTGCTGGCCGCAGGCCAACTGGCGCACGCCGAGCAAATCGGCTCCGTCGATACGGTATTTAAATGGCTGGGGCCGGATCATAAAATCGTGGTCGAAGCCTTCGACGATCCCGATGTACAAAACGTCACCTGCTATATTAGCCGGGCAAAAACAGGCGGCATTAAAGGCGGGCTGGGGCTGGCGGAAGATACCTCAGACGCCGCCATCTCCTGCCAGCAGGTCGGGCCGATTGAGTTGACGGATAAAATCAAAAACGGCAAAAGCCAGGGCGATGTGGTATTCCAGAAACGTACCTCGCTGGTGTTCAAAAAATTGCAGGTCGTACGCTTCTATGACGCTAAACGCAATGCGCTGGTGTACCTGACCTATTCGGATAAAGTGGTCGACGGCTCGCCGAAGAATGCCATCAGCGCCGTGCCGATCATGCCGTGGAATAAATAAACGGGAGTCACAATGCAACAGCCACGGATTTGGTTAGTTGAGGATGAACAGAGTATCGCCGATACCCTTGTTTACATGCTGCAGCAGGAAGGATTCGACGTGACCGTCTTCGAGCGCGGGTTGCCCGCGCTTGATGCGGCGCTGCATCAGAGCCCGGATTTAGCGATCCTCGACGTCGGCTTGCCGGATATTAGCGGCTTTGAACTATGCCGACGACTGCTGGCGCGCCATCAGGCATTGCCAGTACTGTTTTTGACCGCACGCAGCGAAGAGGTTGATAAGCTGCTGGGGCTGGAAATTGGCGCTGACGACTACATCGCCAAACCGTTTTCGCCGCGCGAAGTCTGCGCGCGGGTGCGTACCGTTCTGCGTCGCCTGCAGAAATTTTCTACCCCTTCGCCGGTGGTGCGCGTTGGCGAGTTCGTGTTGGATGAGCTGGCGATGACAATTAGCTGGTATGGTCAACCGCTGAGCCTGACGCGTTACGAATTCCTGCTGTTGAAAACCCTCATTAACGCCCCCGGTCGCGTGTTCTCTCGCCAGCAGTTGATGGAGCGAGTGTGGAGCGATGCTTACGAGAGTATCGATCGTACCGTCGATACCCATATCAAAACCCTACGCGCCAAGCTGCGGGCGGTGAATCCTGATATTAACCCGATTAATACGCATCGCGGTCTGGGCTATAGCCTGGGGGGCTATTGATGCGTATCGGGATGCGCCTGTTACTGGGGTATTTCTTGATTGTCGGCATTGCCGCGTGGTTTGTGCTCTCTATCTTTGTGCAGGAAGTCAAACCGGGCGTGCGCCGGGCAACGGAAGGCACGCTTAACGATACCGCAACGCTATTGGCGGCGCTGGCCCGGGAGGATCTTCTTTCGGTAAATCCGCAGCAGGGGCGGCTGGCGCAGGCCTTTCAGTCGCTTAATCAGCAGCCCATCAACGCCAATATCAGCGGTATCAGGAAAATGCGCAATGAGTATCGCGTCTATCTGACGGATGCTCAGGGGAAAGTGGTGTTTGACTCCAGCGGGGAGGCGGTTGGCCAGGATTATTCGCGCTGGAATGACGTCTGGCTGACCCTGCGCGGCCAGTACGGCGCCCGCAGTTCGCGCAGTGACCCCAATGATGATAATAGCTCCGTCATGTACATTGCCGCGCCGGTGATGGATAACGGGCGTATCATCGGCGTGGTCAGCGTCGGTAAACCTAATCTGGCAATGACGCCGGTGATTAAACGCAGCGAGCGGCGGATATTGTGGGCCGGTGGCGCGCTGCTGGGGATTGCTTTACTGATCGGCGCCGGGATGGTCTGGTGGATTAACTTCTCTATTGGCAAACTGGTGCGTTACGCTGATTCGGTGACTGCCGAGCGTCCGTTGCCTCTGCCGAACGTCGGCAGTAGCGAGTTAAGCAAGCTGGCGCAGGCGCTGGAGAGCATGCGCGTGAAGCTAGAAGGCAAGAACGCGATCGAAAACTATGTCTACGATCTCACTCATGAACTCAAAAGCCCGCTGGCGGCGATCCGCGGTGCGGCGGAGATCTTGCGCGAGGGGCCGCCGCCTGAGGTCGCCGCGCGTTTCACGGCAAATATTCTTGCGCAGAATACCCGCATGCAGCTGTTGGTGGAAAAACTGCTGCAACAGGCGCGGCTGGAAAATCGGCTGGAGATAACTCCGCAGTTGGTTTCGGTTGATGCGCTTTTCCAACGTCTGGCGGATGAACGCGACATTGCTCTGGAGGCGAAAGCCATCACCCTGCGCTGGCAGAAGAGCGGGGTAACGGTGAATGGCGATAGCGAACTACTGGCGCAGGCGCTGGGCAATCTTATCGATAATGCGATTGACTTTACCCCCCGCGGCGGTGAAATCGCTCTGGCGGTGGAGACGTGCCACGAAGAGGCGCAGCTAAGCGTGACGGATAACGGTCGCGGTATTCCTGACTTTGCGCTGGCGCGCCTCTTTGAACGCTTTTACTCGCTGCCGCGGGAAGATGGCCATAAGAGCAGCGGTTTAGGACTGGCGTTTGTGCGTGAGGTGGCGCGTCTGCATCAGGGTGATATTAGCCTGCGTAATCGCCCTGAAGGCGGCGTTGTCGCGACGCTACAACTTCACCGTCCCTTCACATAGCTTCAAACACACTGCACATAGCCGCCCTACAGTGAGCCCATCACGATAGGGAGAAGGCTATGATGAAATCACCATTATTCTGGAAAATTAGTACGCTGTTGGGCTGTATTTTGCTGTTGTCCGTGCCGCTGATGATGGTCAGAGCGCTTATTAGCGAGCGTGCGGACTATCGCAGCGATGTAGTGGATGCGATAGAGCACAGTACCAGCGGTTCACAAAAGCTGACGGGGCCGCTGGTTGCTATCCCGGTGACCGAGACGCTATTTCGTATGGAGAACCAAAAAGAGGTCGAATATCAGCGTCGCTGGATCTACTACTGGCTACCGGAAACGCTGACGGTTAACGGTGTGCAAAATGTGGAGTCGAGAAAAGTCGGCATATACAGTGGGCAGGTCTGGCATAATGCCCTGCAAATTCAGGCGCAGTTCGATCCTTCGCGGCTGAAAGAGCTGCAAAAGGCAAATATCAATTTAGGAAAACCGTTTTTAGTGCTTAGCGTGAGCGATGCCCGCGGCATCGGCGTGATCAACGCGCCGGTAATTGACGGTACGGCACTGACCGTTGAACCGGGATTGGGATTGAACGGCGGCGGGGTAGGTATTCATATGCCGATGCCGGCGTTAAGCGCAGACAATAAACCGCTGGATATTGCTTTTACCCTCAATCTTAACGGTACCGGCGGCTTCTCCGTTGTACCGTTGGGCCGCAACAGCGAGCTTCAGCTAACCAGTAACTGGCCGCATCCAGGATTCCTTGGCAGATTCCTGCCTACGAAACGCGAAGTGAGCGCCTCGGGTTATAGCGCGCATTGGCAGAGCAGTTGGTTTGCCAACAATATGGGCAGCTATTTCGCCGATGACACCGATATTGAGTGGTCGCGTTTACCCGCCTTTAGCGTGGACGTGATGTCGCAGGCCGATCAATATCAGCTCACCGACCGGGCGACTAAATACGCCATCTTGTTAATCGCACTGACTTTTATGGCCTTCTTCGTTTTCGAGAGCCTGACGCATCGTCGTCTGCATCCGATGCAGTATCTGCTGGTCGGCTTATCGCTGGTGATGTTCTACCTCGTGTTGCTGGCGCTCTCTGAGCATATTGGCTTTACCCGAGCCTGGGCGATAGCCAGCCTGATTGGCGCGGTAATCAACGGTATTTATTTACAGGCGGTACTGAAAGGGTGGCGTAATAGTCTGTTATTCGTCGTGGCGCTGCTGCTGCTGGATGGCGTGATGTGGCTACTGCTGCGTTCTGAGGATAGCGCGCTGCTGCTCGGCACCGGAGTGCTACTGCTGGCGCTGTGCGCGTTGATGTTCCTGACCCGCCGCGTGGACTGGTATGCCTTATCTCTACCGCAGAGCAAACCGGAAAAACCGCAAAGCAAGGATGACGACACGCTACGTATCTGGAAGTAAAAGTAGCATAAAAAAACAGCGCCAGAAGGCGCTGTTTTTGCATTATAGCTGCGGGATAACCAGAATTATTCCTGCAGATCGCCGCAGAAACGGTAACCTTCACCGTGAATCGTGGCGATGATTTCCGGAGTATCCGGCGTGGATTCGAAATGCTTACGAATGCGACGAATGGTCACGTCCACGGTACGGTCATGCGGCTTCAGCTCGCGACCGGTCATTTTCTTCAGCAGCTCTGCGCGTGACTGGATTTTGCCCGGGTTTTCGCAGAAGTGCAGCATCGCGCGGAATTCGCTACGCGGCAGCTTGTACTGCTCGCCGTTTGGGCTCACCAATGAACGGCTGTTGATATCCAGTTCCCAACCGTTGAACTTGTAGCTCTCAACGCTGCGACGCTCTTCGCTCACGGTACCCAGGTTCATGGTACGGGAGAGCAGGTTACGCGCGCGGATAGTCAGTTCACGCGGGTTAAACGGTTTAGTGATATAGTCATCGGCGCCGATTTCGAGGCCAAGAATTTTATCAACTTCGTTGTCGCGGCCGGTAAGGAACATCAGCGCGACGTCAGCCTGCTCACGCAGTTCACGCGCGAGCAGAAGACCATTTTTACCTGGCAGGTTGATATCCATGATCACCAGGTTGATATCATTTTCAGACAGGATCTGATGCATTTCCGCGCCATCGGTCGCTTCGAATACATCATAACCTTCTGCTTCGAAAATACTTTTTAACGTGTTGCGTGTTACCAACTCGTCTTCAACGATAAGAATGTGCGGGGTCTGCATGTTTGCTACCTAAATTGCCAACTAAATCGAAACAGGAAGTACCAAAGTCCCTGACCTGCCTGGTACATGCCACAAATTAACATGTCCGGCGTAACATGACTAAAGTACGTAATTGCGTTCTTGATGCACTTTCCATCAACGTCAACAACATCATTAGCTTGGTCGTGGGTACTTTCCCTCTGGACCCGACGGTGTCAAAAACGGCTGTCATCCTAACCATTTTAACAGCAACATAACAGGCTAAGAGAGGCCGAACACCCAATAAAACTACGCTTCGTTGACATATATCAAGTTCAATTGTAGCACGTTAACAGTCTTGTGAAATCATTGCATCGATTTGCGATTTATCGTCACATTTCTTACACAGCTCAATTAGTTGCAGCTATGAATTAATAAATGCAATGAATCCAAAGCCCGTAGACAAATGAAAACTGAAATATCATTGCCAAACATATGGATAAATGCGTTCTGTTAACATACTCCGTATTGGTGTCCAATGTGAACAGTTTAGTTTTTTTTAAGAGTAATAAAGCTCATTTTTAGTGATTTTTGTTGCAAATTTGTAAATTTTCGCCGCGTAAAATGGGGGAGACCGCAGAGTCGCGCCGCGTAAGTGGATAAGGGAAGCATAATGCGTTTATCGATCATTTTAGTGGCCCCCGCGAGGGCTGAAAACGTCGGCGCGGCGGCGCGAGCGATGAAAACCATGGGATTCAGCGAACTGCGGATTGTCGATAGCGAAGCGCATCTGCAGCCCGCCGCGCGCTGGGTTGCGCATGGTTCGGGAGATATTTTAGATAATATAAAAACCTATCCGACGCTTGAGCAGGCCCTGCACGATGTCGACTTTACCGTCGCCACTACCGCCCGCAGTCGCGCGCGTTTTCACTACTACGCCACGCCGCAGCAGTTGCTACCGCTGCTGGAAGAAAAAGCGCAATGGATGAAACATACGGCGCTGGTCTTTGGCCGTGAAGATTCCGGATTAACTAACGATGAACTGGCGCTGGCCGATGTGCTTACCGGCGTGCCGATGGTCGCCGATTATCCCTCCTTGAATCTTGGGCAGTCGGTAATGGTGTATTGCTATCAGCTGAGCTCGCTGCAGCAGCAGACTGCGGTTCAGGCGCCTGAAACCGACGAAAAACAATTGCAGGCGCTACGTCAGCGGACGCTTTCGCTACTTGGACGCTTGGGTGTCGATGACGACATAAAACTGGCCGACTGGCTACAGCAGCGGATCGGCCTGTTACAACAGCGCGACACCGCCATGTTGCATCGATTGCTGCATGATATTGAAAAAAAACTATCTGAATAAAATCCTGTTATAAGTAATTTTTATGGTTGAATGTACTAATTTCAACGGCAACCGTCTGGCAATGCGGCGGAAATATCGGGGCGCTGTGGCGTAATGACGGTGTTGGTTGAAAAGTCGCCAATTTAGAAATTCGTTGACTTAAGCAGGCAGATACTTTAACCAATATAGGCAGGACACAAGACAGATAAAAATACAGAGTACACAACATCCATGAATCGCATCGGCATGATTACCACCATTATCACCACCACCATTACCACAGGTAACGGTGCGGGCTGACGCGTACAGGAAACAACAGAAAAAAGCCCGCACCTGAACAGTGCGGGCTTTTTTTTTGACAAGAGATCAAGGGGTAAGAACCATGCGAGTGTTGAAGTTCGGCGGTACATCAGTGGCAAATGCAGAACGTTTTCTGCGGGTTGCCGATATCCTGGAGAGCAATGCCAGGCAGGGGCAGGTTGCGACCGTGCTGTCTGCCCCGGCGAAAATCACCAACCATCTGGTCGCAATGATTGAAAAAACCATTAGCGGTCAGGACGCTCTTACCAATATCGCCGACGCTGAACGCATTTTTGCCGACCTGCTGCAGGGACTGGCCGACATTCAACCAGGCTTCCCGCTCGCACAGCTGAAAACTTTCGTAGACCAGGAATTCGCGCAGATTAAACACGTGTTGCACGGTATCAGCCTGCTGGGCCAGTGCCCGGACGGCGTTAATGCCTCGCTGATCTGCCGCGGTGAAAAGCTCTCTATCGCTATCATGGCGGCGCTGCTGGAAGCGCGCGGCCACAAGGTCAGCGTGATTAATCCGGTCGAAAAACTGTTGGCCGTCGGCCACTACCTTGAATCCACTGTTGATATTGCTGAATCTACCCGCCGTATCGCCGCCAGCCAAATCCCGGCAGACCACATGGTGCTGATGGCCGGCTTTACCGCCGGTAACGAAAAGGGTGAGCTGGTGGTTCTCGGGCGTAATGGTTCTGATTACTCTGCTGCCGTGCTGGCAGCCTGTATGCGCGCCGACTGCTGCGAAATCTGGACCGACGTTGATGGCGTTTATACCTGCGACCCGCGTCAGGTACCGGATGCGCGTCTGCTGAAATCCATGTCTTATCAGGAAGCGATGGAGCTCTCCTATTTCGGCGCTAAGGTACTGCATCCGCGCACTATTGCTCCCATTGCCCAGTTCCAGATCCCCTGCCTGATTAAAAATACCGGTAATCCGCAGGCGCCGGGTACGCTTATCGGCGCCAGCCTTGATGAAGACGGCCTGCCGGTAAAAGGGATCTCTAATCTTAACAATATGGCCATGTTCAACGTTTCCGGGCCGGGAATGAAAGGCATGGTCGGTATGGCGGCGCGCGTTTTCGCCACCATGTCCCGCGCCGGTATCTCCGTGGTGCTGATTACCCAGTCTTCTTCGGAATACAGCATCAGCTTCTGCGTGCCGCAAAGCGACAGCGCGCGGGCGAAGCGTGTGATGGAAGAGGAATTTTATCTCGAACTGAAAGAAGGGCTGCTGGAGCCGCTGTCAATCATGGAGCGGCTGGCGATCATCTCCGTCGTGGGCGATGGAATGCGCACGCTGCGCGGTATCTCGGCGAAATTCTTCGCCGCGCTGGCGCGCGCCAATATTAATATCGTGGCGATTGCCCAGGGCTCTTCCGAGCGTTCAATTTCGGTGGTCGTCAGCAACGACGACGCGACTACCGGCGTGCGCGTCACGCATCAGATGCTGTTTAACACCGACCAGGTCATCGAAGTCTTCGTGATTGGCGTCGGCGGCGTCGGCGGCGCGTTAATCGAACAGATTAAGCGCCAGCAGAGCTGGTTGAAGGGCAAGCATATCGATCTGCGCGTATGCGGCGTCGCCAATTCACAGGCGCTGCTGACGAACGTCCATGGCTTGAATCTGGAAAACTGGCGTAGCGAACTCGCGGAAGCGAAAGAGCCCTTTAATCTGGGCCGTTTAATCCGTCTGGTGAAAGAGTATCACCTGCTGAACCCGGTTATCGTCGATTGTACCTCCAGCCAGGCGGTGGCCGATCAGTACGCTGACTTCCTGCGTGAAGGTTTCCATGTGGTGACGCCGAATAAAAAGGCCAATACCTCTTCGCTGGATTACTATCACCAGTTGCGTCACGCCGCCAGCAGCTCGCGGCGCAAGTTCCTCTACGACACCAACGTCGGCGCGGGTCTGCCGGTCATTGAAAACCTGCAGAACCTGCTGAACGCTGGTGATGAGCTGGTGCATTTTTCCGGGATCCTCTCCGGCTCGCTTTCCTTTATTTTTGGTAAGCTGGATGAGGGCATGAGCCTTTCTGAAGCCACTAAACTGGCGCGCGAGATGGGCTATACCGAACCGGACCCGCGCGACGATCTTTCCGGCGTGGATGTGGCGCGCAAGCTGCTGATCCTTGCCCGCGAAACCGGGCGCGAGCTGGAGCTCTCGGATATTATCGTTGAGCCTGCGCTGCCTGCCGACTTCGACGCCAGCGGCGATGTCGAAAGCTTTATGGCGCGACTGCCGACGCTTGACGATCAATTCGCCTCGCGGGTTGCTAAAGCGCGCGACGAGGGTAAAGTCTTACGCTACGTCGGCAATATTGAAGAAGATGGCGTCTGCCGGGTGAAAATCGCCGAAGTCGACGGCAACGATCCGCTGTTCAAGGTGAAAAACGGCGAGAACGCGTTGGCATTTTACAGCCACTATTATCAGCCTCTGCCGCTGGTGCTGCGCGGCTATGGCGCGGGGAATGACGTGACGGCGGCTGGCGTGTTCGCCGACCTGCTACGCACCCTGTCATGGAAGTTAGGAGTTTAAGATGGTCAAAGTATACGCCCCGGCTTCCAGTGCCAATATGAGCGTCGGTTTTGATGTGCTGGGAGCCGCGGTGACGCCGGTTGACGGCACCTTGCTGGGGGATAACGTCTCGGTAGAGACGGCGGCGGAGTTTAGCCTACGTAATGTAGGCCGCTTCGCCGGCAAATTACCGTCGGCGCCGCAGGAAAATATCGTTTATCAATGCTGGGAAGCCTTTTGCCGCGAGATCGGTAAAACGGTTCCGGTGGCGATGACCCTGGAAAAAAATATGCCGATCGGCTCGGGCCTTGGCTCCAGCGCTTGTTCGGTGGTCGCCGCGCTGGTGGCAATGAATGAGTTTTGTGGTAAGCCGCTGAATGAAACCCGAATGCTGGCGCTGATGGGCGAGATGGAAGGGCGCATCTCCGGCAGCGTTCACTATGATAACGTGGCGCCGTGCTACCTTGGCGGTATGCAACTGATGATCGAAGAAAATGGCATCATCAGCCAGCAGATCCCGGGTTTTGATGAATGGTTGTGGGTGCTGGCCTATCCGGGGATTAAGGTCTCTACCGCCGAAGCGCGTGCGATTCTTCCGGCGCAGTATCGCCGCCAGGACTGTATCGCCCACGGTCGTCACCTTGCAGGGTTTATTCACGCCTGCTATAGCCGTCAGCCGCAGCTGGCGGCAAAGTTAATGAAAGATGTTATCGCCGAACCGTACCGTACCAAACTGCTGCCGGGCTTCAGTGAAGCGCGTCAGGCGGCGATGGAGATCGGCGCGCAGGCTTGCGGTATCTCCGGCTCCGGCCCGACGCTGTTCGCGTTGTGCGATAAACCGGACACCGCGCAGCGCGTCGCCGACTGGCTGGCCGCGCATTATCTGCAAAATCAGGAAGGCTTCGTTCATATTTGCCGGCTGGACACGGCGGGCGCTCGAGTAGTGGGATAAGTGATGAAACTGTATAACTTAAAAGATCATAACGAACAGGTCAGCTTCGCGCAGGCCGTGACGCAAGGGCTTGGCAAACAACAGGGGCTGTTCTTTCCGCACGATCTGCCGGAATTCAACCTGACCGAAATCGACGAAATGCTGGAACAGGATTTCGTGAACCGCAGCGCGAAAATCCTGTCGGCCTTTATTGGCGACGAGATCCCGCAGAATGAACTACAGTCCCGCGTTGCCGCGGCGTTCGCCTTCCCGGCGCCGGTAAGTCAAGTACAGGATGATATCGGCTGCCTGGAACTGTTCCACGGTCCGACGCTGGCGTTTAAAGACTTTGGTGGCCGCTTTATGGCCCAAATGCTGACGCATATCGCGGGCGATAAGCCGGTGACGATTCTGACCGCTACCTCCGGCGACACCGGCGCGGCCGTGGCGCACGCCTTCTACGGCCTGCCGAACGTCAAAGTGGTTATCCTCTATCCGCGCGGTAAGATCAGCCCGCTGCAGGAGAAGCTGTTCTGTACCCTGGGCGGCAATATCGAAACCGTGGCGATTGACGGCGACTTCGACGCCTGTCAGGCGCTGGTTAAGCAGGCGTTTGACGATGAAGAGCTGAAGGTGGCGCTCGGCCTCAACTCCGCCAACTCGATTAACATCAGCCGCCTGCTGGCGCAGATCTGCTACTACTTCGAGGCGGTCGCGCAATTGCCTCAGGAAGCCCGCAATCAGCTGGTGGTGTCGGTGCCAAGCGGCAACTTCGGCGATCTTACTGCCGGCCTGCTGGCGAAATCGCTGGGGCTGCCGATTAAGCGTTTTATTGCCGCGACCAACGCCAATGACACCGTGCCGCGCTTCCTGCAGGATGGCAACTGGGCGCCGAAGGCGACGCAGGCGACCCTGTCTAACGCGATGGACGTCAGCCAACCGAACAACTGGCCGCGCGTGGAGGAGTTATTCCGCCGTAAAATATGGCGTCTGAATGAACTGGGCTATGCTGCGGTGGATGATGAAACCACTAAAGCGACCATGCGTGAATTGAAAGCCATCGGCTATACCTCGGAACCGCATGCGGCCATTGCCTATCGCGCGTTGCGCGACCAGCTGCAGCCGGGAGAATATGGGTTATTCCTCGGAACGGCGCATCCGGCTAAATTCAAAGAGAGCGTAGAAGAGATCCTACAGGAGACGTTGCCGCTGCCGAAAGAACTGGCCGACCGCGCCGACCTGCCGCTGCTCTCGCACAATCTCCCAGCCGACTTCGCCGAGCTGCGTAAGCTGATGATGGGCTAGCATTGCCATTCCGCTGTTCGTTAAACCGGGCTCCGCGCCCGGTTTTTTTACGCCCGAAAATGGAGAGATTGTGTAAAACTGACCAATAAATGCGGAAGAGCATAAATTCAGATTGCGGAGAATAAACAGGGTAGTTTTGCAGGGTTAATATTTTGTTATCGACCCATGATGGGGGCGAATAGAAGGGGTTGCTTATGACAATGCTGAAACCTGTTTTGCTGGCGCTTTCTCTGCTGCTGGTCGCTCCTGCGTTGGTTCATGCAGATGAAATTACCCTGATCCCGGCGGTGAAGCTGCAAATCGGCGACCGTGATGATTATGGACGCTACTGGGACGGCGATCGCTGGCGCGATCATGACTGGTGGGCGAGCCATTATGACTGGCGCGACGACCGCTGGCGTCCGCATGATGATTATCGCCGCCACGATCGCGATGACGATGACGATCAAGGCCATCATGGTCATGGCCACGAGCGGCATCACCACGACGACTAATCGTTCCGCCCCCGGCGCCATACCGGGGGCATTCAGGCTTACTGCTCGTGGCGTTTAAACACCAGTTCGCCGTTCTCCGATGCCTGCGCATCAAAGAAATAACCTTCGCTATCAAACTCCTGCAGTTGATCCGGACGGGTTAAACGGTTCTCTATGATAAAGCGGCTCATCAGGCCGCGCGCTTTTTTGGCATAGAAGCTGATCACCTTGAATTTGCCGTTTTTCTCATCGAGGAATACCGGCTTAATCAACTGTCCCTGCAATTTTTTCGGTTTTACCGATTTAAAATACTCATCGGACGCCAGGTTGATAACGATATCGTCGCCCTGCGCCTGCAGCGCCTGATTGAGCTTATCGGTAATGACATCGCCCCAGAAATGATACAAATCTTTGCCCTGCGGATTTTCCAACTTGATGCCCATCTCCAGACGATAAGGCTGCATCAAATCCAGCGGACGCAACACGCCGTAAAGCCCGGATAGCATACGCAGATGCTGCTGGGCGAAATCGAAATCCGCTTCGCTAAAGGTTTCAGCCTGCAGGCCGGTATAAACGTCGCCTTTGAAGGCCAGAATCGCTTGACGAGCATTCTGCGGGGTAAAGTCCGGATGCCAGTCGTGAAAACGGGTGGCGTTGAGGTCGGCAAGCTTATCGCTGATGCTCATCAGCTTACCGATTTGCGGCGCCGTCAGCTTACGGGCGATACCGATAAGCTGTTGAGAATACTCCAGGAGTTCGGGCTGGGTATAGTGCGTCGTTGCCAGCGGGCTTTGATAATCGAGCGTTTTAGCAGGTGAAATCAGAATCAGCATATCCAGTCCTTGCAGGGAATTTCGACGAATTTTAACAAAAAAAGAGTACGGTGGGAGCGATTGCTGCGATTACCGCGCTATTCACGCGGTATCTCATCCCAGGCGCCTGGCGCCAGATGTTGCTGAATTTCCGGATAGCGAGCGGGATCGAAGACCGGCTGTACGCCGAGTTTACGCTGGCGCAGATAATCGCTGGCGAGGATCCGTACCGTTGGCGACAGCAGCAAAATCGCCGTTAAGTTAGTGATAGCCATCAGCGCCATAATAATATCCGCCAGCTGCCAGACCACCGGCAGGCTTACCAGAGTGCCTGCTAGTACCATGAATACGGTAATGACCCGGAGCGTCCAGATATGCAGCGGCTTATTGAGTCGCAGAAAGATCAGATTATTTTCGGCATAAATATAATTGGCGACAATCGAACTGAAAGCGAAAAGCAGTAGCACGGCAGCCACCAGACCAGGCCCCCAGCTACCAATGAGATCGCCCATCGCGTGCTGCATGGTTTGAATTCCGCTGACCACACTATCGCGGTTTTCGCGCGGCGCCAGCAGGATAATCACCGCGCTGGCGGTACAGATAACAATGGTATCAATAAAGACGCCAATCATCTGTACGATGCCCTGCGCCGCGGGATGCGGTGGCCATGAGGCCGCGGCGGCGGCGGCGTTTGGCGTTGAACCCATACCCGCTTCGTTGGAGAACATCCCGCGCTGGAAACCGCCGGTAAGCGCCTGGCTAATGGTATAGCCCACCGCGCCCGCCGCCGCTTCTTGCCAGCCGAAAGCGCAGCGGAAGATGGTTTCAAAGACCGCGGGTAGGGCGGAGAAGTGCCAGAGGCCAATCAACAGGCTGGCGCCGACCCACAGCAGGGCCATCAGCGGGACAAACCACTGCATCAATCGCGCCACGCCGCGTAAACCGCGGACGATAATCAACAGCGTAGCGGCAGCCAGCGCGGCGCCGACGGCGGCCATCGGAAAATCGAAGGCGTAGGCCATGGCGTGCGCCACCGAGTTGGCCTGTACGGTATTGAAAATGACCCCGTAGGCCAGCAGGAGCAGAATCGAGAAGACCACGCCCATCCAGCGCATCTCAAGGCCGCGAGCCATATACCACGCCGGGCCGCCGCGGAACTGGCCTGCGCTATCGCGCTCTTTGTACAATTGGGCAAGCGAGCATTCAGCGAAGCTACTGGCCATACCGAGTAGCGCGGAGACCCACATCCAGAACACCGCGCCGGGGCCGCCGGCGGCAATCGCTAACGCCACGCCCGCCAGATTACCGCTGCCGACGCGCGCCGCCAGACTGGTGCACAGCGCCTGAAAAGACGTTAAGCCGCCGGGCTGCGGGCGGAGGCTTTTTTTAAGGCTTTTGCCAAACTGACGAATATAACGGAACTGCACAAATTGCGTTCGCCAGGTGAACCAAATACCGGCGCCCAGTAATAGATAAATCATTACCGAGCCCCAGAGTATTTCATTGATAAACGAGAGAAAATCAGGCATTAAACGTCCTCTTGTCCATGCCGGCGCGCGGTGTAAGCGCTACCACTCCGGTGACAATCCTTTAGCATTCAGATAATTAATATGTCGAGTTTATCACACTCTGCGCTCTTGCATTGTCGGCGGTTGCGCTGACCCTATGGCGTGTTATCATCTTGGCAGACCGGTTACATCCCCTTAACTGCTGTTTAAGAGAAACACTATCATGACGGATAAATTGACTTCTCTGCGTCAGTACACCACTGTCGTAGCTGACACCGGAGATATCGCGGCAATGAAGCTGTATCAGCCTCAGGATGCCACCACCAACCCTTCTTTGATCCTCGGCGCGGCTCAGATCCCTGAGTACCGTAAGCTGATTGACGACGCTGTTGCTTGGGCTCGCAGCCAGAGCAGCGATCGCGCACAGCAGATTATCGATGCTTCCGACAAACTGGCGGTGAACATCGGTCTCGAAATCCTTAAACTGATCCCGGGCCGTATTTCTACCGAAGTTGATGCCCGTCTGTCCTACGACACCGACGCTTCCATCGCTAAAGCGAAACGCCTGATCAAACTGTATAACGATGCCGGTATCGGCAACGATCGTATCCTGATCAAACTGGCTTCGACCTGGCAGGGCATTCGCGCCGCCGAGCAGCTGGAAAAAGAAGGCATCAACTGTAACCTGACCCTGCTGTTCTCCTTCGCTCAGGCTCGGGCTTGCGCCGAAGCGGGCGTCTTCCTGATTTCTCCGTTTGTTGGCCGTATCCTCGACTGGTACAAAGCGAACACGGATAAGAAAGAGTACGCGCCGGCAGAAGATCCGGGCGTGGTTTCCGTTAGCGAAATCTACGAGTACTACAAGCAGCACGGCTATGAAACCGTGGTAATGGGCGCAAGCTTCCGTAACGTTGGCGAAATCCTTGAGCTGGCCGGCTGCGACCGTCTGACCATCGCCCCTGCGCTGCTGAAAGAGCTGGCGGAAAGCGAAGGCGCTATCGAACGTAAACTGGCGTTCAGCGGCGAAGTGAAAGCGCGCCCGGAACGCATCACTGAATCCCAGTTCCTGTGGCAGCACAACCAGGATCCGATGGCGGTAGACAAACTGGCGGAAGGTATCCGTAAGTTTGCCATCGACCAGGAAAAACTGGAAAAAATGATCGGCGACCTGCTGTAATCATCCCAGCGTGACCGGGCTGCCGGTCACGCTACTTCTTTTGAATCCTGTCTGTAATTCTCTCCAGCGTGTATCATTCCGCTTAATTGCACTATTTGAACGGAATGAATATGAATAAATTACGCATCGGCTTAGTTTCTATTTCTGACCGCGCCTCCAGCGGCGTTTACCAGGACAAAGGTATTCCTGCGTTGGAAGAGTGGCTGTCGCGTGCGCTGACAACGCCCTTTGAACTGCAGACTCGCCTGATTCCTGATGAACAGCCCATCATTGAACAGACGCTGTGTGAGTTGGTTGACGAGATGGGCTGTCATCTGGTGTTAACCACCGGCGGCACCGGCCCGGCGCGTCGTGATGTGACCCCGGACGCAACTCTAGCCATTGCCGATCGTGTGATGCCTGGTTTCGGTGAGCAAATGCGCCAGGTTAGCCTACACTTTGTGCCGACGGCTATCCTATCCCGGCAGGTTGGCGTCATCCGCAAGCAGGCGCTGATCCTCAACCTGCCAGGCCAGCCGAAAGCCATTCAGGAAACCCTCGAAGGGGTGAAAGACGCTGAAGGTAAAGTGCTGGTGCATGGTGTCTTTGCAAGTGTACCTTATTGTGTACAGTTGCTTGAGGGGCCGTATGTGGAGACGGAAGCGAGCGTTGTAGCAGCTTTTCGCCCGAAAAGCGCACAGCGTGAAACTTTATCCTGAATTTAATGCATTGCTGATATAACCTGTATTGCCGGTGGTGTGCTGTTTTATTTACGGTATAGTGTTTTTTACTTTACACATTGCGTAATATTACTGCGGACGAAACGTCAGTTATGTCACAACACACCCGAGCACTGAATCGACAAGATTATAAAACTCTGACGCTGGCCGCCCTCGGCGGGGCGCTGGAGTTTTATGACTTCATCATTTTTGTCTTCTTCGCCGCGGTCGTCGGCGAACTATTCTTCCCGGCGGATATCCCGGAATGGCTACGCCAGGTACAGACCTTCGGTATTTTTGCCGCGGGTTATCTGGCGCGCCCTCTTGGCGGCATTATCATGGCCCACTTTGGCGATCTGGTCGGGCGGAAGAAAATGTTCACCCTCAGTATTCTGCTGATGGCGCTGCCGACGCTGGCGATCGGCCTGCTGCCGACCTATGCCTCAATGGGCATCGTTGCGCCGCTGCTATTACTGCTCATGCGTATTTTACAAGGGGCGGCGATTGGCGGTGAAGTGCCGGGTGCCTGGGTCTTTGTAGCCGAACATGTCCCGGAAAAACGCATCGGTATCGCCTGCGGCACCCTGACCGCGGGGTTGACCGTTGGGATCCTGTTGGGATCGGTAGTGGCGACGCTTATCAACACCAGCATGACGCCGCAGGGTATCCACGACGGCGGCTGGCGTATTCCTTTCCTGCTGGGTGGAGTGTTCGGTCTGGTAGCCATGTACCTGCGTCGTTGGCTGCAGGAGACGCCGATATTTCTTGAGATGCAACAGCGCAAAGCGCTGGCGCAGGAGCTGCCGGTGAAGGCGGTGGCGCTCAAGCACCAGAAGGCCGTTATCGTTTCGATGCTACTCACCTGGCTGCTTTCCGCCGGGGTGGTAGTGGTGATCCTGATGTCGCCGGTGTGGCTGCAAAAACATTATGGCTTTGCGCCGGCGATTACCCTGCAGGCCAATAGCATCGCCACGATTATGCTGTGTATTGGCTGTTTACTCGCCGGTCTGGCGGCAGACCGATTCGGCGCCAGCCGCACTTTTATCGTCGGTAGCCTGCTGTTAGCGGCGGCCAGTTGGGCCTTTTACCACCTTTCCGGCGCCAGCCCGCAGCGGCTGTTCCTGCTGTATGGCACGGTTGGACTGTGTGTCGGCGTGGTGGGGGCGGTACCTTACGTAATGGTGCGCGCCTTCCCGGCGGAAGTGCGTTTTACCGGCATCTCGTTTTCCTACAATTTGTCATACGCCATTTTCGGCGGCCTGACGCCGATTGCCGTCACGATGCTGATGGGGGTTTCGCCGATGGCGCCGGCCTGGTACGTACTGGCGCTGTCGCTGATGGGGCTGGGTCTGGGTATTTGGCTGCGTCAGGGGTTGACGGCGCAGGCGGTTTTACCGCAAGGAGAACTGCAGCGTTAAATTTAACGCCGCCGCCCGCGTTGTGGGCGGCGGCAGGCCATTAGCGTGGCTCGCCAATCGGCAGGACGGTACGGCCGAACTGCTCGTTCAACACTTCACCCATCGCCAGGTAAATAGCGCTCGCGCCGCATACCAGGCCGATCCAGCCGGCAATTTTAACAATGCCTTCGTTATCAACCAGGTGGCCAATCGCCAGCAGCGCGAACAGCACCGTCAGGCTCAGGAACACGAACTGCAGCATGCGCGCGGCTTTCAGCGTGCCGAAGAACATGAACAACGTAAAGATACCCCACAGGCCAAGATACATGCCCAGGAAATGCGGATTCGGCGCATCAGCCAGGCCCATTTTCGGCATCAGGAGGATCGCGACCAACGTCAACCAGAAGGAGCCGTAGGACGTAAAAGCGGTTAAACCAAAGGTGTTGCCTTTTTTATACTCGAGCAGGCCGGCAAAAATTTGCGCAATGCCGCCGTAAAAAATGCCCATCGCCAGGATAGCTACATCGAATGCGAAAAGGCCGCTATTCGCCAGGTTAAGCAGAATAGTGGTCATGCCGAAACCCATAAGGCCCAGCGGTGCCGGATTAGCCAACTTAGTGTTGCCCATAATTCCTCAAAATAATGATTAGAAAGGGAAGCATTACCCCGCCACTTGCGGTGGGGCGCGGCATAATAATGAGGCGTGCAGAGGCTGTCTATGATCTGGCGGGGTATTTTTCAGCAATTTACCTTTCGCGGCGATAATGGCGAACTCTTTGGCGAACTCGTGCGATATCCAGTGAATATGTTCTTATTTACTATTTATTTTTTTGTATGGATTATGACGGCTATTTTGTCCGTCTGGCATGTTGTTCGCTCTTGCTCTTGCTCTCGCTCTCGCTCTCGCGCCTGCGCTCTGCCATAAAAATTTTTTTTGGCCTGCCCCTTGATGAAAACCAGCGCGACCCCATCTTGTAGTCAACCGCAGTGAAGAACCTGAAAAAAAATGATGTCAGGGTAGTTGAAACCGCACGTTTCGCCCTTATTACAGGTTCACAACCACATGTTGATCGAATTTTTAGTGGAGACGTTTAGATGGGTAAAATTATTGGTATCGACCTGGGTACTACCAACTCTTGTGTAGCGATTATGGATGGCACTACCGCTCGCGTGCTGGAGAACGCCGAAGGCGATCGCACCACGCCTTCTATCATTGCCTATACCCAGGATGGTGAAACTCTGGTTGGTCAGCCGGCTAAACGTCAGGCAGTGACAAACCCGCAAAACACCCTGTTTGCGATTAAACGCCTGATTGGTCGCCGCTTCCAGGATGAAGAAGTTCAGCGTGACGTTTCCATCATGCCGTACAAAATCGTTGCCGCAGATAATGGCGACGCATGGCTTGATGTGAAAGGCACTAAAACCGCGCCGCCGCAGATTTCTGCTGAAGTGCTGAAGAAAATGAAGAAAACCGCTGAAGATTACCTGGGTGAGCCGGTAACTGAAGCTGTTATCACTGTACCTGCGTACTTCAACGATGCTCAGCGTCAGGCAACCAAAGATGCCGGCCGTATCGCGGGTCTGGAAGTCAAACGTATCATCAACGAACCGACTGCCGCTGCGCTGGCATACGGTCTGGATAAAGAAGTCGGCAACCGTACTATCGCGGTATACGACCTCGGTGGTGGTACCTTCGATATTTCTATTATCGAAATCGACGAAGTTGACGGCGAAAAAACCTTCGAAGTTCTGGCAACCAATGGTGATACCCACCTGGGTGGTGAAGACTTCGATACTCGTCTGATCAACTACCTCGTTGACGAGTTTAAGAAAGAGCAGGGCATTGACCTGCGCAACGACCCGCTGGCGATGCAGCGTCTGAAAGAAGCTGCAGAAAAAGCGAAAATTGAGCTGTCTTCCGCTCAGCAGACCGACGTTAACCTGCCGTATATCACCGCAGACGCGACCGGTCCGAAACACATGAACATTAAAGTGACTCGCGCGAAACTGGAAAGCCTGGTTGAAGATCTGGTTAACCGTTCCATCGAGCCGCTGAAAGTTGCCCTCCAGGATGCCGGTCTGTCCGTTTCCGATATCAACGACGTGATCCTCGTTGGTGGTCAGACTCGTATGCCGATGGTGCAGAAGAAAGTTGCCGAGTTCTTTGGTAAAGAACCGCGTAAAGACGTTAACCCGGATGAAGCTGTGGCTATCGGCGCAGCGGTTCAGGGTGGTGTTCTGACTGGTGAAGTTAAAGACGTTCTGCTGCTGGACGTTACCCCGCTGTCGCTGGGTATCGAAACCATGGGCGGCGTGATGACCGCGCTTATCAGCAAAAACACCACTATCCCGACCAAGCACAGCCAGGTGTTCTCTACTGCGGAAGACAACCAGTCCGCGGTAACCATCCATGTGCTGCAGGGTGAGCGTAAACGCGCTTCTGATAACAAATCTCTGGGTCAGTTCAACCTGGATGGTATTAACCCAGCGCCGCGCGGTATGCCGCAGATCGAAGTAACCTTCGATATCGATGCTGACGGTATCCTGCACGTTTCCGCGAAAGATAAAAACAGCGGTAAAGAGCAGAAGATCACCATCAAGGCTTCTTCCGGTCTGAATGAAGAAGAAATTCAGAAAATGGTTCGCGAAGCGGAAGCTAACGCTGAATCTGACCGTAAGTTCGAAGAGCTGGTTCAGACCCGTAACCAGGGCGACCATCTGCTGCACAGCACCCGTAAGCAGGTTGAAGAAGCAGGCGACAAACTGCCGGCTGATGACAAAACTGCAATCGAGTCTGCGCTGACCGCGCTGGAAGCTTCCCTGAAAGGTGAAGATAAAGCGGACATCGAAGCGAAGATGCAGGCGCTGGCCCAGGCTTCCCAGAAGCTGATGGAAATCGCTCAGCAGCAGCATGCACAGCAGCAGGCTGGCGGTGCTGACGCTCAAGAGAACAGCGCGAAGGACGACGATGTTGTCGACGCTGAGTTCGAAGAAGTGAAAGACAAAAAATAATCGCCCTTTGAACGGGTAAAACACTGGCACGGGCGAAGAGGTTTCCTCTCCGCCCGTGCACGCATGTTAAGGGGCTGAAAAACACCAATGGCAAAGCAAGATTATTACGAGATTTTAGGCGTTTCCAAAACAGCGGAAGAGCGTGAAATCAAAAAGGCGTATAAGCGCCTGGCCATGAAGTATCACCCGGACCGTAACCAGGGTGACAAAGAGGCCGAAGCCAAATTTAAAGAAATCAAAGAAGCGTATGAAGTCCTGACTGATGCCCAGAAGCGTGCAGCCTACGATCAGTACGGCCACGCCGCGTTTGAACAAGGCGGCATGGGCGGCGGCGGTTTCGGCGGCGGCTTCGGCGGCGGCGCGGATTTCAGCGATATCTTTGGCGACGTGTTCGGCGATATCTTCGGCGGCGGTCGTGGCCGTCAACGCGCGGCGCGCGGCGCAGATCTACGTTACAACATGGAATTGACGCTGGAAGAAGCGGTCCGCGGCGTTACCAAAGAAATCCGCATTCCAACGTTGGAAGAG
Organism: Klebsiella sp. 141251; assembly: GCF_050600725.1. NCBI lineage: Bacteria > Pseudomonadati > Pseudomonadota > Gammaproteobacteria > Enterobacterales > Enterobacteriaceae > Klebsiella > Klebsiella sp. 141251. The sequence continues at coordinate 137,432 of NZ_JAQIRG010000011.1, forward strand.
TGCGATGTCTGCCACGGCAGCGGCGCCAAATCCGGCACTCAGCCGCAGACCTGTCCAACCTGTCACGGTTCCGGTCAGGTCCAGATGCGTCAGGGCTTTTTTGCCGTTCAGCAAACCTGTCCACACTGTCAGGGACGCGGTACGCTGATTAAAGATCCGTGCAATAAATGTCACGGTCACGGTCGCGTTGAAAAAACCAAAACCTTGTCGGTGAAAATCCCGGCTGGCGTCGATACCGGCGATCGCATTCGTCTGGCTGGCGAAGGCGAAGCCGGCGAGCATGGCGCTCCGGCGGGCGATCTGTACGTTCAGGTTCAGGTCAAACAGCACGCGATCTTCGAGCGTGAGGGGAATAATCTGTACTGCGAAGTACCGATCAACTTCACCATGGCTGCGCTTGGCGGCGAGATTGAAGTACCGACGCTGGATGGCCGCGTTAACCTGAAAGTGCCTGGCGAAACGCAAACCGGCAAACTGTTCCGCATGCGCGGCAAGGGCGTTAAGTCCGTTCGCGGCGGTGCTCAGGGCGATCTGCTGTGTCGCGTGGTGGTTGAAACACCGGTCGGTCTTAACGATAAGCAGAAGCAATTGCTTAAAGAGCTGCAGGAAACTTTCGGTGGCCCGACGGGGGAGAAAAACAGTCCGCGTTCCAAAAGCTTCTTCGATGGCGTGAAAAAATTCTTTGATGATTTAACGCGTTAATTGCGTTTAATCACCTTATTAGCACAAGCCTGAACATTTTTGTTCAGGCTTTTTTCTATCCCAACTTCGGTCGCTGGCGGAAAACGCTATACTGCGTATAGCGAGTCAGGATTTGCTTTATTTTGAGTATTATCTATATTGCTTTTTTCGTTATTAGAGGCTGACAGTGGATGGGATCGAAAGGTGCCAATAAGGGCTTTGATTATAATTTAATCAAGGTTCTTGACGCTGTCATTTCGGCAGGTAATGCCGCGAAGGCGGCGAAAAAATTGGCCATTACACCTGCCGCGGTCTCTCTGGCATTAAGACGACTACAAAACTTCTATCACCAGGAGCTGTTTGTCAGAAGTAAAGATGGTTTACTGCCAACGGCGAAAGCGCTTGAGATCCACCATAGTTTTCGCCAGGCCATGTTGCTTGTCGATAATACCTTTCTGACAGAAAACAAGGATGATGATACCCGGATTACGATCCTTGGTAGCGACTTCATTGAAAGTTATTACCTTTCCCAACTGTACGGTAGCGCGCTTTTTGAACAGGGCGTTATCAATCATTTTTCATCCCGCAATATTAGCCGCGATAAAGCTAAAGAGCTTTTACTGACGGCGCAATGCGATTTATCGATCGGATCTGAGCCGCTGGTTGAGCCCGGGCTCGATAATCAAATGATTGATAGCTTCAGAAATTTCGTCTGTATTTGTGCCAAAGGCCATTTATTCAGCGAACTATCGCAGCTTTCTTTGCATCAGTTCTACTCTTCCCGCCATGCCATGTATCAACCCGGCATTTCCTCTCCTTCCATCATCACTGATAACGGATTATTTAAAGATGATGTTTATTATGACGGTTCACGTACCATGGGCTATTGCAGCGACTCTATCACCGGGCTGGTTGGCATGGTAGAAAGAACCGCGTTGATTGCGTTATTGCCTTTAAAGCTGGCGCTATTTTATAAAAATCAGCGTAAATACGATATAAATTTTATCCAACCGCCACCAGAGCTGATGTTCAAGTCCGTGCAGGTCTACGCTTCATGGAACAAAAATAGCAAAAATATATCAGCGATCAATGAAACGGTTTCCATGTTACATACGCTGTCATCATTCAGACGGTAAGTTCCATCATCTTACCGTCATTAAGATGATGTGGTTAGTCTTGATTTTCTTTGATTACCTTTCCCCTATTGCGCCACTTACACTCCTGATGAATCTTTTTTAACTTTAGTGATGCAGGAGCGATTATGTCTATACCTAATCATTTAGAAACAACGGAAGTTGTATTGCTGGAAGTAGAGATACTTTTAACCATTATTTCTATCGGCGCCTGGGGAGGATTCGTCAGTTTCCTTCTCCGTAAAAATAAGGAGGAAAGTGGCGAAGCGCATCAGGGAATTATGAACTGTCTGACCCAGGTGGTGATATCTTGTTTTACCAGTTTTCTCCTTAGCGCTCTCGCAATTGAAAAAGGATTTAGTTTTAATATGGTACTGTTAGCCGCAGGATTAGGCGGCGTTTTTGCCGGTCCAATTTTAAAAATACTGGGCGAGAAAGTAAAAAATACGCTTGGTGGTACTAAGCTTAAGTAGTATTACTACGTAATAAAAGGCTCATCCTTGAGTCTTTTATTACAGATGCGCGCCCGTCAACTATGTCACCCGGTTTTTAATCCAGCCGTAAATGAACTCTTCATTTTGTCGATGCTTTTCGCCGATCTCCAGATAATAAGCCCCCTGGCTGCAGTTCAGCGCTTTGACTAACACCTGTTCTCCTTCTTTACCTCGCCGCGTCAAATAGTCATTCAACGCATTCAGGGTTAGCGGGCCGATGTTGCCATCTGTTTTTATATCCGGGTAGTATTGCTGCTCGCGATTCATCACGTTAAGCCAGCGCTGTAGCCACATGCAGGGATAGTGAGGACCAATATTCACCGCAGCGTCGCACAGCTCAAATGCTACCGACCAGGAGAGTTGCGATACCTGCTCGAAGCCGGGTTTGATCCAGTAATCGGTCTCCAGAATCGTATAGGCCTCATTGTGAGAAAGCTCGCTCATCTTTCCCTGATAACCGTGCGCTCGCGCCGTTGCTTCGGTGATACCCCAGTTAGTTTCTCCGCCTTTGTCCTTTGGATTGGCGCTATAGCCGCCTTCCAGCCCCAGGATCCCATCAATAATTGGATTCATTTTATTCTCCCTGAATTAATGAATGTGCATGTACATCATTGTACCTAGCGTGACGGAAAACACGGTGGTGAGAGCCGCCAGGGTTTTACGGAAAAACTGCTTTCTGACTTTTGGTTTCCTGGATTCGACTTTCTCAATGGCGATGTCTTTGTTTACCTGCAACCCCTGGCGCGGGATAGTGATGAAAAGATCGTTTATACCGAGAGCTTTGAGATCTCGTCTGATTAAATACAGTATCTGCGTTAGATTGGCATCATTCACAAAATGACTTCTGCTACCCCATAACTCATTGGTGATTTTCTGCCGTTCGATAATCTCCAGATGAGCATTTTCAATAATGAAGCTAAGACATTTAGAACGCATTGCTGTCATTCGAATAACTTGCGAATTTGAGCTCGTTCTTAGTTCATATTTCTGTTCGTTGTAGATGCAGTTGTTATTGATGAGATAAGTTTTCATAACGTCTTCCTTTAGATTTGCACATCCTGATTGTCGTCGATGAATATATTGCACAAGAAATGGCTTAATCCATTTTTTGTCATCGGTTTTATTGTAGTGTTGTTTGTTGGGGAGACCTTTGTCACATAATCTCATGTAAGTTAAATGACAATTAATTACTACCTAAATCATATTTAATATGCTGTCTGTTTTTTACTCTTCGGGTGGGTTTGGCAGCCTGTTACACCCGATGATGCTGGGCTGATGTTCCTCACTGAGGTCTCATTACAATAATTATTGGGCGTTGATGAATTACTGATGGTTTGTGATTAGCTAATTTTTTCTGCGCAATGGATTATTGGTCTCGCAGAACGAACTGCGATAATTTTTAAACTTAAAAGGAAATTTAAAATGGCTACCAGCAAACTGATTAAAGGCGATACTCTTACTGAAACCAGCAACGCCGCTGATGGTTTTAATCCAGCAACTGAAGTCAGCAACTACAGCTATACTTCAGCGCGTGTCGCAAAGCCGGTCTATAACAAATATAAAGCAGCAACCACTAAGCCGAAGGTATTTGGCTATTATACCGACTGGTCTCAGTATGATGGTCGCCTGCAAGGAGACGACTCTAAAGATAACCGCGGTCGCGGCTATGACCTGACCAATATATCTCCGACGGCTTACGATAAAATCATCGTTGGCTTCGTCGGCGTAACCGGCTTCCATAAAGTGGATGGTCTGTATCGCGATGTGGTGGCAGAAGGGGCAGAGCAGTGCGGTAAAGTGAAGTACGAACCGACCTTCCTCGACCCGTGGGGCGACTTCCAGTCTTACGTTAACGTTGGCCACAGCGTCAGCGGCTGGGATGTCGATCCGAAAACCGTAACCCAGGAGAACACCAAAGGCCTGCTCGGCGGTCTGCGTGACCTGCAGGCGAAAGCGAAACAGCAGGGCCACAACCTGGTGCTGTCGATGAGCATCGGCGGCTGGACCATGAGTAACGGCTTCCACGAAACTGCAGCGTCTGATTCCGCACGTAAAACCTTCGCCAAAGGCGTGGTGAAACTGTTCAAACAGTTCCCGATGTTCAGCGAAGTGGATATCGACTGGGAATATCCGAATGCCGAAGGCGCCGGCAACCCTTGCGGCCCGGAAGATGGCGAAAACTACGCTCTGCTGATTGGTGAACTGCGTAAGCAACTGGATTCCGCAAGCCTGAGCAATGTGAAAATCTCTATCGCCAGCTCCGCGGTCGTGAAGACATTTGATTATTCCAACGTGAAAGCGCTGATGAATGCGGGCTTGTACGGCATCAACCTGATGACCTATGACTTCTTCGGTACCCCATGGGCGGAAACCGTTGCCCATCACACTAACCTGAATGCGCTGGAAGCGGGCGGTTGGGGGGTAAACACTATTGTTGAACATCTGCTGGCGGAAGGTTTCCCGGCTGAGAATATCAACATCGGTTACGCCGGCTATACCCGTAATGGTCGTAACGTTGAGCTGGAATCGCTGTCGCCGCTGAAAGGCACCTATAACCCGGGTAATGGCGATACTGTCGGTACTTTTGAGTCCGGTACCAATGAATGGTATGACGTGATCTACAACTACCTGGATCTGGAAAACCAGAAGGGTCGTAACGGCTTCAACGTTTATACCGATCGGGTGGCTGACGCTGACTATCTGTACAACCCGGAATCCAAACTGTTTATGTCGCTGGATACTCCGCGCAGCGTCAAAGCGAAAGGCGAATACGCGGCAAAACTGGGTCTGGGCGGCATGTTCACCTGGACTATCGACCAGGACAACGGCGTGTTGCTGAACGCGGCTCGTGAAGGTCTGGGTTATGAAATTGAGTCTGAAACTATCGATATGGACCCGTTCTACTTCGAAGGCATCAATGTTGAAAAAGATGAATCTGAAGAAGACGATCAGAAAACGGACGTCAATCATGCGCCGAAAGCGGCTATTGAGCTGCTGGTTGTGGGCGGCTCTACCGTTCAGTTGTCCGGCGCCGGTTCTTCCGATGAAGATAAAGACGAGTTGACCTTTAGCTGGGGCGTGCCGTCAGAAATTAGCGTCGCGGATAAAACGGCGGAAGTGATTGAGTTCGTCGTGCCTGAGGTCAGCGCGAAAACGGCGTTCCAGTTCACCTTATTCGTTCGTGACTGCTACAACGAACCGTCCACTCAGCAGCGTTTTGTGTTGACTGCGGTTCCGGCTGCTGCCCAGGTTGAACCAAAACCGGCTGATGAAGAAGATGAAACCGACGTTATTCCGGTTCCTGACGAAGATACCAAACCGGCTGAAGATGACTCCTCTTCCGATGATGCGGCAGGCCAGGATACGCCTCACGCGCTGTGGGATGCCAACACCGTGTACGGCGCAAGCTGGGGTACCTTCGAAACCGTGAGCTGGAAAGGTCACAACTACCAGGTGAAATGGTGGTCCCAGGGCGACCAGCCTGACCTGAACTGCGGTCAGAGCGGCGCATGGACTGACTTAGGCGCTTACTAATACTTCTGCGCTTAACGAGGTATGGGCTCCATGACAAAGCCCCGGTTTACCGGGGCTTTTTTCCACCAGGGAATGAGGAATCGAGTTGATGACCGTTGTAATTAAAAATAGCCGGATTGATGTGAATAGCTGGTATCAGAAAGTCACATTAACCTTCACAAACGAAAGTAACCGCCCGGTAGATCTGAACCAGGCTGCAATTAGCTTTACCGCCTCCGGGCATCCGGATCCGTGGGGAAATACAGGAGGTACGCTGAAAGGGGATCGTTCGCTAACGTTGCGTGATACCGCTCAGGGAACCCTGGAATTCAATGAAATCATTATAAACAACAGCAGTGAGCTGCTGCTGCAGGCAGGGGAAAGCGGTACCCTATACTTTAGCCTGGCGGCCACCCAGGTACCGGTAAAATTATCTACCTTCACCCTGACTCTGGCGGCTTCCGATAGCGCAGATGAGGTTGAACCAGAACCTGAAGAACCGGCGGATGACACCGCTGATGAGGTTGAACCAGAACCTGATGAACCGGCGGATGACACCGCTGATGAAGTTGAGCCAGAAACTGAAATACCCGCGGATGATTCTGCTGATGAAGTTGAACCTGAAGCGCCCGCCGATGAGGCGATTACCGGCGCAGGACTGACCCTGGTTTCCGGGGAGGTAAAAGCCGCCAGCTGGTATCAACGCATAGCCCTGACGCTGACGAATCAGTATTCGCAGTCCGTCGATATTAATCAGTTGAAATTAGGCTTCACGGCGACAGCGCATCCCGATCCGTACAGCCCATTTAGCGGCACCATGATGGGTAACCAGGCGGTAACGCTAGCCAGCGACGGTGGCTGGCCGACAGAAAAAAATACCATCACAATCAATAATGACGGCGAGTATCTGTTGGCTGCTGGTAAATCGGCGGTACTGGAGTTTTATCTTTCGGCCACGCAAACGCCCGTCGTGCTGAGTGACCTGACGGCGACGCTGGCTCACGACCCTGGACGCCAGGGACAAATTATTCTGCAATTCCCGACGCAGGCGCAGAGCACCTCGCTGAAGCCGGAAATTGAGCTGCAATACTCTGATGGCCGCCAGCAGCGCTTTACCGGAGAGTGGGGCGCGACGCTGACCATCGGCGATCTGAGCGCCGGTAGCTACGTTATTACGGTACTGGAACTGTGTAACGATGAGATGAGAATTTCGCCCGTTACAGAATGCTATACGCTGGCGCTTGCTGCAGGTAATGCCGTTGAGCGCTGTCAGATTGCTTATCAACCGCCGGTAATTTTTGCCGCGATCGATCTGCTGCTGGCGGACGATGATCTGGCGGGCGCGGAAGTCGTTGTTGAGCTATGGTCGGAAGCAGGCGTGTGCGAAAGAACGCTGACGCTGATAGCGAATCAACCACAGCGCGTTACCCGGCTATTGGCCAATCATCAATATGCTATCTGTCTGCAGCCGACGACGATGAACAACCAGTTGCTCACCACCGCGGCGCAGGCCGCAACCATTGTGCCGAAGGTCGACACGACGGCGCAGGTTAACGTGGCATTACAAAAAACGCCCGTTGCGAGCGACAGCTTTGTTGAGGTCGCGGTGACGGTATTAGGCTTACCGCAGGGGACGGCCGCGCAGCGTTATCGTTTCTGCTGTGGCAGCTATCAGTATAGTTTCGTGCTGCAAAGCGACGCTCGCCAGCAGAAGCTGCCGCTGCGTTTGGCCGCCGGGGAATATAGCGTACAGGTAGCGGATGTGTATATTGCCGGTACGCCGTGGCGTTGCGACATCAGCTCGCCATTGCGTTTACTGCAAAGCGTTAATAGTGTCGCGCTTGAATTTGTCCAGGGCGTTCCGCTGCAGGTAAAAGGGTGGCCGAATTATCTGGCGCACGGCGGTGTGACGGTGAATGCGGCAGAGACGGTTGATTTGTATCGCAATGTGCCTTGCAGCGCGCTGTTTAAATATGATGGTTTTGATGGCGGCGGCGATCCGATCCCGGCGGCGGAAGTGGACAGCAATGGCGATGGTTTCCTGGATTATGCTTCGCTACCGATCCACAAAACGGTGCCGCTGGTTCGCCAGATCGAAGCCGAAGCGGGCCGCGCGGTAATGCCGGTAATGGTGGTCTATACCGCCAATGCCAGCGGCGGCAGCGCGGTATCGGATCTGCAGGATGAACAACGTTTACGCAATCACTTTGGTAACTTCATTACCCAGTGTCTGGCGGCACAATCCTGGAAAGATGAGCAGCATCCGGTTCCGGCAACCTTCGTCCTCAATCCGGATTTCCTTGGCGCTATGCAGCAGGAGCCTTATGGCTATACCGCGCTGCGGAAAGCCAATAGCGTGCAGGTGAATGTACAACTGGCGGCGGCGATTAACGCGCTCCCTGCGATTCCTGGTTTCAGCGCGCCGGCACTGCCGACCTTCAGCAACGATTTGTATGGCTACGTGCAGGCGATTAACTATATCGTTCGCCAGTTCGCGCCTGATATCGCTTTTGGTTGGCAGACTAACGTCTGGGCGACGGGCACGGCAGATTGGCTGCTGCGCGCCAATGCCGCACCGGTTGAACAAGGGGCGGCGATTGCTGAATTCATTAATGAATTGGGCGTGTACAGCGGCGACTATGCGCCAGACTTTATCGCATTTGATAAATTCGAACGCGACTGCTTCAGCCCGGATGCCTTAGCCCACTACGGTTGGAACGCCACCTGCTGGTTTAACTATCTGGGTATGGTGAAGGAGACGGCCAGAGCGTTGCAAAAACCAGCGATGTTGTGGCAGATCCCGGGCGGCCATATGCCGACAGTGGCTGAGGGGACCAGTAAAATCGCTGCGGCGCATTTTGCATCCGGCGGTACGTTCTTCATGGGGGATTCGCGGATTGGCAGCGATATCAACGCCATTACTCCGGCGTTGTTAAATACCGCGGTGAACAGCACGACGTATGGTGTTGCGACGGTAGGCGATTTTCTGCGCCGGGATGGCGGATACGATTGGAGCCAGATGCAGGCGTTAAATCTGCCGGACTATAACGTCTTTGCCGTGCTGTGGGGCGGCGGTTCTACAGTCAGTATCACTACCATTCATTCCAACGGTGAAGATGGCGGTTGGTTAGCGGAGAAAATGGCGGAGTACTACGCGGCCCCGCGCTATTTTAATTAATTGAGCTTTATTCCATGTAGCGTAAAGGCGGTGATTCAGCATAGGTACTATTCTGGATCGCTGCCTTTTCACTTTCTTGTTATATCATAAAAAATAATTTCATTTGTCATGAGCGGCTGATGTTAAAAATGATTAATGAGATTTTGAGAACTTTGTTGGTTATTTGTTTGAGTATTATCTTATTTGATAAATGATTGATTATTTGTGCTTTCATCATACATTTATACTATATTTAATATTTATTTATTATTAATTGCAGGCTAACGAATGTGTGTATATCTTTATTTCTCATATGATTATGGATATTTAATGAAGATATAATGAAATTAAATGGTTTCGAAAATGATAATGAGAATGCCTTGCACTCATATATTTTCTCTCAGCAGGCTAAACCTCATGCTGCGATTGATGCCTTATTTTCTGCACTTCTGCCATTTGGTAAGCCTTTCATCGTGCAGCCGGGTGAAGAATTTTCGCTGTATACCGAGCAGAGCAGCCGCATTGTGTTGCTGGAGTCCGGCATCTTCTCTATTTGTCGCAGCGACAGAGGGTTGAATGTGTTATCGGTTTTTGCTCCATCAATTGCAGGGCTGATTGATAGCTACGGCGTAACCTACGATGTTCCTACCCGCCCGGAACATTTTTTGATTGCTGAAACAGAATGCTGTGGTCGCGCGGTCCCGCTAGCGGATTTCATAAAGGTCACGGATGAGTGCAATCTTTGGCACGATGTCGCCCGTTTTCTCGCCTATCGTTTGATGGTGATGAACGTTCGCGATCGGGAACTGGTTGGCGTTGACTCTTATCTCAAGGTTCGTGCGTTATTAATCGAAATTGCCGCCTATAGCGACGAATATCGCCAGAGTATTAATGTTCTGAATTTTATTCAACGACGAACCGGAATATCGCGAAGTCGTACTATGAAGCTACTTTCTGAATTGCGCAAGGGCGGTTATATCAATATAGATGGCGGACGTTTGTTAGGGGTTAAGAAACTGCCTCTGGCCTACTAAAGACTGCATTAAATAACAGATTCAAAAAATTATTTCCTGGAAAAACATATGGTTAAGAAAGGTCCTATAAAAACAGCCATTGTAGATTGCAACTCCCTGGCCAATTTATAATAATTAAATAACGGCAGGAATTTATTCTCTATTAGCGCTTATAAATCAGTGCAGGGCTTGCTATTCATTGAATATAGTATTTCTGTACGCTACAACTTTTAACGTTTTTGCGCCCGGTACCAGCATGAGATCTCTGTGAAGAGGGCTCGGTACTAAAATTCGTTATTAATTTATTTTCGACTTGTGTATTTAAAAGGTTATTTATGAAAAAACATCTTTTAGCGATGGTAATAACTGCCATGGCGGCGAGCGGTATGACCTGCGCTGCGAATGCGGACACCACGACGGTCTCCGGCGGTACGGTGAATTTTACGGGGCAGGTTGTGAATGCCGCATGCTCCGTTTCCGCTGACTCTATCGATCAGACCGTAATCCTGAGCCAGGTTCGCACCAGCAAACTGACGGCATCTGGAATGGTTGCCAATCTGAAAGAAGATTTCTCAATCAAACTGGAGGACTGCGACACCACGGTCAGCCAGAATGCGGCGGTGATTTTTAATGGTCAGCAGGACAGCACGCTCGCAGGTTCGCTGGCGAACACCGCTGGCGCGGGTGCGGCGACAAACGTTGCGCTGCAGTTATATGGCCCGGATGGGCAGGTTCTGAATATCGGCGATACCTCCGGCACCATCACCCTGATTGATGGTGAAAACACCGTGCCGCTGAGCGTGGATTATGTCGCTACCGGCGCGGCCACGGCGGGTAACGTTGCGGCAACCGCGACCTTCAGTATGGTCTATTCCTGATTGGTATCCGCATCCCTCCGCTGTTGTCAGCGGAGGGATGCATTTCATCTTCTCCCTGGTTATCAAATAATGAGTACGCGAATTACCCCGATTTTATTTTCGTTCTTGCTGCTGGCGGCGTTGGGAATGACTCAACTGGCCCATGCGGGTGGCATCGCGCTGGGTTCGACCCGAGTTATTTATCCGCAGGGCGATAAGCAGGTTTCTCTGCCGGTGATTAACTCTTCCAGCAATAATGTATTTTTAATCCAGTCGTGGGTGGCGAACGCCGATGGCGGCAGAAGCGCAGATTTTGTCGTTACCCCGCCGCTGTTCGTCATTCAGCCGGGAAAAGAAAATCTGCTGCGTATCATGTACGTTGGCCCCTCGTTGCCGACAGATCGCGAAAGCGTCTTTTATCTCAACAGTAAGGCCATCCCTTCGGTTAATAAAAGTAAGCTGGCGGCTAATTCACTGCAAATCGCCACGCAAAGCGTTATTAAACTGTTTATTCGCCCTAAACACTTGTCTGTTGCCTCGGTAGACGCGCCGGGAATGTTACGCTGTCAGCGTGCCGGTGACCGCCTGAGTATCGCCAATCCTTCCCCGTATTATGTCTCGCTGGTTGATATTCATGTGGGCGGGCAGAAATTAGCCAATGCGATGGTGCCGCCGAAAAGCGAGATAAACTTGCACGGCGGAACAGGGCAGGTGACTTTCCAGTCGATTAACGATTTCGGCGCCACCACGCCGCAGCAAACCTGTCTGAGCCAGTAAGATTGTGTTGAAACTCGATGTCGCCGCTCGCCAGTTGACGGTGGGTAGACTACCTGCGCTTATCAGCCTGGCTCTAATCTCGGCAAGCGTATGTACGCTGCCGCGCGGCTGGGCGGAAAACTATTTTAACCCTGCCTTTTTATCTGACGACCCGTCGAAAATCGCTGACCTGTCGCATTTTGAGGGTAACGGTCAGGCGCCGGGAGTTTATCGGGTCGATGTCTACCTTAATGGCGCATTGCTGACGACGCGCGATATCGCTTTTCGCGCGAACCCGCAAGCTACCGATGGCTCAGGTCTACGCGCCTGCCTGACGCCCGAAATGCTCAACGGCATGAACGTGAATATCAGCGCGTTTCCACCGTTGGCGAAGGCAAGCGTGGGGGACTGCGTCGATCTCGCGGCGGCGATCCCTGCCGCCTCCAGCGCTTTTGACTTTAATCAGCAGCGGCTGAATATCAGCATTCCGCAGGCGGCGCTGAACACCCGGGCGCGGGGCTATATTCCGCCGCAAAACTGGGATGAAGGTATCAATGCATTGCTGCTCAACTATACGTTTACCGGCGCGAATAGCCGGGACCGTAGCGCTGGCGGCACCAATAGCGACAGCTACTTCCTGGGGCTTAACAGCGGCTTAAATCTTGGCGCCTGGCGTTTACGTGATTACTCGACATGGAACTACAACAGCGGTAATCAGCAGAATAAAAGCGACTTGCAGCACATCAGCACCTACATTGAACGTGATGTAGCGAAGTTAAAAGGCGAACTGACGGCAGGCGACAGCTATACCCCTGCAGGCGTTTTCGATAGCCTGCCGTTTCGCGGGCTACAGCTGGCGTCTGATGACAATATGCTGCCGGACAGCATGAAAGGCTTCGCGCCGACTATCCACGGCATCGCGAAAAGCAATGCCCAGGTGACGATTCGCCAGAATGGCTACACCATCGACCAGCGCTATGTACCGCCTGGCGCCTTCACTATTGACGATCTCTATCCGACCTCCTCCAGCGGCGATCTCAACGTCGAGCTCAAGGAGTCCGATGGCAGCATTTCCAGTTATAGCGTCCCTTATGCCGCCGTACCGGTTTTGCAACGCGAGGGGCGGGTGAAATACGCCGCCACTGCGGCGACCTATCGCGGCGATAGCAGCCAGAAGCGGGATGTGAGTTTCGGCCAGGCGACCCTGATGTGGGGGTTGCCGCACGGCTTTACGCTGTACGGCGGAACGCAGTTTGCCTCCGATTACCGCGCGCTGGCGCTGGGTACAGGGGCTAACTTCGGCGACTGGGGAGCGATTTCCGTCGATCTTACCCAGGCTTACAGCACTCTGGCGGATGAGAGCGAACATCAGGGACAATCGCTGCGCTTTTTATATGCCAAATCATTGAACGACCTGGGCACCCATTTTCAACTGTTGGGCTATCGCTACTCGACCTCTGGTTTTTATACGCTCGATGATACTGCGTGGAAGCGAATGTCAGGCTATAACGGCCAGCAGGACGACGACGGCGAGCGCGATGCCGGCGATGAATACAACCTCTACTACACCAAACGCGGCAAGGTGCAGGTCAATATCTCTCAGCAGTTCGGGCATTTTGGCTCGCTGTACATCACCGGCAGCCAACAGAGTTATTGGCACACCGATGAAAGCAATAAATTACTGCAAATTGGCTACAGCGACACGCTGGCCGGGGTCTCGTGGAGCCTGTCATATAGCAGCAGCCGCGCGCCCGGCGAGGAGGAACGCGACCAGGCTCTGGCGCTTAATATCTCGCTACCGCTCAGCCAGTGGCTTACCCACGGCGACGATATCACCCAGCGTCGTCATAACATTTATGCGACGTTTTCCACCAGTAGCGATGGACACGGCGGCGTAACGCAAAATAGCGGTATCAGCGGCACGTTGTTGGATCAAAACAATCTGAGCTACAGCGTGCTGCAGGGTTACCAGAATCAGGGCGTTGGCGAGAGCGGTTCCGCCAGCCTGGAATACGATGGCGCGAAGGGTAACCTGAATGTCGGCTACAACAACAGCAATCATGGCGATTATCGACAACTGAACTATGGCCTCAGCGGCGGCATGGTCGCGCATGCTCATGTTCTTACCCTCAGCCAGCCGTTGGGCGATACCAATGTTCTTATCGCCGTGCCGGGGGCTGGCAACGTTAATATCGAAGATCAGCCGGGGATCCACACCGATGGTCGCGGCTATGCGGTGGTGCCGTATGCCACGACCTATCGCCAGAACCGCATGGCGCTGGACGTTAATTCGCTAAAAGACGATGTCGATATCGATGATGCGGTGATCAATGTCGTTCCCACCCAAGGGGCGCTGGTGCTGGCGAACTTTACCGCTCGAGTCGGCGAGCGCGCGCTGTTGACGCTAAAACATGAAGGAAAACCGCTACCGTTCGGCGCCACGGTCACTATTGCTGGCGCGCCTGAAGAAGGCATCGTTGGCGACGACGGTGAAGTGTATCTTTCCGGCCTAAGCCCGCAGGGCACGCTGAAAGCGCAGTGGGGGCCGCAGCCCGACCAACAATGCCTCACTCATTATCATCTCCCCGACGTGAGCCAACCGCTGGCGCGTCAGCATCTGGAATGTCGCTAAATGAAGCCTGTCTCTTTTCTTGTTCTGTTAATGGGGCTGCTGCTGGCCCGCGGTAGTCTGGCAGCCGTTTGCCAGAATACCAATGGCTCGCCTGCGACGGTCGATTATGACCTGACGACGACGCTGACGGCAGCGCAAAATCAGGCCGGTTCGACCACTCAGCTGAGTAAAAACCAGGATGTAAACGTGCAGGCGATTTGCCCTGCGGGTTCTTCAGATTCCGGGCGGACGTTTCGTTCGTACGTGGCGTCCGCGCCGGTAGTGGAAACCAACGGCAGTTGGAAATATTTGCAGCTGGACGGTACCTATCTTGAAGGGGCGATGCGCATCGAAGACTCGGCGGCAGGGGAATTTTATCCGCCGATTGATTATGTCTATATGGGCTATGACGCCAACGTTAACAATGGCTCACCATTCCCGGTACATGATTCAAACCTGGTATTTCAGCTTAAGGTGGTTAAGCCATTTATTGGCACGGTAAATATCGAACCGAAGACCATGTTTAACGTTTATGTCACCACCACCGGGGATGATCCGCTGAGTACCGTGGTATACAGCATTGTCTACAGCGGCAGCGTGACCGTGCCGCAAAGCTGCGAGATTAACGCCGGACAAACCATCCTCGTTGATTTTGGCTCGCTGTACAGCGGTGGTTTCAATCGCGTCGGAGAAAAACCAACCGGTGTCCGTAATAAAAGATTCACCGTGCCGGTGAAGTGCAGTGGGGTGGATTCACAGGTTAGCCTGAGTCTGCGGTTGATAGCCACCGCCGATAGCCACTTAAGCCAGGCTATCGCCACCGATAATCCTGATGTTGGCGTGGTGGTCGAAAGCAGCGATGGCACGGTATTAACACCCAATGACGCCAGCAGCGTCGAGCCTTTTACTACCGATGAAAACGGACAGGCGACCCTTTCCCTGCAAGCGTATCCGGTCAGCACCACCGGCCAGACGCCGGCGGAAGGCGCTTTTACCGCGTTGGCTAACTTACGGGTGGATTTCGATTAATGCGCCTGTTTCAGTACTTCATCTTACTTATCCTGCTGTGCGGTAACGGCTGCTACGCCGACGATAGCGGTTACAACCTGGAATTTACCGGCACGATTGTCGCGCAAACCTGCGATGTCGAAATTTCCAGCCTCAGCCAGAGTATCGATTTAGGTCAGTTCTCGGTGGAGGATTTCCCCTCTACCGGTACGACGACGAAGTTCAAGCCGTTCAACATCAATCTAAAAAACTGCTCGCGGGGCATTACCGGCAGCAAAATCTGGTTTACCGGCACTGCCGACAGCGACAACCCGGCGCTACTGGCGCTGAGTGACACCGGGATGGGTAGCGAAAAAATGCTGGCTGGCGGCGTTGGCGTGGAGATCCTTGATGAGGACCAGGATGCCGTCAGCATCAATAACACCAGCTCGGTAGTCTATCCGCTGAAAACGGGCCGCAACACCTTATCGTTTTATATCCGCTACAAATCTACCCGACCAACCGTGACCTCCGGCAATGCGACGGCGGTGATGTATTTCGATCTGCAATATGAATAGGCGCGCGGCAATGATCAAACAACTGTGCTTCTGCTATGGGCTTCTTCTGGCGGTAAGCGGCGCGCTGGCGCATGACGGGAGGGTTTATGTGACGGGAACGATTACCGACAACACCTGCACGCTGTCGCCGGATTCCGAAAACATTCAGGTCGATATGGGAACCGTCAGCAACCGCCAGTTTTATCAAACCGGGGCCGGCGCGGAATGGCAGCCATTTTCAATCACGCTGCAAAATTGCGGTAGCACCGCCAGCGGCGTAACGCTGAGCTTTAACGGCGTCAGCGACTCGCAAAGCGGTGACCTTTTCGCATTGGATAGTGGAGCGAACGCGGCCTCTGGTATCGGGATTGCGTTATACGACAAGAACAAACAACAGATCGCGCCGGGGGCGCAAAGCGATGTGCAGGCGCTAAGCGCGGGCGCAGCGTCCCAACGTTTACAGTTTTATGCCCGCTATGTGGCTGATGGCGCCCCGGTGGCGCCGGGTGTAGCCGATGCTTCCGCGACTTTTGTGCTGAGTTATGAATAGACGACTTTTCTGCTGGTTTTGGCTCTGGCTGTTGCCCTTTGGAATAAGTCATGCGGGCGTGGTGATTGGCGGCACGCGTTTTATTTATCACGCTGAGCGGACGACGCTGAGCGTTCCGCTACGCAATACCTCTGAGAGCGACTGGCTGGTGGACAGCCACGTGCTGAGCGGTGGACGCTGGCCAGGCGCTGATAATTTGTCACCCCGTAAACCGCCATTCGTGGTCACGCCGCCGCTCTTCTTATTGCGCGCAGGGCAGGAGAACACGCTGCGTGTCGCGTGGAGCGGCGAGGCGCTGGCGCAGGATCGTGAAACTTTGTTCACCCTGAGTATTGCCGCTATTCCATCGGGAAAAACCGGCGTCAATAGCGTGCAGATGGCCTTTCGCTCGGCGTTAAAGCTGATTTATCGGCCCGTAGGGCTAACCGGCGATCCGCAGCAGGCTTATCGCCAATTAGCCTGGAGCTTAACGGCGGATGGTCTGACGGTACGCAATGCCGGGCCCTACTACGTCACCCTCTTTTCAACCCGCGTCAACGGTGCGCCTATAGACGCCGCGGGGGTGGTCGCGCCCTTTTCTACCCGCCGCACGTCGTGGTGTCGACAGGCGACGCGCTGCGTCGTGCGCTGGCAAAGTCTCAACGATGCCGGAGGAGTAATGCCGCCGGTTACGGTAACGGCGCAACGGTGATGACGATTTTACTCGGCCCCTGTGGGCATCCCCTGAACTTAATAATGAGAACTCAATAATGCGCAAACTTTCCTGTAAATCGGCGGTGTGCATGGCGCTTGGCGGCGTCATCTCTTTTTCCGTACTGGCGGCGAATACCACTCCAGCTGCCAGCGATATTGGACCGGCCGCGGAAGCCTATATCGCCAGCCATCCTGATAAAGTCGGCGAAGCGGTGGCGACGTATCTGGCGGATCATCCGGAATTCCTGATTGCCGCCAGCGAAACGCTACATCAGCGCCAGCAGGTCGCCCAGAAGCAGGCTTATGCGCAACTGGCGCTTCAGTACCGCTCTGAGCTGCTGAGCGATAGCTCTCCCTCCGTTGGCCCGGCGGATGCCAAAGCAGCGGTGGTGATGTTTTTTGATTACCAGTGTTCCTGGTGCAGCAAGATGTCGCCCGTGGTGGAGGAGCTCGTGAAATCCAATCCTGACACGCGTTTTATCTTTAAAGAGTTCCCGATTTTTTCATCCCGCTGGCCGGTGTCAGGTCTGGCGGCGAGGGTCGGTGAACAAGTGTGGTTGAAGGATGGCGGCACGAAATATTTGGCCTGGCATAATGCGCTGTACGCTACCGGCAAAGTGGAGGGGCAGTTAACCGAGC
Source organism: Klebsiella sp. 141251 (assembly GCF_050600725.1). Classification (NCBI taxonomy): domain Bacteria; kingdom Pseudomonadati; phylum Pseudomonadota; class Gammaproteobacteria; order Enterobacterales; family Enterobacteriaceae; genus Klebsiella; species Klebsiella sp. 141251. The sequence goes on from NZ_JAQIRG010000011.1 coordinate 155,073, forward strand.
AGGATGTTTACGCGCTGGCGTCGCATTATCTCACCCAGCCGCAAATGACGGCGGTAAAAACCGCCGAGCAGAGCGGGGCGGTGCATGACGCGCTGCTGAGCAATCAGGCGCTGGCTCAACATATGAACTTTTCCGGTACTCCGGCTTTTGTGGTCATGCCGCAGGCTGCCGCTCCGGACGCCGGTCGTATCTCGGTAGTGCCGGGCAGTACGTCGCAGGATGCGTTGCAAATGGCGATTCAGAAAGCTAAAGGCTAAGTCTCAGCGACCGGGGCGCGGTTCCCGGTTATCTGCTTCCTCCGACCGAGGATTTCGCGTATGCAATTCAAGAAACGCTGGTTAGGGCTGGCGGCCATTTCACTGTTCACGATCGGCGGCGTGCGGGCGCACACTGTCGGTAATATCCAATTTTTTGGCAACGTAGTTACTGAAAGCTGCTGGAACGAAACGGAAAGTAGCGAGATTTTTTGCCAGCGCGCCGATCGCATCGAACGCCACGTGATTGTGGAAAATATCACGACTTCGCTGGCCTCAGCTTACGCGACGGTGGAAAAAAGCTATCTCGATACCGACAAGCAGCTCACCCTGCTACGGGTGGTCTATGATTAACGAGAGGCGCTTATAGCTCGGAAAAAATGAGTGTAATGGCAACTTAAATCTGATTTTTTCGATGTGTTAGCGGTTGTATCATACTTTTATCGAGTTATTGACCAACAAGGTGAGAGTAAAAGTGAAACATCTGCAACGATTTTTCAGTAGCGATGCTTCCGGGGGCATTATCTTAATCTGCGCCGCCGCGCTGGCGATGATGATGGCCAATAGCGGCGTCACCAGCGGTCTGTATCATGCTTTTTTGGAAACGCCGGTACAGCTGCGCGTCGGTGCGCTGGAAATTAACAAAAACATGCTGTTGTGGATCAACGATGCGCTTATGGCGGTGTTTTTCCTGTTAATTGGTCTGGAGGTTAAGCGTGAGATGATCCAGGGGGCGCTTGCCAGCCGCCGTCAGGCGGTGTTCCCGGTGGTTGCCGCGATTGGCGGCATGGTGGTGCCTGCGCTTATCTACTTAGCCTTCAATGCCCAGGATCCCGTTGCGCGGGAAGGGTGGGCGATCCCGGCGGCGACAGATATCGCCTTCGCGCTTGGCGTTTTGGCGCTATTAGGCAACCGTGTACCAACGGCGCTGAAAATTTTCCTGATGGCGCTGGCTATCATCGATGACCTTGGGGCGATCGTTATTATTGCGCTGTTTTATACCAACGATCTATCGGTGCTATCGCTAGCCGTCGCCGCAGGCGCGATTGTGGTGCTGGCGGCGCTTAATCTGAGCGGCGTGCGGCGCACCGGTATCTATATACTGGTAGGCGCGGTGCTGTGGACGGCGGTACTGAAATCCGGCGTACATGCGACCCTGGCGGGGGTTATCGTCGGTTTTATGATTCCGTTGAAGGAGCAGAATGGCAAATCGCCAGCGAAGCAGCTTGAACATGTGCTGCATCCGTGGGTCGCGTTTCTTATCCTGCCGCTGTTTGCTTTTGCCAATGCCGGGGTTTCGCTGCAGGGCGTCACATTCGCGGGGCTGACCTCACTGCTGCCGCTGGGGATTATCGCCGGGCTGTTTGTCGGTAAGCCGCTTGGCATCAGCCTGTTCTGCTGGCTGGCGCTGAAGTTTAAGTGGGCCTCGCTGCCGCCAGGAACCCGCTTCCCGCAGATTATGGCGGTCGGCGTACTGTGCGGAATCGGCTTCACCATGTCGATTTTCATCGCCACGCTCGCTTTTAGCAGCGTGGATCCCGGATTGATCAACTGGGCTAAGCTGGGCATTCTGATAGGGTCTATCCTGTCTGCCGTCATCGGCTACATGATTCTGCGTAAGCGCGAAACGGATCTTACTCACAGCGTGTAACTTCATCGGGAGGGCCTGTGGGCTCTCCCGGACATATCAGGGAGGGATGCATGTCGCATATCAATTACAACCATTTGTACTACTTTTGGCACGTCTACCGTGAAGGCTCGGTCGTCGGCGCCGCCGAGGCGCTCTATTTGACGCCGCAGACGATCACCGGGCAAATAAAAGCGCTGGAAGAGCGACTGCAGGGAAAGCTCTTTAAACGCAAAGGGCGAGGTCTGGAACCGAGCGAATTGGGTGAGCTGGTATTTCGCTACGCGGATCGCATGTTTACGCTGAGCCAGGAGATGCTCGATATCGTCAATTACCGCAAAGAGTCGAACCTGCTATTTGATGTCGGCGTCGCCGATGCGCTTTCCAAGCGGTTAGTGAGCGGCGTGCTGGATGCGGCAGTAGTGGAAGATGAGCAAATTCATCTGCGCTGTTTTGAATCCACCCACGAGATGCTGCTGGAGCAACTGAGCCAGCATAAGCTGGATATGATTATCTCCGATTGCCCAATTGACTCTACTCAGCAGGAAGGGCTGTTCTCGGTGAAAATCGGTGAGTGCGGGGTCAGCTTCTGGTGTATGAATCCACCGCCGGAAAAAGCGTTTCCCGCCTGTCTTGAGGAGCGTCGCCTGCTTATTCCCGGCCGTCGTTCAATGCTCGGGCGCAAGCTGCTGAACTGGTTTAATTCGCAGGGGCTACAGGTGGAAATTCTCGGCGAGTTCGACGATGCGGCGCTCATGAAAGCCTTCGGCGCGGCGCACAACGCGATTTTTGTGGCGCCAACCCTCTATGCTCACGATTTTTATGCCGATGAGTCGATTGTGGAAATCGGGCGCATGGAGAACGTGATGGAGGAGTATCACGCTATTTTTGCTGAACGAATGATTCAGCATCCTGCGGTACAGCGTATCTGCAATCGCGATTATTCATCGCTGTTTGCGCAGCCGCAAAGTTAAGAGCGACTATGGCCGGCAGAGGTCGGCCCTGATGAACAACAGACATAAAAAAACCCGCTTTCGCGGGTTTCTTTAACAAAGTTCAGCAAGCGGGCGATTAAGCCAGTTTGTTGATCTGTGCAGTCAGGTTTGCTTTATGACGCGCAGCTTTGTTTTTGTGGATCAGACCTTTAGCAGCCTGACGGTCCACGATTGGTTGCATTTCGTTAAATGCTTTCAGTGCAGCAGCTTTGTCGCCAGCTTCGATAGCTGCGTATACTTTCTTGATGAAAGTACGCATCATAGAGCGACGGCTTGCGTTGTGCTTGCGAGCCTTTTCAGACTGAACGGCGCGCTTCTTAGCTGATTTGATATTAGCCAAGGTCCAACTCCCAAATGTGTTCTATATGGACAATTCAAAGGCCGAGGAATATGCCCGTTTAGCCTTCTTTTGTCAATGGATTTGTGCAAATAAGCGCCGTTTAAGATAACGAGGCTTCATTACGTAGTGATGGCGCAAGATTCTACCAGCTTGTTGTAGTCGAATACAGTCTTTCCACCATAAAAATCGACGGCCGCGTATAGTTTTTCCTGCATTCTTACGCTGAGTGAATGAATTAGCAGGATCTTTCGTAATCGAGGTGCAATCGCTGGTTAACGTCGCCTGTTGTACAAGGTATACTCGGACGATTTTCACTGTTTTGAGCCAGACATGAAGCTGATACGCGGCATACATAATCTCAGTCAGGCCCCGCACGGGTGCGTGCTGACCATTGGAAATTTCGACGGCGTGCATCGCGGGCATCAGGCGCTGCTGCAGCGCCTGCGCGCAGAGGGCCGCCAGCTCGGTCTGCCGGTTGTGGTGATGATTTTTGAGCCGCAGCCGCTGGAGCTGTTTGCCGCCGATAAAGCGCCGGCGCGGATCACGCGGCTGCGTGAAAAGCTGGGCTACCTGGCGGAAAGCGGCGTCGACTACGTGCTGTGTGTCCGTTTCGACCGGCGTTTCGCCGCGCTGACGGCGCAAGATTTTATCAGCGAACTGCTGGTGCGCCAGCTTGGCGTGCAGTTCCTTGCCGTGGGGGATGATTTCCGCTTTGGCGCTGGTCGTCAGGGGGATTTCTTGTTATTACAGAAGGCCGGGGCGGAGTACGGTTTTGACGTCACCAGCACTCAGACCTTCTGTGAAGGCGGCGTACGTATTAGCAGCACCGCGGTGCGTCAGGCGCTGGCCGACGATGACCTCGCGCAGGCGGAAAACCTGCTGGGGCATCCGTTTACCATCTCTGGTCGCGTCGTCCACGGCGATGAGCTGGGGCGCACCATAGGTTTCCCGACGGCGAACTTACCGCTGCGTCGTCAGGTTTCCCCGGTTAAAGGGGTCTTTGCGGTAGAAGTGGCAGGGCTCGGCGATAAGCCATTACCCGGCGTCGCCAACATTGGCACTCGTCCAACGGTCTCCGGCGTGCGACAGCAGCTGGAAGTTCACCTTCTGGACGTTGTAATGGACCTCTACGGTCGCCATATAGATGTAATACTGCGTAAAAAAATACGTAACGAGCAGCGTTTTGCGTCGCTGGATGAGCTAAAAGCGCAAATCGCACGAGATGAGTTAACGGCCCGCGAGTACTTTGGGCTCACCAGGCAGGGATAATCCTACTGGTATTTATCAAACCGAAATAACGGAACCGAGAATCTGATGAGTGACTATAAATCCACCCTGAATTTGCCGGAAACAGGGTTCCCGATGCGTGGCGATCTCGCCAAACGCGAACCGGGAATGCTGGCGCGTTGGACCGATGATGACCTGTACGGCATCATCCGTGCGGCGAAAAAAGGCAAAAAAACCTTCATTCTGCATGATGGCCCTCCTTATGCGAATGGCAGCATTCATATTGGTCACTCGGTTAACAAGATTCTGAAAGACATTATCGTTAAGTCCAAAGGACTGACGGGTTTTGACTCGCCGTACGTTCCGGGTTGGGACTGCCACGGTCTGCCGATCGAACTGAAAGTCGAGCAGCAATACGGTAAGCCGGGCGAGAAATTCACCGCCGCAGAATTCCGCGCCAAGTGCCGTGAATATGCCGCCGAGCAGATCGACGGCCAGCGTAAAGACTTTATCCGCCTGGGCGTACTGGGCGACTGGTCGCGTCCGTACCTGACCATGGACTTCAAAACTGAAGCCAATATCATCCGCGCGCTGGGTAAAATCATCGGCAACGGTCACCTGCATAAAGGCGCTAAGCCGGTGCACTGGTGCGTTGACTGCCGTTCCGCGCTGGCGGAAGCGGAAGTGGAGTATTATGACAAAACGTCTCCGTCTATCGATGTGGCGTTCCACGCGGTAGATAAAGCCGCGGTACTGGCCAAATTCGGCGTAGCCGACGTCACTGGCCCGGTTTCGCTGGTTATCTGGACCACAACGCCGTGGACCCTGCCGGCTAACCGCGCCATTTCTCTGTCGCCTGAGTTCGACTATGCGCTGGTGCAGGTTGACGGTCAGGCGCTGATCCTGGCGAAAGACCTGGTTGAAAGCGTGATGCAGCGCATTGGCGTGGCGGATTACACCATCCTGGCGGCGGTACAAGGTTCCGAACTTGAACTGATGCGCTTCAAGCATCCGTTCCTCGATTTTGACGTGCCGGCTATCCTTGGCGACCACGTGACGTTGGACGCGGGTACCGGTGCGGTGCATACCGCCGGCGGCCACGGTCCGGACGACTACACTATCAGCCAGAAATATGGTCTGGAAATCGCCAACCCGGTTGGCCCGGACGGTTCTTACCTGCCAGGTACTTACCCGTCTCTGGACGGTATCAACGTCTTCAAAGCCAACGACATCATCGTTGAGATGCTGCGTGACAGCGGCGCGCTGCTGCACGTGGAAAAAATGCAGCACAGCTATCCGTGCTGCTGGCGCCACAAATCGCCGATCATCTTCCGCGCCACCCCGCAGTGGTTCGTCAGCATGGATCAGAAAGGCCTGCGCGCGCAGTCTCTGAAAGAGATCAAAGGCGTGCAGTGGATCCCGGACTGGGGCCAGGCGCGTATCGAATCGATGGTAGCCAACCGTCCTGACTGGTGTATCTCCCGTCAGCGTACCTGGGGCGTGCCGATGTCGCTGTTCGTGCATAAAGAAACTCACGAACTGCATCCGCGTACCCTCGAACTGATGGAAGAAGTGGCGAAACGCGTTGAAGTTGACGGCATCCAGGCATGGTGGGATCTCGATTCCCGCGACATCCTGGGCGATGACGCCGACAGCTACGAAAAAGTGCCGGATACCCTCGACGTGTGGTTTGACTCCGGGTCTACCCACTCTTCGGTGGTTGATGTGCGTCCGGAATTCGCCGGTCACGCCGCGGACATGTATCTGGAAGGCTCCGATCAGCATCGCGGCTGGTTCATGTCTTCGCTGATGATCTCCACGGCGATGAAAGGCAAAGCGCCATATCGTCAGGTACTGACCCACGGCTTCACCGTCGACGGTCAGGGCCGCAAAATGTCCAAGTCTATCGGTAACACCGTTAGCCCGCAGGACGTGATGAACAAACTGGGCGCCGATATTCTGCGTCTGTGGGTGGCTTCCACCGACTACACCGGCGAAATGGCGGTCTCCGATGAGATCCTCAAACGCGCCGCGGACAGCTATCGTCGTATCCGTAACACCGCGCGCTTCCTGCTGGCGAACCTTAACGGTTTCGATCCGGCAAAAGACATGGTCAAACCGGAAGAGATGGTCGTTCTGGATCGCTGGGCGGTCGGCTGCGCGCAGGCGGCTCAGGAAGATATCCTCAAAGCCTACGAATCCTACGATTTCCACGAAGTGGTGCAGCGCCTGATGCGCTTCTGCTCCATCGAGATGGGTTCGTTCTACCTCGATATTATCAAGGACCGCCAGTACACCGCGAAAGCGGACAGCGTGGCGCGCCGCAGCTGCCAGACCGCGCTGTTCCACATTGTGGAAGCGTTGGTGCGCTGGATGGCGCCGATCATGTCCTTCACCGCGGACGAAATCTGGGGCTACCTGCCGGGCGAGCGTGAAAAATACGTCTTTACCGGCGAGTGGTATGAAGGCCTGTTCGGCCTGGCCGACGACGAAGCGATGAACGACGGTTTCTGGGATGAACTGCTGAAAGTGCGCGGCGAAGTCAACAAGGTGATTGAGCAGGCGCGTGCGGACAAGAAAGTTGGCGGTTCTCTGGAAGCGGCGGTTACGCTGTATGCCGATGCCGAACTGGCGGCCAAGCTCAACGCGCTGGGCGAAGAATTGCGATTTGTCCTGTTGACCTCCGGCGCTAACGTTGCCGATTATGCACAGGCGCCGGCTGATGCCTGGCAGAGCGATCTGCTGAAAGGGCTGAAAGTGGTCCTGAGCAAAGCCGAAGGCGAGAAATGCCCACGCTGCTGGCATTACACCAGCGACGTCGGCAAGGTGGCGGAACACGCGGAAATCTGCGGTCGCTGTGTCAGTAACGTCGCCGGTGACGGCGAGCAACGTAAATTCGCCTGATGAGTAAATCGATCTGTTCAACGGGGCTACGCTGGCTGTGGGTCGTCGTAGCCGTGCTGATTATCGATCTCGGCAGCAAATTCCTGATCCTCCAGAACTTCGCTCTGGGGGAGACGGTATCGCTGTTTCCATCGCTTAATCTGCATTATGCGCGCAACTACGGCGCGGCTTTTAGCTTCCTCGCCGATAGCGGCGGCTGGCAGCGCTGGTTCTTCGCCGGGATTGCGGTCGGCATCTGTGTGGTGTTGACGGTGCTGATGTACCGTTCGAAGGCGACGCAAAAGCTGAACAACATTGCCTACGCGCTGATCATTGGCGGCGCGTTAGGGAATTTGTTCGACCGCCTGTGGCACGGCTTTGTGGTCGATATGATCGACTTTTACGTCGGCGACTGGCATTTCGCCACCTTCAACCTTGCCGATAGCGCCATCTGCATCGGCGCGGCGCTGATTGTGCTGGAAGGTTTCTTGCCTTCCAGTGATAAAAAAACAGCATAAAAAATTGCCGGATGGCGACGCTAAAGCGTCTTATCCGGCCTACAGTATACATCGGCCCTTATTGCCCGGTAAGCGCAGCGCCACCGGGCAACAAGTGGCGGTAATGTAAAAGAGCAAACCTGCATGTCTAACTCTGTACAGAGCAACAGCGCGGTGCTGGTGCACTTCACGCTAAAACTGGATGATGGCTCCACCGCCGAGTCCACGCGCGGCAACGGTAAACCGGCGCTGTTTCGTCTCGGCGACGCCTCGCTTTCCGAAGGGCTGGAACAGCATCTGCTGGGGTTGAAAGCCGGCGATAAAACCACTTTCTCGCTGGAACCTGACGCCGCATTCGGCGTACCGACTCCGGACCTGATCCAATATTTCTCTCGCCGCGAGTTTATCGACGCCGGCGAGCCGGAAATTGGCGCAATTATGCTCTTTACCGCAATGGATGGCAGCGAAATGCCCGGCGTGATCCGCGAAGTGAACGGCGACTCTATTACCGTTGATTTCAACCATCCGCTGGCCGGGCGCACCGTTCATTTTGATATTGAAGTGCTGGAAGTCGATCCGGCGCTGGAGGGGTAAGATGCAGATCCTGTTGGCTAACCCGCGCGGTTTTTGCGCCGGCGTTGACCGCGCTATCAGCATTGTCGAAAACGCGCTGACGCTGTACGGCGCGCCAATCTACGTTCGTCACGAAGTCGTCCATAACCGCTACGTCGTCGATAGCCTGCGTCAGCGTGGAGCGATTTTTATCGAACAGATTAGCGAAGTGCCGGACGGCGCGATCCTGATTTTCTCTGCTCACGGCGTTTCACAGGCGGTACGCAATGAAGCGAAGAGTCGTGACCTGACGGTTTTCGACGCCACCTGTCCGCTGGTGACCAAAGTCCATATGGAAGTCGCCCGCGCCAGCCGCCGCGGCGAAGAGTCGATCCTGATCGGCCACGCCGGGCATCCGGAAGTTGAAGGCACCATGGGTCAGTACAATAACCCGGAAGGGGGCATGTACCTGGTTGAGTCGCCGGAAGATGTGCTGAAGCTGGAAGTGAAAAACGATGCCCGACTGTCGTTTATGACTCAGACCACGCTCTCCGTCGACGATACTTCTGACGTTATCGACGCGCTGCGCGAGCGCTTCCCGAAAATCGTCGGCCCGCGTAAAGACGATATTTGCTACGCCACGACTAACCGTCAGGAAGCCGTACGCGCGCTGGCGGAACAGGCTGACGTGGTGCTGGTGGTCGGTTCGAAAAACTCCTCTAACTCTAACCGTCTGGCCGAACTGGCGCAGCGGATGGGGAAAGCGGCTTATCTTATCGACGATGCCACCGATATTCAGGAACAGTGGGTGAAATCCGCTGCCTGCGTTGGAGTAACGGCGGGCGCGTCGGCCCCGGATATCCTGGTGCAGAACGTGATTGCCCGCCTGCAGGAGCTGGGCGGCGGTGAAGCGGTGCCGCTGGAAGGCCGTGAAGAGAATATCGTTTTTGAAGTGCCGAAAGAGCTGCGTGTGGATGTCCGTGAAGTAGAGTAAGTTCTTTCATCCATCAGTATGAGAAGATGCCAGACTTAACGTCTGGCATTTTTTTTGGGAGAAAACCATGCGCTTACCGATTATTCTCGACACCGATCCGGGTATTGACGACGCGGCGGCGATCGCCGCCGCGCTCTTCTCACCGCAGCTGGATTTGCAACTCATGACGACGGTCGCGGGTAATGTCTCGGTGGAGAAGACGACCCGCAATGCGCTGCAGTTGCTGCATTTCTGGAATGCTGATGTACCACTGGCGCAAGGGGCATCGATGCCGCTGGTGCGTCCGCTGCGCGATGCCGCCTCGGTGCACGGCGAATCCGGCATGGAGGGCTATGATTTCGTCGAGCATAACCGCCAGCCGCTGGCTAAACCGGCTTTTCAGGCAATTCGCGATGCGCTGATGCACGCGCCGGAACCCGTGACACTGGTGGCCATCGGCCCGCTAACCAATATTGCTCTGCTGATTACGCAGTATCCTGAGTGCCTGTTTAATATTCGTCGACTGGTGCTGATGGGCGGCTCGGCCGGTCGCGGCAACTTTACCCCTAACGCCGAGTTTAATATCGCCATCGATCCGGAAGCCGCCGCGAAAGTCTTCCAGAGTGGGTTGGACATTGTGATGTGCGGACTGGATGTCACCAATAAGGCGCTGCTGAGTGCGGACTATCTGGCAACCCTGCCGACGCTCAATCAAACCGGTAAAATGCTTCATGCGCTGTTTAGCCACTATCGCAGCGGCAGTATGAGCAGCGGCCTGAGAATGCACGATCTCTGCGCTATCGCGTGGTTGGTTCGCCCGGATCTATTTATGCTCAAACCCTGCTTTGTAGCGGTGGAGACGCAGGGGACCTGGACGGCCGGCACCACCGTGGTGGATATCGAAGGGCGTTTGGGACAACCGGCCAACGCCCAAGTGGCGCTGGATTTGGATATCACTGGTTTTCAACGTTGGGCGGCGGAGGTTTTCGCTCTCGCGCCGTGACAGGTAAAGCTAGTGTGAATCGACCACATTACACCATAACTCGCTCGCTTCATCCGTCCACATGAGTAGCAATAATGAAGCGAAGCGTTCAGCCGCCGCGGAAAGAGGACGGTTTTTAACGCGAATCATGCCAAGCGTGCGCCTGATGACCGGTTCAACCAGCGGCACGCTGACGACAGCGCTGTTAGCGTGATGCGGCATGGCCAGGCAGGGCAGAGCCGATATGCCAAGCCCCGCCTCGACCAGACCAAGAGAGGTGGATAAATGTCTGACTTCGTAAAACCAATCTAACCTCCACGGTTTATCCTGCAGGCAACTTTCAATAAGTTGCCGATTACCGCTTGAGCGTCTGACGCCAATTAATCTCTGCGAGACGAGCTCGCGCCATTCCACTAATTTTTTACTGGCGAGCGGATGATCCTGCCGGCAAGCCAGCACGAAGGGTTCGTTGACCAGCGGGCTAAATTCGATATCGGGATGTGTGATGAAGTTCATATTTATTCCAAAATCGACTTCGCCTTTTCTCACCGAAGTCATGCAATTTTCTATACCTTGTTCATAAATTCGAACTTTGATGTGGGGATAGCGCTGATTAAATTGAACGATAGCACGTGGTAAAAAATAAAATACCGCCGTCGGGATACAAGAAAGCGTTACCGTATCATGCACATTCGAAGTCAGATTGCTGATGTTGAAAATGGCGGCATCTAGGCTGGCAATCAGTGATTTCGCTTTAGGAAGGAGCATTTGTCCTGCCTGGGTGAGCATGATTTTTCGGGTGGTTCGTTCGAAAAGCGGGGTATTAAGATTACTTTCTATTTTCTGTATTTTTCGGGTTAGGGCGGGTTGCGTCAGGTTAAGTACTTCAGCGGCTTTGCTAAATGAACCCAGTTCGGCAACAGTGACAAAGGCTTTCATACCGGATAGTTCATTGTTCATTGTTACTCCGTAATCTGAGATGAATTATTAATATGTAGAATGGCCTTGTTAATTATTACCGTGCCGATAGTTATTATTAATGTTTTGTAGGTATAAGTCTTATTTTCATATTTTATCAATCACTATCCGCCTTGCAAGTAGAATCAGATGGTGAACGGTTGTGCGATTAATGAATAATAAAGTAAATAAAAAACTTTAAATACATTAAGTTCATTAAATTCACGCCCCGTTTATTTATTCTTTTTCTTCTATATTTGTAAGGAGCGTGTTATGAAACAAATTCCGTGTGTTCTCATGCGTGGAGGAACGTCAAAAGGGGCTTTCCTTTTAGCGGATGATCTACCTGAAGATATTCAAAAACGTGATGAGGCGTTATTAACCATCATGGGTTCAGGCCATGAACTGGAAATTGATGGTATTGGCGGTGGTAGCCCGCAAACCAGTAAAGTGGCTATTGTCAGTCAATCGTCCAGCCCACAAGCAGACATTGACTATTTATTTGTGCAGGTCATTGTCAATGAACGGCGGGTCGATACCACGCCTAATTGCGGTAATATGCTGTGCGCGGTAGGTGGATTTGCTATCGAAAAAGGTCTCATCGCGGCGAGTTCACCGGTAACGCGGGTGCGTATCAGAAACGTAAATACCAATACCTTTGTCGATGCTGACATTCAAACACCGAACGGCCAGGTCGTTTATGAAGGGAATACCCATATTGATGGCGTTCCCGGGCAGGCGGCTCCCGTTGCTCTGACATTTCTAAACGCCGCCGGGGCGAAGTCGGGCCAACTTTTCCCCACCGGTAACCGGGTCGATATTTTTGATGATATTCGCGTCACGTGTATTGATATGGCGATGCCGATGGTGATTATCCCTGCACACAGTCTCGGTAAAACCGGATATGAATCTGCTGCTGAATTAGACAAGGACAGTGCATTTTTCCAGCGTCTTGAATCTATACGTCAACAAGCTGGCGCGGCAATGGGGTTTGGCGATGTATCCAACATGGTTATACCTAAACCGGTACTGGTTGCTCCACCGCAACACGGCGGAACAATGAGCGTGCGTTATTTCATGCCCCACAGCTGCCATAAGTCTCTGGCGATTACGGGCGCTATCGGTCTGGCGAGTTCTTGTGTTATCGCCGACACCGTGGTTAACGAGCTTACGCGAATGTCTGGTGAAGGATTAATTAGCGTTGAACACCCTAGCGGCAGCATTGAGGTGAACCTAAGTAACGCGAATGGAAATCCTGAAAATATTCGCGCGTCGGTTATTCGTACCGCACGTAAGATTCTTTCTGGCATGGTTTATCTCCCTGAATAACTTAATCAGTGTTCTTCTATAATTTTATTCAGGTAAGGGATCGAAATGGATAAAAAAACAGTATGCAAGCTATTAGTGCTTGTCGCCATCCCATTGCTTATTAGTCTATTTCCGGCTCCAGCGGGATTGACCAAACTGGCTTGGGTGCTATCAGGGATTTATCTGGCGGCGATTGTTGGTTTGGTTATTAAGCCGTTTTCTGAACCGGTAATATTGTTAGTCGCTGTCGCCACATCAATGGTCGTTATTGGTAATTTAGGTGATGGCGTAATAAAATCATCGAGTGTATTAAGTGGCTATGCATCGGGAACTACCTGGCTGGTTTTCTCAGCGTTTACCTTAAGTGCTGCCTTTGTTATTACTGGTTTAGGTAAGCGGATTGCTTATATTCTTATTGGCAAGATAGGGAGTACCACGCTTGGCTTAGGCTATGTTACCGCCTTTCTTGATCTCATCCTTTCCCCCGCGACACCGTCGAATACGGCTCGCGCCGGCGGTATCGTCTTACCTATCATCAATAGCGTGGCCGTTGCGTTAGGCTCGGAACCGGAGCATACGGCAAAACGCGTTGGCCATTATTTGATGATTAACGTCTATATGGTTACCAAAACGACCAGTTATATGTTCTTTACCGCAATGGCCGGGAATATACTGGCGCTCAAAATGATTGAAGATATTTGTTATATCAAATTGAGCTGGGGCGGATGGGCATTAGCCGGAATATTACCAGGCATTATTATGCTGTTATTAACACCGCTCATTACCTATAAGTTATATCCACCAGAGTTAAAGAAAGTGGATAATAAGGCAATTGCCAAAGAAGGTCTTGAGTCTTTAGGGCCGATGACCTTACGTGAAAAAATGCTCTCCTGCCTGTTTGTCATGGCATTAGCCGGTTGGGTATTTAGCAAGTCGCTTGGCGTTAACGAATCAACGGTAGCTATTTGCGTCATGGCGTTGATGCTGGTGTTAAAAATCGTCACCTGGGATGATGTTATAAAAAATAAAGGGGGTTGGAATACCCTGATTTGGTACGGTGGGATTATTGGTTTGAGTTCGCTGTTGTCCAAAGTGGGCTTTTTCTTGTGGTTAGCTGAATTGTTGAAGGACAATATTTCGTTTGGCAGTCATAGCACTCTGGCTTTCGTGGTTATTGTAGCATTAAGCATTCTGGTGCGTTATTTCTTCGCTTCAGGCAGCGCGTATATTGTGGCAATGGTACCGGTGTTTGCGATGTTAGCGAATGTTTCCGGTGCGCCAGTGATGTTAACCGCATTAGCCCTACTGTTTAGTAATTCGTATGGCGGTATGGTCACCCATTATGGCGGCGCCGCTGGCCCGGTGATATTTGGCGTTGGTTATAATGATATTAAGTCCTGGTGGATTGTCGGCGGTATATTGGCTCTGCTGACGTCCATCCTGCATATCACCATCGGGGTATGGTGGTGGGAGTTATTAATGTACTGGAAGGTAATCTAATAAATTAAATATTGATTTTAATCTTTTTTATAATCTGCGTTCATGGAACAAGGATATATTTTAAAAACGCTAAATGGAGTGTCGCATTTTTATGTCTCCAGTAACAATTACATTGTCACTATTGTTATTTTCAATTGTGATGTTTATTTGGGAGAAAATCCCGCTGGCGGCGACCGCGATGATCGTATGCATTGTCCTGGTCGTAACCGGCGTGTTTGATGTGAAAACGGCCTTCTCGGGGTTTATTAACCAGAATGTCATTTTATTTGTCGCCATGTTTGTGGTTGGCGGCGCCTTATTCGAAACTGGCGTCACAGATAAAATTGGAGGAATAGTTACCCGTTACGCTCGGTCGGAGAAGCAACTCATCGTTATTATCATGTTGGTTTGCGGAATACTCTCCGGCTTTCTGTCTAACACGGGAACGGCCGCGGTACTGATCCCCGTAGTTATCGGCGCCGCGGTGAAGTCTGGCTATGCGCAATCTCGTTTGTTGATGCCATTAGCGTTTGCGTCGGCGCTGGGTGGAAACTTATCGCTTATTGGCTCGCCGGGTAATTTGATCGCCCAGTCGGCGCTGGAACAAGTCGGGCAACGCTTCGGTTTTTTCGAGTATGCCAAACTGGGTATCCCTATGCTGCTTTGCGGGATCATCTACTTTTTGACAATAGGTTATAAATTGTTACCGGCACAATCTGTGCGTGCCGAGGGAAAAGCAGAAAAGAGCAGGAAAGTTGACTGTCCTAAATACAAGCAAGTTATTGCGGTTTTAGTGTTGGTATTTACTGTACTGGGCATGATTTTTGAGAGCGTCATTGGTTTGCCAATTGCAATTATTGGTTCAATTGGCGCCTTATTTTTGGTTATTACGCGAGTGATTACTGAAAAACAGGCCTACCAGTCAATTGACTCACAGACGATTTTTCTGTTTGGCGGTACTTTAGCTTTAGCGAAAGCACTCGAAACCACTGGCGCGGGTGAAATCATGGCCCGTTCTATTATCGATCTGCTGGGTCAACAGGCTTCACCGTTCTTACTGTTAAGTGCTGTGTTAATCATATCCTGTGTATTAACGAACTTCATGTCGAATACCGCAACAGCGGCCTTGCTGATTCCTATTGGTCTGTCTATTGCGAATTCCATGGGGGCCGATCCGCGAGCGGTGCTAATGGCTATTGTCATTGGTTGTTCATGTGCTTATGCGACCCCGGTGGGGACGCCGGCGAATATGATGATTTTTTCCGCCGGAGGATATCGGTTTATGGATTATGTCAGGGTCGGATTACCGCTGATTATTATATCTGTGGTGGTGAGCTTTATTTTACTGCCGATATTTTTTCCTTTCTATTCGTAATAATACGGATAAAAGCATCGCCTAATTATTTAATCTATCTGAAGGACATAAGTCATGATTAAATTACATGATAGTGGGGTATATTTATCCCATCAGCATGGGATTATCCCAGAACAGGAATGCGCCAATCCTGTCGCCAAAGAGATTGCACGAAAGGGAACCATAGCATGGTCAATTTTGTCATCTCATAGCCACTCGGGAGATGAACAGAAATTAAAAATTAAATTTGATTCTATGACCTCCCATGACCTTACCTTTGTTGGCATCATCCAGACGGCAAAAGCCTCCGGCATGACCCGCTTTCCATTGCCGTATGTTTTAACCAACTGCCACAATTCACTTTGTGCGGTGGGAGGAACCATTAACAGCGACGATCATATTTTTGGTCTCACTTCCGCGCAGAAATATGGCGGGATTTACGTTCCGCCACATATTTCGGTTATTCACCAGTATATGCGTGAAATGATGGCTGGTAGCGGCCAAATGATACTGGGATCGGATAGTCATACGCGTTATGGCGCGCTGGGGACGATGGCCGTCGGTGAAGGCGGCGGTGAGCTAGTTAAACAACTGCTGGGAAACACCTGGGATATTGATTATCCCGATGTCGTCGCGGTGTATTTAACTGGCAAACCTGCCGCTGGCGTTGGCCCTCAGGATATTGCGTTGGCATTAATTGGCGCGGTATTCAAAAACGGTTATGTGAAGAACAAAGTGATGGAATTCGTTGGTCCCGGCGTGGCCAGTATGTCGACCGACTATCGAAACAGTATTGATGTCATGACTACTGAGACGACCTGCTTATCCTCTATCTGGCAGACCGATGAAGAGACGCGGCATTTTTTACGCCTTCATGGTAGAGAGAAAGATTATCGTGCGCTGTCAGCAAAAGAGATGGCCTACTACGATGGTTGTATCGAAATCGATTTAAGTACCATCAAGCCGATGATCGCGCTACCGTTTCATCCAGCCAATGTCTATGAAATTGATACAGTTAATCAGAATTTACCGGACATTTTACGCCAGGTTGAAATTGAAGCTGAGAAAATCTCGCTTGGGCGCGCGAAGCTGTCTCTGTTGGACAAAATAGAGAACGGTAAATTACGCGTTCAGCAGGGTATTATTGCTGGTTGCGCCGGGGGAAACTATGTCAACGTCGTACAGGCGGCGAATGCCCTGAGGCATCACTCCTGTGGCGATAATATTTTCTCGCTTTCAGTTTACCCCTCCTCACAACCGGTGCTGATGGCGTTAACGAAGAAGGGAATGATCAATGACTTAATGAGTGCGGGCGCCATTATTCGTACCGCGTTCTGCGGTCCTTGCTTCGGCGCCGGTGATACCCCGATGCATAATGGCTTAAGTATCCGTCATACGACGCGAAACTTTCCGAACCGTGAAGGTTCCAAGCCGGGAAATGGGCAGATGTCGGCGGTGGCATTGATGGACGCGCGTTCAATTGCCGCGACGGCCGCTAACGGGGGATTGTTAACCTCGGCGGCGGAGCTCGATTGCTGGCATGATGCTCCGGAATATGAATTTGATGTTTCCCCCTATAAAAACCGGGTTTATCAGGGATTCGTTAAAGGCGCTACGCAGCAGCCGCTAATCTATGGCCCGAATATAAAAGATTGGCCGGAAATGAATGCATTAACGGATAATGTTCTGTTAGTGGTCGCCGCAAAGATAATGGATCCGGTAACGACTACCGACGAGCTGATACCGTCAGGGGAAACATCATCGTTTCGTTCGAACCCCCTGGGGCTGGCGGAATTTACGCTCTCCCGTCGCGATCCGCAGTATGTGGGGCGGGCTAAAAAAATTGCCGTTATGGAGCAACAACGCGTTAAGGGTGAAGATCTTTGCCGTTTAAATCCACAGCTGGAAAATATATTTTCCCAGATACGTCTGCTACCGGGTCAGGAAAATATTAGCGCGGCACAGACTGAGATAGGTAGCATGATCTATGCGGTCAAACCCGGTGATGGCTCAGCGCGAGAGCAGGCCGCTAGCTGCCAGCGCGTGCTTGGCGGGCTTGCCAATATTAGCCAGGAGTATGCGACCAAGCGCTATCGTTCCAATGTGATTAACTGGGGGATGCTGCCGCTGCAGATGAAAGAGGCGCCTGATTTCGAGGTCGGCGATTTTATTTATATCCCGGCAATAAAAAGCGCACTAACGGGGGAGTTTAGTGATATCACCGCTTTTGTAGTCAGCGATAATCGACCTGTGAAGCAGATAACGCTTTATATGGAGAAATTAACCTCGTCGGAGCAGGAGATTATTAAGGCCGGTGGTCTTATTAATTATAATAGAAATCAATTAATCCTCGCTAATTAATATCTGGTCATGCTGGCAGTGTTTCTTTGCCAGCAATCCTTTCAACATTAATATATCTTTTCTTGTGCCAGCACATTAATTTATGCTGAAGCGTTGTTTAGGCTAAGGAGTGTTTGGTTTGAAGGGGGCTCCGATGTGCCCCGCTGTCATTAATTCGTTCTCATGGAGAGAATATCATGACCTATGGACAGGCCTATCTTAAAGGCTGGAAACAGGCTTTTAATTTCGTTGGACGCTCTGACCGCCGTGAGTTCTGGTCATTTTTTCTTATCAACGCCCTGATTGTGGCAACCCCTTTACTCATCTGGTATCTGGCTACGCTTTATGACTACCGGTATGGCGTTTTGAGTCTGTTTCTCTTCCCGTTGGCTTTTGTGCTTCATTTACCGATGATTATCCCAATATTGGCGGTAGGTTTTCGCCGGATGCATGATATTGGCCGCTCTGGTTTCTGGTTTTTACCGGGGATCGTTTTCCCGGTGTTTATTATTTTATCTTTGGCAATGTGCTGCCTGCGTTCAGCGCCGGAACCGTCTCGCTAAGAAAATCAATCATTGCCCGCATTCTGGCGGGCATATGCTTATGCCCCGACCATAACAGCCACAGATTGCCGGAGTAGCTGCTGATAAACTCCCACTCCGCCAGCACCTGCACGATTTCACCCTTTGCCAGCGCTTCACGGGCGGTAAACAGTGGCAGACTGCCAATCCCCAGATGCTGTTTAACCGCATCAAGACGCACCGCAGTGTGGTTAGCGGCGTAGCGTCCGTACGTCTGCACCGTTTCGTTTTTGCCTTCGCGGCGAAATTTCCAACGCGCGTCGGCGGGCGTTTCGCCAAGACTGATACAGCTATGCGCGCGCAGATCCTGCGGGGTACGCGGCATTCCGTGGCGCTGTAAGTACTCTTTAGTGGCGCAGATGACATGAACAATCGGCATCAGCGGTTTGCCATGCAGTCCAGGGGAAGGGGTATGGGTAATACGCAGCGCGAGATCGATGCCGTCATCAATAAAGTCGAGATCGCGATCTTCTAAACGTAAACAGACGTCAACCTGCGGATAACGGTTGAAAAAGTCGATCATTAGCGGATGAATGACAAAGCGCCCGACGGCTTTTGGTACGCTCAGCGTGAGTTTACCCTGCGCCACCGTCTGGGTACTTCCGGCGCAGTCCATAGCCTGGCGCGCCGCTTCCAGCATTTCCAGCGCATGTTCATACACCGCTTTCCCGGCATCGCTCAGCCGCAGCTTGCGGGTGGTTCGGTGCAACAGTTTGCAGCGCATCTCCTGTTCCAGCCGCGAGACGCTGCGACTGACGGCGGATGGCGTAATCCCGCTCTGACGGGCGACGGCGGAAAAGCTGCCTTGTTCGACAATCTGTACGAAGAGGGCGAGGTCGGGGAGAAGGTTCAGATTCATTTGTGCTCTCAAAGCAAAAGTGCATTGGTTGTGGAGGCCATTATCGCGGTCAATATTATCAATATACTGTGCTGACAGAGAGGAGAACAATCATGACTGAACGTATTTATTACGCCAGCGACGCCACCGAAGGGTGCGCACACATTATCAGCTGCAGCGCTGAAGCCGATGGTGGTTATGCCATTGAACTTGATCGCACGTTGTTCCATCCGCAGGGCGGCGGGCAGCCGTCCGATCGCGGCTGGATCGATGAGCAGCCCGTAATGGCGGTCACGACGCGCGGCGATAGTGTCCTGCATATCGTTGCCCAGCCGCTGCCGTTAGGCGAGGTGGAGCTACGAATTGATGCGCCTGTGCGGCAACGGCATGCCCGTTTGCACTCTGCTGGTCACTTGCTGGGACTGGCCGGCGAGCAGTTCGGCTGGCGACCGGTGAAGGCGCATCACTGGCCGGGAGAGGGACGGATTACGTTTGCTGCCGGCGCTGGCGCCGCGTTACCGGAAGCCAGCGCGCTGCTGGCGCAGGTGAGCGCGTGGCAGAAGCAGGATTTACCGCGCCGCATCACCTTCGCTAATGGTCTGCGCGCCGTAGGATTCGGCGAACTGGCAGCTTATCCCTGTGGCGGTACCCATGTCGTTAGTCTGGCGGCGTTGGGAAATATCGTCATCAGCCAGCTGAAAATGAAAAAAGGGCAGATGATCGTCAGCTATACCCTCGAATAAGCGTTTCAGACGTGCTCAGGGTAGGGATGTTTGCCGCGATAAATGCGTTCCGGCCGGCCGACTTTGCCATAACTGATTTCCGCTTCCAGAAAATCGTTTTTAACGCCTTGTTCGAGATAACGGCGGGCAGTGGTTTTACTGCTGCCGAGGATGCGGGCCAGAGAGTCGGCGGTATGCACGACTTCCGGGTCGGAGAACAGCTGCAGCACGCGGTGAAAGGTGCTTTCATCAATCCCGCGCAGCGGTGCGTCAGCAGGTTCAGTGTGCTCGCGAGCCTGGATATTAAACAGGGCGTCGACGTGGGTCTGGCTGGCCTGTTCGCTCGAACGCAATGAGCTGCGGTAGCGGGCGAAACGCTCGAGCGTATGTTGTAAACGTTGATAGTGTACGGGCTTAATCAGGTAATCGAATACTCCCAGTCGCAGGGCTTCGCTGATGGTCTCCATATGATTATCGGCGGTAATGAAAATGATTCGCCCTTTGTAGTTAGTGCTGACAGCGTGGCGAATCAGATCCAACCCCTTGCCGTCAGGGAGAAAGTTATCCAGCAGGATCAGCTGCGGCTGGTAGAGACGCATCAGCTTTTTCGCGCTTTCCAGTTTATCCGCGATGCCGATTACGTTGAACTGGGGGAACTGTTTGATGGTATCCACCAGGATTTCCGCCAGCATAGGTTCGTCTTCAACGATAAGAGTAGTAATGCTATCCATGATGTTCATCTCGGGTCAGGGGGATATAAAGGGTAAAGATGGTGCCAAAGGGAATGTTATTTTCGACGACGATAGTGCCGCCTGCTTGTTCTACGTAACTGCGCACCAGCCAGAGCCCAATACCGTGCTCGGCGCTGGCGCTACTGGTGACGCCACGCTCAAAGATGCGATCGCGTAGCGTCTCGTCAATACCGCATCCCTGGTCGGCGATCTCGACGATCAGTTCATGACCGTCGCTATTTATTAAACACTCGATCTGCTTCGATCCCAGCGGCTGGCGTAACGAGGCATTGTAGGCGTTATCGAGCAGATTCCCTACGATCGAGATCCATTCGCTGGGAGAAAGCGCGCTGGGAAGGATATCGACGAAGCAGGCGGGGTCGAATACCAGTTCAAGACCAAGCTCTTTGGCCCGATAATATTTACCGATCAGCAGCCCGGCAAGGTGGTTATCCTGGAAATTACGCGCAATAAAATCGAGTACCTTCTGGTGGCTTTCTGACTGTTGCTGAATCAGATCCAGCGCGTGATCGTAGCGTTTAAGAAACAACAGTCCGGCGATGGTCGAGATCAGGTTGCGGTGTTCATGCTGCACGGCGCGCAGATTATCGGCGTACTGCTGTACCTGGCTGAGCTGCAGACTGAGGGTGTTGATATCGTCTTTACTGCGAAAACTGATGACCCAACCCTGTGGGGCATTATTTAAGATCACCGCCATCCGGCTGGCGATCACTTTGATCTGATTAAAAGTGACGATCGCGTCTTTCTTATTCTCATGCGGCGCATCGTAGAAGAATGCCTCTTGCGCAATGACGCTACTGATCTTTTTACCGATCAGTACGGGCTCCGGCTGGCTTAGATTAAGCAGACGACGGGCGGTCTGATTAATGGCGGTTATCTTATAATTTGAGTCGATGGCGATGAGCCCTTCAAACACCGATTCAAAGAGCACGCTTTGCTGGATGAGCAGCTGCGAGAGCTGCTGGGGCTCCATATTGAGCATTTGCTTTTTGATATGCAGCGAGAAGCGGCGAGCGCAGTACAGCAGCAATAGCAGGATAATCGCCATCGGGATCAGTAGCGAGCTTATCTGCAGGCTGAGCCAGTTTTCTAACTGTTCAATGGTATAACCGACCGACACGATGCCGATGACTTTCCCGGTGGCGTCCTGCACCGGCGATTTACCCCGTAATGATGAACCTAGCGAACCTTTGCGTACCGAGACATAGCTTTTGGCGTTATACAGCGCCTCATCGCTATCGCCACCTTCCATTGATTTACCGATTTCGTCCGGGTTGACGTGATAAAGACGCTGTCCGTTGGCATCGCCGACGGTGATGTAGGTGGCGTCTGAGAAGGAACGCATGGGGTCGATAAGCTCTTTAATTCTGGCGAGATCGCGCTTCTGTACCGCTTCTACCAGCTCCGGCATTGCTGAAATCTGCATCGCCTGAATCAATGCCCGTTGCCCGACCTGGTAATGAAGACGTTCTTCGGTAATATCTGTTAGATACCAGGACATACCCAGCATGACGACAGTTGAGGTAAATAATATCAGCAGGAAGATGCGGTTCTGAAAGGACCGCCGCGCAAACCAGTGGGTTATTTTTCGGGTGTACATAGGGCCGATAGACATTAAATGGCTAGTTTCCTCGTTTGGCGGTCCGGGTACCTGCAGATGGCGCACAGATCCAAAAAATTCAGAAAAACGCCCGTTCAAAACCATTGAATCGGGCGCTGGTGTGGTAGCCCGGCTAAGGCGCCAGCCGCTATCCGGGATGGACGCCGGCCTACATCGCCAGCACGTACTTGAGCATCACCCCGGCGGCGATCGCCGAGCCGATCACCCCGGCCACGTTCGGGCCCATCGCGTGCATCAGCAGGAAGTTCTGCCCGTCCGCTTCCAGACCCACCTTGTTGGACACCCTCGCCGCCATCGGCACCGCCGATACCCCGGCGGAACCAATCAGCGGGTTGATCTTGTGTTTACTGAACACGTTCATCAGCTTCGCCATGATCACCCCGGCGGCGGTGCCCACGCAGAAGGCGATCACCCCCAGCAGCAGGATCCCCAGCGTCTGCGGCTGCAGGAACTTGTCCGCCACCAGCTTGGCCCCCACCGACAGCCCGAGGAAGATGGTGACAATATTGATCAGCGCGTTCTGCACCGTATCGCTCAGACGATCCACCACCCCGCTTTCGCGCATCAGGTTGCCGAAGCAGAACATCCCCAGCAGCGGTGCGGCGTCCGGCAGCAGCAGCGCCACCAGCAGCAACAGCACCGCCGGGAAGAGGATCTTCTCGCGTTTGCTCACCGTACGCAGCTGCACCATGCG